>JAFZAP010000051.1 GCA_017557185.1 Prevotella sp.
ACTTCTACGACCTCTGCGACCGTCTGGGATTCTATGTGCTTGCCGAAGCCAATGTGGAATGTCACGGCAACACTCGTCTGTCCCACCTCGACCTCTTCCGTCAGCCTATGGTGGAGCGCTCTATTCGACAGGTGCTCACGTTGCGCAACCACCCTGCCATCGTGATCTGGAGTGCTGGCAACGAGAGTGGCAACGGAAATAACTTCGAGACCGTGATGGACAGCATCGGCCGACTTGATGCCACACGCCTCACCCATTATGAAGGCAATAGCCAGTGGAGCTCGGTGACGAGTACGATGTATGGTAATCTCGGACTGATGGAGAGCATCGGCCGCGACCGCCTGCGTGACTTCGAGCAGGGCAAGACAGGCATTCGTCCTCACGTGCAATGCGAGAATACCCACGCTATGGGAAATTCGATGGGTAACCAACGGGAGTTTTTCGATATCTATGAGCAATACCCTGCTATGGCTGGTGAGTTTGTATGGGATTGGAAGGACCAGGGACTGAAGATGAGTGCCACCAATCAACCGCTCACATTCGAGGCATTAGGCCGCCAAGGAAAGACCGACGTACGCTCTACGCTCAACCCGTCGAAAGGAGAATACTGGGCTTATGGCGGTGACTTTGGCGATCTTCCTAACGATAACAACTTCTGTTGCAATGGCGTGGTGCTTGCCGACTGTACGCCCACAGCCAAGAGCTATGCCATGAAGAAGGTGTACCAGCCGCTGGAGTTTACACTCAGCGATGGTCCTAGCGGCACATTTACACTCAAAAGCAAGCTGCAACAGCGCGTGCTGAACGACCTTTCTGTGAGCTATGTGCTTTTGGAAGACGGCATCGAGATTGGTAGCGGAAAGCTTCCTCCTCTGCAACTGGCAGTCGGTGAGACAAGCCAGGTGACAATAGCCGATGCCAAGGCACTTATCACAGCACCGCCACATCCTGAAGCCGAATACTTCATACGCTTCAGTGCTCGCCAGACCGCCAATACCGAATGGGCCGACACGGGCTTTGAAGTAGCTGCCGAGGAGATACAGTTGCACAATGCCTCTGGACGTCAGCCTTATGCTACCACAGCACAGAATGAACCTCTGAAGGTTACTTCTAACGACTCAACAATCACCATCAATGGTCAAAGCTTCAACCTGCGTTTCGCTCATGGACAGTTGGCAGCTTACACCCTAAATGGCAAGGAATTGCTCGCTGCACCCCTGTCGCTACAGACTTTCCGACTACCCACCGACAACGAACGCGGTAAAACCCGCACCTACGACCAGATGGGCATCCGCAAACTCACGCCTGGACAAGGAAAAATGAAGGTAACCAAGGAGAAAAACGGACAGAGCGTAGATGTTGAGACGGTCGTCACATATGCCTCAGAGGGCAACTATCAATTTGACGTGAAACAACTCTTCAAGGTATTCTCTGATGGAACCGTCGTGGTGAACACGGATGTCACTCCTAATCTCATAGGCGGAGAACTGCCCCGACTGGGATTGCGAGCAGAGATGCCTCGTGGATTCGAGACCATGCGCTGGTTAGGACGTGGTCCACAGGACAGCTACCGTGACCGCAAGGAAGCCGCTTTCGTAGGACTTCACCACAGCCGCGTCAGCGATGAATGGACCAACTACGTCCTGCCGCAAGAGCAAGGCAACAAGGAGGATGTCAGATGGATGGCCATCACCAATGATCAGGGGCTGGGACTGCTGGTAACAGCACCCGAACTGATGGCTGCCAGCGCCGCCCATTGGCGACCTGAGGACAACTATCAGGATGCCCGCAACCGCACCAAGCATCCTTATGAAATGGTATTCTGCGAGGAGACCATCTTGAACATCGATGCTTATAATCGAGCATTGGGCAATGCCAGTTGTGGCCCTGATGTCATCGACCGCTATCGCATTGTCAGCGATAAAACCCATTTCACCTTCCTGCTTATGCCCATCGCCAAGCATCAGACTGACCAACAGCTTGCGGAACGTGCTCGTTTCACTTCACCTTTCTGCTCGCCGGTAACCATAAAAACAAGCAAAGGCACGGTCAGCCTCTCCTGTCCTACACCTGATGCTACGATCTATTACAGCATCGACGGCAGTAAGGAAAAGGAATATACCACACCCTTTGAGTTGCTCAAAGGAGGAAAGGTATCGGCTCGTGCTACGGCGAAGGGGTTGCTTTCCAGTTCTACAAATGTTGAACAGGTGGGGGCTTATGTGAGCAAGGACGCCTGGCGCGTGGTAAGCGTGAGCAGCGAACAAGGCGGAAATGAGGCGGCCAAGAATGTTATCGACGAGAATCCTGCTACCATCTGGCACACGCAGTACAGTCCGCAGACACCACAATGCCCGCACGAAATCATCATCGACATGGGCGAGAGCCATCAGGTGGCCAGCTTCGTCTATCAGGGACGCGAGGATATGAGTAATGGTCGCATTGCACGTTACGAATTCTATGTCAGCGACTCACCAGACAGCTGGGGCGAGCCTGCACTGAAAGGACAACTGGAGAACTCCTCTGGCCGGCAGCAAGTCGATGTGCCCGGCAAGCCTCGCGGCCGCTACTTCCGCGTTATCGTACTCTCTACCTACGACCGCCGTGGCTATGCATCGGCAGCCGAGTTTGGTATTGTCCCCTTCTAACGGGTGATCAAAGAGAGGAATAGCTTCCTATGAACTCATAGTCGAAACGACCCAGAGGGGCGACATTGCCATTGATGAGAAAATCAAGGATGTCGCCCTTATTCGTACAGATGGAACATCCGCTCCATCATCTGCCACTTCTCATCGCTGGTGGCGGTGGGGTCGCAGTTCTGGAAGCACGCCATATACTCCTCCCACTCCTGCTGGCGAGGCAGCGTGGCCAGACGTACCATCGCCGAGTCCCAATCGAAGTCGAGCGGTGTTTCCACGATCATCACCAGCCGAGTGCCGAGAATGTAAATATCCATCTCCAGGATACCCACCTCGCGAATGCCCGCCTGAATCTCAGGCCAAGCCTCTTCGCGGCTGTGTCGTTTCCTATACTCACGGATGAGTGCCGGCTCATCCTTCAGGTCCATCGTCTGCACATACCGCTTCACCGGACCATCGTATTGCTTCATCAAATTACCTTCAGTCATTGTCTTTGGCTTGTTTTTGATATCTGTGTGCAAATATACTCATTTTTTCTTTATCATCCACCACTTTCGCCATATTAATGCGATATTGAAAGAAAAAACTATTTATTCATCGTATTAGAAATGAATGATATAGTACGTCAATAGGCAGTTCAACCCTAAAATAATTAGAAAGAACAGCACAAAAATAATGAGATTGACCATCTGATAAGTTGTCTTCCATCTTCTTGCCAGATGCTGTAAATCAAGCACACAAAGGTCAAAGGCATCATCAACAGGAAGATGGTAATGCCTCAGCATCTTGTAAAATGCATAAACATAAACAGTCGCATAAACCAACAAGGGTATGGAAACCGCTATCCATAAGAAGGAACCACTATCGGCAAACTTGCATCACATCCCATGCCATATCCAAGAAGCTGCGATAGTAGCCAACCGGATGCTCTAAGATGAATTGCAGCTCCTCTTCTGTCATCAGATTAAGAGCTTTTTCCCATTCCTCTTTACGCTTGTTCTTCTTCATAATAAGTTTACTCAGTATAGTGGTTGGCAACCATCCATTCCACAACATTATGGAATACCGCTCATGCCATACCACCACCGCTGGCGGGAATGCCCCATTTATTCATACTTACAATCATGCTGTATCGGGGGGCATTGGCAGGAAAGTAACCACAGAAGCCAACTTGATATTCATTTGCATACATTTCTTCGCCTAAATCATATTCCCCGACCTGTGAGTCACCTGTTTTTCCAGCAACCTGAAAAATTTTTGTTCCTGCCTTTTTGCCTAAACCTCTGCTAACTACATGCTCTAAGGTTTCTTGCATCAATTTTATATTCGCCTTGCTGGCTATCTGAGGATTGATGATTTCTACCTCGCCAGTCTTCAGCGTGGGCTTCACCATCTTTCCATCATTGGCAATAGCATTGTAAAACGTCAGCATCTGAATGGGGGCAATTTTCCGTTCATAACCAATGGAACTCCACCAGATTTTCCAGTTAGCCCAGTCTGAGTCCTTTGGAGAACTATAGCTGGATGCTTTCAATCCATCTATCCCTTCCATGCTTTCTGGTTGGCCAAAACTCATCCTATCCAGAAGGTCGAAGAACTGTTGGTGATTATTAGAAAACGTTTCTGCTACAGTCTTACTTATAGCGACATTCGAGTTAAAGCATAAAGCTTCATCAAGCGTAATCTCTCCATAGCCACCACGTTTCCAATTGTGATCCTTCATTTCCAATTTGTCTACAGGCCACACGCCCCCCCCGGTAAATATGCTATCACTCAGTTTGACCTTTCCTGTTTCTAGAACTGCCAACAGTGATACCGAATGCATTAACGTTCCCAATTCCTGCTGAAAGCCAAAGTTCTTACACGATTGGTATTTTCCTTCGAAGTTGCGCTCCAATCCTACCATAGCCAACACCTCACCCGTCTGCACCTCCATGACTATCACTTGACCTTGATGACCACCTATCTCAGTCAGCTTCACATTCAGAAGGGAATCAACCGCATTTTGAAGTTCTGGCACTATCGTTGGATCTCCCATCTTCTTACCCGTCTTTATCTTTTCGGGTTGTTGAGAAGAAAAGGCCAAAAAGCCCCCTGCTCCTATTGCAATTGCTACTAATGCAGTAATTACATATACCCATTTGGTATGCTTTCTGTCCTTTTGGGGGGATCCCAATACTTGTAATTCGTCATCTCTCATAGTTTTGCCTCCTTTCCCACTTTAGATTCCAGATACAACTTCAACTGCTTCAGAGCCTCTTTCGATGCAGAGAGTGTGAAAGCCTGATTCAGAGCCATGTCCGACATTATCAATGTCTGACGGTTCATGTTTATCTTAAATATGTACTCGCGATTGATGATTAGCTGTTTGCCTATACGGATGAATGTTTCGGCCTCTTTGCCTAACTGGTTCTCCATCAACTGCTGACAATGTGCAAGGTTCATCGTGAACAAGTGTTTTGTCTTGTCGTGCAGCACCATCGTCGAATAATTGCCGTCCGACTCCACATAAACAACTCGTTCAGGCTTCACCCTCACCAGTTCGTTCGCGCTTGAAATGATCAGTATCTTGCTGCTCACAGGAAATAGTTACGCCATTAATGATTTAACGATAAACCCTCCAACAACACCTACGATAGCATATACCCATGCCTTCTTATCAAAGTCATCAAGTTCCAGCATTTTGCAAATTACCTCACAAATCACAACATAAATAATGCAAGAAATAATAAATCCCATAATTCAAATCATATAAAGTGAATAATTCTATGCTGCAAATATACACTATTATTTTGAACTCATAAGCATTTATATTCTTCGTTTGTACAAAATACCCGTTTTAGTGTATGAAATGCATTTCACTTCTTTCCCAGCACCTTCTTTAAGATGATGCTCCCGATTTTCCGTTGCACCCCGGCCTTAGAGGTTGGGATGCCCGTTTTTCGCGCCATCCGTTGTTTTAGCTGTGTTATCCCAATTGCCCGCTTCCATGAGAAGCTGAGGCCAGGGATTCCTGTCTTTGCCATGCTATACCGATTAGTTCTTTATACAACAAGGTTCTTTCTATTGAACCACATGAATTTAATTCTTCTTTAAACTGCAAGAATCTACTATTATCACAAAACTTCTCAACCACTTTTGCACTTCCTACCAGAATTTCATAGCATGGGCAGAAACTATGAGAACCTTCTTTCCAATATGTATTAACAGCGGCATCAATTATTCCATCTTTATCATCTCCATCAATGAATTTGAACAAATCCAATATATTGTCCAGTTTATTCATGTCACCACGGTAATAAATTGGAGACAATGCTTTAACACCATAAACATTTCCTCCATATTTGGAATAAAAGCGTAATGCCCCTTGCAAATCTTGAAAGAGGAATAAACATTTGCTCCTTTCTGGGATTCCAGGAATTCTTTTCTTGTTCAACATCTCCTCCATCTTTAGCTTCTCATCCTTTAACTGTTCTTCAAAAATAGTTTGAGGTAAGATTATTTCCCCTATTTCATAAGACCTTTTATCTACTCTAAATATCATATTATCCATATCTATAGCATTGTTTAGTTGTTAACCTTTATGTATGCTGAAGGATTCACATTGATCTTGGCTAGTTCTTCTTCACGCCATTTCTCAATCGCAGTATTCAACAACTCCGTCTGAGTCTTGGCAATCTTCTCCATGAGTTCCTTGTTTGCTAAGATTTCGGCTTCACGTCGTTGAAGATTCTTCTCTGTAGAGATTTTTATATCCGTATTTATTATATCATTTATATCGGATTCTTGCTTTTTGGCTATCACTTTTGCCCTATGTTTCTCCAAAGCTAATACTGCATCATAGGCTCCATCAATCATCATAAGTTTGAATATTGTTGGTATCACCTCGATAGCAATAAATAAACACATTATTAATAACCGAGCAATAAACAGAGCAGGATCTTTCCAGGGGATTGTTATAGTATTAAGAGCTTTTAGTTCTGCAGCAAAACCTTTCATTGATTTTTCGGCTTCATTATCCTTTATTGTCGAAATATTACGTTCTTTATACTTGCTTTCTAGTCTTTTATCTATAGAAGAATTTGCTTCACTAACTTCTTTTTCCAACTTCTCTACTTCTAGTTTAAGTCTATTTACATTCCTTTGGAGCATTTTAGCAGCAGGACCATATCCAAATTTTTGAGTCCCTTTAATACCAACTGTCTCATTATATAAGGATTCTTCAGCATTTGCCAACTCCTCTCTTTTCTTATCTAATCTCTCATTATTCTTCGACTTATCTGTTTCAATTTTTAAGATTTCACTATCCAAGATAGAATGACCTCTATCCATTTTTTGCTTTTCTGCAATTTGATCCTGTCTTAATTGGATTTGTATTTTATCTTTAAATAGCCTCAGTTCAACTGGAGTGGAAATCACTATACCAATAAATATGGCAAGTATTAGTCTAGGACGAGCCCCCTTCCACTCTTCATCTGTTATTTTATGTGTTCCGTCAGAAAACATCGTATTAACCATGAAACGATCAAGATTGAAAATCATTAACCCCCAAATAATACCAAAAGCAATAGCTATGTAAACAGCATGAATATCTGTAATATACATTTGGGTATCCTCATTTAGAACCTCATCCGCGAAGACTTTATATATAGCATATCCTCCAGAAAAAGTAGCCAAGATTGCTGTAAATAGTATGGTTCCGCCAATACCTGCATACTTGGCATGTTCAGTTGGGCATTGGCGTAATACTTTCCGATTTGCGCCAGCACATAACCACAAGAATTCATTTAGTAAGTTTCTCCACTTGAATCCCATTATTTTATCATGATCAAAAATTTCATCTAACCATTTATTGAACCTTTCATCTTTATGTAAAGATTCCGTTTGAATATTATTATCTTCCATCGTTATTTCTTTATTTTATGATTAAACATCCTTTTTATCCTTTTTATCGTACTTATAAGATTGACTTTAAGCATAGGAGGTGAAGATTGTAATTTCTGGTATAACCCAGACTCCATAAGTGATGGAACTTTGGGAACTTCCACCTTTATCCAATCTATATCAATCTGGGGGAATTTTACATCCACATTATATTTCGGCTGCTGAATGGTAACAGCCATGTTGCTGACGAAATTTGGCATGGGTGCCATAATTGATTCAATCTGTGGTATCGGCAGCATCTGAATATCAATCTTCTTTTCCTTTTTACCAAATTCATCTTCTGCGGAAAGTGTATAAGTCATTGCTTTCTTTGGCTCTACTACTTTTGTACCTGAAGCATTTACTTCCTCATTGTCAAGCCAAACCTTCTTCGCATTCGTAACTTTCCATGATAATACGACTGGTATCGTAGGGAATACATTATACTTATCAGCAGAAAAGTCTATCTTACACTCGTCAAAAACTCTTATAGTTAATCTTTTTTCAATGTGTTGCCCATCGTTAGTGTCAACTATCAATACATAGTCTGTGTCATCATCCAATTGCGCACTAAAGTTTCCTTTTGAACTACATATATTTGCGGCGTTTGACGTTGTATCTGATAAGGAAACTGATGCTTTAAACGGCACTTCCCATTTAATCGTGACGCTTTGCTCGTGACGAATTACTTTATCTGAAGATGCTGTAAAAAGGATTTTGTTTTTCAAAAGTGCATCAGTAAAAGGAAACAAATCATCAACAGATTTAAACTCCAAATATTTCTTTAAGACGGCAAGAAGATCTCTACATTCTTGACTTAGTTTATTTACCTTATTATATATGTCAGAGGCTTCTAATTCGGAAAAGTCTTGTTCAGAAAACAGAAATGAGAAATCAGAATCTTTTGTAATCTCCCACAATTCGAAATCCTCAGATAATGCAATTATAGAAAGATAGATTATCAGTTCGGAGAAATAATCTGCCTTTTCGTTAGACAAGATTTGACTTGTAAACCTACTTGGATGCTGATAACCCTTATATCCACTTGTTGTTTGAAGATAATTATTGCCTAATGCTGGTGTATAAAAACAGTCGTAGTCGATTACTTTTATTTCTCCATTGCTTGTTATTATGATATTCTCATGCTGCAAATCTCCATGGGAAAACTTTAGCTGGTGGAAATATTCAAACATATCCAAAAGTTTCTTGGCTAAGTCTGAAAGTTGGTTCTTTTTTTTAGATTCACTTTCTTCGCTTTCGATAATGGCTTGAACATATTTCTTTAAAGGCTGACCTTCGACCCAATTCATCACCATTACATCTATCAAAGTTCGATCAACAATAAGAGCCCTCTCTATGAATTCCACATCACATAAATAAGGGGCACCATATTTGTGGATATCTGGGGAGATGAGATTATATCTCTGTTTTATATTTCCAATTTCCTGATGCCATACACGAACTGCTTTTTTCTCATTTCCTTTCATGAATGGGAAAACGATACAGAATCCTCCTGCATAAGATTCTGGCCCTAATATTCCATTGATAGGGAGAAAACCTTTTAATTGGGGAACTGATAATGAGCCCGTTCTCTCAATCGCTTGCGATATTTCGTCTTTTGTAGGTAATGCCATTAATTGCCTATTTGTTAGTTCTGAGAATATCTTGCTTGAGCAGCAGCCTCATCAAAGTCAGGAATATCTATAACTTGTTTCTTATATGTAGCTTTAGGCTTCTGTGGCCCAATTAGATCTGTAATTAAGTCAGAATCCATCTGCATTCCTAAAGGTGCCTCCTCGTAATTATTTCTCAATGCATTCTCTAATGGCTTTATGTTACTTGTATCAGAATAAGAGAGATTTTGTTTAAGTTCAGTAAGAAGTTGACGAATTTCAGAATTCTTGAATTGGGACACTCGTTTGTAAAGTTGGCTACTTGTTATGGAGTTCAAATCAGCCTCTGTAAATAATAGGCTATACTCATCCCTTTCTTCTAAAGGTTCCCACAAAGATAGATCTTCCGCGAAACAAAGCAACGACAAATAGATGATTTGCTCTGAGAAATAGTCATCAGAGTGTGAAGCCTTGAAGGTATTATTCTTTCTGCTCGGATGTTGGTAAGCAGCCATACCATAAGTTACCTGTTCTTCATCTGTAAATGTTGGAACATATAATGAATCATAGTCTACTAATCTAATCTCATTTTCTGGAGTTATAATAATATTTCCATGCTGTAAGTCTCCATGCGCAATATTTACACTGTGCAGATGCGAAACCATCTCTTTAAACTGAGATGCGAGATGGAGCAGGCATTGTTTCTTTTCCGAATCAGTTTTACCCAAACCTAAAACGACAGAATCTATGTAGGATACCAGATTCTTTCCGTTTACCCATTCCATTCTAACTGCATCTATCCTTTGCTCATTCCCATCTTCATCTATGACCCGCAATGCATTATCAACATAATCAAACTCAACAAAATACGGTAAAGGATGAGAAGCAAGATAAGCCGATATCTTTTTCATGCGTTCCTTAATTCCGTCAATTTCTGTATGCCATACACGAAAAGCATATTTGTTAGTACCATTTGTGACAGGGTATACTAAGCAGAATCCTCCACTATAGCATTCTGGTCCGATAACACCATCAATCGTATCATAACCCGATAGTTCTGGGTCGAGGATATTTCCACCATTTTCTAGAGCATTACTAATTTGATCTTTAGTTGGAAGTGCCATTTGTTAATTGTTTAATGTATGATAACAATTCTTTTACGCATTCTTTCAAATGGCGTTTGCTGTATTCATGATAACCATTTGATATTTTGTCTATTTCCTGAGTAATCCTATTTAGAGAAACGACTGATTTGCTGTCCTGTTTTACTATTGTTTGTGGAGGATTCATTTCTGGTTTCTCATTCATAAAATCATTATTGGATATGTCTACAGTTATATTGGAAGATGCACCTTCATTTTCTTTTGCAATTAAGGAGTCTATATCATCCACTTGTCCCTGATTTGAACAGAATGAGATGGCCTTATCGCCGTTCTCTTTTATCTTTAGAACTATAATTGTTGTGTCATCGTCTTTTAATAACAATTGTTGACGTTCTTTGTCAACGAAAGTTTCGAAATCAGCATGACTGCGAATACTTAGCAAATTCTTTCTCTTTTCAATGGTCGTTTCTAAAAACCAATCGGATAAGGCATCGGTCATCAGAACGAAGAATGCAACGTTATCATAAGTACCTTCACGTCTGATAAGAGTACCATTATTTTGTTCCTTTTTACTCCCAAAATATTCAGGAAAGTTATCAAAACCTCGGCCATCCATAGAGGCTACTTTCCTTATTATTTCAAATGATTTATCTACAACGAACAAATAACTGTCACCAATTGCTTGGCATGCCCACCCCTTTTCATCTAAAGATAGACCCACAAATGTTGATGCGGCAAAATCGGCTTTTTCCAACCCCATCTCATAAATAAACTTCTCGTCGTCTGTAAGATTTGAAATTTTATGACTACGTATTTCCTCCCATTTTGAGATTAGCTCATCTTCTCTGACTAATTGGGAATTATCAGAAAAAAGCATGGGATGCTCTATAAAATCTTTACACAACAACGTAGCCCATTCACCAGGAAAAAGAGAATTGCCAACACCATCAGCTATGGCGAAACATTTATTGGTTTCGCCATAGCCAAATCTGTCAGCACACTGGCTATATTTATCTCCGATATGAGGAAGAATGAATGCGGAATACTCTATCTGCATATTATTTCTGAGAAACGGCAGAGCCAAATCGAACAAATCTTACAAGTGTATCTCCTTTGGCATTGACAACAAAACCTTTCGCACCAGGGAATATTCCCTCCAACTTTTGTTGTTTAGCAACCTGAATAAACTCAGGCGACATCTCACTAGATATATCAAAAAGGAATTCACCTGCTTCGACTCCATTTAATTGTGATTTCTCTGAAGGGAATCTGATTTCTGCAGTTTCCTCAGAATCATCCATGTGAATATTGAATAGCAAAACATTCCCATCAGGAGTATTCATGTTCATTATTTTCTTTGCCTCAATAGTTGCTGAATTCCTATCATCAGGATAGCCATCAGTAATATTAATCACAATCGGTGCAGGTATTCCAGCTCGAGGGTCGTTAGCACAAATATTCTGCCGGGTAGTTATCCAGGTAGAAAGACATTTATTTGCTAACATAAAAGCTTGTGCCATGGGTGTTCCTCCGTATGATTTAGGCGCAATAATTGTTGTATTGTTAGCTTTACAGTTCTTCAAGTCTTCGACAAAATCTGTCATCCAACCTTCACGAATAACAGAAACGCCCTGTTCGTTTCCATAACCAATAATTGTAATATATACACGATTCCTTATTTCCGTTCCTTGAACACATCCCCGAAACGTATCCATAATTGCCGCATGTACAGCTTCTGCCGCCTTTACTTCATTTTGTCCACTCATAGAGCCAGACTGATCAATCAAATAAATTAGATGTCCGGGAGATTTACTTCCCCACATTAAAGAATAGTTTGCCATATTAATTAAAGTATGTTCTGCCTAGCTCCCTCTGGCAGATGTTATTGCTTAGGTTAGATACATACATACAAAAACGTGGAGCCAGTTCTGTGCCCGGTCCACGATGTAAAGGCCTTCGCATTGCCCTGTCTGTCTAACCGAGCAACGATGAAAGCCCCACGCCGATGTATGCTTCATAACACATTATAATACTAATGTGCAAAGTGCTACACCTCTAAGGGGCGTTCCCGTTGCTTTGTTTTTGACAGACAGTTTGAAGTTGCGAAGTTCTTACATCGTCAAAACCAAAGCGTTCAGAAAACGCCTTTAATATGTATGTGTCCCACCCTGTCTGATTTATTCAAATATCAGCATCGGGGTTTGGACGTTGCAAATATACAAATAAATCCGTAAACAAAAAAGAAATCAGCGAAATATTTGTATGAAATATCCCACTGATTGTATGAAATTGTAAAAAGGAGTTGTTTTTTACACTCTAGAAACAATTTTAGTTCAAAATCCTGCATTTCCTACACCAGTCCTGCAAGCAGGAAATGGAAAATGGAGAATGGAGAATGGAGAATCATGATAAAATCCTGCATATCCTGCACTTCCTACACCTAAAAGTGCTGCGCACGTTCAAATGGTTCAAGGCGCAAGCGCGTTCAAATAGTTCAAGACAGCAAGCTGTTGTGTAAGGAGCCCCACCCCTAACCCTCCCCCATAGGGAGGGAGAAAGGTTGCCGAGCTGTGTTCCAAAGGTTCAAAGTTCAATAGCACCTTCGGCGCGTGCAAAGTGCTTACGGCACATGCAAGTCAACTGCCATTTTATTCATTTATCAAAATGTATTGCATAAAAAAGTACTTATTTTATGCAGTAAGAGATTAAAACTGCATAAAAACCACCAATATATTGAAGAATTTTTGGGGAACTATATACAATTAGACCCTCCGAACCTTTTAGACATACGAGACAGACGGACAGATGATTTTAAATATATCGCCTTCGGCGAGAAATCTTACAAAATCTTATTCAAAATTAGACAGAGAGACAAAGAGTCGAACACGAATGTCACGAATTGCACGAAGGAAATGGGACAATGGAGGGCCATTCGTTGAATTCGAATCATTAGCAGATGAAATAATGTTGTTTTATGTTCTTTCTCCGCTTCGCTATGAAAGCGGCAAAGCCGAGCGGTTTATGTTGTTTTCGAAATCCTGCTTAGGGGTCAAAAAGTATATAATTACCATTTATTTTGCCGAAGCCTGCGCCTCGGGTAAGGGAGCCCCACCCCTAGCCCTCCCCCATAGGGAGGGAGGAGTCTGAAACTGGGTAAAGGGCATCTACTCATGATTCTTCATGTGGTTGTCGTGAGGTGAGGTAATAGCCGCGAATGCCATTCAGAGCACCTTCGGGATAACGCATGCGCTTAAGGGCCCGGCCGAGTTTGGCAAGGGTGGGAACATCGGCAGCGGGAAGTTGACGGCGCAACTGCTGCTGGATGGCGGTGGTGGTCATGAAGTGATCCTTGTCGCGAGGGACGGGTTCATAGAGGGAAGTGAGGACTTCCTCGACCGTTGTGCGCATCTGGTAGGAAGCGTTATGTGCCGTAATAGCCTGCTCATCATCGTTGTCGAACCAGTACTGGACACCGTGTTCTATCTCCCAGACGGCCTGCGCATACATCTGCTTGTAGTTCACTCGTTCGGGAATCACAGCCTGCCCCGTCATCTCGACACACAAATAGCGGCGACTACCCGTAGGATCGGTGAGCGGATGGCGGTCGTTGGTGGTGGCGATGAACGAGCACAGGCGCGGGGTCATCGTGTACTGATCCGAGCGCATCTTCCGCATCTGTACATCTTTTTCCGTGAGCAACCGCTTGATCTTCGCCTGCTCGCGCTCGGTTTTGCTGTTGTATTCGTCGATGTTCACGAGCCACATGCGCCCCATCACCCTTTCCACCTGTTCGGCATTATCCATCTTGATGTCGTCCATATAGTATTCACGCAGAGAATAAGGCAGGATGTTCTTACAGAAAGTGGACTTCTTCATGGCCTGTGAGCCAATGAGCAGCGGAACCATCGAGTTGCCGTGATCGCGATTCTTGTCGAGTGCCTGCGCCACCATCGCGAGGAACCAGCGATGGAAGTACTTCGGCCAGTCGGCATAGTCAGTCTTCAGACAGCGCGCATACTCCTCGATATAATCATGCTGCCGATCCCACTGCCCTACCCCGGCGAGGAATTCGTGGATGGGATTGTACCGCTCGACAAGCGATGAGTTGACATACAGTTCGATGTCAATCATCCAACCCTGCCCACCATCCAACATCTCTTCGAAGGCGATGCGCTTCAGGTCGCGATCGGTCAACGGCTGCCACGAGGCGAGAGACTGGTCATTGGGCCGGAACTCCGTCACTTGTTTCACCTCATTGTAGCGCAGTTGGTAGCGGCGGTCGAAGAAGTCGCGGATGGTACGGGCGATGCGCTCCTTCTGGTTCATCTGCGAAATGGTCTTGCCCTGATACCTGCGGACGTATGCCGTGCGGAAGATCTTTCGCACGAGGTCTTCGTGCTGGCGGAAACGCTGTTGACGGAGGGTTCGCTTCACACAGACTTCCTCCCCCAGCTTCGCCTTACGGCAGTAGTCGGCAAGCATCACCAGCGCCTGTTCCACGTCTTCTTCGTCGGGATAGTCTTCGAGGGCACGGCGCAGACAGGTGTAATACTCCAGGCGCAACTGGTCGTAGGCCTCCTCATCAGACACACTTTCCACAAAGCCGTTCGTACTCACCTCCACGCCCTGATACCTCGCCAGCGGATTCTCGTCTTTGATGACCACAGGAAACGCCTGGGCATCAGCATGATAGTAAACCTGCGGATCGTAACACAGCCTACACCCCGACTCCAACGACAGTTCTTGCGGCTGCAACTGGCAATCTGTCATCGACTGGTAGTAAGCAGCTACGGAGTGTTGTGCCTGCTGCAATAGCTGCAGGTATTCGTCGACGTCCTTCGGTTCATGACCGTCGGCAAAGGCCACACGGACAACCACGTAAAACTCCTTGGCAAGGTCATCGAGGAAGGCAAGAACCGTATATGGCACCTGTCTCGCCCTTTGCTGCCACAAGCGCGCCTGCTGTTCGCTGCTGGCCTCAGCCTTCATCAACAGCAAACCCGTCATGCGACGCACGTCGGCAAAACCCTTCTGGCCGAACGTCGCGCTGAACAACAAGTGCGGCAGCTCCTGCATCTCAAGGGTTTTCGCACTACGCATTTTCTCTACTACGGCACTGAGCTCGGTGGTTACCGGCTTCCGAAACGTGCCATTCTTTTCAGTTACCTTTGATATCTTCATAAGCTTGTATTCTTAAATTACAACTGCAAAGATACAAAAAAAATGCATACGCTGCAATACCCAAATCGTGTACAAATTGTACATGTACGGGGGATTTAATATACATGCCGTCCGTACAAAAAGTACACAATAAAGGTATTCGGAATCCGGCTGACCCGGACTCCGAATACCAAGCACATGTACCCGTTTTTGGAATTCTAGTTAATCTTTCTTAATAACCTGTTAAATTGCGCAGAAGCGCTGTTCAAAGCTGCTACGCAGCGTTCAATGCGGCAAAGCCGCAGTTCAAATATCGCTACTCGACGTTCAATGCCCTTCGGGCGTTCAAAAGTTATCTCCCTCGCTGATTCGTGCACCACGCTTCGCGTGACAGCACTGCTTCAGTCGATGACCTTCGGTTCAATGTGGCTTCGCCACGTCCAAGAGTTCAATACTTGTAGGGGCCTAATTCTACATGTTTCCAAAACTTTTCCATAAAAACAAGGGCGACAGAATGCCGATAATGATATTCTGTCCCCCCTTTTTGGATAGCAGCAAACCGCCTAAACCCTTTGAACGCGACGCAGTCGTCATTGAACCATTTGAACGTGCGTAGCACTTTCGGGTGTAGGAAATGCAGGAAATGCTGGATTTTAACGATTAAAGTCGTAGACATACGCATAGTGATCGAAGGTCAGTCCCTCGGTATAGCCATAGCGGCGAAAGAGGTTGACAATCCATTCCTGCTGTTCAGGATTCAGCAGCCGCTCTCCGTTATGATAGCGGTAGTAGTTGCTGTGTCCGTTCAGATACTGCTTCATGGCGAGGCGCAATCCCTGTTCATGCTTGCTCTTGACCTCTGCAAAGATCGTGCGGAAGCCCCATGCCATGCGTTTCGGCTCGCCAGTCGTGAAGAAGCGGCAGCCGTCTTCACCTATTTGAATATTCGGATAGATGGCCGGTCCGAAGTCACGATCCTCGGGCAGATGGCTGGCTGCCAACTGTCGCAGACATTCTTCCTTCTTCGGACACTCGTGCATGAAACACAACATCCAGTTGTGCGGCACGTTTCTGAAATCGAATCTTACTTCTTCCATATCGGTTCGCCCCTACCCTTGTAATTTGTGGCTGCGCCAGCCGTAGATCATGACGACGAGGAAGCAGAGGAAGGGCAGGATGAACGAGGCGTTGGTGGCGGGATAGCCGCCCAGCACTGTGCCCTGATCGATAATCATAGCCTGCAGCGGGGGCAGCACGGAACCACCGAGGATGGCCATAATCAGGCCGGCTGCACCGAACTTGGCATCATCGCCGAGCCCCTTCAAAGCAATGCCGTAGATGGTGGGGAACATGAGCGACATACAACCGCTGACGCATACCAGACAGTATACGCCCATTCGATTCTGGAACAGGATGACGCCGAGGGTGAACACCATTGCCAGCACGGCGAAAATGGCGAGCAACTTGGCTGGCTTCAACCACTTCATGAGATAGGTGGCGATGAAGCGCGAGCAGATGAAGAACAGCATCGCAAAGATATTGAAGCGCTGCGACAGCACCTCAGCACTCTGCTCGTCCATGCCTTCCGCCATGAACACGCGCGTACCATACTGAATAATGAACGTCCAGCACATAATCTGTGCACCCACATAAAAGAACTGGGCAATGACGCCTTCGCGATAGTACTTCAGCGAGAAGATGCGCTTCAGCGTGGACAGGAAGTTGATGTCGTGACTCTGGTCGCCGTTCTTAGGCATCTTGGCAAAGAAGATGATGAGAAACATCACGACGATGACCAGTCCGATGATGAGATATGGCGAGATGAGCACACTCAGGTCGGCGTTCTTCAGCGCATCAAACTCTGCATCGCTCAGCGTGGCTCGCTCGGCGCTGCTCAACGGATTGAGCTTGGCCTGTATGAAGTTCATCGCGACGAACATGCCGATGATAGAGCCGCAGGGGTTGAAGCACTGAGCCATATTCAATCGGCGCGTAGCGGTCTCCTCAGGTCCCATCGTGAGGATGTAGGGATTACAGCTGGTCTCGAGGAACGACAGTCCGCAGGTCATGATGAAGTAGGCGATGAGGAAGCATCCATAGATGCCCACAGCCTTCGCCGGGAAGAACAGGAGCGCACCTGTGGCATAGAGTCCCAGTCCCATCAGCACACCTGCCTTGTAGGAGAACTTACGGATGAAGATGGCAGCGGGGAATGCCATACAGAAATAGCCGCCGTAGAAGGCCACCTGCACCAGAGTGCCGTCGGTGACGCTCATACGGAAGATCTTCGAGAATGCTTTCACCATAGGGTTTGTGATGTCGTTCGCAAATCCCCACAGGGCGAAGCAGAACGTGACGAGGATGAACGGGATGAGGAAGCTCACGCCATCCTTGGTAATCAATGATGTTTGTTGCTTTTCCATTATCAATTATTTATTTAATTCCCAAGGCCTTGAAGGGCTTAAAGAGGAGTGAAAGGGTTTAAGGGACGTATGCATTTACTGTTAGGAGATGTCGGCAGAAAGACTATTGTCACTTTATGCTCTTTTCTCCCTTTTTATACCCTTTATTCTTCCAAACTGCGAAAGTTGAATTATTTATAGATCGGTCCGAAATTCTGGCAGGCACGATAGTCGGCGCCCTCCTTGTCCATTCCGAAGGCATTCCAGGCGGCTGGACGGAAGATTTCTTTGTCGTCGATGTTGTGCATGCAGACCGGGATGCGCAAGATGGAACAGAGCGTCAGCATGTCGGCACCGATGTGGCCGTAGGCAATGGCCCCGTGATTGGCACCCCAGCAGTTCATGACGCTATAGACATCCTTGAAGCAGTCCTTCTTCTCGTCGAGACGCGGCACGAACCACGTGGTGGGCCAAGTGGGGTCAGTACGGCGGTCGAGGGTGTCATGCATCTTGGCAGGCAGTTCAACGGTCCACCCCTCAGCGAGCTGTAGCACGGGACCGAGGCCTTCTACCATATTCAGGCGCATCATCGTCATCGGCATACCGCCACGGGTGACGAAGTGGCTGGAGTAGCCTCCACCGCGGAAGTAGTCGCGGTCGGCAGGCATCCAATTGGTGGCCTTCAAGCAGGCTTCCATATCTGCGTTGGTCAGTTCCCAATGCGGTTTCATCGTGGGCTGGCCGTCCTTGTCTGTAGCAGCGCCCGTTGCATCGAGCGTGGTGGCACCGCTATTGATGAGGTGGATGAATCCGCCTGCCGCCATTCCTTCAGGACGAAGACCCGTGACGCGCTCTACGGCATCGGGGCTCCAATAGGTTCGGATGTCCGAGAACATCACGCCGCGATTGGTGAGCAGATGTCCGAATAGCATTGTCATGCCGTTGAGGAAGTCGTTCTCGGTGGCGAGCGTCAACGCTTCGCGTGGTCCGTTCCAGTCGAAACTGGTGCAGAGCATCGACTCGGGGAAGTCGAAGTTCGGCTTGTAGTCGGTCCACTGGCGCTGTCCCTGCACACCGGCGGCGATGGCGTTGTGGCCCAGTGCCTCTTCCTTGTAGCCCATATCCTTCAGGCGGGCGTTGCCCTGCATGAGGTCGCGGATGATCATCATCGTCTTCACGGTGAACTCCCAATCCTGGTCCTTCTCCTCGCGGTTCTTACCCTTGCCCTTTCCGTTGAACGTGGTCATCGGCGTACCCGGGAAGAGAGGACGGTCCTCGTTGTAGTCGTGGCCTTCCTGCGGCTTGCAGAATTTCTCCACCCACTCCATTGCCTTCTTGAACTCCTCGGGGTCGAAGATGTTGAAGTCGACACGGCGCAGGATTTCTACCAGCGACACATACTCGGTGCGCATGCCGAGGTAGTGCTGCAGGAAGTCGGCATTGACGATACTGCCAGCGATGCCCATACAGGTATTGCCGAGACTCAGATAACTCTTGCCGCGCATCGTGGCAACAGCCTGTGCGGCACGGGCGAAGCGCAGCAGCTTCTCAGCTACATCGGCAGGAATAGTGTTGTCATCGAGGTCCTGCACATCGTGGCCGTAGATGCCAAAGGCAGGCAGGCCCTTCTGGGCGTGGGCGGCTAAAACGGCAGCCAGATAGACAGCGCCGGGACGCTCTGTTCCGTTGAAGCCCCAAACTGCTTTCGGGTAGTGGGGATTCATGTCCATCGTCTCCGAGCCGTAGCACCAGCAGGAAGTCACGGTGATAGTGCTTCCCACCCCTTCGCGCTCAAACTTCTCGGCGCAGGCGGCACTCTCGGCCACACGGCCTATGGTTCCATCGGCGATGACGCACTCCACGGGCGAGCCGTCACCGTTTTTGAGGTTGCCCTCGATGAGGTTCTTCACTGCTTTGGCCAGAGCCATCGTCTTTTCTTCTAAACACTCACGCACACCGCCCTGACGGCCATCGATGGTCGGGCGTATGCCAATCTTCGGATATTTTGTCATTGTATTCAATTATTTAGGAATTAAAGGGTTTCTTGGGTATAGAGGGTTTATAGGTTCATTGGGTATCGAGCCCTTCTTGGCTCTTTTCATCTGCAAAAATAATGAAATAAAACGAAACGCGTGCAAGTGTTTGCATTTTTTAAGGGAAAAAAAATGGGTTATCTCGTCTTTTCTTCGTAACTTCGCAAATTATAACGTAAAACAGTAAATCGAAAATGGCAATAGCAAAATGGATTGGAGGCTTTCTGGGCTTCATCACCACAGGAAGCATACTGGGTGCTCTAGCCGGCTATGCGCTGGGCGCACTCTTCGACGGAGGTCTGGAAGCCTTGAGCGGTCCCGACACCAACAACTATAACAACCGCGAATATGACGATGGCGATGCATACCGCCGCTACCAGGAGTATCGGCAACGGCAGACCTATGAGGGTCAGCGCAACTCGTTCCTCTTCTCGCTGCTGGTGTTGGCAGCCTATGTGATTCGCGCTGACGGCAAAGTGATGCATTCTGAGATGAATGTCCTCCGCAACTTCCTGCGCCAGAACTTCGGTGAGCAGTCGGTGAGCCAGGGTGAAGAGATTGTGAAGAAGCTGTTCGAACGGCAGAAGCAGGAGGGGACAAGCTACAACTCAACCATCCGCAATGCGTGCCAGCAGATTGCCATGAATATGGAGTACTCGCAGCGGCTGCAGTTGGTAAGCTTCCTCGTGATGATTGCTCAGGCCGATGGAAATGTGGTGCAGGCAGAGATACAGGCGCTGCGCGACGTAGCAGCCAATCTGGGCATCTCGGCAGCCGACGTGGAGTCAATGTTGAACCTGCGGTCATCGAAGGACGACCTTGAAGCAGCGTATAAGGTGCTGGGCATCTCGCCTTCAGCCACCGACGAGGAAGTGAAGGCCGCCTATCGCCAGATGGCATTGAAGCACCACCCCGACAAGGTAGCCACGCTGGGCGACGACGTCAGGAAAGCTGCGGAAAAGAAGTTCCAGGAAATCAACGACGCAAAGGATAAGATCTATAAGGCAAGAGGGCTGTAGCGCGCTTCGCGCAGTTCAATGCGCCGAAGGCGCGTTCAAGTGTCGCTGCGCGACGTTCAAGAGGTTCAATGCTGCTATGCAGCGTTCAAAAGGTTCAAATGGTTCAATGCGGCAAAACCGCGGTTCAAGTGTCGCTACGCGACGTTCAAAAGGTTCAAATGGTTCAATGCGGCAAGCCGCGGTTCAAGTGTCGCTAAGCGACGTTCAATGCCTTCGGGCGTTCAAGAGTCTAATGCGCTACGCGCTGTTCAAAAGTTCAAGAGTTCAATTATTCCCAACATAAAAGAAGTCCTCACGCATATAAAAACGTGGGGACTTCTTTTCTTGAACCTTTGAACGCTGCGAAGCAGCATTAAACTCTTGAACCGCTGCAAAGCAGCATTGAACGCACCTTCGGCGCCTTGAACCTCGGCTCTGCCGCTTATGCCTCTGCCTCCGGAACGGGAGTTTCCTCAGAAGCAGCCTTTTTCTTGGTCGTGGTTTTGCGGATGGCGCGCTTGCGCTTGGGCTTCTCCTCGCCAGTGAGGCTGTCGATCTTCACGCCAGCGAGCTCGGGATCGATCATGATGCGGCCGCAATACTCGCAAACGATGATCTTCTTGTGCATCTTGATATCCAGCTGACGCTGTGGCGGAATCTTGTTGAAGCAGCCACCGCAGGCATCACGCTGCACATAGACGATACCCAGACCGTTACGGGCATTCTTGCGGATTCGCTTGAAGCTGCTGAGCAGACGCTCCTCGATCTTCGTCTCGTAGTCCTTGGCCTTTGCCTTCAGCTTGTCTTCCTCCTCGCGCGTCTCTTGCATAATCTCATCAAGCTCGCTCTTCTTGTCGGCAAGTGCCACAAGGCGGTCGGCCTTCAGTTCTTCAGCATGCTCGAGGTCGTGTGAACGCTCGTCAATACGGATCAGGGCTTCACGAATCTTCTTCTCGCAAAGCTGAATCTCCAGTGTCTGGAACTCGATTTCCTTTGTCAGCGTGTCGTACTCGCGGTTATTCTTCACTTCGTCGAGCTGTCTCTGATAGCGGTCTACATAAGACTGAGCCTCGCTGATCTCACCCTTCTTCATGGTGATAGCGGTCTGGTAGTCCTTGATTTCGTTCTGAATCTTCTCGATACGAGTGTCCAGACCGGCAATCTCGTCTTCCAGGTCCTGTACTTCCAGCGGCAGTTCACCACGCAGGGCACGCTTCTCGTCAATGCTCGACAGTGTTGTCTGCAGCTGATACAACGTCTTCAGTTTCTCCTCTACTGAGAGATCTGTAGGGTCTTTCTTTGTTGCCATAATATCAACTCCCCAATTTTCCCCCGAGGGGGAGGACCAATCTGGGAGCATGGGTCTCTTCGTTATTCTATTGTTTCGATTTTACAAATAAACAATCGGATTGGTGATTGTCTCAGCAATACAGGTTTTCACACCAGGACACTCGCGGCAGATGATATCGCGGAAGATCTCTGTCGTGAACTGCTCGCTCTCGTAATGGCCGATGACACAGATCTGCAGCTGCTGCTCGTGACCGAAGAACTCGTGGTAGCCCATCTCGCCCGTGACGAATGCATCGGCACCCGCACGAAGGGCATCGCCCAACATGAATGAGCCGGCACCGCCACACAACGCCACACAGCTGACAGGACGACGCAACAATTCGTTCGCACGCACCGACGCCACACCGAAGCGCTGCTTCAGCATCTTTACGAAATCCTCGGCCGACATAGGTGCAGGCAGCGTTCCCACTACCCCACTCCACTTGCCATCCTCAACAGGCGCCTGCAGCGGTTGCAGGTCTGCGAGTTCCATCTTCGCCGCCATCTTGAAGTTCACGCCGTCGAGGGCGTTGTCCAAGTTCGTGTGCATCGCGACGATGACCACATCGTTCTTGATGGCTTTGATCACAGCACGCTCCACATAGCTGCCGTCGCTGATGTGAGCCAGCTTACGGAAGATCAACGGATGGTGGGCTACAATGAGATTGCAGCCTCTGCGGATGGCCTCGTCGACCACAGCCTCCGTCACGTCTAAACACAACAATGCCCCTGAAATCTCCGTCTCTGTTAGTCCAACCTGCAGGCCAGCATTATCGTAGCTCTCCTGAAGGGGCAAAGGCGCGAATCGTTCAAGGGCATCAATCACCTCTTTTATTTTCACGCTGCAAAGTTACGCATTTCCTTTGAGAAACTGGCAACAGACCCGATGCGTTTAAACTTTTTTAAGTCTTTTCGCCTTACCAATAGCGCAAACTCGCATGTGCCTCGATGCGGTTCTCGACATCGTCGGCCAGCAACGGGTAGAAGTCGATACCCGTGATGCGTTCCACATCGTCGACCGAGCACATGCAGTCGCTCATGCGCTGCTGACCGCCTCGGTTCTCGTAGATGAAGCCGATGGCCTTGGGGGCACGTCCGCGACAGAGCACTACCTTGAAGAACGCATCGGGAACCCACACCTTGTTACGTCCGATGAAGCGCTGCAACGATGATGCCTGCATTTTTCCATTGGTGCACGTCGCTGTGCGATACACCGGTCCGCAGACGATGTCAACAAAATTGTATTCACGAGCCCAGTCGCGGCATTGTATCTCGAGGTCGTTCCACGCATTCTTGTTCAGTCCGTGGTTCTGCGGACAGATATTCGTGAGCAGGAACGTCTGGCTCATCGCCTCTTCGCTCCACTTGTTGTCGCCGGCCGGACACATGTGGCCGCGGTCGTAGCGTGAGTTGTAATAGTCGTCGAGGGTGGCCCGTGGAGCTGCTACACTGGGATCTTCGTCGAAGGCATACGTCTCGCGCTGTATGCGACCATACGTGTGGTTCTTAGTCAGATGCCAAGCCACCCAGTTCGGGGTTTTCGTCGTCTTGTTATACGAAATCGTGAAGCCTTGTCGATGCAGAATCTGCTCCGGGCGGTCGGTGAGCGGTGCCGGCAACTCGTACATCTTGAACGACCCGTCCTTCCCTTGGGCAGCGGGCGCCTCTGCCGCTTCCGTTTCACCGACAGCGTTGTTTGACGCCTGTTGGTCGTAGAATTCTTCAACATCCTCTTCGGCAGGTCGGTTTTTCGACTGTGGGTTGCAGGCTGTGAGCAGAGTCACAGCAAAAACAAATAGTATGAGTTTCTTCATCAGTTGTTTCATTGTCAGTTCGTTATTTCGTCTGCAAATATACAAAAAAGCGGACACACCGGAAAGAAATTTGCCGAAAAACGCATACAGCTACTTGATTTTTGCTACGAGCACATCTTCAATGTTGGTCGTGTATTGTCGGGAGAGATATTCGTGCTGCAAGCCGAAGCGGATATCGGTGCCCTGCGTAGCGATGCGCACGGTGTCGTGACCGTTGTGGCGGTTGATTTCGTCGATGGCCTCCAGCAGGGCTTTCTGCTTCGTGCGGTCCACAGTGTCGAAGAGATCTTGCTGCACAACCCTTGCCGACGTGATGTTCCAGATGATGACCCCCGCCTTCTTGAAGAGGGGCATCTCGGGCATCGCTTTCAGGTTTTCCCGCAGCATCCCGACAGCAGCCGTGATGATTTCCGACGTGTCCTGCGTAGGCACGGAAAGCTGCACCGACTGCTGGATGAAGCGGGGCGGCACACCCTCGCGGAAAAGACTCGTATGGGCAAACATCGTGATACCCTGACAGCACGACCGCTGGCGACGCAGCTTTGCGGCACAACGGGCTGCGAAATTGGCTACCGCCTCCTCGAGCATACCGACATCATTGATGCCTTGTCCGGAAAAGCTGCGGCTGGTACAGATCGACTTCTTCTCGCCGGTGTCGCTGAGCACGATGCAGCTCTCGCCATTGAGCTCCTTCCACGTGCGAACAGCGGTCACGCTGAACCTGCTGCGCACCCAGCTCTCCTTCTGGCGGGCGAAGTCAGCAGCGGTGGTGATGCCTTCGCAGGCCAGTTGTTTGGCGATGCGCCTGCCGATTCCCCACACGTCTTCCACAGGAAAGAGCCGTAGCGCCTTCTGCCGGCGCTCGTAGTTATCGATAAGGCAACAGCCGTGATAGCCCTTATACTTCTTTGCGAACTTACTGCCCATCTTCGCCAGCGTCTTGGTGGGAGCGATGCCTATAGAGATGGGGATGCCCGTAGCCTTATGGACACGAGAGGCTATCGTCTCGCCATATTTCTTGATGTAGCTGCTGTCGCCCATATCGCTCAGGTCGAGAAACGCCTCGTCGATGGAATAGACGTCAAGCGACGGGGTGTACTGACTGAGCAACGACATCACCCGTCCCGACATCGAACCATACAGCGTATAGTTGCTCGAAAACACCGCAACGCGTTCACGCTCAAGCAGTTCGCGCACCTGGAAGAACGGATCGCCCATCTTCAGTCCCAGCTTCTTCGCCTCCTCCGAGCGTGCGATGACGCAGCCGTCGTTGTTACTCAGAACAACGACGGGCTTGCCTACGAGTTCGGGATGGAACACCCGCTCGCACGAACAATAGAAATTGTTGCAGTCGGCTACGGCGAACAGTTGCATCTCGTTTCCAAATAATTACTACCAGTTGGGCGGCAATACGACGTTCGGCAGCTGATGGGCCTCCTTGAACAACGGTGCTATCTGCTCATCGCGGAATCCGGCGATGCCGCACCCGATGCGCGTCACGAGGAAGGTCAGCTCAGCATGTTCGCGGGCAAACGCAATGAATTCGTCGACATAGGGCTTGATGGTCTCCACACCGCCCTGCATCGTGGGAATCGCGTAGCTCTGCCCCTGCAGGCCCACACCCTGCCCCATGATAGCGCCAAACTTGCGGTAGGCAGCATAGGCAGCGCCGCCGCCGTGCATCCCTGCCAGATTACTTCCGAAGACGAAGATCTCGCCCGGCTGCAATTCTGTGATCAACTCAGGAGTTGTACGTTTCTGTTCCATAAGTCTTTCTGTTACATTTTCTTTGCTGCATGAATGATATAGGTGACTACTCCCCAAATGACGAAATCGTTGGAGGCATCGACACGAATAGCAGGATAATGGTCGTTCCAGGGTTGGAGCCAGCCGAAGGAGCCGCTCTTGTCGAGCCGGAACTGCTTGATGGTGAACTCGCCGTCGACGTAGGCAATGACGAAGTCGCCGTCGCTGGCCTCCAGTTCCTTGTCGACCACAGCGAGGTCACCGTCGAGGATGCCGGCATCGGTCATCGAGTCGCCCGAGATTCGCACGTAGAATGTTGCCTCGCGATGCCGCACGATGAGTTTGTTCAGGTCGATCTCTTCACCCATATAGTCCTGAGCAGGCGAAGGGAAGCCTGCCCGCACACTACTCTGTGCGAGCGGTATAGCCAGTTCCAATTCGGTATTGGCCTTGTGGAATGTCAGTCGGATGTTATTTGGTTCTGATTTCATGATGATTCAAACTCGAAACTTTACAAAGAGCAAGAACTCTTGAACCGCGCCATAGCCGCAATTGAACAGCGACAAGTCGCAATTGAACAGAAGGTCATCGACCGAAGCCGTGCTATCACGCAAGCGCGGTGCACGAATCAGCGAGGGAGGTCGCTCGGCTAAGCCGCTTTAGTAGCGGAGCGGAGAAAGAACTTTTTGAACGCCCGAAGGGCATTTGAAGAAAGGGAGCAGCCCCAGAGGAATACAGTTAGCTAAGCGGTAGTGCTACATGCGATATGAACCTTGCGACATGCTGTTGTGCTGAACATGCGCCGTGAGTTGGTCCCAGACCAATCCCAGCCGTTCCGTGCTGGCGATCGCGATATGAATCAGACGATTCGGTTTTTAGCTCACCCTGCACCCAATGAACACTGCTCCCCGAAAGTATTGCGGCATCAGCGACGTCTGCCTGGCGAACCCGTCTGCCTGACGACGGGCTTCTCTTCCAGCGTCGTCGCGAAGTTCAATGCCTGAATCTCCATATCGAGCTCACGCAGTTGCTGCGAGTAAGTGTCGATTTGCTTCCGCAGGGCGGGCACGTCAATCGTGGTGACATAACGGATTTCGTTGCGCCCGTAACGGTCTTGCGACTGCGAAGCCCGATCGAAGACATCGCGCAACACGTGTAGGCGCTTGCCCAGCACGTCGCGCTGTGCCATCATCTCCGTAAGCGTCTTGCCATCCTTCACCGTTTTCATATTGGTGGCATTGATGCGGTAGATCATTTCCTCGAGCTGCACCAGACAGCTATCGAGTTCCTTCAACAAGTCGGCAGGCTGTTCCGATGGTTGGTCGCCTTCCTGCACTTTCATGTTGTTCAGCAGGCGCACCTTCAATTGGTCGATGCGCGTCTGCAAATCCTTGCGGATGCTAAGTCCTTCAGCCAGTTTCATAAGTTTTGGGGTTATTGTTTATAGTTATGATTTCAGGCGGTTGAATCCGTCGAAGTTATAGTGACGAGCCACGAAGAGTGCGACGACGAGTGCGACGACCGACGCCGTGAAGCCAGCCACAAGCAAGAGCAACTGCACCGCAATAGCCTCGACGACACTGCTGCCACTGAGCAACATCGCCCAGACCACGAGTGGCGACACCGTGAGCACCATCGCCGACATCTGTTTCACGTGGGGCAGTACGGTGGCCTCAAGCGAACGGCGCACATACCACGACAGCGCTTCTGCCTGCGAGGCGCCGTTGCCAATCAGATAGTAATACAACTGGTCGTGGTGTATCAGACTGCGGTAATACACGGAGAGCGCATGCGAGAGCGTCTGCGTCATACTGCCGACGAGGAGTCCTGCTACGGGAAGCAGATACCGTGCTTCGAGCGGACGGCGCACGCCCAGCGCCAATAGCAGCAGCCACGCGCCCACAACGACGAGGGCCGCCAACAGTCCGGCACCGATGGGAACGTACATGCGGGAGCCCAGGCGGGCCTGTTTTACGACCGTCATCATGCCTACAGCCGCCATAAGCAATACGGCAAGCAGGTTGATGGCCCAGTGATTCCAGCAGAACACCAAATACAGACAGAGGCCGAGCGCCACAAGGGCTACTGCCGCACGCACGAATGCCCGCAGCGCCTTGCCTACCAAAGGCACCTGCAACGCTTTGAGCAGATAGAGCGGTGCAGCTAAGAGCAACAAGCCCAATAGGATGCTAATGATGGTGATGTTCATCGATTAAAGGTTCAATGCTGCTACGCAGCGGTTCAAATGTTTTAATGCGCCTGCGGCGCGGTTCAAAGGTTTGAGGTAATCTGAAAGGCGAGGGTTGTAGAGGGTGTGAAGCGGACGGCATCGAAGGGCGAACATGCCACGGCGACGGCTTTCCCGTCGGCAGCTATCGCCTGCAAACGATTCGTCAGTTCGGCTGCCCGCTCGTCATCGAGGTTTCTATACGGGTCGTCGACAATCACACAGCATTTTCCTTTCTCCTCTCGCCACTCATCGAGTACATCAAGGGCATCGGTGAACGGATCCGGCAACTGCTGTGGCACATACGCCATCAGGCGACGCAGCCACGAGGCAGAGCGCAGCGTCACGGGTTCGCCCCTCAACGTGACATATCCCCGTTCCAACGGCCACAACCCCAGCAGCGCCCGCACCAGCAGCGTCTTCCCACTGCCCTGCACGCCTGTCAGACAAGTCACCTTGCCTGCAGGAGCCACGAACGAGAGGTTATCAATCAACACCCGTCCGCCTGCTACGATTCGTCCGTCTTTCAGTTCTAGCACTTAACTATCAACTATTAACTATCAACTATAAATTCACCTGCATCGTCATACAATGCACGGACCCATGTTGGCGGATGATAGTTCGCGCGTCGATGGGCACGATTTCGCGGTCAGGGAACGCCTGTCCGACGATGCGCAGAGCCTCGCCATCCTTCTCCGGCTGACCGTAGGTCGGCACAAGCACCGCTCCATTGATCACGAGGAAGTTGGCATAGGTGGCCGGCAACCGCTCCCCATGTTCTTTCCCCCTTCCCTTTAGGGAGGGGTCGGGGGTAGGCTCTTCGTAAGTAGCTTCCGGCATTGGCAGTCGGAGCAGTCTGTAGGGCTGTCCGTCGGCAGTACGCAGAGCCTTCAGTTGTTCCTCCAACAGGCGAAAGTCCTCATACTGTTCGTCGTCGCGGTCGTCGCAGCCCATATAGACAAGCGTGTTGTCGGGAGCACAGCGCACAATCGTGTCGATGTGTCCATCGGTGTCGTCACCCACAAGGTTCCCGTAGTCGAGCCACACCACACGGCTGACGCGTAGCCGCCGTTTCAGCTCCTCCTCTATCTCCTGCTGCGTGAGCGGCTGGTTGCGGTGCGGAGCCAGCAGACACTGCGAAGTGGTGAACAGCGTGCCACAGCCATCGGTATCGATGCTGCCGCCCTCGAGCACGAAGTCCTCGTGGTCCTCGAAGCCCACGGCACCATCACCGTTTCGCTGCAGCCACAGCTTTCGGGGAATCATATTATCCCACGCCGCCTCGAACTTCTCACCCCAGCCGTTGAAGCGGAAGTCGAGCCACAGCGCCCTGCTCCCCTCGCCTCTCTCTTCCGGCAAGAGCACGATCGGTCCGTGGTCGCGGGCCCAAGTGTCGTTGGTCGGCATCTCCACCACCTGTACACGCTCCAACTGCCGCAGCTCCTCGGGTACGAGTTCCTGCTGCGGAGTCACGATGACCACCTGTTCGCGCCGCGCAATCTCACGCGCCATCAGCGTCATCGTGCGGGTGATGTCGTCGAGGTAGGGAGCCCAGTCGGTGCCGGCGTGCGGCCACGTCAGCAACACGAACTCCTGTGGTTCCCATTCGGCAGGGAGGCGATAGCCCCTCTCTACTCGTTCACTTGTAGTTCTCATTCCGACTGCAAAAGTAATGAAAAACATTTCATCCTGCAAACTTTTGCGCACCATTTTTTCAGTAACTGCAAATCATTGCGAACCCATTTCCTTGCATAGTTGCCGAAAAACCCCTACCTTTGCCGCCAGAAAACATTTTCAAACATCAATAACAACAAAAAACTGAGACAATGAAAAAAGTAATGACAACCCTGGTGCTCCTGCTCACGACAGTCGTGATGAGCGCACAAGTAACAGGCGTGAAGATCGCGCCTAAGTATCAAAAAGGTGACAACAAGCTTTACCGCACCGTTGGCACAATGACCGTTGGCGGCGAGATCATTAACGTGCTGTCCGAAACCCGCTATGTCGTCACCGAGGCCAATGCTGACGGCTACGTTATCGAGACCACGTTGGAGAAAATGGACACCGACTCCAAGGACCTCACGGGAAAAGTCATGCAGCTCATGCAGGGAGCCATGAAGGGTGTGAAGACCGCCTTCACGACCGATGCCGACGGTAAGATCACGGGCATCAAGAACTTCGACGAGGTGAAGGAGAATGCGCTGAAAATGGTCGACGAGCTGTTCCAGACCATCTCAGCTGAGCTACCCGATGCGACTTCTGCCGCTCTGCCCATCGACATGCTGAAGCAACAGGTGGGCAGCAGGCTCACCCAGGAGACCGTTATCGCACAGAGCGCCACCTCCCCTGGTCCGCTGTCGCTCAACGGCAAGACCATCTCGACCGGTACGATGGATGAGTCGGTCGACCAGAACGGTCGCAAGGTGAAGAACATGTACTTCCTCTCGGCTCCCGACGGCAGCAAGGTGAAGGCCACGACCACGCTCAACATGACGAAGGAGGACATGAAGAAGATGATCGTTGACCAGCTGAAGTCCATGATGCCCGACCAGGTGTCGATGGTCGAGCAGAACATAGACCAGATCATGGACAGCGGTATGCTGAAGATGGAGTCCACACAGACCGCCGACTACGAGTTCCTGCCCAACGGCTGGCTGAAGAGCCTGCGCGTGGAACAGAAACAGGAGACGATGGGACAGACCACCGAGATGAACACGAAGACCGAACTCGTAGAGGAATAGACAGCCATTTGAGACATACGAAACAGACGAACAGAAGTTTTTTTCACAACGGAAATAAACGGAATACACGAAAATCTTTTTAACGGCGCCCCAAGTCCCGAGGGGCATTAAGATTACAGGCAGGGTGTGAAGTGCGCAGCAAGACACCCTGCCTGTGTTCTGTTTTCAGGCCGACCATTTCACTCTTGAACCGCTGCGAAGCAGCATTAAACTTTTGAACGCCTGCTCCCTCTCCTAGGAGAGGGCGGGGGTGAGGCTCATTAAACTATCCATCAGATACACGATGGCGCAACAGATGGCGGCTACGGGGAACAGGCCCATACCCCGCCATGCAGCAACGATGCCGATGATCAGCGCGACAATGCCCGAGAGGGGCGACATCGTGGTCTGAACCATGCTGGGAAACGTCATCACGGCCAGCGTGACGTAGGGCACATAATACAGGAAGCTGCGCAGGAAACGATTGCTGATCTGTCCCTTGATCAACAGCATCGGCACCACCCGAATCAGATTCGTGGTGATAATAGCCAACAGGATGCAGACAACGATGCTATGCTTGTCCATACTTCTCCTCCTCTATTTGAACAGGTTTCAACCAGGCAGCAGCCGCCGAAATCACGATGGTGAGCACGATGGTTCGCGTGCCGCTGCTCCAGTTGCCGACCACAGGCGCCACGCTGCACACTCCGCTCAGCACGAAGCTGGCAATGATGGCATAGAGCACATAGCGGTCGTTACGCGCAGGAGGCATGATCACTGCGAGGAACATCCCGTAGAGCGCTACGCTCAGGGCAGCGACAATCTTTGTAGGCAGCATGCCTCCAGCCACGATGCCTGCCGCACATCCCGATGCCCAGAGCACGCCGGAGATGAGTGCAGCCGAATAGGTGTAGGCAGGCGGACAGTACCCCTGTCGGGCTATAGAGATGCCGAAAATCTCATCGGTCACACAGCATGCCATCAGCACGCGGTGCAGCCACGAGGTGCCAGGCGCAATCTTCTGCGAGAGCGCGGCACTCATCAGCATATAGCGCAGATTCACCACCAGACACATCGCGACAATCTCCACATAAGCCGCCTGCGCAGCAATGAGCATATAGACGCCATACTCACCCGCCGACGCACGGGTGAAGAAGCTGCTCACGAAGCCGATGGCAGCAGTCAGCCCCGCCTGCTTGGCGATGATGCCCAGCGAGAAGGCAACGGCAAAATATCCCATACCAATGGGGATTCCGTCGCGAAGACCTTGTAATATGTTACTATGTCGCATAATAGACTCCAAAAAAGATGGCCGGCCACTAGCGAAAATAAGGGGAGAATGCTATGGCCGGCCGGGGGAAGGAGGAGGTGGAGCTGGTGGGAGTCGAACCCACGTCCGAACAAGGAAATCATACGCTTTCTACACGCTTATTCCAGACTTCATTTTCGAGCGACGGCAAGACCTGGACCACCAACCGGCGCCTTATCCTCTAAAGTTTCATCATTGCGTCGAGGCCCACAACGACTATTTCCGATTTTCCTGCGCCGCCGGTTCCTCAGATTCGGAACAACATCCTTGGGGCGACGTCTCGTTCCCTCACCTAGTGAAGGAATTAAGCTCGTAATCTACTGTGCTTCGATTAAGCAGCGAGAGCATACTGTGTGTTGCCAATTATTTTGTTGAAAGCTCAGATTATGGTGGAAACCCTCGAGCCACCGCGTGCTTACGTACCATTTCATCTCGCCGTCAAATCCAGTCAACCCCATGACAAAGAAAAGACCGCTCGGGTCGTTTGCGGGTGCAAAGATAGTAATAAGTTTTGAAACCCAAAAACAATTTCCCATTTTTTTTCATTTTTCTAAGGAACAAAGGAATCTTAGGAAAGACATACGTAACAGACGAACAATATTTTTTTACAACGGAAATATTCGGAAATAACTGAAATCTATTTGCCCGCAGTTGACACGGATTTTTAAAGAAACAAATTAGAACAAATTTTTTTTAAGAGAATGATGCGAATGAAATAGGATAATGGAGGGTGATTCCGCTGCGGAATCTAACGTTTGACAGAGCCGACATTGACAAACTCGTTTGTCATGACGGTCTCCATCAGACGTGTAACGATGGTGAGATACACCATCTCCTCCATTATCCAATTTCATTCGTTGAATTCGCTAAATTAGCAGAAAAAAAATTAATGATAATTTGTGGTTAATTTATGGAAAATAGTGTTGAAAAGAATCAGTGGAATTCGTGGAAAAAAAACTCTTTGTCTCTATGTCAGAAAAGCGTGGAGCCGTATTTTTTCGCCGCAGATGCTTTTTTTTCAATAAAAATTGTGTACCTTTGCAACAATTTTGCGATTTTTGAGTTATTAAGAAAGAAGAATGAGCTACGCTCAGGAATTAAAAGATTTAGAAAGTTAAGAAAGTTAAGAGAGTAAAGAAAGTAAAGAAAGTAAAGAAGGTTCTTTCTCCGCTTCGCTACGAAAGCGCCCCTGCGGGTCGAGCGGAGAAGGAAAAGGTAGAGAATATGAGAAAAACTATCCTATACATCCTGATCGGGCTGCTGTTGCCGCTGTCGGCTGCGGCCCAGTCGTCGATGACCGACGACCAGGTGATGCGCTTCGTGTTGAAGGAGCACGAGGCGGGTACGACGCAAGAGCAGATTGTGACGAAGCTGATGCAACGTGGTGTTGACATTCAGCAGATTCGCCGTGTGAAGAAGATTGCCGAACGCCAGAAGAACGAGTCGGGTCTGGGCATGGTGCAGGACGAAACCATGAGCAAGGCCAATGACCGTACGCGTAAGACGCAGACCGAGAAGAAGGCTGCTGAGATGACGAATCTGCGTATGCAGGGTGAGCGCAACCAGAAGCACACCTACGACGAGGACGATGACGACTTCCTGCAGATGCAGCTGGAGCTGGGTGGTCTGATGCCTGTTGACTCGATTGCGCTACTGGAGAAGATTCTGGCCGAGCGCGAGAAGGAGAAGCAGAAGGTGTTCGGTCGCGACATCTTCGACAACGAGGACCTGACGTTTGAGCCGAGCGTGAACATCCCCACCCCGCAGAACTACGTGCTCGGTCCCGGCGATGCCGTCTATATCGACATCTACGGTGCTTCGGCCAAGCAGATAGAGACCTCGGTGAGCCCCGACGGCTACATCAACATCGAGGGCTTCGGTCCTGTGCAGGTGAGCGGACTAACGGTATCGCAGGCCAATGCGCGTGTGCGCTCGACGCTCGGAGCGCGCTACCAGAGCAGCCAGATCAAGCTTACGCTGGGCGAGACGCGCTCGATCACCGTGAACGTGATGGGCGAGGTGAAGGCTCCCGGCACCTATACGATTTCAGCCTTCTCGACCGTGTTCCACGCCCTCTACATGGCAAAGGGCATCAGCGACATCGGTACGCTGCGTAACATCAAGGTGTACCGCCGCAACAAGCTGATTTCGACCGTCGACATCTACGACTATATCCTCAACGGCAAGCAGACGGGCAACATCCGACTGGCCGACAACGACTTCATCGTGGTGGAGGCCTACGACTGTCTGGTGAACCTCACGGGAAAGGTGAAGCGCCCGATGTTCTACGAGATGCGGAAAGACGAGAGCGTGAGCACGCTGCTGAAATACTCCGGCGGATTCACGGGCGACGCCTATAAGAAGTCGGTGCGCGTGTTCCGCAAGACGGGCCGCCAGTTCTCGGTGTTCAACGTGGGTGAGTTCGATATGACCACATTCCATGTGGCCGACGGCGACTCGGTGACCGTCGACAGCATCCTCGACCGCTTTGAGAACACTGTCGAGCTGAAGGGTGCCGTGTTCCGTGAGGGTATGTACCAACTGGGCGGCAACATCACCACCGTGCGCACGCTCATCGAAGCTGCCGAAGGAGTGACCGAGGAGGCCTTCCTGAACCGCGCGGTGATGCACCGCATGAAAGCCGACCGCACGCTGGAAGTGCTGAGCATCGACCTGAAAGGTGTGCTCGACGGAACTGTTGCCGACATCCCGCTACGCGAGAACGACGTGCTGTTCGTGCCCACGAAGCAAGAGGCACAGATAGAACGCACCATCACCATTCACGGTGAGGTGATGTATCCGGGTATCTACCAGTATGCCGACAACGAGACGCTGGAGGACTTCATCCTGCAGGCAGGCGGTCTGAAGGAGAGTGCCTCGACAATCAAGGTGGATGTGGCGCGCCGCATCGTCGATCCGCAGGCGCTGGTGGCCGACACAGTGATTGCACATACCTATAGTTTCGCGCTGAAGGATGGCTTCGTGGTGGACGGCGAGCCCGGCTTCACGCTCATGCCCTTCGACGAGGTGTATGTGCGCCAGAGCCCGGGATACAACAAGCAGCAGAACGTCACCATCGAGGGCGAGGTGATGTTTGCAGGTACCTACACCCTCTCGCGGAAGAACCAGCGACTGAGCGACCTCATCAAGATGGCAGGCGGCGTGAACGACCGCGCCTTCGCTCAGGGTGCCCGTCTGGAACGCAAATACACGCAGCAGGAGCGCCAGCGCGCCGAGGCTGTGCTGAAGAAGACGCGTGAGGACTTAGAGGCGAGTATGCAGGAACAGGCAGCCCGTACGGGTAATGCGAGCCTGGCGAACCTGAGCAACACGGAACAGCTGAAGAAATACCAGGTGGGCGAGACCTACCCAGTGGGTATCGAGCTCGACAAGGCATTGGCCAATCCCGGCGGCACCGAGGACATCGTGCTGCGCGAGGGCGACCGCATCTACGTGCCGCAGTATGAGGCTACTGTGAAGATCAACGGTGAGGTGCTCTACCCGAACACCGTCGGCTACGTGAAGGGAAAGACGGTGAGCTACTACATCGATCAGGCCGGTGGATTCTCGAGCAAGGCCAAGAAGCGCCAGACGTATATCATCTTCATGAACGGTACGGTGGCGAAGGTCGGTCACAACGCGAAGCCGATGCCGGGCTGCGAAATCGTGGTGCCGTCGAAGTCGATCAACAAAACGTCGATTGCCGAGACGCTGAGCATCGCAACGGGCGTAGGCTCGCTGGCAGCCATCATCGCTACGCTGGCGAATTTATTGAAATAGGGGGCCTCCCCCGGCCCCTCCGAAGGAGGGGAGTAGGCGGTTCAATGCGACTGCGTCGCGTTCAAATAGTTCAATGCTGCTTTGCAGCGGTTCAAGAGTTCAATGCGACATCGTCGCGTTCAAATAGTTCAAGAAATCAATGGAAGAAAAGAAGAATAAGGACATTATCGACCTGAGAGAATTATGGAAGAAGGTCAAGGAGCGCAAGCGCCTATTCCTCATCACGCTGCCCGTCACATTCGTGCTGTCGTGCCTCTACATCATCTGCTTCCCGCGCTACTATGACACCGATGTGAAGCTAGCGCCGGAGATGGAGAATTCGATGTCGGGAGGAACGCTGGGATCGCTGGCCGCATCGTTCGGCTTCGATTTGTCGAACATGGAATCGAGCGATGCCATCTCGCCGATGCTCTACCCCGACCTGATGGAAGACAACGGCTTCGTGTCGAAGTTCTTTGATTTCAAGGTGGTGAGCGCCGACGGAACCATCAACACCAACTACCACGAATACCTGCAGAAGCTGCAGAAGCACCCGTGGTGGGACAGCGTCATCGACTGGATCAAGACGCTGCTGCCGAAGAAGGAGGAGCAGCTGGTGACGGGTGCCGGCGGCGACGGACAGTACAACCCCTACATCCTCTCGCGTCGTGAGAACAGCCTCATCAAGAAGATTCAGGACAACGTGCAGTTCAGCATGGACAAGAAGACAGGCGTTATCACCATCAATGTGCGCGACCAGGATAAGCTCATTTGCAAGACCGTTGCCGACTCGGTGTGCTCGCTGCTGCAGCAGTTCATCACCGACTACCGCACAAACAAAGCCCGCAACGACCTGAAATACTACACGAAACTCGCCTCTGACGCCAAGCATGACTACGAGCGTGCCCGCCAGCTCTACGGCAGCTACAGCGACCGTAACATGGACGTGGTGCTCGAGAGCTACCGCGCCAAGCAGGAAGACCTGGAGAACGACATGCAATTGAAGTTCAACACCTATACCGCCATGCAGACTCAACTGCAGCAGGCAAAGGCGAAGGTGCAGGAGCGCACGCCCGCCTTCACACTGCTGAAAGGAGCCTCCGTGCCCATCAGGCCCACAGGTCCGAAGCGCATGATCTTCGTCATCGGTATGGTGTTCCTGGCATTCTTCGCCACCATCGCCTGGATTCTGAAAGATGAGTTGAAGAAGACAATATGAATCCAACCAAGCGCATCATCGTCAACACCATCGCGCAGTATGTGAAGGCCATCATCAACATCGGCCTTTCACTCTACTCCACACGACTGGTCCTGGAAATCCTGAACGAAGACAACTACGGCATCTACGCCTTGGTTGCCGGCGTTGTAGGAATTCTGGGCTATCTGACGAACGCGCTTGTAGTGACCACACAACGCTACCTGTCGTTCTATCACGGGGCTGGCGAGATACACAACGTGCGGAAGATGTTCGCCAACAGCCTGCTGCTGCACCTCGCCATTGGAGCACTTATCGGGCTGATACTGTTCTGCATCAAGTCGTTCGTCATGCACGAACTGAACATCGAAACCGCTCGTCTGCAGGCAGCCATGTTTGTGTTCGACATCACGGTGTTGATGCTGATCATCACTATTCTGACTTCGCCTTTCAAGGCTTTGCTCGTAGCACGCGAAAACATCGTCTATATCTCCATCGTCGAGGTGTTCGACGGCGTTCTACGACTTTTGCTTGCCTTCAGCCTCTTCTTCATCGGGACCGACAAACTGATTGTCTATGCGATTGGAATGGGCATCATCCTGGCCATCAACTTCGTCGCTTATGTTGCCTACGTGCTCCTGTGCTACGAAGAGAGCCATTTCAAGTTGAGGAAGGAAACATTCGATATGGAGAGTCAGAAGAAGTTGCTGGGCTTTGCCGGCTGGACCACTTACGGAATGATTTCGACAGTCTGCCAGACGCAGGGCACCTCGATTGCCCTGAACCACTTCTTCGGCACAGCCATCAATGCCGCCTATGGGTTGGCTTCGCAAGTGAACGGTGCCATTCGTTTTGTCTCCACATCGGTGCTCAACGCCATGAACCCGCAGATCATGAAGGAGGAAGGCAACGGCGACCGACAGCGCATGCTTGCCCTTGCCGGGAAGGAGAGCAAGTTCTCAACGGCCTTGATGATGATTCTCGCTATACCGATGATGGCTGAGATGCCCGCCATACTGGAGTTTTGGCTGAAGAGCGTGCCACAATACACGTGTCTATTCTGCCGGGCTCTGTTGCTGGCATTCCTCATCGACCAGTTCACACTGGGCTTGCACGCCGCCAACCAGGCTACGGGCGTCATCAGAACCTATTCGCTGCTGATGTTCACCCCCAAGATCCTATACGTCTTCGTGGCTTGGGCAATGCTGAGCTACGGGTGCAAAGTGAGCACCGTCATGCTGCTCTACGTCTTCGTGGAGTTGGCGGTTGCCATCGGGCGCATCCCGTTCCTGCACTACACCGCCGACCTGAACGTCTCGCAATTCATGCACAGCGTCATCTATCCGCTCATACCCCTTGGGCTGGTTGTAAGCGTTGCCTGTCTCTTGATGATCGGCATCCTCCCTGCAACTCCCCTGCGCTTTCTCATCAGCATACCCGTAGCAATAGCGATAGGAATCCTTGTATTCTGGCGGCGTACGCTGACAACAGAGGAGAGGAGTTATGTTAACAACATCATACGTTCACGGCTATGCAACAGACAATAGACATCAGCAAGTTCTACCTGATCAGGAAGGAATCTATTGTCAAGTTCCTGTTCTATGCAGGGGTGTTGACCGCATATTTCTGTTCGCTGAACGCATGGTTCCTGTGGCCCATAGTACCTTATTACCCTGTTATCGCGGGCTTCTTCTTCCTGGCTGCGATGTATGTCGCGGGGACGATGTCGGAATCGGTTTTCAAACGTAGCGATTTCATCATTCCCCTGTTTGCCTTCGTGCTGCTGGGATTCTACCAACGACTGGTGAACGGCGACAACTTCAACGGATTCGTTACGACTTTCTTTCATGCTATCTGCTTCTATGCGCTCTTCCGATATGACGTCACGCTATTGAACAAGGTGGCGACGTTCCTTGCGAAGACGATGGCGATGCTGCTGGTCGTGTCGATACCGATGTTCGTCCTTTACATCCTGGGATTCCCCCTCCCCTATCGGGACCTGCAATATCAGGATGCCTTCTACACGTTCTCCAACTACTTCTTCTTCCTCATCGATGACCGCCAACTGCTCGTGTTCATACCGCGCTTTCAGGCGGTGTTCCTCGAGCCTGCCCATCTGGCTACGGCCATCGCCGTGTTGCTCCTGGCGCAAAGGGGGAAGTGGCGCAAGTGGTACAACATCGTTTTGCTGACAGGACTCCTGATATCGTTCTCGCTGGGCGGCTATGTCTATCTGGTTGTCGTTATGTTCCTGAACCAGTGGATCAACCGTAAGAAGTTTCTTGCGAAGGTCATCGTCACATCGGTTGTCATTGCTGCCGTTGTCACGGGTTCCTTCTTCTATAACCAGGGAGAGAACCTCATCCATCAGCTCATCGTGCTGCGACTGGAGATCGACGACGGCGAGATGGCCGGCAATCAGCGAACGACCGTTGGCTTCGATGCCGACTTCGAGAACTTCCTGTCGTCGTCGGACATCCTGTTCGGGCGAGAGAAAGAGAACACCTTCGGCGATTCTGGCTACAAGGTGTTCATCTACGACTATGGATTTGTCGGCACATTCCTCCTGCTGTTGTTCTATGTCGCCGCCGTCTATAAGGCCCGCAACAAACGGGCGATGCTGGCGGCACTCTTCATTGCCCTGCTCATCTTCGGCGTAGATGCTTTCCTGCTTTGGTATAACCGGTTCATACCGCTCTATTGCGCGGCCTATTCCGATGAATTGCCGCCAGTGGAATCCGAACCCCAACCCCTTATCGACTATGCTGAACCTGTTACTTGACTTCCTGCCGTTCCAGAAAGGCGGCGGTGTTGGTGGAGCAGCCAGCTTCACAAAGACAATCACCGACGAGGTGTTACGGCAATGCGGCGACACCACGAAGTTGTTTGCCATCTACGACTCAACCTTGCCTGTCGGACGCCAGTACGACTATATGGAAATGGCCGAACGCAACCAGATCACGTTGCTCGACATTGCCTCGAAGCCGCTGGCAGAACTCATCAGACAACACGCAATCGACACTTTCTTCATAGCTATCGGGCAACAGTATGCAGGCTACGACCTCACGGGAATCAGTTGCCGGACCATCATGTTTATTCACGACATCTTCGATGTGGAGAGCAGCGACAACCGCATCGATCTCGCCATAACCGACCAACATGGAGAATCAAGATGGCAACGCTTCAAGCGCATCACAAATCTGCTGACTGGAAGATGGGAGAAGCGCAAACAACGCGTATATGGCCGCATCATGCCACTTTTCACAGCACCGAACACATTAGCCTACACCGTTTCGGATTATACGGCGAATGCGCTGAAATACTACTTCCCCGACATTGCGAAGGATATCCACGTGTGCTACTCGCCACTGAAAGAGAACAGCAGGCTGGCAGAGGTCGAGAACCCGCAGCTGGCCACACTCATCAACAGCGGCAAACCGTATCTGCTCATGATAGCCGCCAACCGCGTCTACAAGAATGCCGCCATCCTGACAAAGGTGTTCCGACGCCTGCAGGCAGAGCATCCGGAACTGCATCTGCTCACTCTGAAATACGGGAAGAGGATTTCCGACCGCCACATCGACATCAGCTATCTTTCGGACTCTGATCTCGAGCATGCCTACAAACATGCCCACGCCCTCGTGTTCGGTTCCTTCTTCGAAGGATTCGGCTATCCCCCCATCGAGGCAGCCCGCTACAGTACGCCAACGGTAGCCTCCAACGTCACGAGCATACCCGAGATACTGGGCGATGCAGGCATTTACTTCTCTCCCTTCTATCCAGCCGGTCTCTATCAAGCATTGAATCAAGTCCTGGCTGACCGGAACTGTCGTGCCGATGCCATCAGTAGGCGTTATCAAGAAATATGCGAACGTCAGCAGAGAGATCTGAACGAGCTGGTCAGCGTGATACTAAATAAAGAGTAAATCGGATTCGGCTCTGCCGCTTTCGTAATAAAATGGAGAAAGAAATCCGTAAATCGTAAATCCGTAAATTCGTAAATCCGTAAATTCGTAAATCCGTAAATTCGTAAATCCGTAAATTCGTAAATCGTAATGAAAGCCCGAGTAATAGCATATTATCTTCCACAATTCCATCCTATCCCCGAAAACGATGCCGTTTGGGGGAAAGGGTTCACGGAGTGGACCAATGTAGCACAGGCGCGTCCGCTCTTCCGCGGCCACTATCAGCCACGCATCCCTGCTGACTTGGGCTTCTACGACCTGCGTATGGCTGAGGTGCGTGAGCAGCAGGCAGAGATGGCACGCGAAGCCGGCATCGAGGGTTTCTGTTATTGGCACTACTGGTTCGGAAACGGCAAGCAATTGCTGGAACGACCTTTCAATGAGGTGCTTCAGAGTGGCAAACCTGATTTCCCGTTCTGCCTGGCATGGGCGAACCACGACTGGACGACAAAGACCTGGAACCGAGGAAAGGATATTGTCCGCAAGATAGATAATCATTATATTGCCAAGCAGGATTATCCTGGCGATGAAGATCATATAGCTCATTTCAACCAGTTGTTGCCTGCCTTCCGAGACCACCGTTACATCAAGGTCGACGGCAAGCCTTTGTTCCTTATCTTCGATCCGTATCATTTTCCTGATATTACTCATTTTATTGAACTTTGGCGGCAATTGGCAGAACAGAATGATTTGCCAGGCATCTATTTCGTGGCTATCTGCAATTCCACCACGACCGTGACAAGGAAAGACGACGGAGGAATTGAAAGGGTGTTGCCAAACCTCGAGAGCAGTGCCGACGTCTATCAGAATATGCTGAGACTGGGGTTCGACGGTGTCAACTCTTTCGGGAAAGCGCGAGCAGAGATGATCAGCCAAGGAAAATATTACCGGCTCATTCGGCAGAAAATCAATAAGACGTTCCCCTTCCTTCCTACAAGCCGTCTGAATTATCCTAAGGTCATTAAGCACTTCTATGCACCTGAAGACAGTTGGGAGAACGTCTTCCCCACCCTGCTGCCCCAGTGGGATCGTTCTCCGCGTGCCAACGTTGCCGACGGCATTTACGTAAATGCCACACCCGAGAACTTCAGAAAACACATCGAACAGGCATTGGAGGTGATTGCAGGCAAGGCCGACGAACACAAAATACTTTTCCTGCGCTCCTGGAACGAATGGGGAGAAGGCAACTATGTGGAACCCGACCTGAAATACGGACACGGATTCTTGGACGCACTAAAAGATACCATCCTATGAATATGGAAGTGTTGTTGTCATGTATGAACCAGCCAGATACTGGTATCGTTAAGCAGATCAATGCACAAAGTGATATTGTGATAGTCAATCAATGCGATACGAATGGTTCTTCTTTAGAGACATTTGTGAATGAAAAGGGAAATCCTTGCCGTATTCTTTTCATTTCAACCACCGAGCGTGGACTTTCGCGGAGCAGAAACATGGCGATTAGAAACGCTCAAGCGGACATCTGCCTGATTTCGGATGACGACGAACTTTTAGAGCCCGATTACAGAGAGAACATCCTTCAATCATTCGAGCAACATCCAGAAGCCGACTTGATAGCATTTAATCTCTTGGTGAATGGAAAACATCAAAAAGAATATGGTAACCAAGTGAAGAAAGTCGGGAAACTGATGGCTTTGCGTATCTCAAGTGTACAGATAGCGTTCCGCCGTCAAGTGATTTTGGAGAAAGGACTGTTCTTTGACGAGGAGATGGGGGCCGGAACCGGTCATGGAGCTGGCGAAGAGAACAAGTTCCTCTATGATTGCATCGACAAAGGTCTTCATATCATTTTCGTTCCTATAGATATCACCAATCTTCAAGAACGACATCCTTCTACATGGTTTAATGGATTCAATGAAACCTTTTATTTGCAAAAAGGATGGGCAACAAAGCGGTATATGGGTAAGTTCTATGCGACATTGTTTGCATTTTATACAACTCTTGCCAAACGTCGTCTCTATCAAGAGAACTGCTCAAGTTTTTGTGTTTTGAAAGCCATGCTACGTGGCATCTATTCCAAGAATGTTTTTAAATCATAAGGGTATGCTGAGAATAGTTGGTGACATCAATTTGGCTGATGGTTATTTTGATACAGGCATCGGTACGGGTAGTAGAATCAAACAGGGGATGAATCCTTTTGCTCATCTTCAGAGAATTCCTGATGACTATTGGATTGGAAACATGGAATGCGTCTGCGCTGATGTTTCTAATCAGCAAGGACTGAAAGCCCGCCAGTTCAGAATCTCGCCCCAATATCTTGAAACCATCAAACATCTGGATTGCTACGGGGTAGCTAATAATCATGTGATGCAACATGGGCCTGAAGCCTATCAGTCGATGCTTGCCTATCTTGAACAGAACGGCGTTGCCTATGCAGGAGCCGACGCGAAAAAGACACATGTGTTTGAGCATCAAGTGAAGCGTGTCGCCGTAATAGCATTCAGTCAGAGACCTGATAATTTCACCCCGTCGCCTCTCTATTGGAGTCTGCCTGAGTATGAGGAAATAAGGGCGGAACTGAATGCCCACAAAGATTGCGACTATCGCATCGTGTTTGTCCATTGGGGAAATGAGTTCATCAACTACCCCTACATTGATCAAAAGCTGTTCGCACATGAACTCATCGACAACGGAGCAAATCTCGTTATAGGTATGCATCCTCATGTCACGCAGGGATGCGAGCAATATAAAGGTCAATGGATTTTCTATTCGCTTGGCAACTTCGTTTTCAACATGCCTTGGACACCTGCGGAGTTTGGGCTGGTTGTAAATGTCAATCTTATTGGTGAACCGCGAGTCAGTTATGATTACATTCGGATTGGAAAGGATTATTGTCCCCAAATAACCAATGATGTTCCTCATGATTTCCAGATGGAGACTCTGAACGACCGGCTAGGCATCAACGAAGAGAATGAAAAATACTATGCCCACGTTCGACAATGCAACAAACGATATCGAAAAACAAACAGGAAAGCCATCCTTATGAATTTCCTACACATGAAACCAACTGACTCGTTGGGCATCATAGCAGAATTCATCAAGAAAAGAATTTGATAGTTATCTTTTTTGATAAACCCTTATCCAATCGAACTGCGTCTCGTAGGTAGTCTTGAGGTTGGGAATGAGCAACTGATGACTTCCGTTGCCAACACTTTGGTTGAGAATCAGATAGAAAGGCCGGTCAAAGGTCCACTGTCCTTCTTCTTGCAGCTGCCTTGCTTCCGACCGAAGATAGCGAAACACTTCACGGCCGTCAACGGTCCAGATGATGCGGTTTTTATCCCATTCCACTCCATAGACGTGCCATTTCTTCACATTCAGGTCAATCTTTCTTTCGCGTTCAAGTCCTTCTTTTTTGAGTATGAACGACCGATGGGTGTGAATCGTATGAGCTGACTTCCCTTGATTACCAAACATTTCAACGATATCGATTTCTCCATAGCGTTTATCGGTGCCTGGTATGGGAACCATCCATGCTGCAGGGAAGTTGCCCACCTTCATATTGGTTTTCATTCGCACTTCCACCTTTCCATATTGAAACGAGAATTTCCCTTTCGTGTCAATAGCGCCTGTCAGCATTTCCTCTTTGTTCGAACGATTGGGAATGGCGCGACAAATGAGTTTTCCGTTTTTGACATAGACGACATCATTTGAACTGCTATTAACCCAACGGTTCCAAGTGCTGGTACCGCGATTTGTGCGATTCCATTTCCCTGCATCTGGCTGACTGCCGTCAGGTTGGTTGAACTCATCGCTGAACACCAGTTTCCATTCAGCTTCTTGTGCAGCCACTTCTGACGTATCGGCAGCAATAGTCAGAAGCATTATTAAAGCCAAAATACCTTTATTCATAGTCGTCCCGTTTGTTATTTTACCTCAAAGCATTGCCCCATCTCGTTCATATAATCGTCAGTAAAGAAATCTGTCAGTCCGCCTAGACAAGTGAACGTCAGCTCTCCGAACCACACTTGTCCCTCTGCCTCATATAAATCTACACGCACTTGCGGAAAGGGTTTTGATAAGATACGTCCCACTTCCAGCATCCGTTGAAGACACTCGGGGCGTGGGAGTGGTTTGTCTTCAGCTGAAAAATGACTTGTCAACACCATACGCTCAGGACGGCTGGTCCAATCAAGATCATAACATCCAAACTGAGCCTGATAACCATTTTCCTTACGATTTGAACAGACAAAGAACGAATGGGGTTCACCATTGAAACACCATAATTTATAATCGACTAGCGAGCTCTGTCCTTCTGGCGAGGGCAACAATTTTTCCGCAAGGATCATAGGCTTGATGTCTCGATATTGTGGTTCGGCAGACAAGGCGCCAACATGTTTCCGTGAGAGCCACTCTTGCAACGTTTTTCGTAGTCGAGCCCAATCCTCATCGTTCATTTTCGCCTTTTCTATCTTCAGATTCGTTCCCTTTCCGTCACCATTATTGGCTTTCAAGATAAATCGGTCGGGCAACGTGTCGAAAGGAATATCCTCCACACGTTCCCATGCGCCATAAAGAGGAACCAAGATGTCTTCCAGACCACATTCACGAACATAATCACGAACACGATACTTATCGGCAAGACGCGTCCATTCGGATGTATCAGTAAATAATTTCTGATAGAGAATCTTCTCATTCAGATTTTGGGGATTCTTGAAGTTGGGCAACTTATGGAAACGGGCGAGGTAGCGCAACCTTACCAGTGTGACGGGAAAATGCTCTCCAAACCATTCCAGCGGAGGAGTGACACATTTCTTAATAATATCTGTAAGCATTCGTGTCCTATTTTCTTTTAATTGTTTGCAAAGATACGAATTTCTTTAGAATTTTGCATCAGAAAATGAAGATATGGGCAAAAAATACACCTTCTTTAACTTCTTTAACTTCTATAAAAATGTACCTCTGGCTCACGCCGAAGGTACTCTCGCTCGACAATAAAAATGAAAATTTTCCTTTTTTCATTTTGTATTGTGCTCACTTATTTGTACCTTTGCAGCCGCTATCTCAAAAAATGAGCAATATGAACAAGGAATTAGTGTCTGTAATCATGCCAACGTATAATGCCGGAAAGTACCTTTCCGACAGTATCGGCAGCATCCTTGCACAGACCTACGAGAACCTGGAACTGCTCATCACCGACGATAGCTCCACAGAAGAGAAGACACTGCAGCTGTTGAAGGAATTCTGCGAACGCGACCCACGCGTGAAAGTGGAATACCTCAACGAGAATCTCGGATCTGGTCATTCGCGAAACAACGCCATAGAGCGTGCCCAGGGCCGCTACATCGCCTTCTGCGACTGCGATGACCGCTGGATGCCTGACAAGCTGGAACGGCAGATTGCCTATATGCAGGAGAAGGACTGCGCACTCGTCTGCTCGTCGTACCTCATCTGCGATGAAGACAACGAGATCACCGGCATCAACATCGCACCCGAGAAGGTGACGTTCGCGATGGAGAAGCGTGACAACAAGATTGGATGCCTCACGGCAGTTTACGACACGAAGCGCTTGGGCCGCAAGTTCCTGATGCCGCACATCCGCAAGCGCCAGGACTGGGGATTGTTCCTGAACATCCTGAAGGAATGTGGTGTGTGCTATGCTATCACCGAGCCGCTCGCCGTCTATCGCAACCGCACGGGTTCCATCTCCAGCCGGAAGTTCCCGCTCGTGAAGTACAACGTCCGCATCTATCACGACATCCTCGGCTACAGCTGGCCAAAGTCACTCTTCTATTTCCTGTTCTGCTTCCTGCCCACCTATGGTACGAAAGTGCTGAAGCGCAAGATTGACAGCTGCCATCTGCTGGCACAAATCAAGAAGGGTAAGAAGCTGTTTTAAAAAGTATAAAATACCACAAACTTTTTTCCTCTTTTATGCAATAAATTCCGTACGTATGCGTTTATAGAATATAAAACGCTATACGACGCATGACAACACTTGAGAACGGATATGTGCTTGACGGAATGAATGAGCTAGAACGCAACACAAAGCGTATCTTCGACTTTTTCATTGCCCTGTTTTGCCTTATCATATTTTCACCTCTCTTCTTGGTTTGCTACCTCGCCGTGAAGCGTGAGGATGGCGGACCTGCCATCTTCAAACAGGAACGCATCGGACGTTTCGGACGACCTTTCAACATCTACAAGTTCCGCTCTATGCGCATGGATGCCGAGAAAGACGGACCTGCACTCTATCAGCACGAGAACGAAACGCGTATGACCAAAGTCGGAAAGTTCCTGCGTGGCCATCACCTCGACGAGCTGCCACAGTTGTGGAACGTGCTGAAAGGCGAGATGTCGTTTGTCGGTCCTCGTCCCGAGCGCGAATATTTCATCAAGCAAATCATGGAGCACGACCACCGCTACACCTATCTCTATCAGGTTCGTCCCGGTGTCACTTCCTATGCCACACTCTACAACGGCTACACCGACACGATGGAGAAGATGTTGCGCCGCCTTGAACTCGACCTGTATTATCTGGAGCACCGCTCCTGGTGGTTCGACTTCAAGATCCTTTTCAACACCTTCACAAACATCGCCATCGGCAAGAAGTTTTAATGCCTCACCCCCAGCCCCTCTCCAAAGGGCGAGGGGAGCAAGAAGCCTACCCCCCTACCCCCTCCCTGAAGGGAGGGGGAGTTAAAGGGACAATGCCAGACTAATGTCTACACTCCTATACTCCTGCACTACTACACTTCTTTTTCCTCATTCCTCGCTCGGCTCAGTCGCTAGCGTAATAAAATGGAGCAAGAATGAGGAAAGAGTAATCATTACCTATTACCTATTACCTATAACCTACGCGAAGCGTTCTCTTAGTGTTTCTTAAACACCAGCCGCAACGCATCACCTCTGAGTGTCATATTACCGCCCGTCAGTTCCTCGATCACGAACGACTCACCAGCCAACTGGTTGATGCCGAAGGGCTGCAGCAAATCTAGTCTATCAAGAATAGGATCACCTTCCTCGCGTCGGTCGTGGTAGAACTGCTGGAAAGAGATTTTCTCGTTTTCATAAGAGAAATGGCAGACGAAGCGTTGACCTAAGCCATTGGAGAGATCGGGGCAGAAGAGTTGGAACACCGTTCCCTGCACAATCCAGAAGTAGCGTTCCTGCCGCATGTCGAGTTGTCCGCCTGTGTCGAGTGTATCGACCGTCACCAGATGCCAATAGCCGTCGAGCTTCCCGTTTTCCGAGTGCTCAATCTCCACCAGTCCACACGAGGCCAGCAATGCCAAGAGGCACAGCGGAAGCATCTTCCGCCACACCTGTTTCAATTGATGATATATAATTCTTCTCATTTCCTTGTTACTTTGCTACTTTGAAAAATCCCTGCTTCGACACCGTCAGCTGTGCACCGTAATTATGGCCGAGCAGTCCACCCATATCCATTCCGTAGGCACCCTTCACCTTCCATCCTTGTGGCAACTGGTAGGCGGCTTCGAGCATCGCACTCACGTTGTGGTGTTTCTTTGTGTAGGGCTGGTCGTAGGTGCCGAGGCCTTCCTGATAGGTTGCCATGAGGCGATAGGAAAGGCGCGTAGAAGGCTGACCGCTCACACCCAGATGCAACGCCATGAAGCGATTATCCTTGAAGTCGATTGCGCCATCAGTGTTGTAGATAGGCGAGCGATAGAGCGGATTACCTATGGTCTGTCCCCAGTGCTGCCAACCGGTATAGATGTAGTGGTTGTAGAAGTTGTCCTTACCGCTGATATGATCCGACAACGAGGGCGTATGGTCGTGATAGACAGGGCCGCTCTGATACTTCGTGTAGATGTATTCGAACACCACATTGCGCAACCATGTGCCATATTTCATGTTCAGCTCCATGCCCAGCAGCATGTCCTTCAGGTCATAGAGGAAGTAGCGACGCTTCTTGCGGACGCTCCACTCATCGCCCGTACCATAGCCGTTGTAGTCGAGTTGCAGCATCGACGAGTGATCCTCGAAGTATTTCTCGGCATAAAAGCCAAGCTTCCATGAGTCTTCGTCGTAGTTCACACGCATCAGGAACGAACCCAGCTGGTTGCCCTCGGCATTCTGATACTCCGTACCTTCTTCTGGAACATCGGCTCCACCAGGCATGAAGGCATGCCACAGACCGCTCAATCCGTTGTTGCCCTTATACACGCGCATCTCGTCGCCATAGGGTACATGGGCTGTACCACCAAACTGGGCAGCCATCTCCAAACCCACCTCCACCGAGAGCGGGAAGAAGCGCTCGGGATAGCCAACCATCAGATAACCGGCCTTCGAGTGATAGAGGGCGCCATCGGTATATTTCTTCATGCAATTCGTGAAGTCGTGCTGCCAATTCTGATCGGTGGTTTTTCCGTAAGCCACATGACCTTTCAGCCTCAGCCAGCCATTGGTATATGGTAGCACCCAGTACTCGGGCAGCGCCAGTCGCACCTGCGGCACAGGCCGTGCATTGATGCCCAGCGTCTGCGAACCGCTGCTCAGCTGGTTGTTCTTCATCTCCATGGGAAACTCCTTCGCTCCCACCGTCAGCACACCATGCAGCCAGCGCATCTCGCCAAAGGCCTGCTGCACCACCAGACGACTCGTATAGTGATGAGCCACTGCCACATCCAAGCCGTAGCCGAAACCCCAGTGGCGCAGCGAGTCCTCACCCAGCGGGCGCACCAGACTTCCGCGCAGATAGCCGTTAGTGCTCTCCAGCGAACTCAGTCCGTGCTTGTTGGCATTCAGCCAAAGCGGTGTGGTGCCATCCGACATTGAGGCTTGTGCCTCCAACTTGTATTCCAGTCCGTTCAGCAGGTGCAACGGCTCTTTCTCGTTGTACCTCTGTTGCGACATTCCCACAGTAGTGGCAGAGCAGCAAAGCAGCAAAGTGAGAAACCTTGCTAAGCTGTCACTGACTTTGGGATGTATCCTATTCTTTCTTCTTATCATCGTTTGTGTTACTTTGTTACTTTGAAACGGTTGACCAACATAATGACTTCACTCACCTCGTCGTCGGTCATCACTGGACTTATCGGCAACGACAGCTCCTCGCGACTGAGCCGTTCGGTGACAGGCAGCGAGAGCGAATGCCACTCTACATAGCACGCCTGCCGATGGGGCGGAACGGGATAATGGATGAGCGTCTGCACACCATGTTCCCACAGATAGGCTTGCAGCGCATCGCGCTCAGCCGAGAACACCGGGAACAGATGATAGACGTTCTCGCCGTCGGCCATCGGGCGCGGCAGCCAAACGAGGGGATTGCTGATTTCCTGCTCGTAGCGACGACCGATCTGCTGGCGACGGGCATTGTCGGCATCGAGGTGGCGCAACTTCACACTCAGCATAGCTGCCTGCAACTCATCCATGCGCGAATTGCGTCCCTTGTAGTCGAACACGTACTTCTCGCTAGAACCGTAGTTGCCCATCGCGCGAATCACGGCTGCCAACTGTTCGTCGTCGGTGGTCACGGCACCGCTATCGCCCATAGCCCCGAGGTTCTTCCCCGGATAGAAGCTATGGCCGGCCGCATGTCCCAGCGAGCCAGTCCTTCTTAGTTTAGAGTGCATAGTGAATAGTTCATAGTTAGGCTGCACTCCATGCGCTTGTGCATTGTCCTCGACGAGCAGCAGGTTGTGACGACGGCAGATGTCGGCGATGCGTTCCGTCCACGCACAACGGCCGTAGAGGTGGACGAGGAGCAGTGAGCGGGTGCGAGGTGTGATGTGCGCCTCGATCTGTTCTTCATCAATCTCCAGTGTGTCGGCACGCGGCTCCACGAGCACTGCCCGCAGTCCGTTCTCCGTGATAGCCAGCATCGAGGCGATGAACGTGTTGGCAGGCACCAGCACTTCGTCACCCGTCTGAAGCAGTCCCATCTCGATATAGGCACGATAGATCAGCGTCAGCGCATCGAGGCCGTTGGCAACGCCGATGCAGTGACGCGAACCGATGAACGACGCATAAGCCGACTCGAACGCCCGTGTCTGCTCACCTTGCAGATAGCGGCCCGAGTCGACCACCTGCCTCATTGCCTCATGATACTCATCGGCGTAGCAGGCCGTCACCTTCTGTAAATCCAGAAACTTAATCACTTTTCTTAATTAACGTGCGCGCGCAGGTTTTATTATATACACCACCCAACTTTTCTTACATCTCACACCATCTTTTTGGCAACTATGTAGAATTAGACCCTAAAACATTTTTATCCCGAAAACCATTTATTATGTAAAGACAATCTGGGTAGTGGATTCATGAAGACAACATAGACAACTTTACGTTGTCCCTTGTTGTTCGTGTTGTTTTAAATAATTATTGCTTCTCCCTCTCCCTTTGGAGAGGGCTGGGGTGAGGCTCCTTTTTAATTGTAGGGATTTTCCCCTCTTACTTTAGGGAAAATCCTTTTGGAGGCATAATTATTCATCGTATCTTTGCAACGTGAAAAGGTAGATAACACCAATTTGCAACCGAGAACAACGAAATTGAATAATAAACAACTTAAAACAAAAAAGAATATGAAGAAGATGATGACCGCCCTCGTGGCACTGTTCGCATTCGTAGCATCGGCAAACGCCATGAGCTACGAGCAGGCCCGCCAGCAGGCTCTGTTCCTGACCGACAAGATGGCCTATGAGCTCAACCTCACGGAAGAGCAGTATGAAGCAGCTTACGAGGTGAACCTCGATTACCTCATGGGCGTAAACACACAGGACGACCTCTACGGCATCTATTGGGAGCGCCGTAACCTCGACCTGAGCTATATCCTCCTCGACTGGCAGTACCGCATGTACCTCGATGCCACCTACTTCTATCGTCCCCTCTACTGGAGCGCAGGCTACTGGCACTTCGGCATCTATGCCCGCTATCCGCACCGCGACTACTTCTTCTTCGGAAGACCTCACTTCTACTCTGTCTATCGCGGCGGACACGCTTGGCACATGAATGGCGGACGCTCCTGGTATCATGGACGCACCTTCGCTCCCGCTGGACGCAGCCGCAACGAGCACTTCGGCATGCACAACAGCTTTGAGCGTGGCGACTACGGACGCGGAAACCGCGGCATGGACAATCGCAACAATCGTGGCTACAACAACAACCGTCCCGGCAATGACAACCGTGGATTCGGAAGTCGTGGCAACAACCGCGGCAACGACAACCGTAGCTTCGATCAGAACCGTGGACAGCGCAATATAGGCTCATCCGTACAGAGCAAGCCCAGCAATGTACAGCCCGGACGTTCCTCACAGCCCGGCTACAGCAACCAGAACGGCAACTTCGGAAGCTCGCGTCAGAGCAGCACCCGCACCACTGTCGGCCGCCAGCTGAATGGCTCCAACCGTAGCGAGAGCACCGCTCCGCGCAGCACGTTCACTCCTTCGCAGAAGCCTTCTGTTCAGAGCGCAACTCCCAGCCGTTCCGTCGAACGTCCCAGCAGCTCTACGGTGAACCGTCCCAGCAGCTCTGCTCCTTCGCGCAGCATCAGCACACCTAGCCGCAGCAATTCATCGATGAGCTCGCACTCCTCCTCTCCCAGCCGTTCCGTCAGCAGCGGTTCGCGCGGTGGCTCCAGCCACAGCAGCATGAGCGGTGGCAGTCGTGGCGGTGGTTCGCACGGCGGTGGTGGCGGACACTTCGGAGGTCGTCGCTAATCACAAACGACACAATTATATTACATTCTCTCTAATTTGTACATTACACACAATTCCATTGCGAAAGAAGAAGAATCCCAGGCCGTGACGGTCTGGGATTCTTAATAGAGCCTCACCCCAGCCCCTATAATTCTAGCACTCTTACCTCGCAGTTCGTCATCTTCGGGATCTCGTTCATCGGCTTACCCGTATAGACGCTCTGGATAGCCTTGTTGATGATGCCGTGCCCCACCGCGAGCACGGTCTTTCCCTGATAGTGGGTGCGCACATAGTCCAGGAACTGGCGCGAACGCGCTTTCATCGCGTCGAGCGATTCTATATCGTCTGGCCACACCTCATCCTGCAAATCAGGAATATAGCGACCGGTGAACGAGCCCCAGTCGCGCTCGCGGAGGAGAGGGAGACCCACCCCCCTGCCCTCGCAGTCCTCTACTTCTTTCTCCCTCTCCCTTTGGAGAGGGCTGGGGTGAGGCGTTAGGGAGTTGCACTCCCCTATTATTATCTCCATCGTCTCCACTGCCCGTTGCAGGTCGCTGGAGAGGAATACGTCGATCTTCTCGCCACGCAGCTTCCTGCCCAGTTCGCGAGCCTGCTCAATACCATTCAGGGTCAGACGTCCGTGCGTCTGACCCTGCATGATTTTGTTTACGTTGTCCACTGTTTCACCGTGGCGCACCAGCAATAACCTACAAGACATAACTTATAGCGACTTCGTCGCGTTCAACGCTTACCTCCGAAGTGGCCACTGTTGTTCGACGTTGTAGCCTGACGCGTCGACTGCTGGGTAGTCGTCTGCTGAGGAGCCTTGTTGGTATTCGGGCGATTCCCGCCGTTCTGCTGCGGAGGATTATTCGGCTTCTGGTTGTTCATACCCGGCTGACCATTGTTCTGCGTGCCTGTGCCGAAGTGGCGCGTACCCGTGTTCGAGTTGTTCTGCCGGTTGTTCGTGCCAGGCTGGTAGCCATTACCGTTCGGCCGGCCATTATTAGGCTGGTTGTAGTTGCCGTTGCCACGATTGGCAGGTCCACCGGGCTGGCTGTTCCACGAGCGGCCCGAGCCCACATGGCGGTCGGCAGGCTTCGCGATGGTGCGATTCTCGTAGAAGCTGATGGTACCGCGGTTGCGGCCACCGCGATAGGTGCCAAAGATCGTTGGCGGCTGACGGAAGTGGTTGCCACGATCGTAGCGTGTGTAGATGCTGAACACCCACGAGCCGCGGCGCCAGATGGCGGGCTGGTAGAAATCAACGGTGGTGATATACCTGCGATACTGCCACGTATTCAGCACAAAGCGCAGGTCGGTGTTGCGGCGGTTCCAATAGATGCCGAACACATCCTCTTCATAGCGGATAGAGAGGAAGTAGTCGAGGTTGATCTCGTAGACTGCCTCATACTGATCCATCGTCAGGCGCAGTTCGTACGCCATCTTGTCGGAGAGGAACAGAGCTTCCTGTCGTGCCTGGTTGAAGCTCATTGCCTGGGCGGCGACGACTATCGTCGTCAGCACTGCCGTCATCATCATCTTCTTCATCATGGCTTTCTATAGTTTAGAGTGAATAGTGAATTTTGTATTCTGACTGCAAAGATAGTGCAAATCGAGAGAAATACAAAATAAAATCAGTTTTATTTTTATTTTCGAGATGCAGCCTACTTCCAGCGTTCGAAGTCGACGGCGGTGCAGAAGGGCCGGTCGAGGGTGCGGTTGTAGAGGTTGCGCGTGCCCCAGGGCGTGAACTTGCAGAGCACCCGCTTCACGTGTTTGCGTAGATCGTAGTCCTCTTTGCGCTCCACCATCTCACTCTGAATGGTGAGGTGGAAGCGTCCGAAGCCGTCGAGTACTACCGTCTGGCCGTCGCGCAGATGGTGCTTCATCTCCTGTACCAATGCGATAATCACCGCATGCACGTCCGATTCCGTCACGGAGTTGTTGGCGCTGATGATGCGCGCCAGGTCTTTTGTTGTCACTTCGCCTGCCTTCACGGCACGTCCGTACCACTTTCCCTGCAGGTCTTTGCGTTTGTGCTGATAGAGTTTAATCTTGATTGACATGTCTTTGATTGTTTAAGATGTATGCTCTAATAACGCTAAAAGCATCCTTTTATTGTGCAATAATTCATATTTTATAAAGTAATATATCATATATTGCAAGGTAATATATAATATATTGCTCAGTAATATATGATATATTGGTCGGTAATATATGATATATTACTTGATCAAAGCTATGCTTAGGAACTATTGGAGCAATGCTTAGGGCCCACCCCCTGCCCCTCCCAAAGGGGAGGGGAGAAAGGAGGAGGGGACTACGCTGGGCTATCCGTTGCTGAGCTATATCATTACCAAGGACAAAATAAATTGGGGAATTATTTGGTGTTTCGCCCGATTTTTGTTACCTTCGCAGACAGTATGGAAATACGGGACATTGCGAAACTCTATGCGATGCTGCCGCAGGTCGGGGCATTGCGCCATGTACTGGGAAACAAATCGAAGGGAGACGTTTTCCTGCAGGGACTCGTGGGCTCTGCCGCCCCGATGGCCTTTGCGGCTCTGATGGGCAAGGGGAAAGGACTGTTCCTTTTCATCATGCAGGATGCCGACGAAGCAGGATATTTCTATAGCGACTTAAAGAGAAGCCTACCCCCTGCCCCTCCCAAAGGGGAGGGGGGAAGCCCCACCCCAACCCTCCCCCGTAGGGAGGGGGGAAATAAGGGGGATGGAGAGGAGAGGATTCTGTTCTTCCCATCGTCGTATCGCCGGGCGGTGAAGTTCGGACAGCGCGATGCCGCCAACGAGATTCTGCGCACGGAGGTGCTGGCAAGGCTTGCTGCCCCTGACAACCTGCCCGAGGGGAGGCAGGGAGGGATGTGCATCGTCACCTATCCCGAGGCATTGGCGGAGCTGGTGCCCTCGCCGAAGACCATCGACGACCGGCTCATCAGGCTTTCGACAGGTCAGACGGCGGATATCGTGGAGTTGGAGAAGCGACTGCGCGAACTGGGATTCCGGGAGGAGGACTACGTCTATGAGCCAGGCCAGTTTGCTGTGCGCGGCAGCATCGTCGATGTGTATAGCTTCTCGTGCGAGCTGCCCTACCGCATCGACTTCTTCGGCGACGAAATCGACACCATCCGCACGTTTGAGGTGGAGGACCAGCTGTCGAAGGAGCGCCGCGAGTCGATAGAGATTGTGCCGGAGTTGGCTGCCGTGCAGGCCGAGAAGGTGCCGTTCCTGGAGATGCTGCCTGCCGACTGCGTACTGGTGACGAAGGATGTTGCCTTTGTTGCCGAGACGGTGGAGCGCATCTATGAGGAAGGGTTCTCGTCGCAGGCTGCTACGGAACGGCTTGCTGCCGCCACGGAGATGGAGCGACAGCAGGTGATGGACGAGCTGCGCCGCGAATTGCAGCTGGTCCGTCCGTCGCAGTTCAGCGAGCTGTTGTCGCAATTCCGGCATGTCATCTTGAGTGGAAGCCCCTCGCCGGGCAGAGAGGGGAAGAAGAGCGCAGCCATCGCCTTCCACACCGTTGGCCAGCCGCTGTTCCATAAGAATGTGGAGTTGCTGAAGCGGTCGGTCGACGACTACCAGCTGCAGGGCTACCGCCTGTATGTGCTGGCCGACAGTCCGAAGCAGCAGGAGCGACTGAAGGAGATGATCGAGGTTCCTTTCACCCCCGTTGACCACACGTTGCACGAGGGGTTCGTGGACCACGACTTGAAGGCTTGCTTCTTCACCGACCATCAGATTTTCGACCGCTTCCATAAGTTCACGCTGAAGAGCGAGAAGGCGCGGTCGGGCAAGATGGCGCTGACGATGAAGGAGCTGCAGGAGCTGGAGATCGGCGACTACCTGGTGCATGTGGACTACGGCATCGGCAAGTTCGGCGGACTGGTGCGCATACCGCAGGGCGACGCCTACCAAGAGGTGATCCGCATCGTCTATCAGCACAACGACAAGGTGGATGTGTCGATACACTCGCTATACAAAATCAGTAAGTATCGGCGCAGCGACACGGGCGAGCCGCCACGACTGAGCATACTGGGCTCGGGTGCATGGGACAGGCTGAAGGAGCGCACGAAGAAGCGCATTAAGGACATCGCCCGCGACCTGATACGCCTCTATGCACGACGCCAGAAGGAGAAAGGCTTCGCCTACTCGCCCGACACATATCTGCAGAACGAACTGGAGGCCTCGTTCCTCTATGAGGACACGCCCGACCAGCTGCGCGCCACACAGGAGGTGAAGGCCGATATGGAAGCCACAAAGCCCATGGACCGACTGGTGTGCGGCGATGTGGGCTTCGGAAAGACCGAGGTGGCCATCCGTGCAGCCTTCAAGGCCGCCTGCGACTCGAAGCAGGTGGCGCTGATGGTGCCGACGACGGTGCTTGCCTTCCAGCACTTCCAGACGTTCCGCGACCGACTGAAGGACATGCCCGTGCGCGTGGAATACCTCTCGCGAGCCCGCTCGGCGAAGCAGACGAAGCAGATTCTGGCCGACCTCGCCGAAGGAAAGATTGATATCCTGATCGGTACGCATAAGCTCATCGGGAAGCAGGTGGTGTGGAAAGACCTGGGATTGCTGATCATCGACGAGGAGCAGAAGTTCGGTGTGTCGGTGAAGGAGAAGCTGCGCCAGCTGAAAGCCAATGTCGACACGCTGACGATGTCGGCAACGCCCATCCCGCGAACGCTGCAGTTCTCGCTGATGGGAGCACGCGACATGAGCATCATCCGCACTCCCCCACCCAACCGCTATCCTATCTACACCGAGCTGGGCACCTACGGCAGCGACCTTATCACTGACGCCATCAACTTCGAGATGTCGCGAAACGGACAGGTGTTCTTCGTCAACGACCGCATCTCGAATCTGGAAGAGATCAAGCGACTGATAGAGAAACACGTGCCCGACTGCCGCGTGGCCATCGGACACGGACAGATGAAGCCCGAGGAACTGGAGAAAATCGTGCTGGGGTTCATCAACTACGACTACGACGTGCTGCTGTCGACAACGATTGTGGAGAACGGCATCGACATCCCGAATGCCAATACCATCATCATCAACGATGCCCACCGATTCGGACTGAGCGACCTGCACCAGATGCGCGGACGTGTGGGACGCTCGAACCGCAAGGCATTCTGCTACCTGCTCGCACCGCCGAAGAGTGTGCTCACACCCGAGGCGCGCCGCCGACTGGAAGCGCTGGAGACGTTCTCGGAGTTGGGCAGTGGCTTCAACCTCGCGATGCAGGACCTCGACATCCGCGGCGCCGGCAACCTGCTCGGTGCTGAGCAGAGCGGCTTCATGGAAGACCTGGGCTACGAAACCTACCTGAAGATCATCAAGCAGGCGATGGCGGAGCTGAGGAATGAAGTACCCGACAAACCCACCCCCAACCCCTCCCGAGGGGAGGGGAGTCTAATTACTCCTGCTATAGATAATTCTACCTCAAATGCTATTCAATCCCCCCTCCCCTCGGGAGGGGCTGGGGGTGGGTATTTTATTGCCGACTGCACCGTGGAAAGCGATTTGGCGATGTACTTCCCCGATACCTACGTGCCAGGCTCGTCGGAGCGCATGCTGCTCTATCGCGAACTCGACGCCATCGAGGACGACCGCTCGCTGCAAGCCTACCGCCAGCGGCTGGAGGACCGCTTCGGCCCCGTGCCTCACGAGGGCGAGGAGCTCATGCAGGTGGTCGTGCTGCGCCGCATCGGCAAGCGCCTCGGCTGTGAGAAGATCATTCTGCGACAGGGACTGATGATTATGCAGTTCGTTGGCAACGGCGACAGTCCGTACTACCAGAGCGATGCCTTCACCCGCATCATCAACTATGCTACCTCGAACCTGCGCCGCTGTCAGCTGAAAGAAATAAAAAGCCGCCGACTGATGCACGTGCGTGACGTTCCAACAGTCGGCGAGGCCGTAAGGGTATTGAAAGAAGTTTATAGTTTATAGTGAAGAGTGAATAGGTTATGATTTGCTTTTGTGCCAGTAATCGCGAGCAACAAGAGTAATCATAACCTATTACCTATATCCTATTACCTATTCTCTAAAAGTCAGACGCAAGTATATCCTCCATCCACGGGCAGCGCGATGCCGTTGACATAGGCAGAGGCGGGCGATGCGAGGAAGAGGGTTGCGGTGTCGAGTTCGCCCTCGTTGCCATAACGCTCAACGGGGATGGTGCTCTTTGCATAGTTGGCAAACCACTCGGTTTCGAGCATGTCCTTCGTCAGCGGTGTCCAGAAGTAGCCCGGGCAGATGGTGTTCACCGTGATGCCGTACTTTCCCCACTCGGCAGCCAGGCCGCGCGAGAGATTCACGACACCACCCTTCGCAGCGTGATAGGGCGAGCAGGGAGCAACCTTGTTGCCCACCATTCCATACATCGAAGCGATGTTGATGATTCGGCCGTACTTCGCGGGAATCATAGCTTGCTTCGCCACAGCACGCGCCATCTTGAACGTACCGAACAGGTCGATCTGCATCTCGTTGTCGAACTGCTCGTCGGTGATGTCCTCAGCCGGAGCAACAGCACCCGTTCCAGCATTGTTGATGAGGATATCGATGCGTCCGAAGTGCTCCATCGTCTGGCGTACCACATCGTCGCACATCTCAGTATTTGTCACATCGCAGCGTATCGGCAGCACCTCTACTCCATACGCTTCGCGCAGTTCGGCTGCCACTTCTTCCAGTTTCTCCATACGGCGTGCAATAGGTACGATGTTGCAACCCTGATTGGCCAGAGCCTTTGCCATCTGCACTCCCAGTCCGCCTGAGCAACCCGTAACGATTGCCACGTGTCCTTTCAAATCGAAATAGTTTTTCATAAGTCGTCGGTTTTTAATAGTAATCAATTAACAGCATGCAAAGGTACAACAAAAAATTTGAAGCACAAACTTTTTGAAGGGAAAAATTGAACGATAAGAAAAGAAGACAGGTGGTGTCAGATGCCGGCACCGTCGCTGAATCCCACATGTTTGATGGGGCGCGACTGGCGAATTTGCGAATAGGGCTCTACGTCGTGTGTGATCCAGAGGTTACCACCGATGACGGAATGATGGCCGATGCGGACGCGGCCGAGTACGGACGTATTGGAATAGATGGTGACGTGGTCTTCGATGATGGGATGACGGGGCAGGTTGGCAAGCCGTCCGTCGGCATCGTGCTGGAAGTTCTTCGCTCCGAGCGTAACACCCTGATACAGCATGACATGATGGCCGATGATGGTGGTGGCACCGATGACGATGCCTGTGCCGTGATCGATGCCAAACGAGGCTCCGATGCTCGCGGCAGGATGGATGTCGATGCCCGTGAGCGAGTGGGCGCGCTCGGTGATCATTCGTGGCAGTAACGGCAGTCCCAGCTTGTGTAGCGCATGTGCCACACGATAGTGCAACATCACTGTGATGGCGGGATAGCAGCTAATGACCTCGAGGCGTGAGTCGACGGCGGGGTCGTTGTCGGTGATAGCATCGACATCAGTGGTGAGCAGGCGGTCGATCTCCGGCAGCTGGCTCATAAACTCCCCGACAATCGCCTGGGCACGTTGTTCCATTGACTCGGTAGTGTCTTGGCTGCATGCCGTGAGAACCTTGAGTGCATGCTTCTCTAAAAGCATGGCAATGTGTTGATGATTGTGTTGCCGAGCCATAGCGTCTTGCTGCCCGTAGACCGTGGGGAACATGGCCTCGCGCAACAAGCCCATCAGCTCGTCGAAATCCTGCAAAGTGGGGAGGGGAAGCATTTTAGTTGAGAGTTGATAATTGATAGTTATTTTACGCTACTAAAACAGGCCGGTGGAGAGATAGCGCTCGCCGGTGTCAGGCAGCAGAACAACGATGGTCTTGCCGGCATTCTCGGGCAGTCGTGACAACCGCAGGGCAGCAGCATAGGCGGCTCCCGACGAGATGCCGGCCAGCAATCCGTTGTCGCGCGCCAGCAGACGGGCATGCTCCTTGGCGTCATCATTGCTCACGGTGAGCACTTCGTCGACGACTGTAGCATCGTAATTATCGGGAACGAAGCCGGCACCGATGCCTTGAATGGCGTGCTTGCCGGCGATGCCAGTGGAGAGCACTGCCGACGACAACGGCTCTACTGCCACCGCCTTCACGGCTGCCTTGTGCTTCTTCAGCGCCCGCGCGGTGCCACTCAGCGTGCCGCCGGTGCCCACGCCAGCCACGAAAATATCGACGCTGCCATCGGTGTCGGCCCATATCTCCTCGCCGGTGGTGCGTTCATGGACTGCCGGGTTGGCGGGATTCACGAACTGTCCCAGAATCACCGCATCGGGAATCTGCTGCTGCAGCTCAGTGGCTTTGGCGATAGCGCCCTTCATGCCTTCACTTCCGGGTGTCAGCACGAGTTCTGCGCCATAGGCTTTCAACAGATTCCGGCGTTCTTCGCTCATGCTGTCGGGCATCGTCAGAATGACACGATAGCCCATCACGGTGCCCACCCAGGCCAGTCCGATACCGGTATTGCCGCTGGTGGGCTCGATGATCGTGGCACCAGCGTTGAGGACGCCCCGTTGCCGGGCATCCTCAATCATGGCTAATGCTATGCGATCCTTCACACTGCCACCGGGGTTCTGGCATTCCAGCTTTGCAACGATGGTGGCTTGCTGGCCTTCCTGCTGCTGCAGTCGCAACAGCGGTGTGTGGCCGATCAGTTCTGTGAGACGATTGCTGATTCTCATTATCAATTTTCAATTACTGTGGTACGCTCTTGAGGTTCTCCTTGATATCGGAATCGGAGAGCTGGTAGTTCATCAGATCACCGTTGAGGAACTGCTCGTAGGCGGTCATGTCGATGAGTCCGTGACCGGAGAGGTTGAAGAGGATGACCTTCTCCTCGCCTGTCTCCTTGCACTTCTCAGCCTCGCGAATAGCTGCGGCGATAGCGTGGCTCGACTCGGGAGCGGGGATGATGCCCTCAGTGCGGGCGAAGAGCATACCTGCCTCGAAGGTCTCAAGCTGCGGGATGTCGACACCGTGCATCAGGCCGTCCTTGATGAGCTGTGAGACAATCATGCCGGCACCGTGATAGCGGAGACCGCCAGCGTGGATGTTGGCAGGCTTGAAGCCATGACCCAGCGTGTACATCGGTAGCAGGGGCGTGTAGCCGGCCTCGTCGCCGAAGTCGTAGCGGAACTCGCCGCGTGTGAGCTTCGGACAGCTCTCGGGCTCGGCAGCGATGAACTCCGTCTTCTTTCCGTCGAGGATGTTGTGGCGCATGAAGGGGAAGGCGATGCCGCCGAAGTTCGAACCACCACCGAAGCAGGCGATGACGACGTCGGGATATTCGCCGGCTTTCTCCATCTGCTTCTCTGCCTCAAGGCCGATAATCGACTGATGGATGGCCACGTGGTTGAGCACCGAGCCCAGCGTGTACTTACAGTTCGGCGTGGTGGTAGCGAGCTCTACGGCCTCACTGATGGCTGTGCCGAGCGAACCGGGATGACGCGGATCGCGGGTGATGATATCCTTACCGGCACGTGTCGACATCGACGGCGAACCTGTTACGGCAGCTCCGAACGTGCGCATGATGCTCGAACGGTAGGGCTTCTGCTGCATCGAGATCTTCACCTGATAGACGGCAGCCTCCAGGCCAAACACCGAGGCGGCATAGCTCAGGGCGGCACCCCACTGGCCGGCACCCGTCTCAGTGGTGACGTTGGTGGTGCCTTCCATCTTGGCATAGTAGCACTGCGGCAGAGCGGAGTTGATCTTATGCGAGCCCAGCGGGTTCACGCTCTCGTTCTTGAAGTAGATGTGGGCAGGTGTTCCCAGTGCCTCCTCCAGCGCGTAGGCACGCACCAGCGGTGTTGAACGATAGTACTTGTACTTCTCCAACACCTCTTCGGGGATGGGGATGAACGCATGTTCCTGGTCGAGTTCCTGCACACAACACTCACGCGGGAAGATGTGGGCGAGATCGTCTACGCCGAGCGGCTGCTTCGTAGCGGGATGAATAGGCGGCATCGGCTTGTTGGGCATGTCGGCCTGAATGTTGTACCATGCTGTGGGCAGCTCATTTTCCTGAAGGATAAATCTTTTCTGTTTCATACTGTTTAAAAGTTTTATGGTTGAATTGTTATTTGCGTTGGATGATCACTTAACCATTTTCCATTATCCATTTTGCATTTTCCAATGAAAGGAAAAGGGCCTGTCGTAAGAACGGCAGACCCTTTTGATGGTTATGTAATACTCCACACGGTCAAGCGACTCACGACTTTTCAGATCTTGAGCAACGCCAGCACCAACATGTAGCATTCATTGTAATCATATTCGTTGTATTTTTGATAACGGTGGCAAAATTATAACATTTTCCCGAATCCACCAAACAAATTGAAAGAAATTTTCGCTTTTAGCTTCATTTTTCTTATTTTCCAGCGTTTTTCCGCACAAAATGGCAGCACGAAGGGCTATAGAGAAGCCCCCGTGCTGCCATCATCATCAAGAAGGGATTACCACCCCTCGTGTTGTTTCAGTTGCGGATTGCTGTCGATTTCGTCAGTCGGAATCGGCCACTTGTAGTCGCGCTCGCCATTATAGACACGCGTCTCGTAAGCCAGACCATAGGTGATGCGCTCATTGTTCACGGCATCAATGGCTTCCTTGAGCTGGTGCCAGCGATACTCGTCGTAGAGACGCAGACCCTCGAAGGCCAACTCGACGCGGCGTTCATGCTTGATGACCTTCAGCAGCTGGTCCTTGCTCAGACCCGTTCCCTCTACGTCTTCAACCTTCGGCATGCCTACACGCTGGCGCAGCTGATTGACGAGTCCAAGAACTGTCGACTCGTTGTAGCCGCCCTTCTCGACGAGAGCCTCGGCTAACGAGATCAGCACCTCGGGATAGCGAACCACGTAGAAATCCTGTCCGTTGTCCCACGAATTACCTGTGTCGGTAGGATCGAAGTACTTCATGACATAGATCGTGGAGAGCGATGCGGCAGCCCCTCCATAGGGAGCCTCAGCTCCACCACGCCCGTTCCAGTACATGCCAGGCACGAAGAGTGTGGCATAGAGACGCGGGTCGCGGCCTACCCAGTAGTCGAAGTTCGGCTGGTCCACATTGAGCGAGCCATTATCCTTCTTGGCTGCATAGTCGTGCTCGGTGGCAGGCTTACCATCCAGACGATAGTAGTCGTCGGCGAGGTTCAGCGTACCGTTCATTGCTTCGAGCGGTGTGTTCCAGTGTGCATTGAACTGTGTTCCCTCGTCGAGTCCGGGGCCTTCGAAGCGTACGGCGAAGATAATCTCCGACTCCTTCTCGCCAGCAGGCGTGAAGAGCTTACCATAATCAGCAGCGAGCGTGTAGCCCAACTTCATGACTTCCTGATAAGCGCTGATGGCCTCGTCCCACATCTTATTATAAAGAGCCAGTCGGCCCAGCAGAGCGTAGCAGGCACCACGCGTGATGCGACCGCGGTCGGCAGTAGTGGGCAGGTTGGGTGCAGCAGCCTTCAGGTTGGCAATCTCAGAAGAAACAATGTCGGCACGCGGTGTAGCGGGCATCTCGGCATTATCGATCGTGAGCGGTTCTGTCAGGTAGGGCACGTCGTTATAAGTCATCGTCAGATGAATGTACATCAGGGCGCGAATCGTGACAGCTTCGGCCTTGTACTGTGCAATCTTTGCCTCCGACATCGGCACGCGGTCGATATTCGCAATGACACTGTTGCAGCGCTTCACCACTTCGTAGAGGGCATCCCAATAGGAACCGATGGCCCACGAGCCGGCGCTGTGGGTGCCGTTGGCGATATCGAAGCCTTCCATCCAGCCGCTCCAGTTGAAGTGGCCGCCATTGTCGGAGAGGCATTCAAGATTCAGTTGACCGAGATCCCAAGGGCCACCGCCATAGAGTTGGTTGCTCTGCAGACCGTCGTAGCAGGCCACCATAGCCATCGTGGCATCATCTTCGCTCTGCCAGAAAGTTGCGGTCGATGACTCGGTAAGTGAGTTCTTATCCAAGAAGCTGTCGGAGCAGGAGGTGGCGAAAAGTGCTCCTGTTACGAGCATTGATGCGATATATAAATGATGTAGTTTCATAACTGTTCCTGTATTAGAATTTAACAATAACACCAAACGAATAAGCACGCACATTCGGATGAACGTCGTTGCGCATATCGGAACTGAGCTTCTCGGGATCGTAGTCCTTCAGAGAAGTGAAGGTGAGCAGATTGGAGCCGGCAAGATAGAGGCGCACACTCTGCACGCCCCACTGCTGGAAGAGCGGGTTCTTCTTGAAAGTGTAGCCAAACTCGATGCTCTTCAGGCGCAGGTAGTCGCCTTTGGTGAGCCAGAACGATGAATAGGTGTCGTTGTACTCGTTGCCAAGACGTGGCATCTCGGCATTCACGTTGTCGGCCGAATAGCGGTCGAGCCAACGCGTGCTCTTATTACCGCCATTCGAGATTGCTGTTGTCTCCCAATTGAAGCGATCCAGGCCAGCGATGCCCTGCCAGAACATCGACAGGTCGAAGTTCTTCCAGCTAGCACCGAGCGAGATGCTATACTGCAGTTTCGGGAACGGATTGCCCAGAACCTGACGGTCGTCGTCGTTGATGTTTCCATCGTCATTGAAATCCTCAAACATGATATCGCCCAGCGACGGAGCCTGTCCGTTCTGCGTGATGACCTTGCCCTCGGAGTTCGTGCGTTGCAGATCGGCCTCCGTGCGATAGAGACCCAACGCCTTCAAGCCGTAGTACGAGCCGATGGCTTCGCCCTCGCGGTTGATGGTGTTGTTCGAGATGCTCTCCTGACCGTTCATATCGACAATCTCGTTATGAACACTCGCAAGCGAGAATCCTGCATTCCAGTTCCAGTCGCCAGCATGGTCGTAATAGTTGACGACCCACTCCCAACCGGTGTTCTTCACCTTACCGGCGTTCTGATAAGGAGCACCCAGCGAACCCAGGAAGATACCCGGCATGGGCAGACGCAGTAAGATGTCGTCGGTCACCTTGTTATACCAGTCGAAAGTTGTGCTCAGGCGGCCCTTGAAGAAGCTGGCGTCGAATCCGAAGTCGGTGATAGTCGTGGTCTCCCACTTGATCTTCTCGTTGGCAATACCCGTTGCGCGCATACCGATGAACTTCTTGTCGCCGAAGTAGTAGCTGCCCTGTGCAGACAGCGTCTCGGCAAAGGCGTAGTTACCAATCTCCTGATTACCAAGCTTTCCCCAGCTGGCACGAAGCTTCAACGAGCTCAGCCAGTCCACGTTCTGCATGAAGGCCTCGTTGGAAACCACCCAGGCGGCCGAGAACGACGGGAACGTAGCATAGCGGTTGTTCTTTGGTAAGCGCGACGAACCATCATGACGAATGTTGAACTCTGCCAGATAGCGGTCGGCAAAGTTGTAGTTGATGCGGCCGAAGAACGACTGCAGAGCGTCTTCCTCAGCATAGCCGCTGGCTGTCGGGTTCTGCGTACCGCCATCCAATTCGTAGATGGCATCTGTGGGGAATCCTTGCTTTGAGCTGCTGTTCACATCGTAACGGTTTTCCTGAATGGAGTGACCCACGAGGACACCCAGCGAATGATCGCCGAACTTCTCGTTGTAAGAGAGGATGTTCTCATTGATCCAACCCGTCTGGAACCAGTCGTAGTCGGTCAGCGTGTTCTGTGTTCCGGCAGGAGCAATCTCATTGCCCTCTGCGTCAACACGGGCCTCGCTGCGTGGCGAGTAGGTCATGATGCGATTGGTGTACAGCTTGTAGGCCAGGCTTGTGCGGAACTGCAGACCCTTCACGATGTCCACCTCACCGAACACCTTACCATCGAAGCGATAGTGGTTGTTGTCCTTCTTGCCGAAGTACAGATCACGAACAGGGTTCTTGAACGTCGACTGCGAGATTGCACTGTTGCCGTCGGTATAGGCATATTGGCCGTTGGCAAACATCACGGGAACCGTAGGACGCGTGAACCATGTCAGGTCACGCATCAGGCCTTCGCCCGTCACACCCGTCACAGGCTCATAGACGCGCTGCTTGCTGCCGGCAAGGTTCATGCCCAACTTCACGCGACCGAGCTTTGCGTCGATATTCGAACGGAAGTTGTAGCGCTTGTTGCGCGTGTTCTTCATGATACCGTCCTGGTCCAGATACTGTACGGAGAACATGTAGTGCATCACCTGCGAACCGCCCTGCACGCTCAGATGGTGCTGCTGCATGAAGGCTGTGCGGAACATATCTTTCGCCCAATTGTGGCTGGCGAAGTGCTCCGGGTCAGAGCCGTTCTTCAGCTTGTCGAGCATCTCCTGCGTATAGGCGCGGGCAGGCTGAGCCTCGTTGAACATCAGAGCCCAGTCGTAGCCTCCCACGAAGTCGGGAAGCACCGTAGGCTCCTGCAATGCCACCGAACCGGAATAGGTCACCTGCGGGCGCATCTCCATTCCACGCTTCGTTGTGACAAGAATCACACCATTGGCAGCACGCACACCATAAATGGCGGCCGAGGCGGCATCCTTCAGCACCGAAACACTCTGAATGTCCTCGGCAGGCAGCTCCGACATCTGACTGATACTGCTCTCAATACCATCGATGAGCACCATCGGATTGTTCTTCGAAGCATCGCCCAACGTACCGATACCACGCACGCGAATCTCAGGATCGTCGTGACCGGCCTGAGCACCATTCACCTGCAACACCACACCAGGAAGGCGGCCCTGCAGCAGATTCGAGGTGTTGGCAACGGGCAGGTTGCTGACTTCCGTGAAGTCCACAGCAGCAACGGCACCAGTCAGGTTGGCTTTCTTCGTTGTGCCGTAACCGATCACCACCACTTCGTCCAAAGCCTCCATGTCCTCGTCAAGTGTGATGTTCAATGTCTCGCCGGCACGGAAGCTCACTTCCTTTGTGCCGAAGCCCACATACGAGATGTTGAGTTTGCCAGCACTCACGCCTTCCAGCGTAAAATGACCATCGATGTCTGTCACTGTGCCACGATCGGTGCCCAGCACCTTGATCGTAGCACCGATGATGGGCTCACCGCTGTGGTCGACCACCTGGCCCTTCACCGTTCCACTCTGCTGCACAGCCTGCACGCCGTTAGTATCCGCAAACACCGTCTGCGGACTACCGATGAGGAAGGCTGCCAACATGAAAGCCGAGAACAGCACGCACTTCCACGCACGGCTATTCCCATTTCTTCTTAATGCGTTTTTCTTCATAAAGCAATACATGTTTGGTTAGTTAAAAAGTATGTTGTTGTTAGTTATGTTGATTGTTTTCAACGACCTCCACACCAGAAGGACATTGCAAATATACTATTTTTTCCTGAAACAACAAAACCATTACGAAAAAAAAGAGGGACTGATAGGAAAAAAAGTCCCTTTCCCCCCTGCTGCACGAGAGAAAGTGCCACGAAATCACGTTATTAAATATGGCTTTTGCTTGCAGGATTGCAGTTTTTTGCGTACCTTCGCGGCGCTAAATGACAATACTACTGGTGATTCTGGGCTATCTGGCCGTGTTGATGCTACTGGGCAGGCTGACGGTGCGGCGCTCGTCGAACGATGTGTTCTATCGCGGCGAGCGGCGCAGCCCGTGGTATATGGTTGCATGGGGAATGATTGGAGCTTCGATCTCGGGTGTGACATTCGTCTCGGTGCCAGGAATGGTGCTCACGCAGGATATGACCTACCTGCAGATGTGTCTGGGCTTCATACCTGGCTACCTGCTGGTGGCGCTGGTGCTGTTGCCCGTGTTCTATCGGCTGAACCTCACGACTATTTATACTTTTCTCGGCCAACGGCTGGGCACAGAAGCCTACAAGACGGGTGCGGGATTCTTCCTGCTGTCGAAGATGACGGGGGCGGCAGCACGTTTCTACGTAGTATGCATCATCCTGCAGCGATTTGTGTTCGACGCGTGGGGAGTGCCGTTCTGGCTCACAGTGCCGATATTACTCGTGCTAATCTGGCTCTATACGCGTCGCGGAGGCATCAAGACGCTGGTGTGGACCGACTCGCTACAAACCCTCTGCATGTTCGGTGCGCTGCTAATTATATTATATAAGGTGGCAGGCGAACTGGGCTTCGACGTGGCGGGGGCTGTGACGGCAATAGCCCACGACAGCCATTCGCGCGTGTTCGTGTTCGATGACTGGGTGTCGCGGCAGAACTTCTGGAAACAGTTTTTCAGTGGTATCTTCGTGGTTATCGTGATGACAGGATTGGATCAGGACATGATGCAGAAGAACCTCTCGTGTCGTTCGCTGCGCGATGCACAGAAAGACATGATCTCCTACGGGTTGGCATTCTTCCCTGCAAATCTGCTGTTCCTGTCGCTGGGTGTGCTGCTGGTGCTATTGGCCGGACAGCGCGGCATCGGTCTGCCTGCCGCTGGCGATGAGTTGCTGCCGATGTTTGCCGCCACAGGCTCGCTGGGACAAGGGGCGCTCGTGCTGTTCATACTGGGCATCGTAGCGGCATCGTTCTCGTCGGCCGACTCAGCACTCACGGCGATGACCACCAGTTTCTGTGTTGACCTCTGCGGACGGCCTGACGATGAGCGTCTGCGCCGCCGCGTCCACGTGGGAATGGCCGTCGTGTTTATTCTGTTCATCCTGCTGTTCCGGCTCGTCAACTCGTCGAGCGTCATCGATGCCATCTATGTGATGTGCGGCTACACCTATGGTCCCCTATTGGGATTGTTTGCGTATAGCCTCACCCCCTTGCCCAGTCAGAAAGCCTCCCCTACGGGGGGAGGTGTGGTGGGGGCTTGTATTTCCGCTCCCCTCCTCTGCTTCGCCATCGATCAGATGAGCCAACACTACTGGGGCTACCGCTTCGGCTACGAACTGCTCATGCTCAACGGGCTCCTCACTTTCTGCGGACTGTGGGCAGTAGATAGAACGAGGATGCGGCGAAGTGCGTAACACGCAGGCTCACTCCATCATGGTCAGTGTCACCCTGTCGTCAGAGAAAGGCGTGTCCTCCTTCTTAGTGCCGGCTTCCTCCTCCACAATCTCCTCAATCAACTCCGGCTCCTTCGCCGCCTGTTCCTCAAGCATCTTCTGCTCCGCCATCCTCTTGGCAACGCGGCCGGCCTTCCAAACCATCACCGTGCCCAACAGTTCGGCGGCACCATAGAGCAGCATGCACCAACCGATGATGAACAACGGGGCTGCAGCCACCTCAATCGGACGCCAGATCATGAAGATCGCCACCAGTAGCACCACTACCGGCAGCAGCCAATAGAACCAGCCCACGTGGCACCAACGCGAAGCCTGAGCGAGGTTCACAAACTGGTTCACCGCTCCCAGCACCAGCATCGCCGCCAGCACATACTGCAAGCCCGTGATGAAGGTCGTGGGCATCAGTGCCAGAATGATACCAAGGATGATGCTGCCGAATCCAACAAGGGAGGAAAGCCACCCACCCCCACCTTCCCGAGGGGAGGGAGTTTGGTTAGCAACATTGCTCTCACTGGAGGAAAGGGAATCCCCACCCTTAGGGAGGGAGGTGGGTCTTCTATTCAGCACTACCGAGATAATTCCCGACACGAAGAACAAAGCTCCGATGACTACCGTGAGCCAGTGAACCGTGTCCTCACGATACTTGATAATCAGTGCGCCCACCGCAAATGCCACTAGTGCGCGCACCACGCTACTCTGCAATACTCTCATAACTTCAGTTTTATCTCTTTCAGTTCAACTTACGATAGATTCTCTTCCCTTTTCATGCGTTTCTTCTGAATCCTACTATCAATACCATAGCCGATGGCGAGAGGAGCGAGAATACCCAACGAAAAGAAGAGGATAACACTTACGTACTTGCCTAACGTCTGCCACCCTTCCACATTGGAATTGGTACGTACTGTTATATAAACGATGAGGGCAGCCGTCATCATCGCTGATATCGAACAGAGGATGCTGCGCCATATCGTTCCCCACAGGCCATAGCCGAACAACTGCATATACGTCCAAATATAGATGACGGCCAACAGAATGAAAAAGAGAGTTTCACTGAGAAACAGGATGACGACCGTTTGCACACACATGAACACCTGAATGAAGAATCCCTGCGGCAACGTGTGATTGGGAAGGCGCGGGGCAAAACGGAAGAGCACCCATGTGGGCACGATGAAGAACGACCTGAGGGCCAGGAATCCCCAACCCATATTATCTGCCGCCCAGTCAATGAATACACCTATCGCATCACTGTCTACAGCCGGCTTCGCCGGATCAGGGCTTTCGGGAAAGAACAGCGTTGCCGCGAGCGTAAAGATGAAAGCGACAATGATCAACATCTTCACAGGCGGAAAGCTCACCTGGCGCTTGCCCGTCACATAGTCGCGGATGAGGTAGCCGGGACGCGTAAATAACTGGAAGAGCGTGTAGGTCATGGAACGTGATCCCACGCCCCAGATCTCCATCACGCTCTCGCTCACGCTTTTCCACGTCATCGCTCCTATCCCTGCTTTCTGCGAACAGCGAGGACAGTAGTTGCCCGTGAACTCGTAGCCGCAGTTCTCGCAACGATGCTTCGCGTCAGGCATCTCGTAATCAAACGGATCCACCTGCCACGCCCTGAATCGGCGGTATTTCTCCCTGAAGCTCTCAGTAAGCGCCTTCAGTCTTCCTTGCAATACACTCATCAATTGCCGTTTAATAGGTTTTCATCGGCAAAGTTACGATAATCTATTAAATATTGCAAATTTTGGAACACCTATTTTTTCTAGGCAGGCATCAGAAACGCCAGCCAAGAGAGAACATGGCCATTTGTTCACGCCCTGGATCACATGAAGCACAGATTGGATTCTTCCGCAAAGAATACCGGACATCCAACGAAGCCAGCCACCGCTGATACTCCAACTGCAAGCCGCTCTGTACGCCATACGTGAACTTATTTCCGAAACTGCTGTGCCAGAAACTCCTGATTTTGTTAGGCGACAGCGGCTGGCGCGACTGCCCGAAGAAGGAATACTGCACATACGGACCCAGATTGAAGCGCAGGCGGGAATCCTTGCTGAGGTTAATCGGTGTAGAAAACAATACCGGCAGCGTCAGCGACCATCGGTTGAAGAGCGCATTCTCCATCGGAGTGTCCTTCTTGCCTAGACTTTCGGCAAACGAAAACTCCAAACGTGTCTGCAGGTCGTCGAATCCGCCAAGCCGGAAATTACGCAACACGCCAATCTGACCACCCATACTCGACGTGATGTCCTTTGCCGAAGACCTCGTGAAGTTCATTCCGCCCATTACTCCCCACGGGTGATTGTCTTGTGCCTGAATACCTGAGACCATCATGGCCATCACTGTAACTGCAAACAGCCTTAAGGCCGTCTTTCTAATAACTGAAACTTTTTTCATGTGTTGATAATTGGTTAAAGGTAAAACAATTATTTTGTCGCTGCAAATGTAGCCCATTCCTTCAATTGAGCCAAACATTTTTCATCTATTTACAAATCATTATACACAAGTAACCTTATCAAATTTTATTCAATATTTCATAACATTAATGCATGTAAACGATATACAAAATGTCAAAGATGTGGTGGAGCTATGCTTACGAACGACTAGAGCATTGCTCACGAGCAACTGGAGCATTGCTTACGAACAACTGGAGCATTGCTTACGAACGACTGGAGCAATGCTTACGAACGACTGGAGCAATGCTTACGAACAACTGGAGCATTGCTTTTAGAGGCTGAAAGTAATGGTATAGGGTTCCGAAACCAATGCTCTTCAATGCTGAAAAGCATGTGATGAGGGTCTATTTAGAATGAGATGAATGGCTCATTAGTCTTGGGGGCAAGGGGGATACTTGCGGAACCAGCCGTCCCAGCGGAGACGCATGACGCCGAAGAAGGCTTCGCCGAAGATGCCTCCCGACATCTTCGAGACTCCCTCGCGGCGGTTGATGAAGATGACGGGAACTTCCTTGATCTTGAAACCTATCTTATAGGCGGTGTACTTCATCTCGATCTGGAAGCCGTAACCCTTGAAGCGAATCTTGTCGAGCTCGATGGTCTCGAGGACGCGACGCTTGTAGCACTTGAAGCCGGCTGTGGTGTCGTGGACCTTGAAGCCCGTGACGAAGCGCACATACTTCGACGCGAAATAGCTCATCAGCACTCGGCCGATAGGCCAGTTGACGACGTTCACTCCGCTGACGTAGCGGGAGCCGATGGCAAGATCGTAGCCTTCGTCGTGACAGGCTGCATAGAGTCGCGGCAGATCGTTGGGATCGTGCGAGAAGTCAGCGTCCATCTCGAAGATGTAATCGTACTGGTGGTCGAGTGCCCAGCGGAAGCCTGTGATGTAGGCGGTGCCGAGTCCGAGCTTGCCGGACCGTTCGATGATAAACAAGCGGTCGGCGAACTCCGTCTCCATGAGACGATGCACGATCTGCGCGGTGCCGTCGGGGGAGCCGTCGTCGATGACGAGGATGTTGAACTGGTGGCCTGCCGGCTGCATAGTCCCATCACAGGGATTGATGACGGGCTGGCCGAGTGCGAGAACGGCACGGATGATTTTCTCGATGTTCTCCTTCTCGTTGTAGGTCGGGATGATGACAATGCTATCGCTCATTGATAGTTGAGAGTTGAGAGTGATGAGTGAATAGTGAATAGTTTATGATTACACTTCGGCGTGCAGCTACTCCGTCGAGATGGTGGTTACTTCGGGTGCGTTGGTGGGCTCGGCTTGTTTCTTCGGCTCGGATTCCTTCTTCACCTCGTGGCCTGCTCCCGACGGCTCGTCGGCAAAGGCAGCCTCAGGCAGAGGCTCGGTGATTTGCGGCACCTCCTGCTTCTTCTCCACGGGCTTGTGGACTTTCTCTTCTGTCTGCTCTTCCTCCTCAACGACTACGGTGCTCTTGTCGAGATCGACGATGTTGCGGTTCATGGTGTTCAGGCGGAACAGCTTGTCGAGCTTATCCTGGCGCACGGTTAGGAGAATGTACTTCTCGTCCTGCGAGAGCTTCGCATTGACGTAGCTGCCACTGGGCACGCCGGTGATGCTCATCTCCTCAAGCAGCTTGCTCTTGCCGTTGAAGCAGTAGAGAACACCGCTGTTCATATAGTACATATCGGCACGCTCGTCGGGAAAGCGCGCTATGACCACGCTGCCCTTTGGCAGGACGGCAGTCAGGCTGTCGAAGGCTTCGGCGACGGGCAGTCCGGGACCGCTGCTGTGCTTGGAGGGGGTGCTGCAGTAGGCCATGAGTCCCACGAGGATGGCGACTACGGCGAGAGCGCCCCATTTCCAGTATCGGTTCTCTTTCAAACGATTCACCATTTTGCTGGTTTCTTCTTTCAGATTCTTATCCATCTTGATAGCGTTTCAAGTTTTTAGTTTCTTGCGTCTGGTATGTGGTTTGTAGATTTCACCCTGCGAAATTACAACTTTTCTGCGAGTTATCAAAATAAAAAAGAAAAAAACTGCTATTGATCGGGATTCTCGACATATCCCTGATACTCCGGCACGAGGCCGCTCATGATGACTTCGTAGCTCTTCTCCTCGGTGTGACGGATGTTGTCGGCTCCCTGCGAGATGGGCTGTATGGGCTCGTGGATGGTGAGGCTGAGAGGATGCCAGAACACCCAGTAGATGTCCTTCATGCGGGGTTTCACGCGGAAGGAGCCATTGATGGTGAGCGGACAGACGGGGAGTTGCAACTCGTCGGCCAACATGAATGCTCCGCGACGGAACTGCCCCATGTGACCGGTGAAGGTGCGGGAGCCCTCAGGGAAGACGACGAGCGACATGCCGTCGCTGAGTGTCTGGCGCGCTTGTTCGTAGCTCTCGCGGATGCGACTGGGTCCGCGCTTGTCGACGAAGATGTGGTGGGCAGCCTCGCAGGCTTTTCCCACGAAGGGAATGCTGCGCAGCTGATGCTTCATCATCCACTTGAAGTTGCGGCCGAGGAAGCCGTAGATGAGGAAGATGTCGAAGGCTCCCTGATGGTTGCTCACGAAGACATACGACTGTCCTTTTGCCAGATGTTCGCGCCCCTCCACCTTCACCGGCAGGAGCAACACGCGGATGATGAACCTCGACCACCAGCGGCCAGGATAATAACCCCAGAAGTCGCCGTCGCCGAGCGTGCAGCCGATGATGACGGTGAGAGCTGTGATAAGTGTTGCCACGAGGCAGAGGGGTGCCGCGATGAACAACTGATAGACGCGATAGAGAATGGTTTTTACCATTTACGATTTACGGATTGACGATTGACGATTTTATTGATTTGGGCATTTAAGCGTGATAACAGCAATCTCTGGCGACACACCAAAGCGGAAGGGGACGAGGGCTCCGATGCCGCAGGTGACGTAGAGTTGGTGATGACCTTCGCGATAAAGGCCGTAGTCTTCAACCGACCTCACCTGCGATGCGCGCAGCCCGAACAGCGACAGCTGACCACCGTGGGTGTGTCCGCTCAGCGTCAGCGGGACGTTGGCCTCGGGCAGAATGAGCTCCTGCCAAGCGGTGGGGTCGTGTTGCAGAAGTATGACGCAGTCGGCAGAGTCGACGCCAGCCAGCGTGGTCTTCAGGTCGGCCCGCTGCTTGCCGTCTTTCAGTCCGAAGTTCTCCATTCCAGCGAACACCAGCCTACCCTCGCGGCGCGAACCGCGGTTGACAGGCTTCGACTCATTCATGAGCAGCGACCAGCCGAACTGCCGCTGGCGGCTCTGCAGCTCGCGCTCGTTGGCAGCACAGATGGCTGGGTCGTCGTCAATATAGTCGCTGTAGTCGTGATTGCCCAACACCGAGAACACACCGTCGCGAGCCTTCAGCTGGCGCAGGATGTCCTGGACGGGGTAGAGCTCGGAGGGACGTAGGTTCTGCAGGTCGCCGCCAAAGACGATTGCATCAGCATTCTGGGCGTTGATGGAATCGACGTCGCGCTGCAGGAGCCGTTTGCGCCAGCCGGTCAACGAGCCTACATGGGCATCGGAGAACAGCACGATTTTATAGCCGTCGTATGCACGCGGTAGTTTCTCGAGCTCTATCTCAACATGGTTTACGTTGAGTCGGCGGATACCGATGAAGCCGCCGTAGAGCACTATATAGGCGATGAACACGCCGAGCGCCAGCCCTACGAGGTTTCCCCAGTTGTTGCGAGAGCGGCCGAGCTTCCTGATGAGACGCCCCACGACCGAGCACAGCACATAGACTGCCTTCGGTGCAAAATAGAGCCCAAACACCAGCAGATAGGCATTCTCCGACGACAGGTCGGGAGTTGTGAAGTCGCGTTCGAGCACCAGAAACACCGTCCACACCGTCATCGCCAGCGTGGGCAGCCAGCTGAGGACACGCACTATGCTACTGTGCCGACGCCATTTGCGGCGGTCGAAGTAGAGTTGCGGCAGCAGTAGTACCAGCAGGAGCAATATGAGTATTCTGTCAATCACGATTCTTCTTTTTTCACTTCAGCAACACGAAGAAAACGGCGGAGGTCGTCTGTGGCCAGTCGGCGTCGCCGGGCATAGTCGGCCAGTTGGTCCTCGCCGATGCGACCTACATCGAAGTAGCGGGCCTGCGGATGTGCGAACATCAGTCCCGACACGCTGGCGTGCGGGCGCATCATGCCACTCTCGGTGAGCCTGATGCCGATTTGCTGCATGTCGAGCAGCTCGTCGAGCAGGAAGTTCAGACTCATGTCAGGCAGCGAGGGATAGCCTACGGCAGGCCGGATGCCCTGAAAAGCCTCGCGGTGGAGATCGGCTATCGAGAGTTGTTGTTCCTCAGAAGCATAGCCCCAGTAGTGTCGGCGCACCTGCTTGTGCAACAACTCCACCGTAGCCTCAGCCAACCGGTCGGCCAGCGTCTGTGCCAACATGCGGCTGTAGTCGTCGGCAGCCTCATCGATGAATGCTGAGGGCACCGTTGCGGCAAAGAGTCCCACGTGGCAATAGGCATCGTCTCCCCTCACCTCTCTCCACTCGCCTCTTGGCTTCAGGAAGTCGGCCAGGCAGAGCTGCGGCGGCGCTGAGGTCTGTTGTCGCAGCATGGGCAGTCGCGCCAGCTCGTCGTCACCACGCATCAGCACGATATCATCGCCCTCGCTATATGCTTCGTGGAGGGCGAACAGGGCTTGTGTCTCACAGCTGCCGTCGAGTTCGTCGAGCAAGTGCTGCGCGTCGTTCCAGAGGCTTTCGCGCTCCACATCGAGTGTGGTCTGCCCATCAGGAGAGACCGCCTGTCTGCCTCCCGCCAGCCCCCAGGCGTGGTAGAAGTACAGCCAGTTGATGTAGGGCCGCACGTCGGCAATGCGATAACTCAATATCATTCAGCCTGCGAAGTTACGAAAAAAAACGCAAGTAGCGCCCACATTAACCTCTCTTAACGCATGCAGCCCACTTGTCAGCGGCACTCGCCAGCTCCGTAGATGTAGCCCTGCATAGCGGCTTGGTAGTCGAAGATCTCCTCCGGACGGAAGAAGCGAGCCAATTCGATGGCGGCATTCGACGTAGAGTCGCTGGCGTGCACGATGTTCTGCTGATTGCTCATCGAGTAGTCGCCGCGAATGGTGCCGGGAGCGGCCTCGCGACCATTTGTGGCACCCGTCATCACGCGAACTACCTGTACGGCATCGACTCCCGATACGGCCAGCGCGACAACGGGCGAAGCCATCATCGAGGCTGCCAGCGACGGGAAGAAGGGACGGTCGGCCAGATGGGCATAGTGTTCGCGAAGGATGGGCTCATCGAGCTGCATCATCTTCAAGCCTGCAATGCGCAGTCCGCGACGTTCAAAACGACTCACGATTTCGCCAATCAGCTGACGCTGCACGCAGCTGGGCTTCAGTAATACCAGTGTTGTTTCCATATTCATTTCATTTATTGGTGATATTAAATTGTAATTGTCCTGCAGCCTTGCCTTGACGGCAACTGAGCGTGGCCGGACCAGCCTCGCGGGTGGTCTGCAACAGTACCTGTGCCAACCCGTTGAACGTGCGCACACAGAACTTTCGGGCGTCGCGGTCGGCAGGGCGTTCTTCAGCTTTCCACGCAGGGTCGCCGTTGCCCACGCCGAGAATGCGAACAGGTCCGCTCACCTCCAGTTCCACCTCCTCACAGGCCGTCGGCACGAAGCGGCCGCGACGGTCCTGCAACTTGATGGTGCAAACGGCAACGTCCCGATTGTCGGCGCGTAGCGACGTGCGGTCGGCAGAAAGCCGCATGCGCTCGGGAACTCCTGTAGTCTCGATGCGCTCGGTCTTGATGCGACGACCCTTGCCGTCGTAGCCGCGTGCCTCGATATAGCCGGGCTGATAGACGGCCTTCCAACTCAGATGGCCATCCTTCGGCATTGCCTTCCGACCGAGTTTCCTTCCGTTCACGATGAGTTCCACCTCAGCACAGTTAGAGTAAGCCCAAACATCGACTTCCTCGCCTTCGTGGCCTTGCAGATTCCAGTGGGGCAACAGGTGCAGAACGGGGTCATCGGTCCACCAGGCCTTCAGGTAGTAGGCTTCGTCTTTCGGGAAGCCGCAGTAGTCGAGGATGCCGAACTCTGAGCCTGTGGCGGGGAAAGCGAGTGGATTCGGCTCACCGCGATAGTCGAAGCCCGTCCAATAGAACAACCCCGAGACCCACGGCCGCTGGTGATAGAACTGCCAACCGCGCTCGATGCAGTTGAACAGGCTGTCGGGCCCTTGCTTACTGCGGTTGATGGCCGCCATCCTTCCGTTCCCGACATCGTCGAAATACACGCTGCGCGTACCGCAACCGGTTGTCTCCTCGCTGCCGAGGGCAATACGTTTCGGATAGTTGCGTCGGTGCTCCTCAACGGGATTCTGCAGGATGTAGTTATAGCCGGCCACATCCATCGGCTCGTTGATGGTGGGACCGCTGCTGCTGGCGACACATGCCAGACGTGTGGAATCCATCCGATGGCAGAACTCACGCATAGCGGCAGCGATGCGTCGCCCGTAGTCGTTCCACTCAATACCCCACTCCTCGTTGCCGATACTCCAGAGGATGATACTCGGATGATTGCGGTCACGACGAATCATCTGGCTGAGCTGTCGCCGCTGGAAGTCGTTCACACCCGTCAGGCGGTTCTCCTCGAGCACGAGCATACCCAATCGGTCGCAAGCGTCAAGGAGTTCGGGGGTAGCGGGATTATGACTGGTGCGAATAGCATTACAGCCGATTGACTGCAGTTGGCGCACCGTCCACGCCTGCATGGCATCGGGCACCGCAGCACCCACTCCAGCGTGGTCCTGGTGCATGTTCACACCCAGGAGTTTCACCGGCTGTCCGTTCAGGAAGAACCCGCGGTCGGCATCAAACGCCAAATGACGTATGCCTGTGGTTGTCGTATAGGTGTCGACGACGGAGCCATCACCATCGATGACGTCCGTCTTCACTTGATAGAGATAGGGGTCGTCGAGACTCCACAGATGGGGCCGTTCAACCCGAATGGCAGCCGTTGTCGAGAGTTCGTCCTTGCCCGGCAGCGTCTGTTTCCCCACCGATGTTGTTCCGACAATCCTTCCGTCGGCATCCAGCAACGAATGTTGCAACGTGAAGTGCTTTTCGCTGGTGGCATCGTTGCCGATGGTGGCCTCGATGGTGAGCGTTGCAGCATCGAAAGGCGGCTGCAGGTCGGCATGCACAAACGTGCCGAAGGTCTTCACATAGACGGGAGCCGTGCGGTTCAGCCACACATGACGATAGATGCCGGCACCCTCATAGAACCAGCCTTCCTCCAACGAGGCATCGACCCGCACGCAGATGAGATTCTCGCCTGCCGGACGGCCTTCAACCGACGAGGCGTCGCCGTAGTTCAAATATTCCGTGATGTCGTAGGTCTGCGACGCATAGCCGCTCTCCTCGCCACCGATGTAGAAGCCGTTCACCCAGATGCGGGCATCGCGGAAGATGCCGTCGAACTGCAGCTCGTAGTGCGGTCCCCTGTCGGCCTTGTCGAGGGTGATCACCTTGCGATACCAGCCCACCGACGTTGCAGGATACTTCCAGCCTACGGTCTTGTAGCCGTGACTGTGGCTCGCCTCAGGGGCAAAGGGCAAGTCGACCACCCAGTCGTGGGGCAGGTCCACACGCTTCCAGCCCGAGGCATCGAACTTCAGACTGTAGGGTCCCTCGTTATGAATGCTTCCCGCCTTCGTCAGGTAGTTGAAGTATTCGGTGCCGCAGCCGTAGTCCTTAGCGGGGTCGGCAGCATGACCAAAGGCAAACTGCCAACCCTCGTCGAGCGAGAGATGGGCGCGCGGCTGCCGGCTCTGCCCACTTACCGTCAGCACTCCTGCAAGCAGCAGGTTCAAAACCACAAATCCAACCTTCCTCATTCGAGAGTAATCATAAACTATAAACTATCCACTATCAACTATCCACTACTTCCCCTCGTACCACTTCTGCAGCACGTAGAAGGCCTTCTTCTTCTGACCGTCGTCGCTGAAGAGTCCCTTACGGTTGTAGTAGTCCTGAATGCCGGTGAGCACGCGGCGCGGCGAGCGGAAGTCCTTCAGTATCCAGGGTGTAGTGCCTGCCAGACCTTCAATCTTGTCGAGCATCGCGGTGTTCTCGCGATACAGGTTCTCCTGGAACTCCTCCGTCCAGCGCTGATTCTTCTCGCCGTGATAGCCGGCCTTTGCGCCGCCGCCGAACTCACTGATAATCACAGGCTTGTTGTAGGGAATCTCCCACGTCATCTTCGGAGCATCGTTCACGTCACGATACCAGCCGATGTATTGGTTGAAGCTCACCACATCGACGTATTTGTTCATGTTGTCCTGCAGACGGTTGTGATAATTCGAGGCACCCGTCACCTCCATCGCCATCGAGATGAGGCGTGTGGAGTCCTGCGTGCGGGCATAGGTGGCCAGACGTCCGAGGAACTGGTCGCGCTCGGGCGAGTGAGGCGTCTCGTTGGCTATACTCCAGATGATAACATTCGCACGGTTGTGGTCGCGGGCAATCATGTCCTGAAGCTGTGCCTCAGCATTCTGATAGGTGGAGAAGTTCTTCCAGGCGATGGTCCAATAGACGGGAATCTCCGACCACACGAGAATACCCATTCGCTCAGCCTCGCGCACAGCGTATTCGTTGTGCGGATAGTGAGCCAGGCGCACGAAGTTACAGCCCAGCTCCTTCGCCCACGAGAGCAGCGTGTGGGCATCTGCCGTGCAGTTGGCGCGACCGCCGCCGTTGGGTTTCTCCTCGTGTATGCTGATGCCCTTCAGGAAGATGGGCTGTCCGTTGAGCAGAATCTGCTTGCCGCGCGTCTCAATCTTGCGGAAGCCGATTTCGTCGGTCAGCGTCTCGCCGTCCATCGTGACCTCCACCTTATACAATTTTGGTGTAGCAGGGCTCCAGAGCACCGGCTTCGCCTTCATATAGGTGGTCGCGGTTCCGTCGCTGCCCGTCGTGAGCACCTTGTTGATCTTCAGTTCAGGGATGTTCAGCGTCACCTGCTTACCGGCCTCGGCCTTGTTCAGCTTCACGGTGAAGCCCAGACGACGTCCCTCGAGGCTGAGCAGCTGCAGCGAGTAGTTCTCCACATAGGTGGCAGGCACATCGACCAGCAGCACGTCGCGCGTGATGCCGCCATAGTTCCACCAGTCGAAGATCTGCGTGGGCACATCCTCAGCGTGGCGCTTGTTGTCCACCTTCACGATGACGAAGTTCTCGCCATCCTTCAGCTTATCGGTGATGTCGAAATTGAACGGAGTGAAGCCGCCGATATGATGGCCCACATGCTCGCCGTTCACATAGACGTGGGAATCGTAGTTCACCGCTCCGAAATACAGCAGCGTGCGGCGCGAGGGGTCGGCGGCAGGCCGCTGGAACTTCTTGTAGAACCATACGGTGCCCTCGTAGAAGAACAGGCGTTCGTCGCGTGTGTTCCAGTCGGAAGGAAGGGTCATCTCCTCTGCCTTGTCGAAGTCGTATTCGATGAGGTCCTCGGGCTTCTGCGGCTTCTGGTTACGGAAGAATCCCCAGCGCGTGGGGTTCATGCGGTAGTCGTAGTAGCCCTCCTCCTGCACGTCGACGATGTAGTGCCACGGGCCGTTGAGCGACGTCGTCTTCCGTCCGAGGATGTTGCCTACTTGCGGCACCTGCTGTGCCAGCGTGGTGAGTAACGGTGCTGCTATGAGCACGATGGTAGTCAGTAGCTTTTTCATGTGTTATCTCTTTAATGTTTTACAATATTTCTCAAATTCTTCGTAAGGCAGCGTGACGAGGCGGCCCGTCCACGTCTTCGCGGCGATGGTCTGCAGGGCAGGCACGATGCGGTCATGCAGGTCGTCGATGGTGATCGTCGGGTCGGGAATGTCGTTCCACAGGGCAAACATACCGCCTTCAATCTGCGGGTCCTGCTCCTCGAAGCGCTTGTCGCCGATCGTGGCGGGCGTCCAGTTGTTATACAGGTACTCGCAGTTCAGGTAGTCGTAGTAGTAGCCTGCCTTCGGCACGATATAGACAAGTCCGTCTGGAATCGACACGAGCTGATAGCCCAGCTGGCGCATGGAGTCGGGCTGCGCATAGCCGTTGTACCAGCAGTTCATCAGCACCCCTTCGTGGCGCACGGGTGTCTCACCGCGGGCATGCGTGAGCGCTCCCCACAGCGTGGGCTGCTTGCCGAAGCTCTCCACAAGGGCGAGGTAGTGGTCGGTATAGGCGCGGAACTGCTCCACCACCTCCTGCCGCGCATTCGAGTATTCATCCGTTCCGATGCAGACACGAGGACCGCGAAACACCGGCTGCTGGTCGGCTGCAGGCGAGAGGTACTCGCGGAACAGCGCGTCCATAAACGTATATACATCGGGATTCGACAGGTCGAGATGATCCATTCCGTACTCCTTCGAGGCGAGGTCGGGCCGGTAGTGGGTGAACGCCAGCGAGTGGGCAGGAGCGTCGATCTCGGGGATGATCTCCACACCGTTCCTGCTGGCCAGCTCCTGCAACGCGATGAACTCCGCCTTCGTGTAGCTGCCGTCCTTGGCGGTCAGCCCGGGATAGGTGTCGCACTCCAGTCGGAAGGCGGCCTGCGTCTTCAGCCAGTCCTCATCGAAATACTTCTTGAAGCCGTTGTCGTTCAGGTGCAGATGCAGCGTGTTCATCTTGTAGTAGCCCATCAGGCGCACGAGCCGCCGCAGGTAGTCCATCGGGATGTATTTCCTGCCGACATCGAACACGAATCCGCGCAACCGGTACTGCGGCTCATCGACAATCTGTCCGCAGGGAAGCGAAGCTGATGTGGGGCTCACCAGCTGCAGCAGCGTGCGCGTAGCCCAGAAGGCACCTCGCTCCGACGGACTCGATATCTCGACAACCGCCGTTCCGTTTCTCTTTTTAGTGGGTCTCCCTATCGTCAGCTGATATCCTTCCAGCGACATCGTGTCGTGCTTTCGGCTGATGAACACTATGTCGCCTTGTCGGGCAGGCCCCTTGCGCAGCGTCATCGTGCGACCGGTCATCTGCTTGTAGTCACGGGCGAACGTCGCAGCTACTCCGGCCATACTCTTCGTCACCAGCACATAGCGGCCACTGAGCGCCACCTGGCCTGTGCCGCCCGTCCACGAGGTCACTTCCGGAACGACCAGCGGCTTTTCATTTGTGTTCGTCGGTTGTGCCCACAGGCCGAGGGTAGCCAGCAGAAAGAATACGATCAGCAGTTTCCTTGTCATTACAGTTTTTAGTTGTGTAGCGTTTTCAATGCGTGAATAATCTACAAATTTAGTCATTAGCGCGCGTGTGTGCAAGTCCAGGCGCAAATCCTAAATATTTTTAACATTTATTCCGTGAGTTTAAAACATTTATCAAAAACAACACAAACCGCTCGGCTTTGCCGCTTTCATAGCGAAGCGGAGAAAGAACATAAGACAACTTTTTCAACCACGTATCTCACGGATTCATGAAAAAAACCGAAAAAACACCCCCATAGGGGACGAGAAATGGTCGGCCTATCGGCCTCAAAATTTAATGAAAATCAATAATTTTGGGAACTATATACAATTAGACCCTCCGAACTTTTTAGACATACGAGACAGACGGACAGACGATTTTAAATATATCGCCTTCGGCGAGAAATCTTACAAAATCTTATTCAAAATCTTTCAAAATTAGACAGAGAGACAAAGAGTCGCTTGAATGACACGAAGGAAATCGGACAATGGAGGGCGATTCCGCGCGCGGAATCTAACGTTTGACAGAGCCGGCA
>JAFZAP010000052.1 GCA_017557185.1 Prevotella sp.
GCGAAGTAGCGCACAGTGGGCACTCCCTGACGGGCGGCGAGGCCTTGGGCGAAATAGTTGTCGAGCAGGACGGTGAAGCGCTGTATCAGTTGGCTGTCGACAGGTTCGCGGGTGATGAACTGGCGATCGTAAAAGCGGATGCAGTAGTTCAGAATCAGCGCGACGTTTTGCGCCATCAGCAGGCGGGTGTGGCGGTCGATACCTCGCTCCAGCTCCGTCTCAATGTTGCCGAGGATGTCGTGCAGCTGCTGGCGTTCGCGCTCCGAGACGTGTAGCGCCTCGTTGACCGAATAGCCGAAGAAAGTGTAGGGCGACATCGTGATGCCCTGCATCAGCGCCGGCGAGAAGATGAGCATCACGCCCTGATAGCTCTGTTCGAGTGTGCCCAGCTCGACGTCGTGATCTGGTGCAAAAAAGAGCAGTGTGCCGTTGTCGTAGTCGTACTCATTGCGCCCGTAGCGCACGGTGCCGCAGCGTGCATCCTTATATACTACGCAGTAGAAACCGAATGTGTAGCGGGTGTTGCCAAACGAGCTGCAGTCGGCAAGGTCGGCAAGGTGGATGACCTCGATGAGCGGGTGGCGGACATCGTCACGTCCGAGGGCATGCATGAATGCCGACACGGTGGGGAAATGGATTTCCTGTTTCATGGGGACAAAGTTACGAAATAATGTTCAGAATACGGCACACTATTCCACTTTTTCTATCTTCACGCTATCCAACTCCTGTTGATAGATGACGCCACGCTCCTTTGAGAAGAAGTCGATGGTCAGGGCGGCAAGAGCTATTAGGATGAGTGCCAAGGACGAAGCGCGGAGCCAGGGCTTATCACAGAAGGCGAACACGCAGATGGCGATGACCATCATGACAGCAGACACGATGATGGTCTGCGGATAGATCTTCATGAAGTCAGCCACGCGAGATTTTTCGCTCTCCAAGAACTTCTGCGGCGACTCCTGGTATTGCTCAACGAACTGTTTCTGGCGCGTGTGGTTGCTATAGGCCAACGAACCACCGAGTGCGATAAGGATGGCTGCCACCACCGTCAGCGGCAGGATGATGGCGCGAGCCGACTCCGACGTAGCCCAGCGCCATGCCACAAGGGCAAGCAGAAGGCATATCACACCCCCTGCTATCATAGCCAAATCCTCCTGGATTTCGCCCGTAACCCATTTGTTGGTATAGTCAATCAGTTCCATATTATCTGCAATTATATCCGCCGTCGACGTTGAGTATTGTTCCCGTCAGGAATTTGTTGTCCGGACTTGCCAGGTAATAGATGGCCAGAGCAATGTCCTGCACTTCGCCCATGCGGTTCATCGGATGGATGGCGGCAATGCCCTTCTCGTCGTAGGCACCGGCGTCGATGGCGTTCTTCAGAATGTCGGTCTTGATGGCACCGGGAGCAACGGCGTTGATGCGGATGCCCTGCTGGGCGTAGTCGATGGCAGCTGCCTTGGTGAGTCCCACTACAGCGTGCTTCGATGCGCAATATTGTGCGGTATAGATCAGTCCGTTGAGTCCAGCGATAGATGCTAGGTTGACAATCGTGCCGCCGCCAGTCTTCAGCATGGCGCGGATAGCGTACTTCATGCCATAGTAAACGCCCAGTACGTTCGTGTCCAGCTGCTGCTTGAACTCCTCCGTCTCCGTATCAGCCAGAGGAGCGGCACCTAATGAGATACCCGAGTTGTTGACAATGCTGTCAAGCTTGCCGAACTTAGCAACCGTCTGCTCGATGACCTGAGCCACCTGCTCCTCGTTCGTCACATCCAACTGGAAGAAAGTCATCTCCAACCCTTCGTTCTTGGCTTCCTCGACGAATGCGTTGCCCTTCTTCTCGCTTCTACTTGTGATGACCACATTCCAACCGTTCTTTGCAAACTGATAGGCCGTAGCCTTACCGATACCCGTTGTACCACCCGTAATGATAATTGTTCTCTTCATAACCGTAAAGTTTTTAATTAAACATTTGTTTGTTATTTGTTTCCGGCTGCAAAGTTACGGCGATATTTTCATACCATCGCTAAACAAATTACTGAAAGGTGTATACAAATTACTGATGGCATAAAAAAAACTCCCAAATCGCAGGGACTTGGGAGATGAGTGACATTTACGCCTTGTTGAATTTCGTCTTGGGCTGCTTACAACGGGGACAGCGCCAGTCGTCTGGCAGGTCTTCGAAGGCAACGTCGTCGTGTTCTGCGGGGTCGTAAACATAGCCGCAAACGGAGCATACGTACTTACCTGATGCCTCTTGCTTGGTAAAATCTACTTCGGCGAGGACTGTCGGCACGGGGTTATCAAGGTCTATCATGCGCTTGGCTTCCAGATTCTCGTAGCCCTGCGGAGTGTGGGTGCCACAATACACCGTGGGGTGGTTGCGCACAAACTCGCGGATGCGGTCCTGCGTCTCGCGGGCTGCAGCCAGGTCATCAAAGACTACGGATAACTTGTCCTCATATAACGCTTCATCGATGTAGGTGATGTCGCCATGCAGCATGTAGAACAGCCCGTCCAGCTCCACCACTATGATGCTGTTGCCCTTAGTGTGCCCCTTGGCCTTGATAAGGTAAATGCCGTCGGCAATCTTCTGGCTTTCAGGGAAGTTGTAATACGGCCCATCGGTAAAGCTTACCGGCACCAGATTCGGCAGTCCCTGCAACTCGGCAGCGTCCATCTCGTCCTTGTTCACATACACCTTTGCGTTGGGGAACGAGCGCAGTTCGCCCGAGTGGTCTGCATGGCGGTGGGTCAGCAGAATCTTAGTCACCTGTTCGGGCTTGTAGCCAAGGGCTGCGAATGCCTCCATGTAGGTGCAGATGTCCTTGCCTGTATAGGCCATTGCCCGCTCGTCGGGCACCTCTTCAGGTGTACCGGCGGGGATACCGGTATCCACCAGAATCACCTCCTTACCTGTGTCAATCAGATAGTTCTGCAGACTGCCGCGATAGCGGATGTTCTTATTGAATTTGTCGGGGCCTTCTTCGCCACCGAAGGCGAAGGGCTGGGTATAGAATCCGTCGCGACGGAATTTTACTGCTTTGATTTCCATAGTCTCTGTACTTGAAACGTGAATCTTGAAACCTGAAACCTTACTCTGCCGGAGCCCACTTGCAGCGTACGGGCGATACGATGGCACCCTCCTTCTTCAGTTCGGCGAAAGCCTTGTCGACTTCCTTACGGTCGATACCTGTAATTTCTGCAATCTTGCCAGCGTTGACGGGTGCGCCGAACTCACGCATAGCCTGTAATACCTTTTCTTTCATAATTATCAAGAATTTGAGAATTAGAGAATTGTTGTTACGTTAATTACATCATTGCTGCAAGGAAATTCTCATAGCCTAGCTTCTCGATATAGTTGAGGTACTGGCACTCCCAAGCCATGTGGTCCTTCTCATCCTCGATCCACTTGTAGATCAGCTTCTGGGTGATGTAGTCATCGCTGAAGGCAGCGGCCATCTCACACAGGTCTTTGATAGCATCGGGAGCATAGTCGCTCTCAATCTGCTGCTTCGGATCGTCATAGAATGGGAACTCCATTGTCTTCATAGCTTCTTGCAGGTCAGCAGGTTTGCAGCCAAGTTCCACCAGACGGTTCAGCACTTCCTCAGCCTCTGTCCATTCCTCTTCAGCCTCTTCCTTCCACTTGTCGGCCAGTTTATTCCAGCCCTGCAGACGGCAGTATGCCGAGAATGCGAAATGTTGCTTACTGTTTCCAAACCAAGCTGCACCATAAAAGGCGAACTTCTTCAAAGCTTCTTCTTTAGTCATAATTCTTTCTTCTTTTTAGTTATTAATAAATGAAAAATGTAGTTACGGTGGCAAAGTTACGAATAAAAAATGATACTATTGCTATCTCAAACGACACAAAAGTTGTCTAAAACGATACAAATTCAAAATATTTGTGTATCTTTGCCGTCAAATTGCGTAAATTATGTACACGCTAAAAGAAGGCTGGATAGCCATGCAAGGTTCAGTGCCGGTAGAAGATTGGGACGGCAAGATGTACTGCACCGAGGCCGATGCAGACGTCACTTTCCGTACCAATATCATACAGGGATACCTGGCGGCCTACTCGTTCACGCTGGTCATCGACGGCTGGCTATCGATTGTCTATAACAACAAGCAGCTGATGCTTCATCCCGGCGATCTCTATATCTATTCGCCCGGTATGCCTGTACTTATCGCTGCCGCCTCGAGCGATTATCGCGCCATCTGCCTGATGGCCGACGAGCATACCACCATCGAACTGCCGTCCGTCCACGACCTGGTGCACATCGCCTATGCCCCCATCATCGAGTTGCACGAGCCAAAACTTTCGCTGCCTCCCGACGAAGCCCGGCACATGGAGCAGCGCATGCGCGAAATCATTGGCTATCTACACTCAAACCATCTCTACAAAACGGAGATTCTGCGCATGCTCTATGCCGCCTTCCTGCTCGACATGCAGAATGCCCAGCAGCACACCATCACCCACCATCAGATACCGCCGCGCGTCGAGGAGATATTCATTGGCTTCATCCGTCTGTTGCCGCTGCACTTTGCCGAGCACCACGACATCGCCTTCTATGCATCTGCACTCAACATCACGCCAGTGTATCTCTCGCGTGTGGTACGCCAGGTCACCAGTCGCACCGTCGTCGACTACATCAACCAGATGCTGGTGATGGAAGCCTCCTTCCTCTTGCGCACCTCACCGATGAGCATTACTCAGATTGCCGAGCGGCTCCACTTTGCCGACACCCCCTCGTTCAGCAAGTTCTTCCTGCGCATGAAAGGCGTCAATCCGCGGCGGTACAGGATGGAGAAATAATCTCTATAATAGAGACTAATTCTGTCATATCATCGATGATGTAATCTGCTCCACTTTTGACCAATTCTTCGCGAGTTCCGTTGCCGTAGGTCACACCAACAGTGTTGCAACTGGCTCTGGCTCCCATCAGAATATCTACGTCCATGTCGGCAATACCCATATCTGCCAGCAAATCGCGCAGGGAGAAGGAGGTGCGTGAAGAGACAATCGTGGTTTTCACGCAATATTGCGTGGCAAATATACGAAAAAACCCCTATACTCATGTGAATACGGGGAAAGATTTGAGATTTATTAGTGAAAACAGGGCTGTAGCGATTATTGCCACTCGAAATTTTCCTTCCCTGCGGCCAGCTCGAAGTTGCACTTCACGATGCCGAGGTCGTAGGCTGCATTGCCGAAGAGGTCGA
>JAFZAP010000053.1 GCA_017557185.1 Prevotella sp.
CAGTTGCTTGTTGAATTCGCATCCTGTTATAAAAAGTTAAAACCGTTAAATCTTCATCTTTTCCAATCTCTCCAAAATCTTCGCCGTCACTTTTCTATCGTTTAAGACGTAAGTAGCTGATATAAAAACATTTGCAAATACAGAAACTGTTCTAGTCTGACGAGCATAACCATCCCGAACTCTGTGACGAGCATCGGCGACGGTGCGTTCGGCGGCTGCTATGGCCTAACGAGTGTGACCATCGGGAACTCCGTGACGAGCATCGGCAACGAGGCGTTCTATTACTGCTCTGGTCTGACGAGTATCACCATCCCGAACTCCGTGACGAGCATCGACGACTATGCGTTCTATTGCTGCTCTGGCCTGACGAGCATCAATGTAGATGAAGGTAATACCATTTATGACTCTCGCGATAATTGCAATGCTATTATTAGGAGAGCCTCAAATGCTTTGATAGTTGGATGCCGGAATACTACTATCCCGAACTCCGTGACGAGCATCGGCGACTATGCGTTCTATTACTGCTCTGGCCTGACGAGCATCAATGTAGATGAAGGTAATACCATTTATGACTCTCGCGATAATTGCAATGCTATTATTGAGAAAGCTTCAAATACTTTAATAGCTGGATGCCGGAATACTACCATCCCGAACTCCGTGACGAGCATCGGCGACAATACGTTCTGTTTCTGCTCTGGCCTGACGAGCATTACCATCCCGAACTCCGTGACGAGCATCGGCCGTTCTGCGTTCGCTTGTTGCACTGACCTGACGAATATCACCATCCCGAACTCCGTGACGAGCATCGGCAATTCTGCGTTCTGTGACTGCTCTGGCCTGACAGATGTCTATTGCTATGCAAAGAATGTGCCAACGACAAATTCTAATCCCTTCTATGGGTCATCTTATAACACTAGCGCCACGCTGCATGTGCCTGCCTCCTCAATTGAAAGTTATCAATCAGTTGAGCCTTGGAAAGACTTCGCAAACATGGTTGCCATTCCTGAGTCTCTCAAATGCGCCACGCCAACCATCACCTCTGCTAATGGCAAGGTTCGTTTTGCCTGCGTGACGGAAGGAGTTGAATTTGTGCCAACAGTAACATGTACGCCCAATCAGTTGCAAAACGGTAATGAGTTGGAACTGGGCGGCACCTTCACCGTAAGCGTGTATGCTGTGAAGGATGGCTACGACAACTCTGATACGGCCACGATGACCATCAATATGTCGCAGATGGGCGATGTGAATGCAGATGGAGAGGTGAATGCAGCCGATATCACAGCTGTCGTGAATGCCATTCTGGGCAAACAATAAGAAGCACCAGGCTCGCGCATTATTACATTCTATTTGAAATACACAAACCCGGAGGGTTCCCGATGTTGGGAGCTCTCCATGTTGTTATAATATAATGAGGTAGGTTGCAAAAGCGTGCCGCACTCCCTATGGTCGGGGAAATGCGGCACGCATGATTATGTTGATGTTTATACCCGTAGGGCCTTACTTGATCAGGTCGACGCTGCGCTTCAGGAATGCATCGAGGGCGGCTCCCTTCAGCATGCCGTTCTGCAGTAGGGCGAGGTCGATGAGCTGGTGGACGATGCTGTTGTTCTTGGCATAGTCGGCCAGGATGGCGTTTTTCTTGTCCTTCTGCTCGTTGACGGCCTTCTCGGCTTCAGCCTTCAGGTCCTTGTCTTCCTGTGTGAGCTCGTCGTACTTCTTCTTGTCCTGCGACTGGCGGATAGCTGCCAGACGGGCTTCCTGACCTTTCAGCTCAGCGAGGACAGGCTTCAGCGCCTCCTGTGTGTTTGCCTCGGTATCGGCAAGAACACGCTTCACGAGTTCGTGGTCGGCATTGAGCACGATGGTGTACATGTCGGGCATCTGTGCATAGAAGCCCATTCCACTCTGGTAGCGGCTCATGTCCTTCATACGGCGCATGTATTCGCTCTGAGTGATGAGAACGGGCTGTGCCTGCTCGCCAAGCGACTGCACTTCGACGGAGAAATCAATTTTCTCAGCCGCTTTCCCGTTCTCCCCGAAGGAGGGAAGCTGCGACTTGAAGACATGTGACAAACTGTCAGTCTGCTCTACGCTCAGTTCCGTCTTCTTGCGGTCTTCCTTCATGATGAGACGATCGATGATGTCGCCATCCACACGTGTGAAGCGGCTCTTCTCGAGCTTCTGCTCCAGCATCTGGGCAACGGGAGTGTCGAGCTGTCCGTCGAAGAGAAGCACGCTGTAGCCCTTCTGGCGGGCTGTCTCGATATAGCTGTACTGCTCCTCCTTGTTGTTGGCATAGAGATAGACGAGGGTGCCGTCCTTATCGGTCTGCTCACTCTTGATGAGCTTCTTGTATTCCTCGAGTGTGAAGTACTTGCCATCGACATCCTTCAGCAGGGCGAAGTCCTTTGCGCGGTCGTAGAAGTCGTCCTGTGTCAGCATGCCGTAGTTGATGAAGATCTTCACGTCGTCCCACTTCTCCTCGTATTCCTTGCGGTTTTCAGTAAAGATAGCCTTCAGGCGGTCGGCCACCTTCTTGGTGATGTAGGTGGAGATCTTCTTCACGTTGGCATCGCTCTGCAGATAGCTGCGGCTAACGTTCAGCGGAATGTCCGGCGAATCGATGACGCCGTGCAGGAGTGTGAGGAACTCCGGCACGATGCCTTCCACCTGGTCGGTGACGAACACCTGATTGCAGAAGAGCTGGATCTTGTTCTTCTGAAGGTCGATGTTCGACTGGATGCGCGGGAAATAGAGGATACCCGTGAGGTTGAAGGGGTAGTCGACGTTCAGGTGAATCCAGAACAGCGGCTCGTCCTGCATGGGGTAGAGGGTGCGATAGAAGGACTTGTAGTCCTCGTCCTTGAGCGTGGAGGGAGTCTTTGTCCATAGCGGTTCCACGCTGTTGATGATGTTGTCCTCGTCCGTGTCCTGCATCTTTCCGTCCTTCCATTCCTGCTTCTTGCCGAAACAGATGGGCACAGCCATGAACTTGCAATACTTGTTGAGCAGGTTCTCGATGCGCTGACGCTCAAGAAACTCCTTGCAGTCGTCGGCAATGTGGAGGATGATGTCGGTTCCACGATCCTCGCGCTCGGCATCGTCGATGGTGAACTCCGGGCTGCCGTCGCAAGTCCAGCGAACGGCCTGTGCACCTTCCTGATAGCTCTTGGTGACAATCTCCACTTTCTCCGAAACCATGAAGGCAGAGTAGAAGCCCAGTCCGAAGTGTCCGATGATGGCATTTGCCGAGTCCTTGTATTTGTCGAGGAAGTCGGTCACACCTGAGAAGGCAATCTGATTGATGTACTTGTCGATTTCCTCGGCAGTCATTCCGATGCCGTGATCGCTGAAGGTGAGCGTCTTCGCCTTCTCATCGAGTGACACGCGTACCGTCATATCGCCCAGCTCGCCTTTGAAGTCGCCGCGATCGGCCAACGTCTTGAGCTTCTGGGTAGCATCGACGGCATTCGAGATCATCTCGCGCAGGAAGATTTCATGATCACTATAGAGAAACTTTTTGATAACGGGGAATATGTTCTCGGTTGTAACCCCGATGTTTCCTTTTTGCATAGCTTTCTATCGTTATAATTGTTTTTTTGAATATTCCGATTTCGCTATGAACATTGCAAATTGCGTGCCAAAATGGTAGAAGGTGTTGCAGAAGGAATAAACAAAACGAGGATAGCTTAAACGCCATCCTCGTCGTCATCTGTCGTTGGGTTGTCGGCTGGTTGCCTGCCGTCGGTTTCGACAGCTCCTGTGTCCAGCTGTGTGTCTTTGCTGATTGCGACATCGCCGAACCGTGATATCTTCATGAGCAGCGGCACATATTCGTCGCTCATCTTATCGGGCGAGCCGACGCTGGCAGCGAACACCAGATTGTCGCCTTCAGCCTTGTCGAGGACAATACCCAGAAGAGCGCTGTTCTTCCGGTACAGCGGGTCGACGTATTTGGCAAAGTCGTCTTTCGTAAAGGTGCGGTTGAAGAACGAACTGCCATCCTTACGGATAATTTTCACCGTGATGCGATTGTCGTAGTATTTATTGCCTTGTCCGTCGTCGGCAAGGGGAAGCGAATGATCGGCCTTACGCTCCACGACGACCTGATATGTGGAACCCACCCAGTCGACAGGCGTCGTCATATCGTAGTTGCCAACCTCCTGAGTCGGCTTCTTGACTTCTTCTATGGGCTTTGTCGTGATAATATTGTCGCTCTGCTTCTTCTCCTTGCATGAAGTCATGCTGAGGGCCAGCAGAACTGCTATGATGAGATTGATTCCTGACTTGTTCATCATTACCTGTTTTTCGGATTCATTCAAATGGGGGCGGGCATCAGCAGTCGAGCTGCAATGCTACATGGTGCTGCTTGGCCAGACGGCGCATGTTCATGATAGCGTAGCGCATGCGACCAAGAGCTGTGTTGATGCTGACATTGGTGGTCTCGGAAATCTCCTTGAACGACATCTGCTGGTAGAAGCGCATGTAGACGACTTCGCGCTGGGGAGCAGGGAGGCTGTCCATGATGCGGCGCACGTCGCACATCACCTGAGAATTCACATACTGGTTCTCGATGTTGCTCTCGCAAAGTCCTTCGCCGCTCAGGTTCGACAGGTCGTTATCGGCTGTTGGCTCAACGATTCTGTCGGCCTTCGACTCGCGATACCAGTCCATAATGACGTTATGGGCGATGCGCATGAGCCACGCGGAGAACTTGCCACAAGCAGTATATCGGCCTGCCTGCAGCTTGGAGATGACCTTCACGAATGTCTCTTGGAAGACATCGTCTGCCAAATCACGATCGTGGACCACAAAAAGGATATAGGAGTAAAGTTTTGACTGGTTGCGTGACAACAGCAAGTCGAATGCTCTATTATTCCCATCGATGTAAGATAAGGCCAACTGCTCGTCGGTCATATCATTCAGATTCTTCATTTCTTTAAGCTTTTGAGTTCTTAAGTAAATGATGTTTCGATAGGCTTATAGGTTTTAAAAGTTTATTAATGTGCGTGCAAAGATAAGTTATTTTTGTGTTTCCTCCAAATATTTTAACGAAAAAATGACGTTTTCACCCCTTTTCCCGCTATTTACGGGCACTTTCAAGCATGTATTTGCCCCAAGAATAGCCCCTCACATCGGCTTGCAACGTGAGTCGGGTGTCCTTGAAAAGAGTAGGGGACACGGGCTTATTTCTCGTTCTTCTTGTTTCGGTAGACGATGATGCCGACGACAATCAGTACGACGACAAATGCGATGTTATACCATTCCATATGTTTAAATTATTTGATTGATTGTGATTATTCCTCCATCAGTTTGCGATAGCAGGCCCGCTTGGGTTGTTGATTGACAGTTAATTGAAACGCCAGGCGCTCATCGCCATTGGCAAGATAGATGATTCCGCAATAAACGAAGCCATATTTTGTCAGCAGGGCTCGCATCGTCTGGTTGTCCTCATGAGTGTCGATACGGATGTTCCTTGTCTTTGTCAACGCGTAGGCAATCACCTGGCGCATCACGCCGCGAGCCTTTGCCGACGAAGCGATGCGATGAATGACGTAGTAGGGCTCGTCGTTGAGCCAGCTGCCGCCATCGATGCGGGTGTAGGTGGGGTCGGGACCTGCCATCAAGGCAAACGTAGCCAGAGGAATTCCCTCGTCGGTAGTGAGCAGATAGCTGTTGCCGCGCGCAATGTCGTCCTCGACGACTTCCTGTCGCGGGTGGCCGTTGGCCCACTGGCGCGTGTTGCCTTCGTCCATCATCTTCTTCCGACCTTCCTCGATGAGTCGCATGATGTCATCGATGTCGGCGGGTGTTGCTGACCTGATTATAGTATTGCTCATTTTACACGTTTTCGCGCCAGATGGGCATCGTCATGCATCGGGCACCGCCGCCGGCTCGCGGCAGTTCGGAGCCTGGGAAGACGGCCACGAATCGGTCGTAATCCTTCATGCTGACGCGGTCGGCAATGATGTCTTCGGCATTCAGCACAGCAAAGCCGGCCTTGTCGAGAGCGTCGACTGTATGGGTATTACGGCGATAGCCCATTACCTGATCATCGCCAAGCGCGAAGAAGTTGCCGCCGCTATGCCATTGTTCGCGCAGTTGTATCCAAGGGTCGGAACCGCCACAGAGCACGGGCTCGATGTCCCAGCCCAGGTGTCGTAGCGCCTCCAGCATATTGTCCTTTCTGTGATAGCTGATCTTGCCTCCGTCGATCGTGATGAGCGTGGTGTCCTTGTCGGCAAAGAGCCCTTCCTTCTTCAGCAGTGGCTCGAAGGCCATACAATGATGCTGGCCGAGGAAGGTGAAGACCATATCGAGATGGATGAACGACTCGGGCTTCATGGGCAGCTCTTGAACGATGATATTGAAATGTTCGCGCTCGCGGGCAAAGGTGTCAGTCAGATATTGTATTCCCTTCGGATTGGTGCGAATGCCTTGTCCGATGCAAAGCACATCGTCCGAAGCTATCAGCACGTCGCCACCCTCGGTGTGAGCTTCTGCATCCCATTGTGAAGCGTTGAGTATTTCGACGCCGAAGAAGTGGCGGAAGATGGAGTCGTAGAGCAGCGATTCACGCTCTCTGACCTCAAAGCTCATGGAGTTGATGAGAACGCGGTCGTAGATGGTCGATGATGCATCGCGTGTGAACAGCAGGTTGTAGAGCGGATGCAGCAGGTAGCGGTTCTGCGACGTACCATCCCACGACGGGTTCTCATATCCTTCAATGAGCACACGCACCAGTTCGTCGTTGTCGAGTTCCATGAACTGTTCGGCGAGAGCGTAGTCGGCAGGACTCATCCCTTGTGTGCGACGTCGGCCGTCGTGACGAAGGCTCTCGTTGACGAGATATGCCCTTACGCTATGATCTCGCAGCAGCTCTGCCAGAATATCTTTCACGTAATACACCTTTGTCCATTTCTCCAACACGCCGCAGAAGTTGTCATACTCTTTGTCAACGGTAGGCTTGTCGAGAATGTCGCTATAGAGTGCGTGGGCAGCATTCAGAGGCGTCATACGCTCTATCTCGACACCCGGCCGCCGCAGCAGAACGGCATTCAGATGTCCCGTCTCAGATGTTACGCTGACCTTGCATGGTTTGGTGGTATTCATAGCTCTTATTTGTATTTCATGAGTAATCGCATTATCAATAAAGCTCGGCAATCATACAGCGTGCACTACCGCCGCCCGCCGTCTCAATGGCATTGATGTCGGGGGCCACAATGCGCACGTCCTGCTCGAGGAGCGACACCTGTTCGGGAGTGAGCGACCGCAACGCTGTCCGACTCATTACGAGCAACTTCTCGCCCTGCTCGTTGTGCAGTTCAAGCATGTTGCCGGCAAACTGATGCATCTGCTCAAACGTGATGGGCACTACTTCCTTCCCGCACGCCACGAGGTGTTTCTCCAGCTGGAGCCGTTCGTCGGCATCGGGAACGGAATCGAGACATACCACAGCGAAACGGGTGCCAACGTGCATGACTACGTTTGTATGATAGACGGGCGTACCGTTTTCGTCTTCGCTGTGGAAAAGGAAATAGCTGTAGTTCAAACGGCTTGCCCAATCGGCGACGACATCGGCATCGGTGCGGGGCGACAGGCAGGCAAAGGCCATGCGGTGTTCGCGGTCGAGCACAAGCGATCCCGTTCCTTCCAGACATTTCCCATCGCTTTCCCAATGGGTGAGGTCAACTACCTGCGAATGGCTTCCCATCTCGGCAAGCGTCGTACTTTGAGCGAGCAGCTTGGCGCGCTCCTGTTGCCGGTTGTGAGCAAACATCGGATAGACGACGAGTACGCGTTGCCTTTCTCCATCAGAACCTTCGACCACATGTGTCGAGAAGCAGTTGTTGGGAAAGATGCTGTCGGGGGTGAAGGGCTCGGGAGTGTCCTGCAACACTTCGACGGTGACGCCGTTCTGCCTGAGCAACGTCACGAAAGCATCGAACTCGCCGACCGCCTGCCGTTCTACGCTCAATGCCGCTTCCTGCGACTCGCTCTTCTGCTGGAATGCATTGTTGGCGGCCGTCTCCTCATTGAAGGCGAAACGCACCGGTCTCACCATCAGTACCTTACTTGTTGTTTGCTGATATACGCCCATGTTGTGTTTGAGATGAGTTAGTCAAGACCTATTAGGCTTCAGCCATTTCATCGAACGTGCGCTTAATGATGCCGATGGCCTCGCGCAACTGCTCCTCGTTGATGCAGAGTGGGGGAGCGAAACGGATGATGTGGTCGTGGGTAGGCTTCGCGAGCAAGCCGTTGTCCATCAACTTCAGGCAGATGTCCCAAGCCGTCTTGCCGTTGACAGGCTTCGTCACGATAGCGTTCAGCAAGCCGCGACCGCGTACCAGCTCAATGAACGGCGACTCAATCTTCTTGATTTCATCGCGGAAGATCCGTCCCATCTTCTCGGCATTCTCAACCAGATGCTCGTCCTTCACAACCTTCAAGGCCTCGACAGCCACACGAGCGGCAAGGGGGAAGCCTCCGAAGGTAGAACCGTGTTCGCCAGGCTTGATGTTCAGCATGATATCGTCGTCGGCCAGACAAGCCGAGACAGGCAGCACGCCGCCACCCAGAGCCTTGCCCAAGATGACGATATCGGGACGAATGCCATCATGCTCCGAGCAAAGCATACGGCCTGTGCGTGCGATTCCCGTCTGCACTTCGTCGGCGATGAACAGCACGTTGTGCTCGTGACAGAGGTCGAAGCATTGCTTCAGGTAGCCGTCGTCGGGAACGAAGACGCCAGCCTCGCCTTGTATGGGCTCAGCGATGAAGGCGCAAACCTCGTCGCCATATTCGTCGAGCGCCTCGCGTAGCGCCTCTACGTTATTATAAGGTACGCGAATGAAGCCGGGAGTCAGCGGACCGTATTGGGCATACGAACTGGGGTCGTTGCTCATCGTGATAACCGTTACCGTGCGACCGTGAAAATTGCCGTCGCAGCAGATCACCTTTATCTTGTCATTGTCGATACCTTTCTTCACGGCACCCCAGCGACGCGCGAGCTTCAGGGCGGTTTCCACACCTTCGGCACCGGTGTTCATAGGCAGGATGCGGTCATAGCCGAAGAAATCGTGCATGAACTTTTCATACTCGCAAAGTGCATCGTTGTAGAAAGCGCGCGAGGTGAGGCACAGCACGTCAGCCTGGTCTTTCAGCGCTTTCACGATACGTGGGTGACAATGTCCTTGGTTAACGGCTGAATAGGACGACAGGAAGTCGAAATACCGTTTTCCTTCTACGTCCCACACGAAGATGCCTTCGCCGCGGTTGAGAACCACGGGCAGCGGGTGATAGTTGTGGGCACCATATTGTTCTTCCAGATTCATCAGGCGCTGGCTTGCGCTCTGTTCGCGAATAGTAGCATCGTTGGTCATGTTTTCAATGTTTTTAGTTGAAAGATTAAGTTGTTTCTGCAAAAATACAAATATTCTTGCAGAAAACATACAAAAACGCTACTAAATTTTGTTAAAGAGATTTAGATTCCCTAGAGAAGGGTTTCTAAATAAGTCCTTCTGTCACGTATGTCTAGAAACCGCCTCCGGGGAAGCCACCGCCTGGGAAGTTGCCGCCACCCGGGAATCCTCCAGCTGGGAAGTTACCGCCTCGCTGACCACCGCGACCGCCTTCCCTATCTCCACCAAAGCGTCCGCGACGCTCACCGTCGCCAAATCGGTTATTACTCTGTCCGCTTCCGCCGAAGAAGTTCAGACGATAGCTCACGTGCAACATGGCGTAGCTGGTGATAGCGTTCACCTCGCGGTCGGTCCATCCGTTAGCATTCACCGTACGCGAGAAGTTGGTCTGCTCATGCAGGATGTCGTACCATTGCAGCATCACGGTGAGCTTCTTGCCTCTGAGGAAACTATGCGATAGCTGGGCATTCCAGATCAGTTCATTGGTGTTCAGCGTCTGGTCGCTATAGCCTCGCTTGCTGAACATGTGGATATCGGTAGAAAGGCTCGTGCCCCAAGGGAAGTTGACACGCGTATTACCGCCATACGAGAAGTTCCACGTGGTGAGATTGCGCGACGCCTGCAGTCGGTTTTCCGTGTGGGCATAGGTGGTGCGCGCGTTCAGCGAGAAGTTAATCAGCTTGTTGCGGAAGCTCAGCGAGAGCTCAGGCGACAGGTTCACCGTGTGTGTTACATTGCGGTCGGGAACGGCCGTACGGTTTAGGTTCACATATCCCACCTGATGGTTATAGCTACCGTTGAGCGAGCCGCTCACGTCCCAACGGTTCAGTGTGTCGAGGGCGATGTTGAACGAGCCTCCACCGTTAGCACTCCAGTTGCCGTTGATGTTCTCCGGTCGGCTGATGCGTCCGCCCGTCGTTTCATTGTAGGTCACGATGTTACCGATCGAGTTGCTCGTAATGCGGTAGTTGGCATTCAGGCTGAAACTCCAGTGGCGCTGAGCCTTCGGCACCGTGAAGCCCAGGCTATCCTCCACAAGGGTCGGTCGGCGCTGCATCTGGAAATTCGTGCCCAGATTCGTCGAGAACGACGGTTTCAGTCCCGGGTTACCCATGCTGATGTTGAGTGGATTGGTGTCGTCGTAGATGTCGAGCAGCTGTGTGATGGAAGGCTGGCTGCTGTTACCGCGCAACGTGACCTGCAGGTTCGTCTGCTGATTGAAGCGATAGCGCATGTTCAGCGTCGGCGAGATGTTCGTCACCGTGCGCACCGTGTCGACGGGCACGCCCAGATACTGCTGAATGTAGTGCGAGCGCTCCGGCTGTAGGGAGGCACCGACATTCATATTCACCTTCTCGTGCACATACCGCAATTGCACATCGATGTTCTGTCCATACTCCGTGCGCTCCGAGTAACGGCTCAGGCGGTCTGAGAGGTAGTCCTCGTAGGGATTGTCGAGATAGCCGAACAGGCGCGCCCAGTCGCGATAGTCCTGCAACACTTCGCGGAAGGCCTCGTCTTCATACATCGGGAAGTCGTATGTCGACGGGTCGCTCTTCTGGTAGCTGTAGTTATAGCGGTAGTTCAGCTGTAGGAAGATGCCTTGCGCACCGAACGACCTGCCGCCATTACCTCCTCTGCGGCCACCGCCGAAGGGGCCTCTTGCTGTGTTCTCCACACTTGTGGTATCGGGTTTCTGCTTGAAAGTGAAGAGTGGTTCCGTGTAAGTGCCGCCCACCGAGAAGCTGAAGTTGTCAGACGGCGACAGCGTGTAGCGGTTGGTCTGATAGGTGGAGTCGTTACCCATCTTGTCGAGTGTCTGGTAGAGCCGCACCGCCGAGAGACTGGCATTCTTGTTGTTTCCGTCGCGGTAGTTGATGTTCGAGCTTAGCGCCACGTTGCGGCCGTTGTTGCCGAAGCGGCGGAACAGTTGTATCTGCGTGCTCAGGTTCTTGTTGGTGCCATAGCCCATACTCTTGTTCTGCCGGTCGTTCACGATCAGGTCGAGATCATCCATCTGACTGCGTCCTTCCTTGCTCAGCGGGTCGCTGACGTAGTCGAAGGGGTCGGCATTGAACGATGCCGATGTCTGGAACGAACGGCTGTCGTTGGTCGAGAAGCTGAGGTTCGGTCGCAGCGATAGGGTAGTGAGCGAGTCGAGCGACCATTGTATGTTCATGTTGGCCGTCCAGCTGTTGTTGCGCGAATAGCTTTGGCTGATGCTGTTCGAGAATGCTCCGCCACGCGTGTTGACGAAGTTTTCCGACCCCGTGCGGTTCCAGTTGTCAGCATTGTTGTGGTTCCACGTCACACGTCCGCTCAACCTCAGAATGCTCTCGCGGCGCATCTGGAAGCCCGATCCTATCTCCCTCATCTTCGGACTCTCGTAGCTCAGGTCGAGGGCTCCCGTCTTCGTGTGACGCTGACCGTTGCCGTTGCCGCGCCCCCGGCCGCCACGCCCCGAGAAGTTACGGTCGTTCACGTTGTTGGCATTACCCATGAACGTGTAGCGCATGTCGCCGAAGGGCTTCATCGCCGTCAGACGGACGCCGTAGCGGTGGTCGGTACCGTAGCCCACATCGGGGTTCATCTGCAAGCCATTACGGGCGCTGCGCTTCGTCACAAACTCCAACACGAAGTCATCGTTGCCGTCGTCGACACCCGTCATGCGCGAAAGGTCGCTCTTCTCGTCGTAGGCCTTCACCTTATCAATCACATACGAGGGCAGGTTCTTCATCACCGCATCGTTGTTGCCGGTCATGAAGTCACGACCGTCCATCTTGAATTTCCTGACGTTCTTGCCGTTGATGGAGATTCCACCCTCGTCGTCGATCTTCGCACCCGGCAGCATCTCCACCAGCGCCTCGATGACCGAGCCCTCAGGCACGCTGAACGCATCGGCGTTATAGACAACTGTGTCGTCCTTGATCACCATCTTTGGCACCTGAGCCGTCACGATGGCCTCGTCGAGCTGAACGGCATCGGGTTCGAGCCGGATGTCACCCAGCGACAGACCGCGTCCGCGCTCCTTCGTCAGATTCCTTCTATAGGTCTGATAGCCCAGGTAGGAAGCCTTGAGCAGGTAGTTGCCAGTCGATACGTTCTGGAACGAGAATCGCCCTTCGCCATCGGTGAACACACCGCTCACGAACGTCGTGTCCTGGGCGTTGCGCCTGGTGCTGATGCTATAAAGCTGTATGGTGGCCTTCTCCAATACATTTCCCTCCGTCTTGTCGACGACTCGTCCGGATATAGTTTCCCTCTGGGCAGCTATCGGCAGCACGCTCAGCATACAAATCACTATAATATATAAACGACGAAAATGCATAGGAGTAATTTGCAATCTTTTGATACAATCATGTTAAATCTAGAATCTAGAACTATTTGTTAGATGCTTCTCACCCCAAAATGTTTAATTTAATTATCACAATTAAAGGATTTTAACACATTCTACTTTGTGACATATGACTTTGTGACATGAAGGTGGTACCTCTATCGCATGCGGAGCACGCCTCCTTTCTCTCTAGAGCATAGCTCTGATATAAATGGAGCATAGCTCTACATTGTATGGAGCATAGCTCTACATTGTATGGAGCATAGCTCTACATTGTATGGAGCATAGCTCTTATGGCCACGGAGATATGCTCTATAAGAACTCTGAAGGGGATATGAATACGGACGGGGGCCGTAGAAACAAAAGGAGCACCCGACGTTGTTGTCGGATGCTCCAAGTGATGTTAACGAGCGGTTGGAATTACTCCAGACTCCAGTCCTCGTTTGCCTTGCGGACATAGCTCTGGTAGCGGAGCTTAGCCATACGCTCGGCCTCAGCGAAGAGTTCGTCGGCCTCGTTGGGATAAGCCTTCTGAACGCTCAGATAGCGTACCTCGCCCAGCAGGAAGTCGCGGAACTTCTCCCACTGCGGTGGCTTCGAGTCGAGGGTGAACGGGTTCTTGCCCTGCTCGGCCAGCTGCGGGTTGTAACGCCACAGGTGCCAGTAGCCACACTCTACGGCGCGACCTTCCTCAGCCTGCGAACGGCCCATGCCGCCCTTAATCTTCAGGCCGTGGTTGATACACGGAGCGTAGGCGATGACGAGCGACGGTCCGGGATAGGCCTCAGCCTCGCGGATTGCCTTTAGGCACTGTGCATTGTCGGCACCCATAGCCACCTGTGCCACATAGACGTAGCCATAGGCGGTGGCAATCATGCCGAGGTCCTTCTTGCGGATGCGCTTGCCTTGTGCGGCAAACTGTGCGATAGCGCCGAGCGGTGTAGCCTTCGACGACTGTCCGCCGGTGTTGGAGTAAACCTCTGTGTCGAGCACGAGCAGGTTCACATCCTCGCCTGAAGCGATGACGTGGTCGAGACCACCGTAGCCGATGTCGTAGGAGGCACCGTCGCCACCGATGATCCACTGGCTGCGCTTCACGAGATAGTGGTCGAGGGTCTGCAGTTCCTGGCATACAGGACAGCCCTTGGCGGCACTCTCGGCGATGCATGCGCGAAGCTTCGGAGCAATCTCCTTGGTCTTCTCGGCATCTTCCTTGTTGTCGATCCACTCCTGTGCCAGCTCCTTGTACTCGTCGCTGGTCTTCTCGCTCTCAATCATCTGCTGGAGCAGCATGGTGACGCGCTCCTTCATCTTCTTGTTGCCGAGCACCATACCCATACCGAACTCGCAGAAGTCCTCGAACAGAGAGTTGTCGAAGGCAGGACCTTGTCCCTTTGCGTTCTTCGTGTAGGGTGATGAGGGGATAGAAGCTGAATAGATTGAGGAGCAGCCGGTGGCGTTGGCAATCATCTCGCGGTCGCCGAAGAGCTGCGATACGAGCTTCACGTAAGGAGTCTCACCGCAACCGGAGCAAGCACCCGAGAACTCGAAGAGCGGCTGTGCGAACTGTGAGTTCTTCACATTGGCCTTCACGTCGACGAGGTCTTGCTTGCTGGGTACCTTCACGAGCATATCCCAGTTCTTGGCTTCCTTCTTCATGTCCTCTGCATCGGGGTTGAAGGGCACCATCTTCAGGGCCTTGCCGAGCTTCGGGTTGCCCGGGCAGACGTCGGCACAGTTGCCGCAGCCCAGACAGTCGAGGACGGAGGTTTCGATGCGGAAGTGCATACCCTTCATGGCAGCAGGAGCCTTCATCTCGATGGTATCGAGGCTGTCGAAGGCTGCCAGCTCGTCGTTGGTAAGTACGAACGGACGGATAGCAGCGTGCGGGCATACGAAGGCACACTTGTTGCACTGGATACAGTTGTCGGGATTCCACACGGGTACGAAGGCTTCAACGCCGCGCTTCTCGTAGGCGGCAGTACCGTTTGCCCATGAACCGTCGACGGTGTCGTGCTTCACGAAGTCGCTGACTTTCAGCAGGTCGCCTGCCTGTGCGTTGATGGGACGAACCAGCTCCTTCACGAATGCGGGAGCCTCGTCGGCCTTCTCAGCATCGTCGGGCAGGTTGGCCCATGCGGGATCGACGGCCAGCTGCTTGTACTCGTCGCCACGATCAACGGCAGCGTAGTTCATGTTGACAACATCTTCGCCCTTCTTGCCATACGACTTCACGATGAACTTCTTCATCTGCTCGACAGCGAGCTCAACGGGAATGACGCCCGTGATGCGGAAGAAGGCGCTCTGGAGGATGGTGTTCGTGCGGTTGCCGAGTCCGATTTCCTGAGCAATCTTCGTGGCGTTGATGGTGTAGACGGTGATGTTGTTCTTGGCGAAGTAGCGCTTCACCTTGTTAGGCATGAAGTTCACGAGCTCGTCGCCCTCGAAGATGGTGTTCAGGAGGAACGTGCCGTTCTTCTGCAGGCCGCGTGTCACATCGTACATGTGCAGGTAGGCCTGAACGTGGCAAGCCACGAAGTTAGGCGTGGTTACCAGATAGGTGCTGCGGATGGGCGTGTCGCCGAAGCGCAGGTGCGAGCAGGTGAAACCTCCCGACTTCTTCGAGTCGTAGGAGAAGTAGGCCTGGCAATACTTGTTGGTGGAGTCGCCGATGATCTTCACGGAGTTCTTGTTGGCACCAACGGTACCATCGGCACCAAGGCCGTAGAACTTTGCCTGGAACATGCCTTCGCCGCCCAGTGCCATCTCCTCGACCTCGGGAAGCGAGGTGAAGGTGACGTCGTCGACGATACCCACGGTGAAGTGGTTCTTCGGCTCGGGCAGGGCGAGGTTGTTGAACACGGCGATGATCTTGGCAGGCGTGGTGTCGGAAGAACCGAGACCATAGCGGCCACCAACGATGAGCGGCTTGTTCTCTACATCGTAGAAGGCGCTCTTCACGTCGAGATAGAGAGGCTCTCCCTCGGCACCGGGCTCCTTTGTGCGGTCGAGCACGGCGATGCGTTTGACGCTCTTGGGAACGGCTGCCAGCAGGTGCTTCACTGAGAACGGACGATAGAGGTGTACTGCTACCATACCCACCTTCTCGCCTTGTGCTACGAGATAGTCGATGGCCTCGCGTGCAGCCTCGGTGGCAGAGCCCATGAGGATGATGACGCGGTCGGCATCGTCGGCACCATAGTAGTCGAAGAGGTGATACTCGCGGCCAGTAATCTCGCTGACCTTCTGCATGTAGTACTCCACGACCTCGGGCACCTTTTCGTAGGCAGCGTTGCAAGCCTCACGATGGGTGAAGAAGGTCTCGGGGTTCTCAGCGGTACCACGGGTTATCGGGCGCTCAGGCGAGAGTGCACGATCGCGGAAACGCTTCACGTCAGCGGGATCGACGAGCTTTGCCACATCGTCCTGCTCCATGATTTCAATCTTGTGATACTCGTGCGAGGTGCGGAAACCATCGAAGAAGTTCACAAACGGAATCTGGGTCTTCAGCGTTGCGAGGTGAGGTACTGCGGTGAGGTCCATCACTTCCTGTACGGAACCCGAGCAGAACATGGCGAAACCGGTCTGGCGGCAAGCCATTACGTCCTGATGGTCGCCGAAGATGCACAACGAGTGGCTGGCAAGGGTGCGGGCCGAGACGTCAAAGACGCAAGGCAGCATCTCACCGGCAATCTTGTACATATTGGGGATCATCAGCAGCAAGCCCTGAGAAGCGGTGAACGTCGTGGTGAGCGCACCAGCCTGAAGTGAGCCGTGCAGAGCACCGGCAGCACCGCCTTCCGACTGCATCTCCTGAACAGAGACGTTCTGCCCCCAGAGGTTCTTGCGGCCGCGGGCAGCCCATTCGTCAACATGCTCCGCCATAGGCGAAGACGGAGTGATGGGGTAGATAGCAGCAACTTCCGAGAACATGTAGCTCACGTGAGCGGCGGCCTCGTTACCATCACAGGTGATAAATCTTTTTTCTTTTGCCATTTGTATAAGATTGATTGTATGAAATAAATGTTGTTCTTTTGAATTCTTTCGATACCTAAAAATGGTGAGTTGTTATAAAACGATGCAAAGTTACGAATAAATTCGCAATATGCAAAGCCGCAAACTGCAAAATATTCCTAAAACATTTGCGATTGTCTACAACCCCCTGGCTTTCAGGAGGGTCGACGCATCGGGCTGCTTCATGCCGGTAAAGTCGGTGAACATCTGCATCAGGTCGCCCGTATTGCCGCGGCTCAAAATCTTGTCGCAGAGCTCCTGGCCGGTCTCGGGCTTCAGGGCACCGCGCTTGGCAAAGACGTCGGCAATATTCACGGCGAGCACCTCGGTCCACAGGTAGCTGTAGTAGCCGGCTGCATAGCCGCTTCCCCACACATGGTTGAAATAGCTGGTGCGGTAGCGGGGCGGGATCTGGGGATTGAGCACGCCTGCCTTCTGCAGGGCATCGGTCTCGAAGGCCTCGGCTTGTTCAGCGGTGGGCACCTCGTCGACCTTCAGCATGTGCCAAGCCATGTCGAGGCAGGTGGCGGCAAGGTTCTCGCCAAGAGCATAGGCAGTCTGGAAGTTGATGCTCTTCAGCATGCGATCCTTCAGCTCGGCAGGCATCGGCTCGCCCGTTTCGTAGTGGCGGGCGTAGTTGTCGAAGATTTCGGGAATGGCGGCAAACGACTCGTTGAACTGCGAGGGCATCTCCACGAAATCGCGGGCCACGGAGGTACCGCTCAGGCGGTTGTACTGACAGTCGGAGAGAATGCCGTGCAGGGCGTGTCCGAACTCGTGGAACATGGTCGTAACCTCGTCCCACGTCAGCAACGACGGCTGTCCCTCGGGTGCCTTAGCGCTATTGCAGACGTTGAAGATGATGGGCAGCTGTGCCCACTGGCGGCTCTGCTTGGCAAAGCCGTCCATCCATGCTCCGCCACGCTTCGTGGGACGGCGGTAGTAGTCGCAATAGAACAGCGCCTTGCTCTTCCCGTCCTTGTCGAACACCTCGTAGGTCTTCATGTCAGGATGATAGGTGGGGATATCGGTACGCTCCTTGAAGGTAAGGCCGTAGGCGCGGTTGGCAGCATAGAAGACACCGTTGACGAGCACGCTGTCGACATTGAAATAGGGCTTCGTCTCGTTGTCGGAGACATCGAGCATCTGCTTCTTCATCTTGGCTGAATAGTAGAAGCGGTCGTAGGGCTGCAGCTGGAAGTCGGCACCCTCGGTCTGTCGGGCAAAGTCCTCGATGGCCTTGGTCTCGGCATCGGCCTTCGCCGTATATTGACTGATGAGACTCTTCAGGAAGGCATAGACGTTCTCAGGCGTCTTGGCCATCGTCTTCTCCAGCGAATAGGAAGCGTAGTTGGGATAGCCCATCAGCTCGGCCTGCTCGGCGCGGAGCTTGGCAATCTCGGTGACGATGGGGTAGGTGTTGTACTTTCCTGTACCGTCGGCACGATGGATGGAAGCCTCGTACACCTTCTGGCGAAGGTCGCGGTTGTCGAGCGACACGAGTAGCGGCTGCTGCGTGGTGTTCACGATGACGATTGCATAGGGTGCCTTCCCGCCGCGACTCTCAGCGTCTTTCTTGCATTGGGCGATGTCGGCATCGCTAAGGCCTGCCAACTGGCTCTCGTCCTCTACCCACACAACGGCATCGTTGGTGGCATCGGGAAGCATGTCGCCCCATTGTTGTTCAAGCTCGGTCAGGCGGAGGTTGATGGCCTTCATGCGCTCCATCTTCTCGTCGGTGAGCAATGCACCCTTGCGCACGAACTCCTTGTAGACTTCCTCCAACAGCTTCTGCTCTTCGCCCTGAAGGGAGTCGTGCTGGTTGTCATAGACCTGACGGATGCGCTCGAAGAGGGGTTTGTTGAACAGGATCTCGTTCTCGAGGTCGGTCAGCATGGGCTTCACCTTCTTCTCGATGTCGCCGATCTCGGGGGTCTTGTCGGCATCGACGAGTGCGAAGAATACGCGCGACACCTTGTCGAGCAACCGGCCGCTCTCCTCGTAGGGAAGAATGGTGTTCTCGAAGGTGGCAGGCTCCTGGTTCTCAACAATCTTCCCGATGTTCTCTCGGGTCTGCTTGATGGCCTCCTTGAAGGCGGGCAGATAGTGGGAATTCTTGATCTTGCTGAAGTCGGGGGCGTTGAAAGGCAACTCGCTGTCCTGCAACAACGGGTTCTGGCGTTCTGATTGCGTGCAAGCGCTGAACTGTGTCATCACGACCGATGCGATACCGATGACCATAAGGATTCTAGTTTTTTTCATTGTTCGTGTATTTAATGGTGTAGACGAGGCGGAACAGGCATGCGGCTTGCCGGACTAATAGAGGAATCCGAGCAGCCACAACGGCAGTTGGTTGTCGTGTCCCACCTCCGTGTTGTATCGAGCGTAGTACGTGTCGGGGGTCTTGCGAATCTTTCCGTCGTTCTTCGCGTCGCAGATGCGGAAGCGCTTACTCCCGTCGACGATGTAGTGAGGATCTTTGCCCATCTGGTTCACGGTATGGTCCTTCCAGAGCGAGTTCACGAAGAAAGTCTCCATCGCATTCTGCTTCTCCACGTTGATGGGGTAGATGGCGTAGAGCAGGTTCGAGTTGTGGAGCATCACCTTCGTGGGCTTCTTCGGAAAGTCCTCGCCGACGGGATAGATCATGTTGAGCATGCGGGCGTCGGTGAGATACTTGATGTAGTTCATCACCGTAGCGCGGCTGGTCTCGATGTCGTGGGCGAGTTTCGACACGTTGGGAGCCTTCGGCCCTTCTTCGGCCAGCTCATAGAACAGCTTCTTGATCTTCGTGAGGTATTTCAGCTCTATCTGCTTGATGAGCAGAATATCCACCTCGGTCATCATGTTCATGGTCTTCAGCAGGTTCTCAGAATAGTTGCGATGCTCCTGGAAGAAGGGGTAGAAGCCATGATGGATGTAGTCCTGGAAGTATTGGGCCGGACGCGCATAGGGCAGAATCTCCTTGATGATGTGTTCGTGGTTCTCAAGGATGTCGTCGAGCGAGTAGGGATGGAAGTTGTTGCCGGTCTTCAGGTTCAGGAACTCACGGAACGAGAAGCCGCGCAGATTGTAGCTCTTCACGATGCCGTTGAGCTCGGGGTTCTCTTCTTTCAGGCGCATCACGCTCGAACCCGTGAAGACAATCTTCAGCTGGGGATAGAGGTCGTAGCAGCGGCGCAGCTCCTGACTCCAGTCGGTCTGCTTGAACACCTGGTCGATGAGCAGCACCTTACCGCCTCGCGCCACGAAGTCGCCGGCAAAATCGGCGATGCCCCGTCCCTGGAAGTAGAAGTTGTTCATGTTGACGTAGAGGCACTGGCGGTCTCTGACGTCGAAGTTCTCCTTGGCATATTGCAACAGGAACGTGGTCTTTCCCACACCGCGCGTGCCCTTGATACCGATGAGCCGGTCGCTCCAGTCGATCTCGTCCATCAGCGTACGACGGACGGATGCCTGGACATGCTCTACGAGGTAGGTATGTGTGCGAAAGAATGCTTCCATGTTACAATTCTCTTCTTCTCGCGCCTAAGCGCGCATATAATCTGCAAAGGTAAGCAATTATTTCCGATTTAACAAATCGAACGCGAGAAAATTTCCAAAAAACATCAAAATCACCCGTCGAAGCAGATTGCGCCGTTTTTTTAAGAAACAAATTAGAACTAATTAGAACAAATTATTGTTGTCTACAGATGATTCTAAGGAATAAGGGAATCAAGGAGATTAGACAGAGAGACATAGAGTCGAGCGCTTTCCCCCGATTCCCATGTTCCTTAGAATCTGTGAAATCTGCGTAATCTGTGGTAAAAAAAATATCTCTTTGTCTCTCTGTCTTATTTTGAGAGATTAACGGATAATTAACGGATAATTTATGCAGATTATACGTAGCGCCGCAGGCGAAAACAAATATTTGTGGGAAAAATTCTTTCCCCGCTTCGCTCTGAAAGCGGCAGAGCCGAGCGATTCTAATTATGATAATTTCTTTCAGATAAAAAGAATCCCTGCGCTAAAGCTGGGGTGAGGCTTCTTTTATTTCTGATAAACCTCCTCGTACTGCCGCGCCACTTTCATGAAATCATGGTGTTTCTTCACATATTGCCAGCTCTGCTTCCGCAGAACGGGAATGCGCTCAGGGTGCAGCACAAGCTGTTCCAATTCGTGGTAAACGCTCTCGTAGGTGGGCTCGACATTCACGATAGGCCGCAGTTCCTCTTCGTTCAGAATGGCGTAGTTTTCCGGCTCACCTCCGCCGATACAGATGATTCCCTTCGTCATCGCCTCGAGGGGGTTCATCGAGGGAGTGTAGCTATAGAGCTGGTCGATGATGGCATCAGCGCCGTTCATCAGCTCCACATATTGCTCGAAGGGTACGTTCTCGGCAATGCGCAACTCCACACGGTCGGGATAGGCCGACTGCACATCCCGGGCCGCTCGCAACATGATGTCGGTTCCCTTGTATTCAGAGCGCTCGCGGTTGATGCCGATGAAGATCCTCAGCCGTTCGGGAGGAGTGGGGGAGACAGCGGGCTCGTCGCCCACGACGATGGGGAACGGGATGAACTGCGTCTTCTGCGGATAGTGAAGCTTGTAGCACACGTCGTATTCATACAGCCCCGTGATGATTCCGTCGCAGTCGGCAGCAATCTTTTCGTTGAGTCGTTGCTTGGCGGTGCCCAGCCAGTTGTGGCGTTCGCGCAAGGCATCGGCATTTGTGCGCAACTCGTCGCCGATGTTGAAGTCGCTATAGCGCAAGGGCTTCTCGTTGCAACAGGTGCTCACCCAGTAGTAGTCCATTCCGAAGGCTCCCAGGAAAACACGCCTGTTGTGGCGGCGCAGGTAGCGATAGACGGGCAGCAGGCGCGAGGCTTTCAGTTCGAGGAACATAGGGTTGATGAGCTGTACGACGTCATAGCCGCGCAGCTGGGGCAGCAGGCGCAGCAGCCGCAACACGAATCGCAGGCCTCCCGCCTTTGTGTAGGTACGGCTCATGTCGATGTCGCGCGGATAGTCCTTCCAGAAGTCGCCGTTTGAAACCACCGTGACCTCATGCCCCAACTGCCGCAATCCCTTCGCGAGTGTTGCATGCACGTTGCTGTATTCGCCTAACAACAGAATCTTCACCTTTGTCTATGTCTTATTCTTTGGTAATTATATACTTTTTAGACTTGAAAAAAACATATAAAACACCGCTTGTGTCGGCTGCGGTCTAACGACCTGACGTGTTGTCCTTCCTGTCTGTGCTTGAAAGCGAGCTTTCACACAGCCCGCAAGTACATCACGGTTTTGTGCCAAAACTCAGCCCTCACAGCGGCAAAAACAGAAAAAAGGAGCCTCACGACGTTTATTATCTGCCTGCGGCGCTACGTGTAGGGGCAGACCCCCGTGTCTGCCCGAACAGCGGACACGAAATGGGCACAAATGGCGGGCAGAC
>JAFZAP010000054.1 GCA_017557185.1 Prevotella sp.
GTGCGGTGCGGCATCGCCGCGCCTTTCCTCCCTGCCGCGCCTTTCCTCCCTGCCGCGCCCTTCCTCCCCGCCTCTCCCCTCCGAGCACCGCCTCAAGCCCGACGACCGCAAGCATGGCCTTCTTTTCGAGCGTGGCTACAACGACCTGATTGCCAAGGACTACGACATGCTCCCCCGCCTCGTGGCCTATGTGAAGGACAACCCCCGCCGTCTGCTGTTGAAACGCGAGCATCCTGACCTCTTCCGCGTGCGTTTTGGCCTGCGCATAGGCTTGCAGAACTATGCCGCCATCGGCAACCGCTTCCTGCTGCAACGTCCGGAACGTATCCAGGTACAACTGTCGCGCCATTTCACTGAGAAGGAGATCGACCAGCGAGTGAACCAATACCTCAACCTTGCGCGTCATGGAGCCGTATTGGTTTCTCCTTCCATCTCTATAGGCGAGCAGCGAGTCATGCGGGCAGCAATGGACGAAGGCCTCCCCCTCATCTTCCTCTCCCCCCGCGGCTTTACGAGCTTCACACGCCCAGGACTCGGCTTCCTCGAGGCCTGTGCTGCCGGCCACCTGCTCATCCTCGCCCCTTGGGAGCACCAGAACAATAAGACCCCTCTCACACGCGAGATGTGTCTCGCCCTGAATGAGATGGCAGAGGAAATATGCCGCTCAGACTGTTAATTTCCCATAATTCCTTGACCGAGTGACAAGAAATCGCTATCTTTGCGCTGCAAACAACAAATAGAAACTAATTACAATACAGCTATGGCAGACAACAACCAGAAACCTCAGGGACCGCAACTCCAGCTGAACCTGAAACCAGAGATCGCAAGCGGCGAGTATTCAAATCTCGCTCTGATCACTCACTCCCACACCGAATTCATCATCGACTTCGCCCGCCATCTCCCCGGCATGCAGCAGCCGGAGGTGTGCAGCCGTGTCATCATGGCGCCCGAACACGCCAAGCGCCTCCTCGGAGCACTACAGGAGAACATCTACAAGTACGAGCAGCAGTTCGGCAAAATCGAAATTGCAGGACAGCCCATGCAGCGCACCATCGCACCCTTCGGTACAGGACGGGGCGAGGCGTAGGGAAAGAGCCTCTCTTTCACATAGTGTCGAAAAGCATAACTCCCCATTGCCTAGAGCATATCTCTCTGATGGCTGGAGCATTGCTTTCGAGGTCGCGGAGCAATGCTCTAGCAGTCCGAAAGCAATGCTCTAGCTGTTCGAAAGCATAGCTCTTGCAGTTTGATCGTATTGTTCCAACTGTCCGAAAGCATGGATTTCACCACCTGTAGGGACGGGGTTTAGTCCCCGTCCGCAAGCTGTCTTGCTGATGGGCAATGAAGCCCTTCAGAAGAAAACGGTACTATGTTAGGTTAAAATGCGCGAAAAGTGTTTTTGTGGATAATGGCGAGAAAAACATAAAAAGTCCCGGTTGTTAATGAAATAAAGGGAAAACAGGCGCTGCCGCACAGTCGGCAGCGCCTGTTTGCGTGATGGGCGAAATGTTATTTTTCGTTAAATATTTGTCGGCCGATGAAAATAATCGTGCTTTTGTTGATGTATTTGTGGAAAAGTTCGTAACTTTGCAGCCCGAAATGCAGTATTGTATCCTTTCGCAAGGGAGGGGGGCGATATGTGCTCTCGTAAAATGTTGATAACAAACGAAATAAATATATATAAATCAAAAAAAGTAAAATTATGCCTACTATTTCACAATTGGTAAGAAAAGGCAGAAAGGTGCTCGTAGACAAGAGCAAGTCGCCCGCGCTGGACGCATGTCCGCAGCGCCGCGGCGTATGCGTGCGCGTCTACACGACGACTCCTAAGAAGCCTAATTCGGCAATGCGTAAGGTTGCCCGTGTTCGTCTGACAAATCAGAAGGAAGTGAACTCCTACATCCCCGGTGAGGGTCACAACCTTCAGGAGCACAGCATCGTGCTGGTGCGCGGTGGTCGTGTGAAGGATCTCCCCGGTGTGCGCTATCACATCGTTCGCGGTACGCTCGATACCGCCGGTGTCGCTAACCGCACCCAGCGCCGTTCGAAGTACGGTGCCAAGCGTCCGAAGCAGAAGAAGTAAGACGACGCAATGAACGCTGATGGTGGTCGGCGGTTTATAAGATTCAAGTTGAGGAGTTGGTAAGCATGCGTGACGCAGAACTTCGGAACTCATTCAGTTAGGAGGAAAGCTGATAAGACTTGGACTTTAACGCTTGAAAGCTCATAGGCCGCCGAGCACCATTTTCTACAGAACAACTACACATTATTTATATTTATAATCGTTTTGCTGGAGAAAAGCCGCGGACAATGTCCCGGCAGTTGTTAAAAAGGTTGAGTAAATGTCCGGGTGCGGACGTTGAAGAACATGAAGACAGCCCCATGCAGAATTAATTTTTCAAAACAAAATGAGAAAAGCAAAACCCAAAAAGCGTCTGGTATTGCCAGATCCAGTGTTCAACGACACGAAGGTGTCGAAGTTTGTGAACCATCTGATGTATGATGGTAAGAAAAACATCTCGTACGAGATTTTCTACAGTGCCCTTGATATCGTGAAGGCCAAGATGGCCAAGGAAGAGAAGTCGCCGCTTGAGATTTGGAAGCAGGCCCTCGACAACATCACCCCGCAGGTGGAGGTGAAGAGCCGTCGTATCGGTGGTGCTACCTTCCAGGTGCCTACTGAGATCCGTCCCGATCGCAAGGAGAGTGTTTCGATGAAGAATATGATCAACTACGCCCGCAAGCGTGGCGGTAAGGGCATGGCTGAGAAGCTGGCTGCTGAGATCATGGACGCCTATAACAACCAGGGTGGTGCCTTCAAGCGTAAGGAGGATATGCACCGCATGGCTGAGGCTAACCGCGCATTTGCCCACTTCAGATTCTAAATTCGCGTTTGCAGGTAAGTAGCTAAGGTAAAAAGATTCAGGAAAGATAATAACAACATTTTAATATAGAAAATGGCAAATCGCGACTTACATTTGACTCGCAACATCGGTATCATGGCTCACATCGATGCCGGTAAGACAACAACTTCAGAGCGTATCCTGTTCTACACGGGTAAGACCCACAAGATCGGTGAGGTGCACGACGGTGCCGCCACCATGGACTGGATGGCTCAGGAGCAGGAGCGTGGTATCACCATCACTTCTGCTGCAACAACATGTAACTGGAATTACGACAATAAGCAATTCAAGATCAATCTGATCGACACTCCGGGGCACGTGGACTTCACCGCTGAGGTGGAGCGCTCGCTCCGTGTGCTCGACGGCGCTGTGGCCACCTACTCGGCTGCCGACGGCGTGCAGCCTCAGTCGGAGACCGTCTGGCGCCAGGCTGACAAGTACAACGTCCCCCGCATCGGCTACGTGAACAAGATGGACCGTTCGGGTGCTGACTTCTTCGAGACTGTTCAGCAGATGAAGGACATCCTGGGTGCCAACCCCTGCCCAGTGCAGATTCCCATCGGTGCCGAGGAGAACTTCAAGGGCGTGGTGGACCTCATCAAGATGAAGGCTATCCTGTGGCACGATGAGACCATGGGTGCTGAGTATGAAGAGGAGGAGATCCCCGCCGACTTGGTGGACGAGGCCAACGAGTGGCGCGAGAAGATGATCGAGCAGGCCGCCAACTTCGACGACGACCTGATGGAGAAGTACCTCGAGGGTCAGGAGATTTCGGAGGCACAGATCATCGCCGCCCTGCGCAAGGGCTGCTGCTCGATGGAGGTCACCCCGATGGTGCTTGGTTCGTCGTATAAGAACAAGGGTGTGCAGCCCCTGCTCGACTATGTGTGCGCTTTCCTGCCGTCGCCCCTCGACACTGAGGCTGTGATGGGCATGAACCCGAACACCGACGAGGAGGAGGGCCGCAAGCCCAGCGACGACGAGCCCACAGCCGCCCTGGCATTCAAGATTGCCACCGATCCCTACATGGGTCGCCTGGTGTTCTTCCGTGTCTATTCGGGTAAGGTGACTGCCGGTAGCTACGTCTATAACCCCCGCTCGGGCAAGAAGGAGCGCATCAGCCGCCTGTTCCAGATGAACTCGAACAAGGAGATTCCCATGGAGTCGATCGACGCTGGCGACATCGGTGCCGGCGTGGGCTTCAAGGACATCCGCACGGGCGACACGCTCTGCGATGAGGATCACCCCATCGTGCTGGAGTCGATGACATTCCCCGACACGGTGATCTCGATTGCCGTGGAGCCGAAGAGCCAGGCCGACATCGCCAAACTCGACAACGGACTTGCCAAGCTGGCCGAGGAAGACCCGACGTTCACCGTTCGTACCGACGAGCAGAGTGGCCAGACCATTATCTCGGGTATGGGTGAGCTGCACTTGGATATCATCATCGACCGCCTGAAGCGCGAGTTCAAGGTGGAGTGCAACCAGGGTAAGCCTCAGGTGAACTACAAGGAAGCTATCACGAAGACCATCGAGAACTATCGCGAGGTCTACAAGAAGCAGACGGGTGGACGCGGTAAGTTTGCCGACATCATCGTGAATGTCGGACCGAAGGATCCCGACTACACCGAGGGCGACCTGCAGTTCATCAACGAGGTGAAGGGTGGTAACATCCCCAAGGAGTACATCCCCTCAATCCAGAAGGGCTTCGAGACTGCTATGAAGAATGGTGTGCTCGGTGGCTATCCGATGACTGGCCTGAAGGTGACCGTCGTCGACGGTTCGTTCCACCCCGTGGACTCCGACCAGCTGTCGTTCGAGCTCGCTGCCATCAATGCCTATCGCAACATCTGCCCGAAGGCCGGCCCCGCTCTGATGGAGCCGATCATGAAGGTGGAAGTGGTGACGCCCGAGGAGAACATGGGCGACGTGATCGGCGACCTGAACAAGCGTCGCGGTCAGGTGGAAGGCATGGAAGAGGCCCGTTCGGGCGCCCGTGTCATCAAGGCCAAGGTTCCCCTGGCAGAGATGTTCGGCTATGTCACCGCTCTGCGTACCATCACTTCCGGTCGTGCCACCAGCTCAATGGAGTACGACCACCACGCAGCCCTCTCGAGCTCGATCGCCAAGGCTGTGCTGGAAGAGGTGAAGGGTCGCGCCGACCTGGTGTAAGGAGCCTATCCCTGACCCTGCCCTCCGTCGCAAATGGGGATTTGCTCCCCTTTGTGGGGCCGCAGCCACGCCGGTGGCTGCTCTGAAGCCCCAGTCGCCCGAAAAGGAGGGGGGCCTGGGAATGGCAACAAGAAAAAAAACAATTGCCGTTGAGCAAATGACTCTTTAGCGGCAAAAACAGTTAATAACAAATCATTAAAATCGTAAATTTAACAATGAGTCAGAAAATTCGTATCAAGCTGAAGAGCTACGACCACAAATTGGTCGACAAGTCAGCAGAGAAGATTGTGAAGGCCGTGAAGGCTACGGGTGCTGTTGTCAGCGGTCCGATTCCCCTTCCCACCCACAAGCGTATCTTCACCGTGAACCGCAGTACGTTCGTCAACAAGAAGGCCCGCGAGCAGTTCCAGCTCTCGAACTACAAGCGCCTCATCGACATCTACAGCTCGACCGCCAAGACTGTCGACGCTCTGATGAAGCTCGAACTCCCCAGCGGTGTAGAGGTTGAGATCAAGGTTTAATACCTCTTCGTAGATTTCAAGAATCTTATCATAAAGCGGTGTGTTCATCATGGATGCACCGCTTTTGTTTTTTTAACGTTTCACGATGCAAGGATCTGAAGTGCTTGGCGTTTTATTTGCAGAACAAAATGAAAGAAGTATATGAAGATGAAGAAACTAACGGTCTACCTGATGCCTTTGCTCATGGCTGTGATGGTGGCAGGGTGTAGCGACGATGAGAAAGATGTCGTTGTGAGTGATAGTAACATAGTCGGAGAGTGGATGGCGAGCCATCATAGTGTGAATCCTAACTACTTTGATACTGCCGACATGTGGAATTTCACCTTTCATGCCGACGGCACAGGCACGGGCAGCCCATTTCCTGTAACGGGAGCCTTCAAGTATGAAATAGATGGGAATCACATCACTATGCGTCTCATGAACACCGAAGCCTACTATGGCCGGATTGTTTTTGAGTTCAAGGTGGTGAGTATGTCGAAAGACATGATGGAATGGGAGGAGATTCCAGATAAAGACTGGGGCGACAATAGCTTGTACTTGATATTTAGACGCAAATAAATTTATGAAAAAGATTCTTTTTTTATTTGTAGCCGTCGTACTGAGTGTCGGTATGCTCTCGTGTTCTTCATCAGAAGAAATGAGCGAAGGTCTGGGTGAGGCGAAGAGGGTGGTGGACATGTTGGAGAAGACACAGCCCATCGAGTTGACGCAGGAGCAAAGACAATTTGCCTACGACAACAACCGGTTCACGCTGAACTTCCTGAAGACGGTGAACGAAACCGACCGCAGCGGAAAGAGCTTTATCTACTCGCCGCTCAGCATCACCTATGTGCTGGGAATGGTGAACGATGGTGCCGCGGGCGACACTGAGCGGGAACTGGAACAGACGCTGGGTTTCCACGAGGGAGGCATACAGGCGGTGAACGACTATTGCAAGAACCTCATTGACAATCTGCCGAAGGTAGATGAACAGGTGACGCTCGACATTGCCAATGCCTTGTTCGTAAACAAGAATATCGCTACACTGAAACCGCTGTTCCAGCAGGACATGCTGACGTATTACGACGCTAAAGCCGAAGCCCTCGACTTTATGTCGCCAGCTACGCTCAGCCACATCAACGACTGGTGTAAAGAGAAAACCAAAGGAATGATTCCCTCCATTCTTGACGAGGTAAAGCCTGATGTGGTGACTTATCTGCTCAATGCCATCTACTTCAAAGCCGACTGGGCTTCGAAGTTCGAAGAGAAGTACACCAAAAATGAAATGTTCGCCACAAAAAGCGGAAAGAAGGAATTGCCCTTGATGCATCAGAACGTGATTATCAGCTATCTGAAGAACGATACCTATTCTGCGGTGATCATTCCCTACGGTTCAGGCTTGTGGAATATGACGGTGCTGCTGCCAGAGGAAGGCAAGACGACCGACGATGTCATCACAGAGGTGGCGAACAGTTACACGTTGAACGATCCTGGCTGGTGTCACACAGGGGAAAACACGTTCCAGGGCTATGAGGTGGATTTGAAGCTTCCACGCTTTGAAACGGAATCGGATACCGACGATGCAGGAGGTCTCATCGGCCTCATGAAGAAAATGGGCATCCATCTGGCATTCGACCAGAACTTTGCGGAGATACCCAATATGTGTGAAAAGGGGAGTGTCTATATCAGCATGATGAGGCAGAAAGCCAAGGTGAAGGTCAATGAGGAGGGATCGGAAGCAGCTGCCGTCACCATTGCCGGAGCAAACTATACAACGTCAGTAAGCCCGACCTTTTCTTATCCCAAGGCCGTGTTCCATGCCAACCGCCCCTTCGTCTACGTCATCAGAGAAGCCTCCTCGGGCGTAATCCTTTTTGTGGGCAAGTATTCGGGAGAATAGCGAGACTTCCGCATCGGAGTCGCAAGCGGCATGCCAGACATCACATCTGGCATGCCGCGAGGTCTGCTCTTTTAGCACGTGCGAAAAGAGTTGTTTTTGTTAAATATTCATAAAAGTTTATGCGCTAGCCATTGTTTTCTAAAGAAAAAGTCGTACCTTTGCACCCGCAAATAGCGTATTGCGCTGGCTCGAAAGCTATCAATACCCTGAAAGAGAGCGACTTAGCCTTCAATTGCGAAGAAGCGAGCGTTTCTTTTTAAGCGGGTTTGTGTGTGCGGGTTTGCGCGGCGCTTAAAAAGAAACAGAATATATTCACATTTTATTATTTAATTTTTTAACTGAAATGCCAGGATTAATTGGAAGAAAAATCGGAATGACTTCCGTTTTCAGTGCCGACGGTAAGAATGTACCGTGTACTGTTATCGAAGCTGGTCCTTGTGTCGTTACTCAGGTGAAGACCGTCGAGAAGGACGGTTATGCAGCCCTGCAGTTGGCTTATGGTGAGAAGAAGGAAAAGAACACCACGAAGCCGATGATGGGTGTGTTCAAGAAAGCCGGTACGACTCCGAAGGCCCACTTGGCCGAGTTCAAGTTTGACGAGGAGCACAACCTCGGCGACACCATCACCGTCGAGCTCTTCGGCGATGCTGATTTCGTCGACGTGATCGGCACCTCGAAAGGTAAAGGTTTCCAGGGTGTTGTGAAGCGCCATGGTTTCGGTGGCGTAGGCCAGGCTACCCACGGTCAGGACGACCGCGCCCGCAAGCCGGGATCAATCGGTGCCTGCTCGTACCCCGCTAAGGTGTTCAAGGGCATGCGCATGGGCGGCCAGATGGGTGGCGACCGTGTGACAACCCAGAATCTCAGAGTGTTAAAGGTCATCCCGGAGCACAACCTGCTTCTCGTGAAGGGCAGCTGCGCCGGATGCAAAGGTTCAACCGTATTAATTCAGAAGTAAGATGGAAGTTAGTGTATTGAATGTCAACGGTCAGGAGACCGGAAGAAAGGTAACTCTGAACGAGGCCATCTTTGGAATCGAACCTAATGACCACGTTCTGTATCTCGCTGTGAAGCAGTATCTCGCCAACCAGCGTCAGGGTACGGCTAAATCGAAGGAAAGAAGTGAAATCACCGGCTCGACCCGCAAGCTCATCCGCCAGAAGGGTAGTGGCGGCGCACGCCGTGGTGATATCAAGTCGCCCGTTCTGAAGGGTGGTGGCCGCGTGTTCGGTCCGCAGCCCCGCGACTACAGCCAGAAGCTGAACAAGAAGGTGAAGGTGCTGGCTCGCAAGTCGGCTCTCTCGTACAAGGCTCAGGAGAACGCAATCATCGTCGTTGAGGACTTCAACTTCGAAGCTCCGAAGACAAAGGATTTCGTGAACTTCGCAAAGAATCTCAAAATCGAGAATGCAAAGTCGCTCCTCCTTCTGCCCGAAGTGAATAAAAACGTATATTTGTCGGCTCGTAACTTGCAGCGCGCTCAGGTGATGACAGCTACGGCTCTCAATGCCTACAAGGTTTTGAATGCTGATGTGCTCGTTATGACTGAAAAGTCGCTCGAGGCTATCGACGGAATCTTAAACAAGTAAAAGGAGGATTCAGATATGAAGTTTATCATTAAGCCCCTGGTCACTGAGAAGATGACCAAAATCACTGAGAAGCAGGAAAACCGTTTCGGTTTCGTGGTTCGTCCCGAGGCTAACAAGCTCCAGATTAAGAACGAGGTCGAGGAAACCTATAAGGTTACAGTGATGGACGTGAACACAGCTCGCTATGCCGGCAAGCGCTCGTCGCGCTACACTAAGGCAGGTCTTGTGAAAGGCCAGAAGCCTGCGTTCAAGAAAGCAATCGTCACTCTGAAAGAGGGCGAGACAATTGATTTTTACAGCAATATTTAATAAGAAATGGCAGTACGTAAATTAAAACCGGTTACTCCGGGACAAAGACACAAGGTTATTGGCACGTTCGAGGATATTACTGCATCCGTGCCAGAGAAGTCTCTCGTTTTCGGCAAGCGTTCTACCGGCGGTCGTAACAACACCGGTAAGATGACTGTCCGCTACATGGGCGGCGGCCACAAGAGAAAGTATCGTCTTATCGACTTCAAACGTGAGAAAGATGGTGTTCCAGCTGTAGTGAAGACAATCGAGTACGATCCGAACCGCTCGGCTCGCATCGCCCTGTTGTACTACGCTGATGGTGAAAAACGTTACATTATTGCTCCTAACGGACTGCAGGTGGGTGCAACACTGATGTCGGGTGCAGAGGCTGCTCCTGAGGTTGGTAACACCCTGCCGCTGGCAAACATCCCCGTTGGTACCGTGATCCACAACATCGAGTTGCGTCCGGGCCAGGGTGCATTGCTGGTTCGTTCGGCTGGTAATTTTGCTCAGTTGACTTCTCGTGAAGGCAGTTACTGTGTGATTAAGCTCCCTTCGGGTGAAACCCGCAAGGTACTCTCTGCTTGTAAGGCTACTGTAGGTAGTGTAGGCAACTCCGACCACGCTCTCGAGCAGTCGGGTAAGGCAGGCCGCTCACGCTGGCTCGGCCGTCGTCCTCACAACCGTGGTGTTGTCATGAACCCGCACGATCACCCGATGGGTGGTGGTGAAGGCCGTCAGTCTGGTGGACATCCGCGTTCACGTAAGGGCTTGTACGCTAAGGGCCTGAAGACTCGTGCACCGAAGAAGGCTTCGAACAAGTACATCATCGAAAGAGCTAACAAGAAGTAAACAAGTTAACAAGAGTAAATTATGAGTCGTTCACTTAAAAAAGGCCCGTATATCAACGTATCGCTCGAGAAGAAGATTCTCGCCATGAATGAGAGCGGTAAGAAGACTGTCGTCAAGACATGGGCTCGTGCATCAATGATCTCCCCCGATTTCGTGGGACACACTGTTGCAGTTCATAACGGAAACAAATTTATCCCTGTTTACATTACCGAGAATATGGTTGGCCACAAGCTGGGAGAGTTCTCACCGACACGTAAGTTCGGCGGCCATGCTGGTAACAAGAAATAATCGGCAGGGTAGAACCATTTAAAACAACAAGCAATAATGGGAAATAGAAAGAAACTCGCTGCCGAAGCAAGAAAGGCAGCTCTTAGAACACAATACTTCGCCAAGCTGAAAGGTGTTCCCTCTTCGCCCCGCAAGATGCGCTACGTGGTAGACATGATCCGCGGCATGGAGGTGGAGCGTGCTCTTGGCGTGCTGAGATTCTCGAAGAAGCAGGCCGCTGCAGACGTTGAGAAACTGCTGCGTTCGGCTATTGCCAACTGGGAAGCTAAGAATGACCGCAAGGCCGAGGCCGGCGAACTCTATGTGAGCCGTGTCTTTGTTGACGAAGGTGTTACGATGAAGCGCATGCGTCCTGCTCCCCAGGGCCGCGGCTATCGCATCCGCAAGCGCTCGAACCACGTGACGCTGTTTGTAGATACCAAAACTAATGACGAAAAATAATTAAGTAGAATGGGACAGAAAGTTAATCCGATCAGCAACCGTCTGGGTATTATCCGTGGTTGGGATTCAAATTGGTACGGTGGCAAGAACTTCGGTGACAACCTCGTTGAGGACATGAAGATCCGTAAGTATCTGAACGAGCGCCTGGCCAAGGCCAGCGTTTCGAAGATTGTCATCGAGCGTACGCTGAAACTCGTCACCATTACTATCTGCACAGCCCGTCCGGGTATTGTCATTGGTAAAGGTGGACAGGACGTCGACAAACTGAAGGAAGAGCTGAAGAAGCTCTATAAGAAGGATATTCAGATCAATATCTATGAAGTCAAGAAACCCGAGCTCGACGCTAATATCGTGGCTAATAACATCGCTCGCCAGGTGGAGGGTAAGATTGCTTACCGCCGTGCCATCAAGATGGCTATTCAGAACACGATGCGTGCCGGTGCCGAGGGTATCAAGGTGCAGATCAGCGGCCGTCTGAACGGTGCAGAGATTGCGCGCAGCGAGATGTACAAAGAAGGACGTACTCCCCTGCACACTTTCCGCGCTGACATCGACTACTGCCCGACGGAAGCACTTACAAAGGTTGGCCTGCTCGGCATCAAGGTATGGATCTGCCGTGGCGAAGTCTATGGTGAGCGTGATCTCACTCCCAACTTCTCGCAGGAGAAGCAGGGTGGCAGCCGTGGTAACGGCCGTGGCGAGCGTCGCGGACGTGGTGACCGTAAGAGAAACAATAACCGTTAAAAAAGGAAGTTATCATGTTACAGCCAAAAAGAGTAAGATATAGAAGACCTCAAGATGGTCGTGGCAACAAAGGCAACGCCCACAGAGGTACACAGCTGGCTTTCGGCTCCTTCGGTATCAAGACGCTTGACGCCAAGTGGATTGACAGCCGCCAGATCGAGGCCGCTCGTGTAGCCATCAACCGTTATATGAACCGTGAAGGTCAGGTGTGGATCCGCATCTTCCCGGATAAGCCTATCACCCGCAAGCCCGCCGACGTGCGTATGGGTAAGGGTAAAGGTGATCCCGCAGGATGGGTGGCTCCCGTAACTCCTGGTCGCATCCTCTTCGAAGTAGAAGGTGTAAGCTTCGACATCGCCAAGGAGGCTCTCCGCCTCGGTGCCCAGAAGCTGCCCGTGAAGACTAAGTTTGTTGTAAGACGTGACTACGATAAAAACGCATAAGCTATGAAAATGAATGAATTGAAAGACATCGAGCTGAAAGACCTGCTCGAGAAGGTGGAGAACGCAGAAGAGAAGCTCCAGCAGCTGAAACTGAACCATTCGATTGCTCCGCTTGAGAATCCCTCACAGATCAAGGCTGTGCGTCGTGACATCGCTCGTATGAAGACTGAACTTCGCCAGAGAGAACTTAATAAATAACAATGGTCCAGATGGAAACAAGAAATTTAAGAAAAACAAGACAGGGTGTCGTGATCAGCAACAAAATGGATAAAACCATCGTTATTGCCGCTAAGTTCAAGGAGAAGCACCCGATCTATGGTAAGTTCGTCCAGAAGACGAAAAAGTACCATGCACATGACGAGAAGAATGAGTGCAACATCGGTGATACCGTACTCATTATGGAGACCCGCCCTCTCTCGAAAACTAAGAGATGGAGATTAGTACAAATCGTAGAAAAAGCTAAGTAATTATGATACAAGCAGAATCAAGACTTACAGTATGTGATAACAGCGGCGCCCGTGAGGCTCTGTGCATCCGTGTCCTCGGTGGCACGCGCCGTCGTTATGCCAGCGTGGGCGACATCATCGTCGTCACCGTCAAGAATGCCATTCCCACGTCCGACGTGAAGAAGGGCACCGTATCAAAGGCTTTGATCGTTCGCACGAAGAAAGAGATCCGTCGCGCCGACGGCTCGTACATCCGCTTCGACGACAATGCTTGTGTGCTGCTGAACAACGCAGGCGAGCTCCGCGGCAGCCGTATCTTCGGCCCCGTTGCCCGCGAGCTGCGTGCCGTCAACATGAAGGTCGTTTCACTGGCACCTGAGGTTCTTTAATCTTTTAAACAAAGTACAGTAATGAGTAAGTTACATATTAGGAAAAACGATACAGTCGTCGTCCTGGCCGGTGAGGACAAGGGCAAGACTGGAAAGGTGCTCAAGGTGCTGGTTAAGGAGAACCGTGCCATCGTAGAGGGTGTGAACATCGTCTCGAAGAGTGCCAAGCCTTCAGCCAAACACCCCCAGGGTGGCATCATCAAGCAGGAGGCTCCGATTCATATGTCAAATTTGAATCTGATCGACCCGAAGAGTGGCAAGCCCACACGCATCGCCATCAAGCGCGAAGGCAAGAACGTGGTCCGTATCGCTAAAAAGTCAGGGGAGGTAATTAAGTAATGGATACAGCACAGTTAAAGAAAGTTTACAAGGAGCAGATCGCCCCTGAACTTCAGAAGCAGTTCAACTATTCTTCAGCAATGCAGGTTCCTGTCCTGAAGAAGATTGTGATCAACCAGGGTCTTGGCGACGCTACGCAGGATAAGAAGATTATCGACGTGGCCATGAACGAGATCTCTGCCATTGCCGGTCAGAAGGCCGTTACTACTTATTCGAAGAAGGATATCGCCAACTTCAAGCTGCGTAAGAAGATGCCGATCGGCGTCATGGTAACACTCCGCCGTGAGCGCATGTATGAGTTCCTCGAGAAGCTCGTGCGCATCGCACTTCCCCGTATCCGCGACTTCAAGGGTATCGAGAGCAAGTTCGACGGACGTGGCAACTACACGCTCGGCGTACAGGAGCAGATCATCTTCCCCGAGATCAACATCGACCAGATCGACCGCATCCAGGGTATGAACATCACCTTCGTCACCTCGGCCCAGACCGATGAAGAGGGCTACGCTCTGCTCAAGGCATTCGGACTTCCATTCAAGAACGCTAAAAACGATTAAGAGATATGGCAAAAGAATCAATGAAAGCTCGCGAGGTGAAGCGTGCAAAGCTCGTCGCCCGTTACGCTGAGAAGCGCGCAGCTCTGAAGAAGGTTATCGCTACCGCTGAGGATCCCGCCGAAGCTTATGAGGCTGCTCGCAAGTTGCAGGCTATCCCCAAGAACGCCAACCCCATCCGTCTGCACAACCGCTGCAAGATCACGGGTCGTCCGAAGGGATACATCCGCCAGTTCGGCCTTTCGCGTATTCAGTTCCGCGAGATGGCTTCCGCAGGTCTCATCCCCGGTGTGAAGAAGGCAAGCTGGTAATCAATCCGGATACAGCAAGAGATTTATTTTTTAATATTGTCGGGGGAGTCCCGATTAATTAAACATTATTTTTTATGACAGATCCAATAGCAGATTATCTGACCAGGCTCAGAAACGCAATCATGGCTCATCACCGTGTTGTTGAGATTCCTGCGTCAAACTTGAAGAAGGAAATCACTAAGATTCTCTTCGAGAAGGGCTATATCCTGAACTACAAGTTCGTCGAGGATGGCCCTCAGGGTACCATCAAGGTTGCCTTGAAGTACGACCCTGTAACAAGAACAAGCGCTATCAAGAATTTGAAGCGAGTGTCCACACCAGGTCTCCGCCAGTACACTGGTTACAAGGACATGCCGAGAGTTATTAACGGACTGGGTATTGCTATCTTATCCACGTCGCAAGGTGTTATGACAAACAAAGAGGCTGCCGACCTGAAGATTGGCGGCGAGGTGCTTTGCTACGTCTATTAATTGGAGGATTGAATATGTCTAGAATAGGAAAAATGCCAATTAGTATTCCTGCTGGCGTAACCGTATCGCAGGACAAGGACGGTGTCGTTACCGTGAAGGGCCCGAAGGGCGAACTCTCGCAGAAAGTAGACCGTGCCATCGACATGAAGATGGAAGATGGTCATATTACATTTGAGATCAATGAGAACAGCCCCGTGAACATCAAGCAGAAGCAGGCTTTCCACGGACTCTATCGCGCACTTATCAACAATATGGTTGTCGGTGTCAGCGAGGGTTACAAGAAAGAGCTCGAGCTCGTCGGCGTCGGCTACCGTGTTTCTAACCAGGGCAACCTCATCGAGTTCTCCCTCGGTTATACTCACCCCATCTTCATTCAGCTTCCCAAGGAAGTGAAGGTTGAAACCAAGATGGAGCGCAACCAGAACCCCCAGATCATTCTGGAGAGCTGCGACAAGCAGTTGCTGGGTCTCATCTGTGCCAAGATCCGTTCTTTCCGTATGCCTGAGCCTTATAAGGGTAAGGGTATCTTGTTCAAGGGCGAGGTTATCCGTCGCAAGTCGGGTAAGTCGGCCGCAGCTAAATAATAATTAGGTGATTAACGATTAAGGATTAATTATTATGACAACAAAGAAAGTTGAAAGACGAATCAAGATAAAGTACAGAATTCGTAAGAGCGTAAACGGAACCGCAGAGCGTCCCCGCCTGAGCGTCTTCCGCAGCAATAAGCAGATTTACGCACAAGTTATTAATGATTTGACCGGTAAGACCCTTGCTTCCGCATCGTCGCTCGGACTCGAGAAGATGCCTAAGAAGGAGCAGGCTGCCAAGGTTGGCGAACTCGTTGCTGAGAAGGCACAGGCTGCTGGCGTAACGACTGTTGTGTTCGACCGTAACGGCTATCTCTATCACGGACGTGTGAAGGAACTTGCTGATGGTGCTCGTAAGGGTGGTCTTAAATTTTAAACGATTATGGCAATGAATAGAGTAAAAATAAATAGTGACGTTGAGTTGAAAGACCGTCTGGTAGCCATCAACCGTGTTACGAAAGTAACCAAGGGTGGACGTACCTTCACATTCGCTGCTATCGTCGTTGTTGGTGACGGTAAGGGCGTTATCGGCTGGGGCCTCGGCAAGGCCGGTGAAGTGACTGCTGCCATCGCCAAGGGTGTTGAGTCTGCCAAGAAGAATCTTGTGAAGGTTCCCGTGCTGAAGGGCACCATCCCCCACGAGGTAGAGTATTCTTTCGGTGGTGCACAGGTGCTCCTCCGTCCCGCTGCCCCTGGTACGGGTGTGAAGGCCGGTGGTGCTATGCGCGCCGTGCTTGAGAGCATTGGTATCACTGACGTGATTGCAAAGTCGAAGGGTTCTTCTAACCCTCACAACCTGGTCAAGGCTACTATCGCTGCCCTCAGCGAGACGCGTGATGCTTTCGCCGTTGCTGCCGACCGTGGTGTGTCGCTCGACAAAGTGTTTAACGGATAAAAATGGGAGAAAAAACAATGGCAACAATTAAAGTCAAGCAAATCAAGAGTAAGATTGGTTACCCAATCGATCAGAAGCGCACGCTTCAGGCACTTGGTCTCCACAAGATTTCACAGGTTGTTGAAGTTGAGGATAATCCCAGTGTCCGCGGCATGATTGCAAAGGTACATCATCTGGTGACCGTAGTTGAGTAATTTTCACAAATTTGACAACACGTAATCTATTTAAAAGGAACTATTATGAAGTTAAATAATTTGAAACCTGCAGCTGGCTCAACTCATTCACGTCGTCGTATCGGTCGTGGTCCCGGTTCGGGACTCGGCGGTACTTCTACCCGTGGTCACAAGGGTGCAAAGGCTCGTTCTGGTTATAAGAAGAAGGTCGGATTCGAAGGTGGTCAGATGCCGTTGCAGCGTCGCCTTCCGAAGTCTGGATTCAAGAACATCAACCACAAGGAATACTTCGCTGTGAACCTGGATGCCCTCCAGGCCATTGCAGAGAAGATGAACCTCACGAAGGTTGGTATTGCTGAAATGAAGGCTGCCGGACTGTTCAGCGGCAAGAAGCTCGTCAAGGTTCTTGGCAACGGTGAACTCAAGGCTAAGCTCGAAGTGGAGGCTCATGCATTCTCAAAAACTGCCGAGGAAGCTATCAAGGCAGTAGGTGGTAACACAACTATTATCTAAGAAAAATGAAGAAGTTAATTGAGTACCTGAAGAACTGTTGGAAGGTTGAGGATCTGCGCCAGCGACTCCTCATCACCCTTCTGTTCGTGGCCATTTACCGTTTCGGATCATTCGTGGTGCTTCCCGGTATCGATCCGAGTAGTCTGAGCAACCTGCATTCGCAGACAGAGGGTGGACTGATGTCCCTGCTCGACATGTTCTCTGGTGGTGCATTCTCCAATGCGTCGATCTTCGCACTTGGAATCATGCCGTACATCTCAGCTTCTATCGTCATGCAGCTCCTTGCTGTTGCTGTGCCTTACTTCCAGAAGATGCAGCGTGAAGGTGAGAGTGGCCGCAAGAAGATTAACATGTATACCCGCTATCTGACAGTAGCCATCCTGTTCTTCCAGGCTCCGTCATATCTGCTGAACCTGAAGATGCAGGCAAGCCAGGCTCTGTCGACGGGTATCTCATGGACCGTCTTCATGTTCCCTGCCACGATCATCCTTGCAGCAGGTAGCATGTTCATCCTTTGGCTGGGTGAGCGCATTACCGATAAGGGTGTGGGAAATGGTATCTCGCTGATCATTATGATCGGTATCATCGCACGTCTGCCGCAGGCATTCTTCCAGGAGTTCACCTCCCGTCTGCAGGCTATCTCCGGTGGTGGTATCATCATGTTCATCGCCGAGCTGCTCATTCTCTATGCTGTGATTTGTGCAGCAATTCTTCTTACGCAAGGCGTTCGCAAGGTTCCCGTGCAGTATGCAAAGCGTCTCGTAGGCAACAAGCAGTACGGTGGTGCACGTCAGTACATCCCCCTGAAGCTCTTTGCCGCTAACGTGATGCCTATCATCTTCGCTCAGGCCCTGATGTTCATCCCTCTCGCTTTCGTCCGCTATCAGTCGGAGAATGCTAGCTGGGCTGTGCGCTCACTGCTCGACAACCGCAGCTTGCTGTATAACATCATTTACGTGATTCTGATCATTCTCTTCACGTATTTCTATACAGCTATCACCATGAACCCCACGCAGATGGCTGAGGACATGAAGCGCAACAACGGTTTCATTCCCGGTATCAAGCCCGGAAAGAACACGGCAGACTATATCGACACGATTATGTCGCGTATCACCCTGCCCGGTTCGCTCTTCATCGCATTCATTGCCATCATGCCCGCTCTTGCCGGACTGCTCAACGTGCAGCAGGCATTTGCACAGTTCTTCGGTGGTACGTCGCTCCTCATCCTCGTGGGTGTGGTCATCGACACGCTGCAGCAGATTGAAAGCTATCTGATGATGCGTCACTACGACGGCCTGCTTAATTCGGGCCACACGCGTAGCAGTGGCGGAGTCGCAGCCTATTGATCTGATCTTGCGGAATGAAGATATTCCTGAAGACAGAAGATGAGATCGAGCTGATGCGCCGGGCCAACCAACTTGTTGGTATGACCCTTGGTGAATTAGCGAAGCATATCAAACCAGGTGTAACGACCCTCCAATTGGATCATATTGCAGAGGAGTTTATCAGGGACCACGGAGCTATTCCGACCTTCAAGAACTTCCCAAATCCATTTGGAGGGCCATTCCCCGCCAGCATTTGCACATCGGTCAACGATGTCGTAGTGCATGGCATTCCGAGTGACAAGACCGTTCTCCGCGAGGGCGACATCATCTCCATTGATTGTGGAACCCTGCTCGACGGTTACAACGGCGATTCGTGCTACACCTTCGCCGTAGGAGAAGTCACCGAGGAAGTGCAGAACCTGCTTCAGACGACCAAGCAGTCGCTCTACTTGGGCATTGAGCAGGCAGTGGCGGGGAAGCATGTTGGCGACATAGGTGCTGCTGTTCAGGAACACTGCGAACAGGCTGGCTACGGTGTTGTTCGTGAGGTGACCGGACACGGTATCGGTCGAAAGATGCACGAAGATCCGCCAGTTCCCAATTACGGGAATCGCGGAAACGGAGTGCTCCTCAAGGCAGGGATGTGTATTGCCATTGAGCCAATGATCACATTGGGCAACCGCAGTGTCTGGCTCGATGCAGACCGATGGGCCATCCGCACCCGCGATGGCAAGCCGGCGGCTCATTTCGAGCACACGGTGGCCATTCGGCGCGGAAAGGCCGACATCCTGTCCACGTTTGATGAAATAGAATCAACTTCAGTCTAACACTTTTATCTTTAGGAGAGTAAAACAAATTTATGGCAAAGCAAACCGCTATTGAGCAAGACGGTACGATTCTCGAATCGCTGTCGAACGCGATGTTTCGAGTTGAACTCGAGAATGGCGTGCAGATCATTGCACACATCTCGGGAAAGATGAGAATGCACTACATCAAAATCCTGCCTGGCGACAAGGTGAAGGTAGAGATGAGTCCCTACGACCTTACCAAGGGCAGAATCGTTTTCAGATATAAATAATTTTTGAAGAGATATGAAGACAAGAGCATCATTAAAGAAGCGTAACGACGACTGCAAGATAGTACGTCGTAAAGGCCGCCTGTTTCTGATTAACAAGAAGAACCCGAAGTTCAAGACGCGCCAGGGCTAATGTTAAAAATGCAAAAAAGCGCTTTTATTCCAAATAAAATGCGTAACTTTGCATGCTTTTAGCAGAAGATCAAATTTTTAAGTTTTTTTAATCAATCATTTTTAACAAATGGCAATAAGAATTGTTGGAGTAGATTTGCCCCAGAATAAGCGTGGCGAAATCGCATTGACCTATATCTACGGTATAGGTCGAAGTAGTTCAGCAAAGATATTGGACAAGGCCGGCGTGAGCCGCGACCTGAAGGTCAACGAGTGGACCGATGACCAGGCAGCCAAGATCCGTGAAATTATCGGCGCTGAATTCAAAGTAGAAGGTGATCTCCGTAGTGAGGTCCAGATGAACATCAAGCGTTTGATGGATATTGGTTGTTATCGTGGAGTACGTCATCGTCACGGTCTTCCCGTTCGCGGTCAGAGTACCAAGAATAATGCTCGTACCCGTAAGGGAAAGAAGAAGACTGTTGCTAACAAGAAGAAGGCCACGAAGTAATTTTAAGGTTTAACAGGTAAAGATTAAAGTTAAAAATCATGGCAAAGAAGCAAGCAACATCTAAGAAGAGAAACGTGAGAGTCGACGCTATCGGTCAGCTCCACGTGCATAGCTCATTCAATAATATTATTGTATCCTTGGCAAACAGCGAGGGACAGGTCATCTCCTGGTCGTCGGCCGGTAAGATGGGTTTCCGCGGTTCCAAGAAGAATACTCCCTATGCTGCACAGATGGCAGCTGAGGATTGCGCAAAGGTAGCCTACGACCTGGGTCTCCGCAAGGTGAAGGCTTATGTGAAGGGTCCCGGTAACGGCCGTGAGTCGGCTATCCGTGGCGTCCATGGTTCTGGTATCGAGGTCATCGAGATTGTCGATGTTACTCCGCTGCCTCACAATGGCTGCCGTCCTCCGAAGCGTCGTAAGGTATAATTAGCAATCCACGTTTAAAAGATTTATTTTTATTATTATGGCTAAGTATATAGGTCCGAAATCAAAAATTGCACGCCGATTTGGTGAACCCATCTTCGGCGCCGACAAAGTTTTGTCCAAGAGAAACTTCCCTCCTGGACAGCATGGCAACAATCGTCGTCGTAAGATGTCTGAGTACGGTGTCATGTTGGCAGAGAAGCAGAAAGCCAAGTATACCTATGGTGTGCTCGAGCGCCAGTTCCGTAATATGTTTGAGAAGGCTGCCAAGGCTGAAGGCATTACGGGTGAGGTGCTGCTCCAGAATTTGGAGTGCCGACTCGACAATGTAGTGTTCCGTCTCGGTATTGCTCCGACTCGTGCCGCTGCCCGTCAGCTGGTTGGTCACAAGCATATCGTTGTTGATGGCAAGGTTGTTAATATCCCATCGTTCGCTGTGAAGCCAGGTATGGTTGTTGGTGTGCGTGAGAAGGCTAAGTCGCTCGAGGTCATCGAGAGCGCACTGGCTGGATTCAACCACAGCAAGTATCCTTGGATTGAGTGGGACGAGCAGACCAAGAGCGGCAAGTTCCTGCACAAGCCCGAGCGTGCCGATATTCCTGAGAACATCAAGGAGCAGTTAATCGTTGAGTTGTACTCTAAATAAATCATTAAATTAATGGCGATATTAGCATTTCAAAAACCCGATAAAGTTGTAATGTTGGAGGCTAACGACAAGTTCGGCAAGTTCGAATTTCGTCCGCTCGAGCCCGGCTTCGGTGTGACCATCGGTAATGCCCTGCGCCGCATTCTGCTTTCATCGCTCGAGGGCTATGCCATCAATACGATCAAGATTGGTGGTGTGGAGCACGAGTTCTCGGCTGTCCCCGGCGTGAAGGAAGACGTAACCAACATTATTTTGAATCTCAAACAAGTTCGATTCAAGCAAGTAGTAGAAGAATTCGAGAATGAGAAAGTTAGTATCACCGTAGAGAATTCCACCGAATTCAAAGCTGGTGATATCAGTAAGTATCTGACTGGATTTGAAGTGTTAAACCCCGATTTGGTGATTTGTCATTTAGATGCCAAAGCTTCGATGCAACTCGACCTCACGATCAATAAAGGCCGTGGCTACGTGCCCGCCGATGAGAACCGTGAGTATTGCACCGACGTTAACGTACTCCCAATCGATTCAATCTACACCCCTATCCGCAACGTGAAATACGCTGTTGAGCCCTATCGTGTTGAGCAGAAGACCGACTACGACAAGCTCGTCATCGAAGTCACAACGGATGGTTCCATTCACCCGAAGGATGCACTGAAGGAAGCTGCCAAGATCCTCATCTATCACTTCATGCTGTTCTCCGACGAGAAGATCACGCTTGAGAATCCCGATCAGGAGACCAACCAGGAGTTCGACGAGGAAGTGCTGCACATGCGCCAGTTGCTCAAGACGAAGCTCATCGACATGAACCTCTCGGTTCGCGCCCTCAACTGCTTGAAGGCTGCCGATGTCGACACGCTTGGCGACTTGGTACAGTACAACAAGACCGACCTCCTGAAGTTCCGCAACTTCGGTAAGAAATCGCTCTCTGAGCTTGATGATTTGCTCGAGGGTCTGAATCTGTCGTTTGGAACCGATATTTCAAAGTATAAACTGGACAAGGAATAATCAACAGTTCTTGCTCCGCGATGCTACGCAAGCGGCAAGCCGAGCGGACAGTTGAGAGCTTGTCCATAAAGAAAAAACGTAAACAATGAGACACGGTAAGAAATTCAACCATCTGGGCCGTACTGCAGATCATCGTCAGGCTATGCTTGCCAACATGGCCATCTCACTGATCATGCACAAAAGAATCACTACGACCCTCGCCAAGGCAAAGGCACTTAAGAAATATGTAGAACCCCTCATCACCCGCTCGAAGGATGACAGCACCAACTCGCGTCGCGTCGTGTTCAGCTATCTGCAGAACAAGGAAGCCCTGAAGGAGTTGTTCGGCGTTGTCGGACCGAAGGTTGGTGACCGTCCCGGTGGCTATACGCGCGTTATCAAGCTCGGCCATCGTCCGGGCGACGGTGCAGACATCGCTTTCATCGAGCTCGTCGACTTCGATGAGAACATGGCTAAGGAGCAGAAGGCTGCCAAGAAGACCCGTCGTAGCCGCAAGGCTGCCCCGAAGGCAGAGGCTGCTGTTGAGGCACCCGTAGCTGAAGAGGCTCAGGCCGAGGCACCCGCTGAAGAAGCATAAGGCTGAATAGATCTTAAGTAACATTAAGATTAAGAACAATACCAAATCCCCATCTTACGAACGTTGGATGGGGATTTTTTCTTTCTATGATCATCCTTTCATCAACTATGAAGCAACAGAATGTATTTCAGGTTATTATCCGCCCCCTAGTTGTCGTCTTTCTTGCAGCTATGTCGTTGACGTCGTATGCTCGGCAGGCCGAAAGCGACTCAACCGTCAATGTCATTGCCTGGTTCTGTAATCACGATACTATCGTCTATTCGCAGCGCGAACAAGTGTTAGCTGGCATGGGCAAAGATACGACCGTGGTCTCTGATATTACCCGTCGCTATCACATTGCCGTTGTCGACAGTACCGCTAAGGGCTTTCTCATGGAGTATCGCCCGCTGTCCATTCAGTTCTCCGACTCCACAGGTGTTGAAAACGAAATCAAGCTACTCATGGCTCGCCGTCTCCAGGGCGTGGTTATCCGTTTCTCTACCGACGAAATGGGTTGCGTGAAGCAGATTGAGAACTACAAGGACGTGCGCGATGCTGTTTATAGCAAGTGTGACTCCATGGTGAGCGAAATCTATGCCGTCAACCCTTTGCTTTATGGCAAGATTTCAAAACCCGACATACTGAAGAATATTCACAAGCGCCTTGACGACACTTATGGTTCTAAGCAACGGCTACTCGAGAAAATGGACGCGCTCACCCTCCTCTTCGGCAACCACGGACACTTCTTTGAGGTGGGTGAACACAAGAGCAACGATGGTGCCACAAAGTCGAACGTGGTGGTCAAGCGCGGCAAGGCCGATGCCGACGACGAGACAGCTTCCAACGAAGACTATCAAATAGCTACTCGTGTGCAGGTCTTACAAAAAGACGGGAAGGCCACAGACGTCATTTTGGTCACAGAGTATTTCTCTGATGGCTGGCCTCGTCACGTCTACTTCAGCAATGAGGAATCAGATTCACAAAACTTCGAAATATCCCTCATTGAGATTGAATGGGAAAGCCTGGCGTGGGAGTAAAAGCCGCGCTGGCAGGGGAGGAACATAAAAAGAGGCCGCCAACCCTCTACGGGCAGCGGCCTCAGCACTTTAATTAATCGATTTTTTATATATAGTACCCCGAAGGGCAGTTTCCTGTTTATTGTTCTTTCTCCTTGAACAGCTGCGTAGCAGCATTTGAACCTTTGAACGCGACGTAGTCGCATTTGAACTTTCTCCCCCACGGGGGAGACCCCCTTACTTCCTCGTCGGCACGTTGAACTCACACACCTTCGAGATGGCCTTGTTGCCCTGCAGCACCGACACGCAGATGCGGGCGGTTCCGTCCTTCAGGCGGTTGTCGGCCTTCAACATAGCCGTATAGCGTACGCCGCGTCCCGGGTCGATGCGCTCCACGTGCATGTTAGGCGAGATATAGATGTGCTTATTGCCGTTGGCCTCCACCACTGTGGGCTGCACGTCGTGGATAGGCTCCTTGCTGTGGTTGTAGATCTCGAAGATCACCTTACACACCTCGTTGCGGTTGATGGCGCGGTCCTGGTTGTCGTCGACGATGCGCGCATTCCTGATCTCGATGGCAGGCGTATACTCTAGACCCATTGCCAGCTGGTCCACACTCGACGACAAAGGCATCATCTCCTTACCCGGCTGGGCGCTGTAGTTGCCCGTGTAGTCGCTGCTCTGGAAGTCATAGAGACGGTCGTCGCCGCTATTTGTCTCGTCGAAGCCGCTGTCCATATTGTTCTGGTAGTCACCCTGATAGTTGCCGTAGTTGCCATGACGGGCTTCGTTCTGAGCCTTCTGCTCCATCACTCGCTGGTAATGGTCGTGCACCTCCTGTCTGTCGCGCTGGTCGGCAGCAGCTCCGATAGCACCGCCAACAACAGCACCGCCCACCATTCCTACGATTGTTCCGATGTCGCTGCCTCGTGGGCCTCCGCTGATTCCACCGATGGCCGAGCCGAGGATTGAGCCAAGCGTCGAGCCCGTATAGGCTCCGCTTCCCGCGTACGTGCCGCAGCTGCTGATGAGCAGTGCACTGGCAGCAATGATGATCACATACTTCTTCATATTCTTCTTTCTGTTGACGTTAATACTCTTAAAACACTGAGGCCCATGCATCGGAGCCAATCTTCACGTTGCAAAAGTACGCATAAATTCTAACATACAAAGGGGCATTTCCCTATTTTGGCGTAGGGAAATGCCTAAAAACGTTTTCAAGACATTATTCCTTATCTGCCATCATGGTGGTTGAAGTAGGCAACAACGTGCTTTACACTGCCTAGACGATAGCTCTAGTGATGCGGGAGCATTGACTTGGTGAATGAAGAGAAATGCTATAGTTCAGCAAATTAACTTAATTTGTTCAGTAAATTAACTTAAATTGCATAGTAAATTAACTTAATTTACTCAGTAAAATAACTTAATTTACTGAATAAAATAACTTAATTTACCGCACAAATTAACTTAATTTACTTTATCAACTCATTGCTGTTGATTCGTCAGAGCATTGCAACTGATTCATCAAAGCAGTGATATAGATAAACGAAAGGATTGCTCCACCTATTTAATAATATAAAAGAGAACAAAAGCGGCCTGAAGGGCCAATAAGCAAATAGCCCAGGGCAACGCCCTGGGTAATATGGTACAAGAGGAACCACGCCCTACAGGGGCAAAAGCTCTGAATATCAATGCTTTTGCACTTACAGCGCGAAATCACACCTGAACACACAAAACCCAGGGCGCTGCCCTGGGCTGATAGCTCGTTGGCCCTTCAGGCCGTTTTTGTTCTCTATTAGGTTATTTGTGATATCATTCCTATTTATAATCTGATGCCGTAATAGAGGCGGACGAGCCATTTCTGGTTGTGGATAGTCAGATGATCCTCGTTGCCGATGTTGGTGAAGTTGTATACCATAGAGAGGCCGGCGAACCTGTTGGTACCTATCTGCTTGACGATAGAACCGCGTGCGGTGATGATTACCTCGGGGAAGTGATAGTTCAGGGGGACGTTTGTGTCGTCGACGGTAAGCGATGTGTTGCTATAGATGATGAAGGTGGGCAGGGAGGAGAGATGGAGCAGCCACCCTTCGGCAGGCACGTAGTTGTAGCCGTAGCCTGCTCCGATGCCGATGTTTGTCATCTTGAAATCCATCGTCATCAAGTTGCTATTCAGTTTGCCGTGCTGTCCCTGTCCCGATGCTGCGAGGAGGAAACTGCCTGCCGAACGACGCTGTATGTAGCTGTGGGCAAAGGCGGCAGGATAGGAGAACCGACGGTTGTTGAAGATGTAGTAGGCATTCAAATACAGCGTGCGCAACTTGAACATATCGCTCGATGTCGTGACATCGTGCTTCTCGCCATTCGTCTTGTACCATCCCTTGAAGTTTCCGGCATCCTGATAGGAGAAGTCGAAGCCGAATCGCTTGCCATAAGAGCGGAGGTTCAGTTCGTAGTCGTGATACCTGCCCAGCAGCTTGGCGGGGTTGATAGCCAGACAGGCCGACATCCCGAGATAGCTCACGGCAGCGCTGAGAGTTACCTTCCTGTCGGCGGTCATCTCCGTCAGGAAGTGCTCGCCCTCGCGGAATCCTTCTGACTTGATGCGTGTTCCCGTCACTTTGGTACGTCCCATCAGCGTCCACTTTGTCTTTGGGCGGACGACGTAGTTGGTGTCGATGTCAGCATTCAGGTATCTCACCGACAAAATGCTGTCAAGACGACGGTTGAATTCGTGTTTCTTCTGGGCATCGGCTTGAAGCGTAGCGGCAAAGAACGCTACCGCAAGAATCAGAAAACGTGTGTGACAAGTCATTGTTGCTGTTGTTTACTTCGTTGACTTTATGTCAGGACTCGGCAGGCATTTCAGTCGTGTTTGATTGCTCCTGCTGCTCCATTTGTTCTCGTTGTGAGAGGTTCTCGGTGAAAGTCTTTTCAATCGTGTCGCCCTGCTTCTGCAATCGGCGTGAGAAGAGGATGCTGAAGACGACGGCTGCGACAACGAAGATGCCGAGCATGTATCCCCAGCGGGTAGTACGAGCGAGGATATAGCTGATGAATGCCGCTGCAATGAGAATTCTCAGCAGTTCGAGGGCAACAAGTTTGGCACGATTGAAGCGGTTGTCGCTCCAAAGAGCGTGTGCGTGCTCACCTTCACCCTGCCGCATGAGCAACCACAGGAATGGTGCGATGAAGAAGATGGACAGGAGCGCTGTGACGATGCCGTCCCAAGGCGTTGGCAGGAAACGTGCGATGAAAGGCTTGCCGAAGTAGAGCATGAGTGCGATGACGGCCATGCAGAGAACGCTATGAATGCCTACGGCAACACCGACGTTCTTCAGATGTGCCTTCCAGTGGCTTCGCTGCCCGGCGGTTTCTTCCTGTTCGTCGACTGATGCCTCGGCATAGCTTTGCAGATTGCTTCGCCAACGTGGGGGCAGGATGCGCTCTACTACGCTGTAGGCAGGAGCGGCGAGGCGTATCATGTAAGGTGTTGTGAACGTGGTGAATACGGACACGGCAACCACGATGGGGTAGAGGAAGTCGCTAGTGACGTGCAACGATGTGCCCAATGTGGCGAGGATGAATGCGAACTCGCCGATCTGTGTGAGCGAGAACGAACATTGCATGGCTGTCTTCAGCGGTTGGCCGGCTAGCAGGAATCCTCCCGTGCTGAGCAGGGTGTGCCCCAGCATGATGGCCACGATGATGCAGAGGATGGGCACGATGTATTCGACGATGAGCGCCACATCGACCATCATACCTACCGACACGAAGAAGATGGCACCGAAGAGATCCTTCACGGGTGCCACGAGGTGCTCGATCTTCTCGGCCTCGAGCGTCTCGGCCATGATGCTACCCATGATGAAGGCTCCGAAGGCAGCCGAGAAACCTACTGCCGATGCGATGACGACCATACCGAAGCAGAGTGCGAGGGCCGTGATGAGTAGTGTCTCGTCGCTCATCAGGTTCCTGGTCTTCTTCAGGAACAGCGGGATGAGGAAGATGCCTACGACAAACCAGAGCACAAGGAAGAATACTAGTTTGAGAATGCTCATCAGCATCTGCGTCCCCTCGAACTCCTTGCTGACGGCAAGCGTGGAGAGCATCACCATAAGCACGATGGCCAGGATGTCCTCGATGATGAGCACGCTGAGCACAAGACTGGCAAAGCGCTTCTGCCGCAAGCCCATATCATCGAAGGCCTTGAAGATGATAGTTGTCGACGACATTGCCAACATACCGCCCAAATAGATGCAGTCCATCTGGCTCCATCCGAAGAGCTGCCCCGTGAACATGCCGACGAGCATCATGCCCGTGATGACGGCACCGGCGGCGATGATGGGTGCGGCACCCATGCGCAGGATCTTACGGAACGAGAATTCCAGACCGAGAGCGAACAGGAGGAAGATAACACCTATCTCACTCCAGAGATGCACACCGTGCAGGTCGGTAACGCTGGGCATGTAGGGCATGTTGGGTGATGCGATGAAGCCCGCCACGATATATCCGAGCACTACCGGCTGTTTCAGTTTTTTGAAGAGCAGCGTCATGACGCCGGCGCAGATAAGAATGAGCGCGAGGTCCGCTATGAGGGGTTCAAGTTCTGACATACAATTATGATTGTGAAGAATTAAAATACGTATCCGAGATTCAGGAAGAAGTAAGGCTCCTTCGTACGGTTGCTGTAGCCGATAGAGCCACCGACGGGGCCGAAGATGGTGTTATAGTAGTAGGCCACCTGACCGCCAAGCAATGTGCGGTGGTCGAGTAGGTCCTTCAGATGGTCGGCCTGCTGGCCTCCAGCCACGCGGAACAGCAAGTAGCTGCTTGTGCCAATGCGCTGCTGTGCCTGTAGTTGTGCAGCCAGGAAATGGTGGCTGATGTACTCCATGTTGCCGATGCCGGCGAAGGGCATCTGCTGCTCTACGTAGTGGGCGAACCATTCACCACCGATGGTGTTTCCGAAGACAGGAGGAACAACAGAGCCGAAGAGCAGTCGGCCGTAGAGCATGGGCTGGATGGTGAAACGGCTGCCGAAAGTGAACGACATACGCCAGTAGGCATTCACGTCGCTCAAGCCCGCTTTCTTGCCTCCATCTTCGGATGAACGGTCGTCGAGTTGTGCGAAGTCGTTGGTGATGTAGGCATATTCGGCCTTGAATCGTGCACCGCGCGTGGGGAAATACCAATTATCCTCGCCGTTGTAGTTCAGGCTTGCGTGGTAACTGAAGAAGTGTTCGTTCTCGAGCGTCACCTGCATCGAGTTGTCCGAGCCGAGCTTGCTGCGGTAGTGCATGTAGTCCCAGCGCAAGCCCATCTTCAGATTGACGTGGCGCAGGTCATAGTTGATGGGCAGGAACTCCGCCTGGAACTGATTGTAAAGGATGTTATAGTCGCGGTCGCCGTCTCTGTAGATGTCCACGTCGTTGCGGCGGAATGTGTAGCTAAGCGTGGGACGGGTGAAACTACGGGGATGGATGGTGAGTTCGCCACGAGCCATCATGAGCTTGCCTAGTCGTAACGTGATGTCGGTATTGACGGGGACGGCAGTCTTCCAAGGGATATCGAGACCCAGCTGAAGCGCAGCATTCTCCTCAGAGTCGAAGCGCACACCGGCGTGTAACTGTACCGTCTTGCGGTCGCCAGCCGTGAGGATGACACGCATGCCGTCGCCATCGGGCACCAGTCGGCATTCGGCAGTCTGGTAGAACAGGTCGACACGCATCGACGTGGTAATCTCCTGCTCCAGTTTGGCATCGATGCTATCTTTCTTGTTCAGATGGAACTTCTGGCGCAGGAACCGTTCGGCCTGCGGAGTCATATTTTCGAAAGAATAACTGGTGACACGCACCTTCTCGGTCATCACCTTCGGACGCAGCGGATGCAGAATAGTGGGTCGGAACGAGTCGTCAATGCCTATGTGCTTCTTCAAGGCGATGATGTCGTCCCAGTGGCGCATGCCCAGCTCCTCGCCGCGGCGGATGAGCGTATCGATGGCGGCCTGCGAGAAACTGGCTGAGCCGTAGCCCTTCGTATCCACCTGCAGATGCAGGTCGGTGATGCCGAGGTTCTCGTCGTACTTGTTCTTACAGTTCACGTCGATGATCTGGCTGAGGATGCTCATCGTGCCTCCCATGTCCTCAGTCACTTTCGGTGCTCCTTGCACGGTGACACCGATGATAACCTCTGCCCCCATCTCGCGGGCGAGATCAGCAGGGTAGTTGTTCTTCAAGCCTCCATCGACCAATACCTTGTCGCCGATTCTGACGGGCGAGAAGGCAGCAGGGATGGCCATCGAGGCACGCATGGCCTGCGGAAGGCGTCCGCTATGGAAATCGACTTCGCTATTGTCGATGATGTTAGTGGCCACACAGGCAAAGGGAATGCGCAGGTCGCGGGTGAAATCGAGCGAGTCATTATAGCCCGTGCAGAGCTTCTGGAACAGTTCGGCCAGGTTCTTGCCCTTGATGAGACCGCCGGCACTCAAGTCGCGCTTGCCGATGGTCAAACCCGTCGAGAACACATAGGTGTTCTGTTTCTCGCGGTCGCTAAGGCTCTGACGGCTCAGGTCCTCGCGGTCGGTGATGACGTAGCTCCAGTCTTGCACACGCACCATTGAGTCGAGCGAGTTGGCGTTGTAGCCGATGGCATAGAGACCGCCGATGATGCTACCCATCGACGTGCCGGTGATGATGTCGACGGGAATTCCCGCCTTTTCCAACACTTTGAGCACACCGATGTGGGCCATACCCTTCGCACCGCCGCCGCTGAGCACGACGGCCACTTTCTTCCTGCCAATAGCGGTACTGTCGTTCTGGGCAAATGCAGCCCCACTCATGAGCACGACAGCGAGTGTGAACAATAGTTTCTTCATTTTCTTCGTTCGTCAATCAGATTAGTTCTAGTTCCGTGTCAGTTTTTTAGATTTACTTCGTGGCTCCGCCCAAGGCGATGTAGAGGGCAATCACGGATTGTGCCCCGTGATACATGTTCATTGCCTCGCTGAGTTGAGCATTCAGAAGCGTTTCCTGGGCGGTGAGCACTTCGAGGTAGTTGGACTTACCGTTGTCCATCAGTTCGTGGGTTCCGTTATATGCCTCGCGCAGAACTTCCACCTGCCGATGATAGTAGGCGTGTTTCTCGCGGGCGGCCTGACAGTCAGCCAGCGCTTCATTAACTTGGTTGCCAGCATCGATTACAGTCTGCACGTACCTGCGTTGCAGGTCTTCCTGCGTCAGCTGGTTGATCTTCAAGTTGGCCTTCAACTTGCCACGAGCGAAGATAGGCTGCGTAAGCTGACCAACGGCCGTCCACATCAATTTTGCAGGGTTGACGATGCCAGCCGGTCCACTATTGGTCCACCCACCGGTACCTGTGAGAGTGATGCCAGGGAAGAAAGCAGCGCGGGCGGCCTGCGTGTTATAGAAGGCCTCCTCCAGAGCATGGTTAGCCATTCGGATGTCGGGGCGGTTCTCCAGCATCGTTGCAGGAACGCCAATCTGAATGAACTTCGTGTCGAACATTCTCTGTCCCGTGGGATAGTCGTTATGCTCAGGCAGGGCAGAACTACCCCACTTGCTGCGCTCTATGTGCTGGGGAGTATTGGCCAACAGCCGAGAGAGGACATTCTCCACACTACGGATGTTGCGGCGTGTGTCAACAATCTGGGTCTTCACGTTGAGGTACGATGACTCCATCTGGTTGACAGCGGTCGAGTAGATCTTTCCATTTTCCCACAACGTCTTCTCCGTCTCCAGTGAGGCATTCCACAGGCTGTCGGTAACGGTCAGGATCTCCAACTGGCGGTCGAGCACCTGAAGCATGAAATACTGCTGGGCAACGGTCGAGATGAGGTTGGCACGAACGGCTTCCTCGCGCACCTGAGCCTGCAGCAATACGGCTTTGGCGGCACGCTTCTTGTTGGTGATGCTACCGAACACATCGACATCCATCGACATCTGCAGCGGGAGGTTGTAGGTCTTGGACCAATCTAATTTGTCGAACTTTGACAACGTTCCCTGCGGTGAGAAATAGAGCGAGGGCAGGTAAGCCATCTTGGCGGCTTGCAGCGATGCCTCACTCATCTCTACGGCCAGGCGGGCGGAATTGACGTCGGTGTTGTTGGCCAGCACCTGTTCGATGAGTTGCTGCAGCAGGGGGTCGGTGAAGAACTCGCGCCAAGACATCTCAGCCATCGACGTGCCTCCTCCAGCTGCCTGGACGTCCTGCGTCGTGCCGAAGACATCAGCCGGCGTCTCATTCTTCTGCTCGTACTTATTATAAAGGCCACAGCCCGTGAGCAGGAGGCAAGCGAAGACCCACCCCCAGCCCCTCCCGAGGGGAAGGGGAGTTAATATGCTCTTAAATATTCTATTTTTCATTATACTATTCATTTTTCTGTTTATAAGTCTATTTAGACTCCCCTTCCCCTTGGGAGGGGCTGGGGGTGGGTGCCCCTTGGAACTTTTCATGCAATCCTTGGAATACGATGAAGAACGCGGGCACCACATAGAGCAGGGCCAGGGTGCCCACAGCCATACCGGCTGTCACACCTAGGGCGAGCACGCGGTTACCATTGGCACCAGCACCACCGGCTATGATGAGCGGAATCATACCCGCAATCATCGTGACGACAGTCATCAGAATGGGGCGCAGACGTTCCTGACAAGCAGCAAAGGCAGCATCGCGGATGGTCATACCCTGGGCACGGCGCTCCGAAGCGAACTCCGTAATCAGAATGGCCGTCTTCGCGAGCAAACCAATCAGCATGATGACACCCGTTTGTAGGTAGATGTTATTCTCCATGCCTGGTAACTTGAGCAGTGAGACAAGCCAGATGGCGCCGAACGAGCCCATCAATCCGAAGGGCACGCTCATGAGCACAGCCCACGGCGTGAACCACGAGTTGTAGAGCGAGGCCAGGATGAGGTAGATCAGAATGACGCAGATGACGTAGATGAGAGCTGTGGCATTCGAGCCAGAAGCCTCCTCTACCTCGCGCGACATACCGCCATACTCATAGCCGTATCCGTTGGGCATCGTCTCCTTGAACACCTCGGCGATAGCCTCGTGGGCGTCGCCCTCAGAGAATCCGCTAGCAGTCATCACACCGCAGGTGATGCTCTGGAACAGATTGAAGTGGTCGACCGAAGCCGAACCGACGATTTCCTTCAGCGTGACAAACTCCGAGATGGGTGCCATCTTTCCACCACGCACGCGAACGAAGATATTGTTCAGCGACGAGGGATCGAGGCGATATTCCGGTGCGGCGTTGGCCATGATGCGATACACCTTACCGAACTGGTTGAAGTTGCCCACATACGATCCGCCACAATAGGCGCCGAGCGTTCTGAGCACAGCTGCCGGCGAAACGCCTGCACGGTCGCACTGCGGAGCATCGACGCTCACCTGATACTTCGGGAAGCGCTCAGAGTAGGTCGACATCGCCATCATAATCTCCTTCCGCTCGTTCAGTTTGGCTAGGAACTTGGTGGCATCGGCGTTGAACTCCGACATATCGCGGTCCTGCATATCCTGCAACACGAGGTTCACACTACTGTTAGAACCATATCCTGGAACCTGCGGCATCTGGAAGGGAATCACCTTTGCGTTCTTGATGTCCTTGCAGTCGAAGGCGAAGCGACCATAGACGAGCATGATGTTGTGGTTCATACCCGGACGGTCGTCCCAGTTCTTCAGGCGGATGATGAGCGTGGCGTAGCAGCTACCCGAGCGGCCGGCCATCATACCGTAGCCTGCGACCACAGCATAGCTTTCCAACTCGGGAATCGTCTTCACCTTCTCTTCCACCTTCTTCACAATCTCCTGCGTCTCATGCAGCGTGCAGCCTTCCGGTGCGCGCACCTCGGCGAAGAACACACCCTGGTCTTCCTGCGGAACAAGTCCTGACGGCAGACCACGCATGAAGATGATGAGAAGCACAGCGGTGATAGCCAGCAGAATTCCAGAGACTATCGGGCGCTTGATGAACTTACTCACGCTCTTGCTGTACTTCTTGAGGATAGCGTTGTAGCTGGCGGTATAGGCTTTGGTGACGTAGTAGTTCAGGTTCTTGCGCTCTTCCTTTTTCTCCGAGTAGCGCATCATGATGGCGCACAGGGCGGGACACAGCGTAAGAGCCGAAATACACGAAAGACCGACGGCCGAGGCCAGCGTCACACCAAACTGCGTGAAGAACGAGCCCGACGTGCCAGGCATGAAGGCCACGGGGATGAACACGGCCATGAAGACCAATGTACACGAGATGACAGCCACCGAAACGTCGCTCATGGCTTGTCGCGTAGCCTCGTGTGCATCGGTGATGCCACTCTCCATTTTCGCCATGACCGCCTCGACCACCACAATAGCGTCGTCGACCACCGTACCGATGGCCAGCACGAGGGCGAATAGCGTCAATATGTTCAGCGAGAATCCCGCTAGCGAAACGATGGCGAAAGTTCCCAACAGCGATACGATGATTGACAGCGATGGGATGACCGTCGCCTTGAAACTCTGCAAGAAGAAATACACCACGAGGATCACGAGGATGATAGCGATGATGAGCGTCTCCACCACGTTGTGGATGGCGGCAAAGAGGAAGTCGTCGCTGGTCTCCAGAATCTCGAACTCCAGGCCGGCGGGCATCGTCGGCTTCAGGTCTTCGTAGAGTTTATTGATGCGGGCGTTCACCTCGGTAGCATTGGCACCGGGAGCTTGGAACACCATGTAGATGGTTCCTGGCTTGCCGTCAATGTTCGAGGTGAAGTTATAGCTCACGGCACCGATTTCCACCTCAGCCACATCGCTCAGGTGCAACAGGTGTCCGCCTTCGCTCGTGCGAAGAACGATGTCGTTGAACTCCTCGACAGTCTTCAGCGTACCCTTGTACTCCATTGAGTACTGGTAGGCGTTTTCACTCTGCTCACCCAGCGAACCCGTTGCAGCCACGAAGCTCTGTCCGCCGATAGCCGTGAACACGTCGTTCGGTTCCAACCCGTACTGTGCCATTACGTCGGGCTTCAGCCATATGCGCAGGGCATAGGTGTTACCGAGTGCCATCACGTCGCCCACGCCGGTGATACGCATCAGTCGGGGACGAACGTTGATGTCGATATAGTTGGCGATGAAGTCGGCATCATATTTGCCGTCGACACTCTTCAAAGCGCCGATGTGCAGGATGTTACTCTGCTGTTTCATCACCTGCACACCCACTTTCGTCACCTCCGAGGGCAGCAGGGCCGTAGCGCGGCTCACGCGGTTCTGCACGTTCACAGCTGCAAGGTCGGGGTCGGTGCCCTGCTCGAAATAGACCTGAATCGAGACATCACCGGAGGCCGATGCCGAACTGGTGATGTAGGTCATGCCGGGCACACCGTTGATGTTCTCCTCCAACGGCTGCACCACCGCTTTCATGATGGTGTTGGCATCGGCGCCGGTATACGACGTCGAAACGCGCACCGTAGGCGGCGCAATGTTCGGGTATTGCTCGATGGGCAGCGTGCTCATGCAGATAAAGCCCACCAGCGTGATGACAATCGCTATTGCACATGCCATCACGTATCTGTTGATAAAAATGTTTCCCTTCATGGTTTACTTCTCGTTTTTCGATGCTTCAGGGAACAACACTTGTTCACCTTCCTGTACGTTGTTTGCCCCGACAGTCACAATCTTATCGCCGACTTTCAAGCCGCTTGTCACGATGAAGTCCTTACCATTACCGGCGTCCTGTGTTGTCACGGTGACGGCTGTAGCAGTATTGTCGTCCTTTACCTTATAGACCAACGACTTGTCCTGCAGACGCAACACGGCAACCTGCGGAATCACGATCACGTCTTTCCGCTCAATCGGAAGAACCACGGTTCCCTGTATGCCAGAGAACAGATGCCCGTCGGGATTGGGGAACGAGGCCTTTGCGCCCAGCGAGCCAGTAGCGGCATCCACGACACCCGTCAAGCTGGTGATGCGTCCCTTGCGGGGATACTCTGTACCGTTCTTCATCACAAACGTCACCTCGGGAAGCGCAGCGATGTTTTTCGCCTTGTCGGTCTTGGTCAAACCCGACTGCACCTGCGCCTCGATGATGGCCTCCGTGACTGAGAATTCTGCATCCATTGTTGTGTTGCCGCTGAGGACAGTGAGGTTAATGGCAGGCGATACCTGGTCGCCGGGACGTACGGGAATCTCACCGATAACACCCGTCACGGGAGCTGTGATGGTGCAGAAACCGAGATTCACACGGGCGCGGTTCACGGCCGACTGTGCCTGCGTGACGGAAGCTCTCGCCTGGCTGACAGCGGCTTGTGCCTGATTGTAGCTGTTACGGGAGTTCTCAAGCATATAGCTGCTCACAATCTTCTTTTCGAACAGGTTCTTGTTGCTCTCAAACTCCAGCTTGGCGCTGTTGGCCTGTGCTTGTGCAGCCGTAAGATTGGCTTGTGCGGCCTGCAGGTTGGCACGGGCAGCCTCTACCTCATGCTGTGCATTACGGGAGTCGATGACGAAAAGTACCTGTCCCTTTCTCACCTGCTGACCTTCTGTGACACAGATTCTCATCAACTGTCCACTCACCTGTGGCGTTATCGTCACGTCAGCCTGTCCCTTCAGTCTGGCGCTGAACTTCATAGGCACCGTGAAGTCTTGTTTCTTCACAGTCATTGTCTCGTACGATGTCTTCTTCTCCTTGGGCATGTCAAGTCCGCACGAGGCAACTACTGCCGTCATGCCGAGCAATAAGACCCATGTGATAAAACTGTTCTTCTTCATCATGTCGTATTTAAGTTTTTTGTTAATATTGTTCTTAAGTTGTAGGTTTTTGGAGGTCTATATCTGTCTGTGTCTTCTAAGACACAATATATCAAGCTACAAAGATAAACAAATTTCTTAATATAGATGCAAATTGAGGAAAAAAATACACAAATAGTTCCGAATAAGTAGTGAAATACTACTTAAAGAGGGCTGTTGTATCACAAAACGATTGCTTTAGGCACACGAAAGCATGCCTCCATGTACCTTAAAGAAAATAAATGCCTTAGAAGATGCTGATGTTCTTGATGCGGTCCACGATTCCGTGGATGAGGCCTTCCTCGCTTTTCGTAGCGTTGGTGTTTTTCTTGGTGGCGGGGGCCGTGGGTTCGTCAGGAATGTGGTTCGACTTGAGTTCCTCTGCGGGTGTGGTGTTGCGTTCACGCATGCGTTCCTGCCACTCCTCGTAGAGTGTGGCGGAAGGAGTGGTGAGTTCGAAGTCGGGTAGCTGCATTTCTTCTTCCTGCTGGCGGTAGGGGATGCCTGAGCGGTCGGTGACCTTCTCGATCTCCACCATTGCAACACCTGCAGCGAGGATGCCGAGTTCCTTGGCAGCACGCCAGGAGAGGTCGATGATGCGGCCGCGAATGAAGGGTCCGCGGTCGGTGACGCGCACAACGACTTCACGACCGTTGGCGGGGTTCTTCACGCGCAGCATCGTGCCGAAGGGGTAGGTGCGGTGTGCACAGGTGAGGCTGTCGTGGTGCAGCCGTTCGCCGTTGGCGGTGCGGGCTCCCGTTGCACGCTTGGAGTAATAGGTGGCCTTGCCTTTCTGCACAACCTGTGCAGAAAGAAGTGAAAAGTGAAAAGTGAAAAATGAAAACTGAAAGAGTGCTACGCACAGCATGACTGCGCGTAACACTCCTTGATATTTTAACTGTTTGTTACTCAATAATGTTCAGTTTCGTTGGTTATTATGCTCCCTTCCCTTTAGGGAGGGGATGGGGGTAGGCTCCTGCCTACACAATACCCTGAGCCATCATGGCATTTTGTGTTACTTGGCTTCGCTTCGCTACGCCGAGCTTTACACAATACCCTGAGCCATCATGGCATTGGCAACCTTCATGAAGCCGGCGACGTTGGCACCGCGCACATAGTCGATGTAGCCATCGTCCTGCTTGCCGTACTTCACGCACTGCTCGTGGATGCTGGACATGATGTAGTGGAGCTTCTCGTCGACTTCCTCGTTCGACCAGCTGAGACGCATCGAGTTCTGCGTCATCTCCAGACCACTCGTGGCGACACCACCAGCGTTCACAGCCTTGCCAGGAGCGAAGAGCGTCTTGGCAGCAACGAACTTCTCGGCAGCCTCGGCGGTGCAACCCATGTTGGAAACCTCTGCTACGCAGATGGGGTTGTTGGCGAGGATCATGTCGGCATCGGCGCCGTTGAGCTCGTTCTGTGTAGCACAAGGCATGTAGATGTCGGCCTTCTGTTCCCAAGGCTTGCGTCCTGCGTAGAACTTGGAGCCTTCGAACTCCTCTTCGTAGGGCTGGCAGACATCGTTGCCGCTGGCACGGAGCTCCAGCATATAGTCGATCTTCTTGGCATCGAGGCCTGCGGGATCGTGGATGTAGCCATCGGGGCCGCTGATGGTGATGACCTTGGCACCGAGCTCAGTAGCCTTCTTGGCAGCACCCCAAGCCACGTTACCGAAGCCAGAGATGGCAATCGTCTTATCTTTCAGGTCGTCGCCCTTAGTGGCGAGCATGTGCTGTACGAAGTAGATGGCGCCGTAGCCAGTAGCCTCGGGACGGATACGGGAACCGCCGAACTCCAGACCCTTGCCGGTGAGCACGCCCTGGAACTGGTGGGTGAGCTTCTTGTACATGCCGAAGAGGTAGCCGATTTCGCGTCCGCCTACGCCGATGTCGCCAGCGGGAACGTCTTCGTCGGGACCAATGTGGCGATAGAGCTCGGTCATGAAGGCCTGGCAGAAACGCATAATCTCAGCGTCGCTCTTTCCGCGGGGAGCGAAGTCGGAGCCGCCCTTGCCACCGCCCATCGGGAGTGTGGTGAGAGCGTTCTTGAATGTCTGCTCGAAGCCGAGGAACTTCAGGATGGAGAGATTGACAGATGGGTGGAAACGCAGTCCGCCTTTGTACGGGCCAATGGCCGAGTTAAACTGTACGCGGTAGCCGATGTTGACTTGCACTTCACCTTTGTCATCGACCCAGGGCACACGGAACGTGACGATGCGTTCGGGTTCCACAAGGCGCTCGATGAGTTTAGCTTTCTCGAACTCAGGATGCTGGTTGTAGACGTCCTTGATGGATTCCAGTACTTCTTTCACTGCCTGCAGGAATTCAGGCTCGCCCGGGTGTTTACGCTCCAGGTCTTGGATGATTTTCTCAACTTCCATAGTAATTGATGTTTTTTGGTTTTATGGGTTTACGGTTAAATAATCAGATTGTCAGTTTTGACGGCACAAATATATACCTTTTTTATGGAACTACCAAAAATAAGCGGAATAATTTTGCTATTTTTTTGTCATTTTGTGATTATGTAGTAAAAATAGAGAAGTTCACGCTTCCATAGGCGCGATGTTCCCGGAAGCAGGGATGACTGGAGAAGTCGTTCTGTTTGCCGTGTTCGAAGACAAAGATACCGCCTGGCGCAAGCAGTCCCGACTGCAGGACGAGCTGCGGGATGTCGGGGAGGTTGGGAAGGGAGTAGGGCGGGTCGGCGAAGATGAAGTCGAAAGCCCTCTGGTCCCTGTCGGGCTGCTGCGCAGCATGTAAGGAAGCCCCACCCCGGCCCTCCCCCATAGGGAGGGAGCCTGAAACTATTGTGGAAGAGTTGGATACAGGGTTTAAAGATTTCTGGGCGCTCTTTAAGTAGCGGAACACGTCGCCGCGGATGAGCTGGTGGTTGGTAACACCGAGTTTGCGTACACATTCGCTGATGAAGCGGGCGTGGTCGCGGTCGGCCTCGACGCTGACCACCTGCTCGCAGCCTCGCGACAGCAATTCGAGCGAGATGCTGCCCGTGCCTGCAAAGAGGTCGAGGGCACGTGTGCCTTCAAGGTCGATGTATGCGTTGAGGACATTGAAGATGTTTTCCTTTGCAAAATCTGTGGTGGGACGTGCCTTGAAGGAGTGGGGAATGTCGAAGCGGCGACCTTTGTAGATGCCTGTGATGATGCGCATTTATTAGTTGATAGTTAATAGTTGATAGTTCAGCCAATTATGAGTTGCGGAGTTGTACCATCAGGTCGAAGGTGATGCCTTTCACCTGGGTGACGGGTGCTCGGTTGAACTCTGCCGGGGGATTGATGGTGTAGGTCTTGCTGGCATAGCGGCGCAGCAGTTCAACGATGGGCAGGGTGTTAGGCGCATCGGTTGTCGGCGCTGCTGTGGCCTCGTTGAGTTGCTGCTGTGTGGCAAAGCACAGATAGAGCTCGTCGCTCTGAGCATCCATGCCGATAGTCTTCCACACGTGCAGGATGTGGTAGACGGCATCGTTGACCGACGACATCTCGAAACGGTTGGAGAAGCGGAAGCGGTTCTTGTCGAAGCTGAACACGTCGACGAACTTGTCGTGGAAATAGGCGTAGAGTTTGCGGCGTGTGCCTGTGAAACTGCGGTTGAGCATGTGGCTCCACACGGGCTGCATGACGTGCTGGAAGCGTACGTCGGTGAAGTGGTCTTCGACGACGAGCCGCAGGTCCTTGTTGACGGCGAAGGCCACGACGGCATTCAGATTGGGCAGCACCTGATGCATGAGCGCATAGTTGTCGTAGCCGCTGAAGGAGCTGTGATAGAGTTCGCCGAGGCTTGTCTCGTCGAATTCCTGAATGGGCACGAGCAGGGTAGGGGTGTTGACTTCGAGCAAAGCCCGCTGGTAGCCGCGGTTGAGGAGATCGCTGGTGCGGAAAGCCTCGCGCAAGTTGGCAGCCAGGGAGATGCCGCTCTTCATGATGTATGGCTCGAAAGCCACTTTGTTCTGTTCGGCAGGGTCGGCAACGGCGAAGAGCAGTGAGCTCTTGGTGATGCGTATGATGAGTCGGTTGTTCATGCGATGTTGTTTGTTCTTATGATAGGATGCTGAGTGCACAGAGCACCAACAGGATGAGGGCACACAGCAACAGCAGGTATTTATGGAGATTTTTTTGTTTCATTCTCAAGATTTTTCGCTACCTTTGCAGCAGGTTTATCGTTGTCGGCTACAAAGTTACGATTAAGTGAGCGAAAAACCAAATTTATTTGAGTTTTTCCGAACGGAAGTGACTAAGGCGAAGCCAAAGTTACGAAAAATCGAGTGCAGAACAAAAGAAACTCGTTTCTTTTTTATGCAGAGATGAAAAAGATTGCAAATAGAGCATGACGATAGAGGAGTTTATATTTCGGGTTGAGCAGGAAGTGGGATTCCCTCCGACGCGCGAGCAACACTTGGCGGTGGATTGCTTCACGAGCTTTCTGGCCTGTCGTGAGGATCAGCCGGTGATGATCCTGCGCGGTTCGGCGGGCACAGGAAAGACCACGCTGGCTAGCGCGTTGGTGCGCACGCTGAAACGGCTGGGACAGACGCTGGTGCTGCTGGCCCCGACGGGTCGTGCGGCAAAGGTGTTCTCGCTGAACAGCGGCGAGGCGGCCTCTACCATCCATCGCCGCATCTACAGGCAGAAGAGTCTGGAGGGCGGTTTTAGCCTGGGCTTCAACAGTCTGCGCAATGCTCTGTTCTTTGTCGATGAGGCCTCGATGATCAGTACAGGCCGCTCGTCGATGTTCGGCGAAGGCAGTCTGCTCGACGACCTTGTGCAGTATGTCTATGGCGGACCGGGCACCGACTGCCGGATGGTTCTCATCGGCGATCCCGCACAGCTGCCTCCTGTTGGTGAGACGGAGGCGCCGGCTCTGGAGGCATCGGTGCTGCGCAACTACGGGCTTCGCGTTTTTGAGAGCACGCTCAACGAGGTGGTACGCCAGGAAGAAGAAAGCGGCATCCTGTGGAATGCCACGCAGATTCGCAGCTATCTGCCTGAACGAACTTCGTCCAGTGTCTTCGACTATGAGATACAAGAACCTCGTCTCTCGCCGCTCGATATCGCCTTGCGTATTAAGTTCTTTGCCGATGTGCGCAGGGTGTCAGGTGATGAGCTGATCGAGTCGCTCAACTCCAGCTATAGTCAGGTGGGTACCGACGAGACGATCGTTGTGACACGTAGCAACAAGCGGGCAAATATCTTCAATATGGGCATCCGCAACTCGATTCTCGGTCGCGAGGAGGAACTCACCACAGGTGATCGGCTGATGGTGGTGAAGAACAAATACGGCCCCACCCGGGGAGGAAACAAAAATGCTGCTGACAACTCTTCTACAGGAGGAGGTGCGGTTAGCTCTGAAGAATTGTCTTTTATCGCTAATGGCGATCATGCTGTGGTGCAACGTGTGCGCCGGGTGCACGAGCTCTATGGCTTCCGCTTTGCCGATGTGTGGCTGCAGTTTCCCGACTACGACGACTACGAGCTGCAGTCGCTGGTGATACTCGACACGCTGACCTCAGAGGCGCCAGCCCTGACGCGCGAGCAGAGTGAGCAATTATATAATAAGGTGTTGGAGGACTATGCCGACATCCGACTGAAAGCCGATCGTTTGAAGAAGGTGAAGGAAGATGAACACTATAATGCCTTGCAGGTGAAGTTTGCCTATGCCGTCACCTGCCACAAGGCGCAGGGTGGTCAGTGGGCACATGTTTATATCGACCAAGGGTATGTGACATCAGACATGCTCGATGCCGACTACGTGCATTGGCTCTACACCGCCTTCACTCGTGCTACGGAGACGGTGTTCCTGGTGAACTGGCCCTAGGCGGCAGAGCCGCGTTCAAGGTTCAAGAGGCCTATCGGCCGTTCAAAGTGCTCCGCACGTGTAAGGGCCTGTCGGCCGTTACTTTGATACTTTGACCCCGATGCCACCCATGATATAGGCGGTCTGCATGTAGGGGTTGGTATTCAGTTTGGCAAAGATGGGGAGGGTGACGCCGCGCAGCTTCAGATTCTTCGTAGCACGCACCGCTGCCATTATGCAGGCAGGGCCGTTGGCATAGAAGTAGTTGAGCGATTCGGAAAGGGTGGAGTAGTCAGGAACCGTCCAGCCGGCACTCTCCATAGGTGTGATGCCTGCCTTTGCCGTCCAGTCGAGACCGCCGAGGCGGAACGGAACGGTCAGCTCGATGTATGTGGAGTAGGCCTGCTTACCGTTGATCTTCGTATCGTGGCCGTAGAACATGCAGTAGGCTTGCACGCTACCGTAGCGGCATGTGTAGCCGATATTTCCCTCCAGCCGATGTGCTGTGGTCTGCTTGTTGTAACCGAAATACACATTGTTGGGCTCGATGCCTGTCTGCCAGTAGTCGATGACGCCGATGTTCAGTCCGAACGGGAACTCATAGCCCAGCGAGAGATCGATTTCGTCTTCATCGTTCTTGTTGAAGCCCGTGCTTCCAAACAGTTTCACATAGGCGCCCTGCCACGACAGCTTGGCTTGCGGCTGCAGGCTGATGCCTCCTTTCTCCATACCGCGCCAGAGGTATTTGCTAACGAGGTCGGCCTGCACTTCTGCCTCCGGCTGACTCTGTGCCTGCACGTTGCCGGCAACCAGCCACATGCCGACCATCAGCACTATGGTTTTCACGAAACGATGGGTCATAGTCTATTCCTTTTAGTTACTTTTTTTTATGGGTTTTAAGGATTTTAAGGGCTTAAAGGGCTTAAAGGGGAGTGAAGGGCTTAAAGGGACATTACTCTTTCAACTTTCTTTACTTTCTTTACCCTCTCAACTTTCTTTACCCTCTTTACCTTCTTTACTCTCTCAACCTTCTTTACTCTCTCAACCGCCCGAAGGGACATTACCTTTCAATCAAGTCGAGGAACTTCGCCCACTGCTTGTTGATTTGGAAGTTGCTAAGCGAGCCTTTCCGAATATGCACGGCGGCCTCGCGGTAGGTAGTCTTGCCGAATGAGTTGCTGCTGATTTTCGGTGGGGTGCCACCCAATACGATCACGCTCATCAGGTTGTTGCACTTGTCGAAGGCCGAGCTTCCGATCTCCTTCAGCGACGACGGTAGCATGATCCTTGCCAGGCTCGTGCATCCTTCGAAGGCCGAGTTGCCAATCTCCTTCAGTCCGCTGGGGAATGTGATCATTTCCAGATTGGTGCAACCGCGGAACAGGTCGCTGGCAATACTGACAAGACCGTTGGGGAGTGTCAGGTGGCGCATATTGCTGCAGTCGCGGAAGGCTCCTGAGCCAATCTTCACGATAGAGTTGGGCAGGTAGAGGCTGTCGAGCGACGTACAGGCACGGAAGGCTTCGCTGGCGATCTCGCTGACCGAGTTGGGCAGGTGTACCTCCTCGAGCGACGAGCAGTTCTCCAGTACGCTGTTGCTGACTTTCGAAACGCTACTGGGGAATGTGAACTCCCTGAGACTGCTGCAGCCCAGGAAGGCTTCCGCCCCGATGTTCTGCACACCCGTGGGGATAGAGATGCGCTCCAGGCTCGAACAGTTCTGGAAGGCGTTGCTGGCAATGGTTGTCATACCCGCCGGCAGGTCTACCTCCTTCAGATTGCTACACTCCTCGAAGGTGCTGTGCGACAGTACGGTGATGCTTGCAGGGATGGCGATTTCCTCTAGCGACTTACAACTCTTGAAGACGCCCGTGCTCATCTTGCGGATGCTCTTCGGCAACGTCACGTCGACAAGACTCGAACATCCTGCAAACAGTTCCGTGGGCAACTCTTCTACGCTCTTCGGGATTTCAACGGCAGTGAGGCTGGAACATCCTGAGAAGGCTCGTGTGCCAATCTTTTCGATGCCCTTCGGAATCACGATCGAGGTCATGCCCGTCGACTTCTCGAAAGCTCCCGATGCTATTTCCTCGACGTAGTACACCAGGCTGTCTACTTCTATCTTCTCGGGAATGACGATATCGCCCGAGTAAGGCTGCGTGCCCTTCACGACGACTGCCGACTCCTTCTTGGCATTCAGTTGATAGCTGATGCCGTCGACGACGGCACTATTCTTCTTGCTTTTGATGTCGATGGCCGAAGCATGAAAGGGCAAAAAGGCAAAGAGGCAAAAGGACAAGACCCATTTCTCTAAACCTTTTACATTGATTCTGTCAAAACGCTGTGTCATTTTCTTCTACTTTTTTACCTTTTATACTCTTGTTATCTATTCACCTTTTTACAACGCAAGTTCTATCACCTTGTTGATAGCGGCGAGCAGTCCGTCGGCATCCTTGCCGCCGGCAGTAGCGAAATGGGGCTGACCGCCTCCGCCACCCTGTATGAGCTTGGCTGCCTCGCGCACAATCTGTCCGGCATTCTTGCCTTCGGCAACGATATCATCGCTCAGCGAGACGGTGATAGTTGGCTTGCCGTTCTCGGCACAACCGATGGCCACGAGCAGGTTTTCGGGGAACTGGTTGCGCAATTGGAACACGACGTCCTTCACGTTCTGTGCGTTCAGAGGCATGATGCCCGAGACGACCTTCACGCCGTTCACTTCCTTGGCGTTCTCCACCAGCTTCTGCTTCAGTTCCTTCGCCTTCATCGCACGGAACTCGTCCACCTGTGATTGCAGCTCTTTGTTCTCAGCAATAGCCTTGCGAACGGTGGAAATCAGGTCGGGGGCGTTGTTCAGCAAAGCACGCAGGTTGTTCATGAAGTCCTGCATCATGTCGCACATAGCTTCCACTTCCTTACCCGTGATAGCCTCGATACGGCGGACGCCGGCAGCGATGCTGCTCTCGCTGGTGATGCGAACCATTCCAAGCTGGCCGGTAGCCTTTGCGTGACAACCGCCGCAGAACTCCACCGAGTCGCCGAACTTCACGACGCGCACCTTGTCGCCATACTTCTCGCCGAAGAGGGCGATAGCACCCATCTCCTTGGCTTCCTCGATGGGGCAGTCGCGGAACTCCTCGAGCGGAATGTTCTCGCGTATCTTCTCATTCACGAGGTGCTCAACTTCGCGGATCTGCTCGGGTGTGACCTTCTCGAAGTGAGAGAAGTCGAAGCGAAGTCCGTCGGCGGTGACGAGCGATCCTTTCTGTTCCACGTGTGTGCCCAGCACCTCGCGCAGGGCAGCGTCGAGCAAGTGGGTACAGGTGTGGTTCGACTCGATTGCACGTCGGGCATCAATGTCGACGCAGGCCATGAACTCGGCAGTCGGGTCTTTCGGCAACTGCTTGACGATGTGTACACTCTGGTTGTTCTCGCGCTTGGTGTCGATCACCTCGACGGTGTCCAGTTCGTTCACAAGCACACCGCGATCGCCTACCTCACCGCCCATCTCGCCGTAGAACGGTGTGTAGTCGAGCACGAGTTCGTAGAACGTGTTCTTCTTCTGCGTCACCTGGCGATAGCGCAGGATGTGGCAGGTGTATTCCGTATAGTCGTAGCCCACGAACTGCTGTTCACCTTCGGCCAACTCCACCCAGTCGGAGTTCTCCACAGCGGCGGCATTGCGGGCGCGGTCCTTCTGCTTCTGCATCTCCACATTGAACTCGTCGACGTTCACAGTCAGGCCGTTCTCGCGGCAGATGAGCTCGGTGAGGTCGAGTGGGAATCCATAGGTGTCGAACAGGCGGAAGGCCGATGCTCCGTCGAGGACGGTCAGCTGGTGAGCCTTCAACTCGTCCATAGCGCCGTTGAGCAGGTTGATGCCGCGCTCCAGCGTGCGCAGGAACGAGTCTTCCTCCTCCTTCATGACACGGCCGATGAGCTGCTGCTGTGCCTTCAACTCAGGGAAGGCATCGCCCATCTCCTCGACGAGTACGGGCAGGAGCTTATAGAGGAAGGCTTCGCGCTGGCCAAGGAATGTGTAGGCATAGCGCACGGCGCGGCGCAGGATGCGGCGGATGACGTAGCCGGCCTTAGCATTCGACGGCAGCTGACCGTCGGCAATCGAGAAGGCTACAGCACGCAAGTGGTCGGCGCAGACACGCATGGCGACATCAATTTCAGTTGACGAGTTAACGAGTTGACGAGTTGACGAGTTATTTGCTTCGTCATTCAAATTGTCTACTTGTTTACTTGTCAACTCGTCATTCAACTTGTCAACTTGTTTACTTGTCAACTCGTCAACTAAACCATATTTCAACCCCGTGATTCTTTCTTCCTCTTTGATGATGGGCTGGAAGATGTCGGTGTCGTAGTTAGAGTGCTTGCCCTGCAGCATACGCACCAGTCGCTCGAAGCCCATACCGGTATCGATGACGTTCATCGACAGCTTCTCCAGCGAGCCGTCGGCCTTGCGGTTGTACTGCATGAACACGAGGTTCCAGATCTCGATGACCTGCGGGTCGTCCTTGTTCACCAGCTCGCGACCGGGCTTGCCGTTCTTCTTCTCCTCAGCAGGACGCGAGTCGACGTGAATCTCCGAGCAGGGACCACAGGGACCCGTATCGCCCATCTCCCAGAAGTTATCGTGCTTGTTACCGTTGATGATATGGTCGGCGGGCACATGCTTCAGCCAATAGCCGGCAGCCTCGTCGTCGCGCTCCAGACCCTCGGAGGGATCGCCCTCGAACACCGTCACATAGAGATCCTCGGGGTTGAGCTTCAACACGTCGACAAGATATTCCCAAGCCATATCAATGGCACCTTCCTTGAAGTAGTCGCCAAACGACCAGTTGCCCAGCATCTCGAACATGGTGTGGTGGTAGGTGTCGTGGCCTACTTCCTCCAGGTCGTTGTGCTTACCGCTGACGCGCAGGCACTTCTGCGTATCGGCACGGCGGCGCGGCTCGGGCTGGCGCGTGCCCAGTATGATGTCCTTCCACTGGTTCATACCGGCGTTGGTGAACATCAGCGTGGGGTCGTCCTTGACTACCATCGGAGCTGAAGGCACAATCACATGGCCTTTCTGCTCGAAAAACTTCTTGAAAGATTCACGAATCTCTTTTGCTGTCATCTTTTTTTATTTACGATTTTCGGATTTACTATTTTCGATTTGATGAATTTGAGTGCAAAGGTAATAAAAAGTTTAGAGTTAAGCGTTTAGAGTAGAGTGTTTTTCTGTTAAAGAAGTTAAAGGGCACATGTTTTTTCAAAAAAACTTTCATCTTTCGTCTTACATTTTTCATTTTTTTGTATCTTTGCATCGTAAATCCGTAAATCCGTAAATCGTAAATCAACAGATGGCACTGAATCCGAACAAGAATATGAAAATCTATTACAGCATCAAGGAGGTCGCACAGATGCTGGGTGTGAACGAAAGTCTGCTGCGCTATTGGGAGAAGGAATTCCCCCACCTGCGCCCGAAGATTGTAAGCTCGACGGGTGTCCGCCGCTATGTGGAGAAGGACATCGAGCAGGTACGCCTCATCTACAACCTCGTGAAGGTGCGCGGCTTCAAGATTGCTGCCGCCCGCAAGTACCTCAACGAAAACCGCGAAGGTGCCGACCGTTCCAACGACGTGCTGGAAACCCTCATCTCGCTGCGCGACCAGCTGAAGGACCTGAAGCAGCATCTCGACGCCGCCATCGTCTGATTCCTGTTGCGGATACGATTTTCACACTCCATTCCCATTTACGTAATGCTTTAGAACCACCAGAGCATTGCTCCAGTACCTACGGAGCAATGCTCTATACTATACGGAGCATAGCTCTGTAACCTATGGAGCATAGCTCTGTAACATCCAGAGCATAGCTCTACCCGAACCTTTTACCCCCTCCCTTTTAGACATACGGAACAGACGGACATAAGTTTTTTACAACGGAAATATACGGAAATACAACGGAAAACACGGAAATTTTGCCCTTTTCCACAAAAAAAAGCGTGAAAAATGCAAAGAATGAGCGCATTTTTCGCATTACCGGCTTGTATATTTATTCGGTTTGTTTTTCCGGCATCATCGGACAATCACCTCGTTTTTCCAACGCTTTTTGTGTTCGATTCATGTTTCTTTCTCATCAATTAGAGACGTTTCTGACCCGAAAAGCATGATTATTCCCTATAAATACCTTTGTTCTTGGCCTATATAAGCAAAGTATTTTGTCCATCAGAACAACGCATCAAAGCCTAGTAAAAACATAAAGCATTGATTTTTAGCACTTTACAAACCTATATATTCATACCCGTTTCAATTGTTTCAGTTGTTTCAGTTATTTTGAGCACTATTAGCGAGGAAGAACGACGTTTTTTGAGAATTATTATATTATTAATAATGTATATATATATATAATATTATAGTATATATATTCACCTCTTCGTCGGTTTTTGCTTGTGAAGGGTTAAAAATAACTGAAACACTGAAACACTTTGTTCGGATCACGAATGAAAAACCCTCTCATTCCATATGAGGAACAAGAGGGTTAATTTTCCATTTTCAATTATCCATTGTAGCATTACTTGCCGATTATCTTATTCACCAGCTTCGTGACATCGGAGATATTTACGTTGCCGTCCTCGTTCACGTCAAACTTGTTTATCTTTGTGAACACAATTGCCCAGTCGGTATCTACCGAATAGAGGCGCATGTCCTCATCATCATCCCATGATGCCGACCACGTGGAGATGCCTTGTGAGTTCGTACTCTGATAATTTAGTGACTCCGTTTTATCTTCGCCATTTCGCAGCAGCGTGAAGGTATAACCGGCAGGAACATATACGATAAGATCCATGGGATATCCTCCTTCGGCGAACTCATAGTTCCCTGTGTCAGAGGTCTTACCAGGCTCAACAACCACTTGCAATCCACCTCCGTCAACGCTCAAGTCAGCTTTTGCACCTTGAGGAATCTCGCCAACGGCTTTCAGGTTCCAAGTGATGGTTTCCTTCTTGAACTCAACCATCCATGTGCCGCTGGTGATAAACGAATTGAACTCCTCATCATCAACATCGACATCAAAGCGATATTGGTTAGAAGAACCACTTACAGGAGTTAATTGATATTCTACTCCATTGAAGGTTATGCTTGACACTATATAACCAGGCTTACAAGTAACAAATGCACGGACTTGATCAAACTCGAGGTCGCTAAAGTTCACACCTTCATCCAATTCATCATAAGAAATGGTGGAAGTCTTGTAATTGGTTCCTGAAGGAAGATTCAAGTTTATAACTGTAGCTTCATTATTAAGGACATCAAGATAGAACTCCATACTCTCCATTCCTTCTGCCATATCACCCGTGGCAACTGCCGTCCATGTGATTTCATCATCCTCGTCCTCTGCCCCCGTGATGATTATCTGCCATGTGGCAGCCTCGCGGCCGTTAAATCCGGCATTATCCGCATCCAGTTCGAAGTATTTATTACCACCGGCCTCAGTTATTTCATCGAACTTGTCCGTTACCTCCAATCCGTTGCGCAGGACTGTTAGCGTCTCGCCTTCGTTCACATAGATGGTCAGATAGAAGCATCCGTTATACGTATTGTCAAACGGAGCAAGATAGAAAGAGGCAAGGCCATTGGGTGTGACATTGATGGTGTCCCTGCTATCCATATACTCATACTCAATCTCTAAGACCTTTTCCTTCGTGCCCCCGTTGACGACGAAGGTCTGCTGGTGACTGAGGTCGTAAGAGATGTCCCAGGTGGTGTTGTACAATGTGGCGGTAGGCACTTCGTAGGTCAGCATGCCGTCGGCATACTCCTTGAACTGATAGCTTACGTCCGCGCCATTCTTCAGCACGAGCAGCGGAGTGCCTCTATCCTCGGTGCTGACAGGCACATTGAGCGTAACCTTTGTCACGTTGGAGTCGTCGATGGTTAGTTCGTCAGTGGCGTTGTTGCATACAAGCGCCTCATCGTCCCCGCCTGTACGGCTGACTAGAATCTGAGTGCCCTCAATGCCCTCGTGCTGAAGCACCTTCCACACAGGGTTGGCATCGGGTGCCTCGTCGATGTGCAGGGTGTAGGTAGCCGATTCCGACTCAAGTGCTGCATTGTAATAGTTGGCACCCTCTTTCTGGAACTGGCTGGTGATGTCTGCACCATTCTTATATACGTGGAAAGTCTCACCCTCTTCAGCAACGATTTCCAACATCAAGTCGTCATTCTCCAATTCATTGTTAGGAACAACCACACTCGAACTGCCTTCCCCGAAGTAGTAACTTTTTTCACCGTCGTACCAACAGATGTCTGACCGTCCTCTTCCGCCCTTACGCACGAAGCTGATGGTCTTACCCGTCTCGATGGTGGTCTCGTCAGGTCCCATGGAGATGTTCAGGATATAGTCGCCGGAATCGAAGTTCTGGTAGTCACCAGGGTTGGTCAGGGTATAGGTGTTGGTCTCCGTGTCGTGTTTGAAATAAAGTTCGTTGGTGGAGTAGCTGCCGTGAAGCATGTCTTCCCAGCTTATTACTTGCCGTCCGCCCTCTTCTTCTGTAATATGTCCCATCAACAGCGTCTTCAGCACCTGGCCCTTTACGGGCTTTATCACAGCACGGAAGCCCCAGCAGCCTTCGCTCAACCAATGACCGGAGTCATCGACATCGGGCACGGTGATGGTGGTCACAGCCTCCGAGCAATTGACATCGCCCTTGAGGTTAAGCCATGCTCCATTAGTATTCCCTTCTTCTATCGCATTCTCATTATGCTCTATCATATCCGTGTCAGAGCTATAGCGCAGTCCCTTGAATATCACATCTCCTTCACCCGCACGCAAAACCATAATCTGTGGTTGCAGGTGGGGGTATGTCGTCTGTGGCTCCTGCCACGTCAATGTAGCAGCTGCCGTTTCAGCTGCAGGCACGGTGATGGTGGCGGTGGCTCGGCCGTTGGCCAAAGTCAGCGGGATAGTCGTCCCATTCAATGTCAGGCTCTGCGGCGTGTACTGATTGTAAGGGATGCTCAGCTCAATCGTTGAACCTTGATAACATGTAATGTTAGTATTATCAGAATAGATAACTCCGCTTGAAGCCATCCTGTTCACGGTTTTCGTGTAAGTAATGTTACCCCTGTATCCCGTCTGCATGAATGTGAGGCTACATATCTTGTCGGTAACACAGACTTCGTAGATGACGTCATCTTGCAAGACAGGTTCGTTATAATAATACACGGTTTCGCCAAATTTGGTCATTTGACTAAGTTCTACGACAGAGCCATTACGTTTCAATTGTACGGTTTGAATGGCGGGAGTAACTCCCTTAATCTCCACGGCATAGTTTTCTCCCACCTTCACAGAACCATATTTGGAGCCAGATTTGATTTGGGCCTGCCGTGTATAATCATATGCAAGAGAATAATCCGCATTGTCCTTAAGTTGCAAGAGCGACACGGTTGCATTGCCATCAGATACAAGAGTATAAGAACGAGTGGTTGTATGATTGACAATCTCTTTGAAGTCACGATATACTCGTTTAGTCCTTAACTCATTAAGTTCGTTAGGTGTCTTGTCATAGACATGCAAAGTGATGTTGCTGGCAGGGGCTGTAGAGAAGCCCCAATTGTTGTAATATAGATTAGGCACAGTTCCTTTAATATAAAGGTCTGTAAGATTATCGCAATATAAATAAATACTACTTGTATAAAAATAGAAATCCTTCTCAAACACAATACTCTGAAGCGATGTACTTAAAATGCGTCCAGAAAAGAATTTAGGAACGCTTTTATCATCATATAGGGAATTATACCATAATTCTGTTTCAAAATAGAAGTACACTCTTCCCTTGAAGAATAAAGTCTTCACACTATTGTTGGTTATTGGGCATCCAACACCTTGCACACAGTACTTCGTGGACTCACAGGTTATCGTGTCTGGAACAGCAACAATCTCATCCTCACCTATGATATCAACAAGCCATGCATAATGTTTGGAAACATAAACACCGTCATAAAAATCCACCTTAGCAAATCGAAGGTTGTTGACAGTTATTGTGTCTCCTGCTAAATATCCAATCTTCAACCATTCTATCGCTCCCACTTTGGCTATGCCAAACGTTACGAGGCAGAGCAGCAACAAAATTCTCTTTATTTTTATTATTCTGTTCATAATGTTTAAGTTTTTAGTTAGTATTTAAGTTGATTAGTTTCTGAATGATTGAGTTAAATAGTTAAGAGGTAGGGCCACAAAAAAAACGTGGACTAATTACTTCGTCTACGTTTCTCGAGGTATCGCCAAACACCTATGCAATCATATCCGAGTAAAAGCCCACGCCAGCGGCGTGAGCATCCGTGCCTTTACTCTTGATTGCTTCTTTAATTTTGGCGAAATTTCGAGAAACAAGAATCAAAGCGGACGCTTCATCCTATATGTCTTTTGTTCCTTTGTTTTATGTCATAACACTGAGTTTTTAAGTTTCTAGTTCAATGCGGCAGAGCCGCGGGTAAGGGACGTAATGCCCATATGTCAAGTGCTAAACGAGCCTTGTTCTAAGGAATTCATCGAGAGTAACGACGTTCAGTTGCGGGAAGGGTATAGAATGAAGCACTTTAAAATGGCTGTCCTCCGATACGAGATAATCCGCACCTGCTGCGAAGGCACAATCAACAAACTTGTTATCGTCGGGGTCAGCAGTTATAAGCCCCATACGGAAGTGAGGGTCAACGAAGCGGACATTCTTTTGGTTGAGAATGAGTAATACAACATTCTCAGCAACGGTTGGTGTTATCTGCTGCTCCAATATCTCTTGATACTCCTCAAGTATGTCGTTAGACACACACAAATCATAGCGTCCGCTAAGGAACGCATCCCATATAGGACGATAAGGACTCTTGCGTGCAATAATCTGCAACAAGCAGTTCGTGTCTATTACTACTGGATTCATCGGATGTACTTACTTGTTATAAGGTGTGCGGAAGTGGGAGCCGCGTAGTTCATTAAGTTTCTTGTTGTCCCACTGACCACTTTCCCAAAGCGCGTCCATCTCGTCATCCACTTGTTTGGCATAAAAAGCCGCCAATTGTTCCCTGAGGTGTTCCAACCCAACAGCAGACTTAATATGGGATACCATGTTAAACACATGCACCTGTGCAGGACTAAAGGTAATCGCTTCCATCTTGTCTTCTTCTTTTAGAATTATCTGCTGCAAAGATAGTGAATATTTTATTTACTTCCAAGGATTTTGCAGATTTTCTTTATGAACACAGACGGCGAGGTTTTTCACCAACTTATTTCATTAAAAATTCCCCATGCGTCTCGCTGTCTCAGTGCCTCAGTTCTCGAAAGGGTTTTCGCAGACCCGCCGCCAAGGCTCCCCTCGCCTTCAGGAGAGGGGCAGGGGGTGAGGCTTCCTATTCCATGTTCTCCAGCAATCCGGCAAGTCGTTCGAGGTTGCGGGGATCGGCATTCACCTCAAGGATAGTTCCGTCGCGGTCGATGAGCTTATAGGTGGGGAAGCTGTTCACGTTGAGGAAATGCTCGATAGCGCTCTGCTGGTCGGCGGGAAGGTTGTAGTGAACCACGTTATCGCCCAGAATGTTGTATTCCTTGATGGTGTTCTTCCACGACTCGTCACTACTGCGGTTGCAAAGATAGAGATAGACGAGGTCGTAGCCCTTCAGGCGCTCGTATTCCTCTTGGCTGTGCGAGAGGGCTTCCTTGCAAGGTCCGCACCAGGTGCCCCAGATGTCGAGCAGGATGATTTTGCCCTTGTAGGGTTCGATGATCTTGCGGAGAATCTTCTCTCCGTCGCTCATGTTGGCGAGTTCGTCGGCTGTCTTCAGGCTCGGTGACTTCGAGATGTCACGCTGTTGGATGGCGAGGTATTTGTCGTTGAGCGACTTGACGGCACCGATGGCGCCAGGCAGCTGGATGTTCTCTTCAGCGAAGGCCAGCACACCGGGGTCGAGGGGCTGTCGCAAGCCGTCAATCGTCTGGAGCATGCGCTGGGCGAGCGCGATGTCGCGTAGCGGGCGGTCGCAGCCGAGGGAGTCGACGATATCGAGCACTTGCTGGTAGCCGAGGGTGTTGAGCACATCCGCATTCTTTTTGATTAAGGCATTGAGCGTGGTGACCATCTCCGAGTTGTTGAAGGCCTCGATGATTTTCTTCTGCTCTTCCTCAGACTTTGCTGCCGCGACTTCGGCATTCACCTCTTTGACTTTTTCGAGAAAACCCTCCAAGGCACGGCTCTCATCAGCTGTGAGTTTTACCTTCCCTTCTTTCTCGAACCGCTTGAAGATATCCGGCAGATTGTCTGCGCCTTTGGTCGTCGCGATTTGACTGAGGAAGTCGTTGTTCATCGTAATGAAATCGCGGTAGAGGGTGTAGGGCTTCGGGGCTTTCTGCCAGAACTCACGTCCTACATAGTCCATGTATTCCTGCGGCACGATGTAGTCCTTGGCGTGGAAGCGGGCCTGCATCATGTTTCGACCTTGCAACATGCGGTAGTAGTCGCCGATGTAGTCGATGTATCGCTGCGAGAGGGTGGGAGAGCTCTGCTGGAGGGCTGCCAGATGGGCTTTCTGCAGCAGACGGGCGCTGTCGCACTTGGCCCAATAGGCAATCAGGTCAACGTCTTTCTGGTCATAGGGCACTTGGGCTTCAGCACGCGAGCGGGGATGCGTCAGTATTTCGTTCTGCACGCGGACGTCGTCGCCCATCCATAGTTTCTGTCCTGTCACGAAGTCAGAGAGGAAGAAATAGGTCTTGCCCGGCTCCAAGAAGGCATTGACGTAGGTGCGTCCCCAGTCGATGAAGACCTCCGATGTGTTGAAGAGCGGCATCTTAAAGGTGAAGCAGCCGAGGGAGTCCATCTTGGCGTAGGTGGTCTCCTGTTTGTTGGTGAGGATGTTCTCGAAGTCAATTGAGAACTCGTGGTTCTGCTGTCGAACGGCATCGGGCATATCCTTCAGCCAACCGATGATGGTCACGGTGTCGTCGGTTCGATAACCGTTGTCGACGAAGCCTGTGCGCATGTCCTTCGAAGGATAGTCGGGTAGGGAAGCTGTGGTGATAGGGCTGCATGTGGCGGGCTTCCCGTTGCCGACTGCGATGGTGCGTTGCCCCTTTTTCATCTTGCCCACTTGAATCGTCGTGCCGTCGTCGAGGGTCAGGGTGTAGGTGTCTTTCTTCTTCGTCTGAGAGGCGATGTCATACACCTTATTCTTATATATAACGTGCTTCGGGGCGAATCCTATCAGCCAGTCGCCAGTCGTCGCGTCACGCCAGTAGGTGTTGGCGATACCCTCGGGCAACAGACCGGCATTGCGGATGTTCGGGACTACCCAGCCGCCCGGCTCCACCAAATCGATGCTTCTCACATTCTGCGGCACCGGCTCGAAGGTCAGCACGAAGTCGAGCGTGTCGGCAGGCATCGTGTACTGCTCGCCGAGCGTGAGGACTGTAGCTTCTTTCACAGGAAACTGCTTGCCGTCGGCCTGTAGAAAGGTGTTGGCGGCTATACGGATCCATTGTCCGGCCACGAAGTCGATATGCATCGATATTTCCGTGCGGTCCTCATAGAGAGCCACCTTTGTTACCTTCACATAAGGCGTGTTGGCGTGACCAGCTACAACTTCGTTCCAAACTTTTTCGTTTTGACTTTGTCCTGTCAGACATACGAGGACAAACAGCAGGGTAGATATTAGTTTTTTCATCATTATTTGAATAGAAATCTCACTTTATGGGAGCCACGTGGTTTCGCTGCGGAAAACAAGGGCGGGGGTGATGGCCTGAGCCTCGCGCTTGGTGAGCTGGTGACTCCAGGCGACGCGCCCGGAGGTTTCTGCTCCCTTCCCTTTTGGTTGGGGGTAGGCTCCAGGACCTGTATTGCCGTACTCGTAGTAGCGGGCGGTAAGCTCGTTGTCGGGATTGCGCCAGTTCTCCCAGCCTTCGGGACAGATATGGCTGCCGAGTTCGCAATTCATAAATAAGGTGTAGGCGTAGGGGCGCCAGGGACGTCCGAGATAGACTTTCGTGACAGCCTCGTCGGCGGTGAGTCGGCAGCGGTTGAAGACGTAGCCGTAGTCGACATCCTGCGGTGTGGAGGCAGCTGTGATATAGCTATCGGCGAGGCTGTGGATCTGGCAATTCTCGAACCACGCGGTGGCGGGACCGAAGATGAAGTCGGTGGTGCCGCAGATGTAGCAGTCCTGGAACCAGACTCGCGAGCGGGCCTTGCCGGTATAGACGGTGTCCTGATGGCCAATCAGCCGACAGCCGATGACGCGCACGCGGTCGCCCTCGATGTGTAGCGCTACAGCCTGTCCGAGTCGGGCGGCATTATTCTCAATAGTGATATTTCTCAGGGTGATATCGCTCCCTTCCACCTTCAGTGTGTAGGTGCGGAAAGTACCCAGTTTTAGTTGAGAGTTGATAGTGGATAGTTGAGAGTTGTCAAACAGGATGTTGGCATGATCGTCGTAGGTGATGACGGTTTTCTCGACGTCTTCGCCGAGAATTTCGATGTTCTGCAGATGCGACGGGATGACGAGCTTCTCCTTGTAGGTGCCTTTCTTGACAAAGATGACCTTGTGGTAGTCCATGAACGCCCGGCATACCTCGATGGCCTCACCGACGGTGCGGAACTGCCCGGTGCCGTCGCGTGCTACGACGATGGTGTCAGGGTTGTCGTAACTTTTGCTGCCGGCAAAAGAAGTGAAAAGTGAACAGTATAAAGTGAATAGTACTGCCAGAGTGAATCTTTTGCTCATTTGTCTATCAGTTGAAACTTTTGAACTCTTGAACTTTTGAACTTCTTGAACCTTTGAACCGCGACGAAGTCGCATTGAACCTCTTATACCCCTTCTCCCTCCCCCTTTGGGGAGGGCAGGGGTGGGGCTTCTACATTATCTGCGAAACCTCCTGGATGCCGCTGATGTTCTTCAGTTCATCCATGATGGCAGCTACGACGGAACGGTCGTGGACGCGCACCTCGATGGTGCCGTCGAAGATTCCCTCGTTGCTGCCGATGGTGAGGCGTCGGATGTTGATGTCGAGCTTACCGCTGATGATGTCGCCCAGGTCGTGGATCATGCCCTTACGGTCGATACCGCGTATCTCGATGGTGGCATCGAAGAGCATCTGCTGGTGCATCTCCCACTTGGCATCAAGGATGCGGTTTCCGAAGCTCGACTTCAGACGCGAAGCCACAGGGCAGTTGCGCTTGTGGATTTCCACGTGGTTCTTGTTGTCGATGAATCCCAGGATGTCGTCGCCGGGAATGGGGTGACAGCAGTTGCGGAAGATGTACATCTGGATGGTTTCCTCGGTGAGGTAGCAGGGTATCTTCTTGTTGAAGTCCTTGCCCACTTCCAGGAGCCCGCGCTCGGCCTTGATGGTTTTCTCTTCCTTCTTCTCGGCTTTGATGAAGGGCACATATTTCTTCCAGCCTTTCTTCGATTCCTTCTTGCCGAGCAGCTGGTCGCGGTCGCGGTCGCCAAGGATGATGGTCTTCTTGCCGAGGGCGAGGAAGAAAGTGTCGTGTTTTTGGATCTCGTGCAGGTCGCAGAGCTTGTCGATGGCCGAAGCGGTATATTCCATACCGTTCTTCTCCAACCAGTCCTTCAGCGTCTGTTCGCCCTTCTTCTGCGTCTCGCGGTCGGCGCGTCGCAGACTGGCCTGAATCTTTCCCTTGGCCTTGGCGGTAGAAACGAAATCGAGCCACGACGGCTGCACATGTTGCGACTGCGAGGTGAGAATCTCAACCTGGTCGCCACTCTGCAGGCGGTGGCTCAGCGGAACAAGTTTGTGGTTGACCTTGGCACCGATACAATGACTGCCGAGGAAGGTGTGGATCTGGAAGGCGAAGTCGAGGGCCGTACAGCCTGCGGGCATCGTCTTGATTTCTCCCTTCGGTGTGAAGACAAATATTTCCGAGGCGAAGAGGTTCAGCTTGATGGTGTCGAGGAAGTCCATTGCGTCGGGCTGCGGGTCGTCGAGGATTTCCTTGATGGTGCCCAGCCAGTCGTTGAGCTCGCCGTCGTTCTTGCTGGCCTCTTGGTCGGCTTCACTGCCTTCCTTGTATTTCCAGTGGGCGGCAAATCCCTGTTCGGCAACCTCGTCCATGCGGTCGGAGCGTATCTGCACTTCTATCCATCGTCCGGAATGCGACATCAGCGTGACGTGCAGGGCCTGATAGCCATTGGCCTTCGGGTGGTTGAGCCAGTCGCGCAGGCGGTCGGGGTGCGACTTGTAGATTTTCGAGATGGCGACGTAGATCTGGAAGCACTCGTTAATTTCGTCCTCGCGCTTGTTGGGTGTGAAGACGATGCGCACGGCCAGGATATCGTAGATATCATCGAACGTCACGTGTTTGTTCTGCATCTTCGTCCAGATGGAGTAGGGCGATTTCACGCGCGCCTTCAGCTCGTAGTTGATGCCTCGTCGGTCGAGTTCCTGGCGGATGGGTGCTGTGAAGTCCTCGAAGAGCAAATCGCGCTGTTGCTGGGTGACGGCCAGCTTGCGGCTGATGTTCTCGTATTCCTCGGGATGCTCGAAGCGGAAGCTCAGGTTCTCGAGTTCGGACTTGATTTTGTTGAGGCCCAGGCGGTTAGCGAGCGGAGCGTAGATGTAGAGCGTCTCACCGGCAATCTTGTACTGTTTGTTGGCGGGTTGCGACTCCAGGGTTCGCATGTTGTGCAAGCGGTCGCAGATCTTGATGAGGATGACGCGGATGTCGTCGCTCATGGTGAGCAGCAGCTTCTTGAAGTTCTCGGCCTGTGCCGATGCCTGCTCGCCGAAGATGCCGCCGGAGATTTTCGTGAGTCCGTCGACGATCTGTGCAATCTTCGGCCCGAACATATTCTCGATGTCCTCGACGGTGTAGTCGGTGTCCTCGACGACATCGTGAAGCAGGGCAGAGCAGATGCTCGTGGATCCCAACCCCATCTCCTCGCTGGCAATCTGTGCGACGGCGATGGGGTGCATGATGTAGGGTTCTCCCGACAGTCGCTTCACTCCCTTGTGTGCCTGTCGGGCGAAGTTGAATGCCTTGGTGATGAGGTCGGTCTTCTTACGATGGGTAGAGGCCAGGTAGCTGTCGAGCAGTCGCTGAAAAGCTTCTTCGACGAGTTGCTCGTCGGCTCGCTGTTGCTCCAGCTCCTTCATGTCAATGTCGGGGTCATCCATAGCTTGCTTCCTCCTTAGTAGAATGTAGAATAGGGCGTATTATCTGACTTTCAGTTTCTTTCCTGCTTGGATGTTATTGCCGCGAATGCCGTTCTTCTTCTTCAGCGCAGCCACCGTGGTACCGTTGCGCTTGGCGATCGACGACAGCGTGTCGCCCTTTCTGACAGTTACGCTGCGACCTGTAGTGCGACTCTTCTTGCTGCGGCTCTTGCTCTTGGAAACGGCGCGTCCTCGCTTGCTGCGGCTCTTGCTCTTGGTGTAGCGCGTCTTCTTGCTGCGGCTATAGGTCTTGCGAGGAGCCGTGTAGGTGGGCTGTGCCTCGTTGACAGCCACCTCGAGTCGCTTCGTGAGCAGCTCGTCGGCACGGTGGGTGTAGATGGAATCGAGGTTGTCGATGAACGGACCGACGTAGTTCATGGGCAGCCGTACGACCATCGGCTTGTAGTTGCCGTTGATGATCTGTCGGCGGTACTGCGGGTTGAGTTCTGCCAGCTGGTTGACGTCGATGCCGATGACTTCAGAAATCTGCTCGAAGTGCATGTCGCGATTGACAATCACGGTGTCGGTCTTTGCAGGCAGGTCGGTGAGCAGCGGGCAGATGTTGTGCTCGCAGTAGTAGTTCATGATGTAGTTGGCAGCGATGAAGGCAGGCACGTAGCCGCGAGTCTCCGCAGGCAGGTAGGGATAGATCTGCCAGTAGTCCTTTACACCGCCGGCACGGTGAACGGCCTTGTTGATGTTCTCGGGTCCGCAGTTGTAGGCGGCGATGACCAGATGCCAGTCGCGGAATATCTTATAGAGGTCGCGCAGGTAGCGGGCGGCGGCATACGACGATTTAATCGGGTCGCGGCGCTCGTCGAGCAGCGAGTTCACCTCCAGTCCGTACTGCTTGCCTGTGGCGAGCATGAACTGCCAGAGACCAGTTGCACCGACGCGCGACACAGCTTTCGGGTTGAGTGCCGACTCGATGACGGGCAGGTACTTCAGTTCCAGCGGCAGACCATAAGTCTCCAATGCCTGCTCGAAGATGGGCATGAAGAAATTCTGTGTGCCCAGCATAACGGATACGGTGCGGCGCAGACGTCCGCTGTAGCGGTCGATGAACTTCTGCACAACTTCGTTCCAAGGCATCTCGATAGCAGTCGGCAGTTGCTTTAGTCGCTCCACGAACTCCTCCTTGCTGTATTCGGGGTTGATGTTCGGCATGTTGCACGAGCTGTCGGGCTGCAGGAAGTGCTGCGTGTGATACAAGTCGAGCAGACTATCAACCTCGAAGGTCAGTCCTTCGGGAACATCGATTTCGATATCGTCGTCCTTGTCGTCATCGTCGTCGTTGATGACCACGATGTCTTCATCGCTGATGACGTCGTCCTCGTCGTCGTCGAAGTCTTCGTCTTCCTCATCGATGTCTTCGTCATCTTCATCGATGTCGTCTTCCTCATCGATATCATCGGCGTCGTCGATATCCTCATCGTCTTCGTCGTCTTCATCGACTATTTCGACATCGTCGTCGGTTTTCTCTTTGTGGTCGATTACTACCTGTGCCTGTATGCAGAATGGAAATAGCAGCATCAAGGCAAAAATCCAAAATTTCTTCTTCATATCAATCGGTTCTTTTTTTTATCGTTTTGATGATTCGCGACATTCGAGTCGCTACGAGAGACTGTAATTCCTTCAGAAGGTTAGACTACATTGCAGACCTACTCCTGCCGAATGGAAAGGATTGCGCTGAGAACGGCTGTCGATGACGGCGGGTGAGACTTGGAGACTCAGGTCGTCGGAGATGTCGAACTCGGAGAGTGAAGCATCCACATAGGCATCGACCACCGAGAGGGCATAGACGCCCACCATCACAAAGAAACTCATGTCGCGCCAGCGGCGGAAGCGATCCTTGCGCTTCTTGAAGAGCGTCTGATAGCGGCTGAGGTTAGCCGGGGTGATCTGTGCTCCGAGGTGCATGAACTGGTTATAGCTCTCAGTCTTCGGGTCGTCATCCATCAGGTCGAGGTAGGCCTGCGAATAGTCGTGATACATCTGGTTGTTCCAACGCATGGCGTATGCACAGCCGACGAATCCTCCATAGATGATGGGCAGCTTCCAGTATTTACGGTTGTAGATCTGGCCTGCTCCGGGCAGAGCCAATGCCAGCCACATTGCCCGCTTAGGGTCTGGTCGCCATGTTGCCCAGTCGCGCTTAGGCTTCTTGCCTTTCAACTGGAAGTCGATGGTGTCGACGAGCAGCGATTCGGCCTGAAGGATACTGTCGCCCAACGCGTCCAGGATGGCAGGGTGGATAGCCGTCGTGTCAGACTTCACCTGAGCCTTCGCCGTCATCGCCAGCACACTCAAGGCCAGTATCAAGAATGTTCTCACTCGCTTGTTCACGCCGCAGTTCCTCTCCTCGCTGATGTCCTTATGCCTTCAGCTTGTCAAACATGTTCATGATACGCTCCAACTCGCCTTCGTCGGCAAAGGGAATGCTGATCTTTCCCTTGCCTTTAGGCGAACAGCTCATCTGCACCTTGGTGTTGAAGAACGAGGACAGACGCTTGCACAGCAGGTCGAAACCCTCGGGAAGCGGCTTCTTGGCAGCAATCTTGCCATTGCCGGTGAAGCCGTCTTTCATCTGTTTTACCAGTTCTTCTACCTTGCGCACGCTGTAGCCGTTCTTCAGGATTTCCTTGAAGAGCTTGATCTGTGCCGACGGACTGTCGAGCGACAGCAGGGCGCGGGCATGCCCCTGGTCCACCTCGTTGTTCTGTAGAGCCATCTGCACCTGGGCAGGCAGCTTCAGCAATCGCAGGTAGTTGGCGACGGCGGTGCGACTCTTACCCACGCGCTTTGCCACTTTGTCCTGTGTCATACCTTCGCCTTCCAGCAGGTGCTGATAGGCCAGAGCGATCTCGATGTCGTTCAGGTCCTCGCGCTGAATATTCTCGACAAGCGCCATTTCCATGACGTTCTCATCGGCGATGGTACGGATGTAGGCGGGGATGGTGGAGAGCCCAGCCAGCTGCGATGCCCTCCAGCGTCGTTCGCCAGCCACAATCTGATAGCGTCCGCCAGGTACCTGACGTAGCGTGATGGGCTGTATGATGCCTATCTGCAGGATGCTGTCGGCAAGTTCCTGCAAGGCTACGGCATCGAATTCGCGGCGCGGCTGATTGGGGTTTGCATCGATGTCGCTGAGTGCTATCTCGTTGATGGTCGACGACCCCTGTGTCTTCACGCCAGTGGTATCGATGAGTGCATCGAGACCGCGACCGCCTTCTATCTCGTCGAGACCTCTGCCAAGTGCACTTTTTGTATTTGCGTATTTCTTCTTAACAGCCATTGATTCTTAATTTTTACTAATGATTTCCTTGGCAAGTGCCAGATGGTTCTTGGCACCTGTAGAGTCGGCATCATAAAGGATGGCGGGCAGACCGTGTGAGGGTGCCTCGCTGAGTTTCACATTGCGCTGGATGACAGTCTTGAACACCAGTTCCTGGAAGTGGCGCTTCACCTCGTCGTAAATCTGATTGGCCAGACGCAGGCGCGAGTCGTACATCGTCAGCAGGAATCCCTCGATTTCGAGTTTCGTGTTCAGCTTCGACTTAATGATGCGGATGGTGTTGAGCAGCTTTGAGATGCCTTCTAATGCAAAATACTCACACTGTACGGGAATGATGACCGAGTCGGCGGCTGTCAGCGCGTTCACGGTGATGAGACCCAGCGACGGAGCACAGTCGATAAGTATGTAGTCGTACTCGGGACGCAACGGGTCGAGGATGTTCTTCAGCACGCGCTCGCGGTTGTCGAGGTTCAGCATCTCGATCTCAGCACCCACCAGGTCGATGTGGCTGGGAATGATGTCGAGGCCGTCGATATCGGTCGTATAGATGGCATCGCGTACGTCGGCATGATCGATGATGCACTCATAGAGTGAGCAGTCCACCTCCTGGATGTTCACACCCAGTCCGCTTGAGGCGTTGGCCTGCGGATCGGCATCGATGACGAGCACCGATTTCTCCAGTGTGGCCAGTGAGGCTGCCAGATTCATCGTGGTTGTCGTCTTGCCGACGCCACCTTTCTGATTTGCTAATGCTATGATTTTTGCCATTGTATTCTTTCTTTGTTCCTATTCTTTTTTATATCTGGTTCGGTCTTTTTGAACCTTATTAAGGTGCAAAGTTACGAATTTTATGCGAAGATTCTTGTAATTTAAACCTTTTTTCGTACTTTTGCAGTCAAAATTATACTTTTTATATGAATTCAACTCCTAACAACATGTCTGGTCGACGACCTCTGATTCTTATTTCCAACGATGACGGCTTCGATGCCAACGGCATCCGCGCCCTTGCCGATATGGTGCGGCCGATAGGCGATGTGCTCGTTTGTGCTCCCGACGGACCGCGTTCTGGATTCTCGTGTGCTTTCTCAGCAACGAAATATCTCACGCTGCAACGGCAACACAACATGGGTGACGACATTGAGGTGTGGTCGTGTAGTGGAACACCCGTCGACTGCGTGAAGTTGGCCATCGACCAGTTTTGTCTCGAACACGAAGATCCCTCGCATTGCACCTACCCCGAGGCGCATCGCCACCGCATGCCCGACCTCATCCTTGGCGGCATCAATCACGGCGATAACTCCACGGTGAACAACCACTATTCCGGCACGATGGGTGTGGCCAAGGAGGGTTGTCTGAAATACATTCCTTCAATTGCGTTCTCTACATGCTTCTACAACGAAGATGCTAACCTAGAGCCGCTACGGCCCTACGTGCAACAAATCGTGCGCCGCGTGCTCGCCGAAGGTCTGCCGAAGGGTATCTGTCTGAATGTGAACTTCCCTGCCCGTGAGGTGTTCGAGGGCGTGCGTGTGTGCCGTATGACCTACGGACAGTGGGTCAATGAGGTCGTGCGCCGTCCGCATCCCCGCGGCTACGACTATTATTGGATGGTAGGCCACTATCGCAACGACGAACCCGAAGCCAAAGACTCCGACCAGTGGGCTCTTAACAACGGCTTTGTGGCCATTACCCCCACACAGATTGATGTCACCGCTTATGCCTACATGGAGCATTTGCGTGACTGGGAAATGGATAATGGATAAGAATCTCACAACCTCATGAAATACTACCTGATAGTTGGCGAAGCCTCTGGCGACCTGCATGCCTCACATCTGATGCGGTCGCTGCAGCAGGAAGACCCCGAGGCACAGTTCCGTTTCTTCGGCGGCGACCTGATGTCGGCTGTCGGCGGTATCCGTGTGCGACACTATAAGGAACTGGCCTACATGGGATTCATTCCTGTGCTCATGCATCTGCCAACAATCTTCCGCAATCTGAAATTCTGCAAGCAGGACATCACACAATGGCGACCCGATGCCGTAATCCTCGTCGACTATCCTGGCTTCAATCTGAAGATTGCAAAATATCTGCACAAGGAAAGAATCAAGGCGCAAAAGGCTTCCTCCCTGCAGGGAAGGGCTGGGGTGGGGTTCCCTCAGATTTACTACTACATCTCGCCGAAGATTTGGGCTTGGAAAGAATGGCGTATCCGCAACATCAAACGTGACATCGATCAACTGTTTTCCATCCTTCCTTTTGAAGTGGATTTCTTCGAGCATAAGCACCATTACCCCATCCATTACGTCGGCAACCCCACTGCTCACGAGGTGCGCGAGTTTCGAAAGAAGGCTTACTCTTCCCTCCTTACGGGGGAGGGTTCTTTCTCCGCTGTCGCTATGAAAGCGGCGGAGCCGAGCGGGGGTGGGGCTCCCCTCATCGCCCTTCTGGCAGGCTCGCGCAAACAAGAAATCAAAGACAACCTGCCGGCGATGATAGAGGCTGCTACTCCTTATGCTTCAGATTATCAGCTCGTTGTAGCGGGTGCACCTTCTATCGATGAAGAATACTATGCCCCGTTCATCGAAGGAAAGCCCGTCACGCTGGTCATGAATAAGACCTACGAACTGCTCTCGCAGGCTACGGCAGCCCTTGTCACCAGTGGGACGGCAACACTCGAGACCGCACTCTTCGAGGTGCCACAGGCGGTGTGCTACAAGACGCCTGTGCCGCGTCTCATCCGCTTCGCCTTCAATCACATCATCAAGTGCCGCTATATCTCGCTCGTCAACCTTATTGCTGATCGCGAAGTGGTGCCTGAATTGTTGGCCGACCGTTTTTCAGTTGAAAACATCCGAAACGAACTGCGACGCCTGTTGCCTGGACATGATGCCCGCACGGCCATGCTTTTCGATTATCGCATCGTCCAGAAAAAACTAGGTGGCGACATTGCACCTGACAATGCCGCCCGCCTGATGGTTCACTACTTACGTTGCCCGAAAGGATAAGAAGGTTAGAGCTATTGTATTCTTATAAGCGTAACTTTCGTACTTGCCGTCTATAGCTTTGGTTTCAGCTCATCGGGCGACTCGTTGGTGAACATATCTACCTTTGAAGATTCGCGTTCGAAGAAATGTCGGATGACTTCCTCGTCAACCGTGATAGTCGGCTGGAAGTCTGCCGACTGCATATACTGCAGGATGGCATGACGCAGTTGGCGGGCAACGGGTCGGTCCTCGAGACGGTTCGTGATGTCGATAGTGGTCATAAGCAAGCATCCTTTGCCAACCCGGGCTTCAATCAGCATGCCGAGCTTACGCGAGATGTGCCATGTGTCGATGGGCTGTACTACCGGTTGGTAGTCGGCAGGCAGCTCGGAAAGATTCAATACTTGCGTACGGTTGACGAGTTCCCACCAGTTCAGGTTTTGCCAGTCGTCGGTTGGGAAGTCGTATTTGAACAGCGGGTGCTCTTTGTCGATGTATGCTCCGGTGGTATGAGGCGGGCGCATCTTGAACCACGATGTATTCCAGAAAACGGGCAGGTAGTTGTGCACAACGTCATTGCCATACCGCACGCGTCCGGCGGCACAGAGCAGGACGGTTCCACCTCGTCGCAGGATTTTCAATGCCTTTGCATCCAAGGTGTCGGTTTCATAGATGTTCTTGCTTTTTTCCTCTGTAATGATCGCTGGGTAGACCCAGAATTCCCATTGGTTGCTTTCTCTACCATTTATCTTCACTTGGAGCGTCAACTTCCGAGGCTGCTGGAACTGTGCCAATGGGAGAGTGACGGTTCCTGCCGAATGGTTTTTGCCCAACGGAATCGTTGCAGTAGGCAGAATGCCGGCAGCTACCTCGCGTTGTTGGTCATCGCTGATTTGCCAGGCGATAGAGGCATCGGTCAACGCATCGGCAGAGGCATTATAAACCTCTAGTGGAATGGAGAGTTGTTCGTTGTTAGTGTACACAAACTTGGGGAAACGTGCCAGTGCCACCACCGGCGAACAGAACTGCGTCCAATCATGGGCGTTGCAATAACCTTTCTCGCGCCAATGTACGTTGAGTGGACCGACGAGGGCGGTGCCTTGGCCAGAATAATCGTTAAGGCTCAATAGTTGGAAACCAGCATAATCGGGAGTGCGCAGGTTGCGTTCTATCTCATATTTATAGCAGAGCACTTGCAGCCGACCGCTGGCCATGAGGAACTTCTGACTTTGCGATGCCATTCCGTGATCGCGCAGCAGGTCTTGGAACAGTTCGAAATTGCGAGCTTTGTAAACGCCCGTATACTGCGTGATCTCCCTGAAGTCGGGGAAGGCACACCACTGGCCTTGCTCATGGGCGACGATGGGCGACTGGTTGGGCTGTGAGTCTTTGTAATTGCGTGGAAACTCAATGCCGCTCAAGTAGTCATTGTCGCTCGACGGAGCACGGCGGTTCCACTCGTCCAATCCTCGGGCACCGCCTTTGACGTGATATTCAGAACCGCCGTCCCAAGCCCAGCCGCCGCCGACCGAGGCGCCGGCATAGATTTTCGTGGGGTCGTACTGTTTCATTTGGGCTACCCACTCGTTGCAATAGGGAACCCAGTTACCAGCTGGTTCATTGCCGGCAGCCATCATCACGAACGACGGATGGTGACCATATTCGTCAACAATGCGTTTCGACTCTTCAAGCAAGTATTGATCGATCTTCTGACCGCTGGAAAGTCGAACGCCATGATTGGGCCACGAGGGTCCTTCCACTTGCAGATAGATGCCAACCTCGTCGGCAGCACAGAAGGCTGCCTCGGGCGGACAGTACGAGTGGAAGCGCATGTGGTTCAGACCGTACTCCTTGCATTTTCGCAGCAGGCGCAACCACTCTTGCTTTTCGGTAGGTGGAAAGCCCGTTTCGGGAAAGCAACAGTTTTCCACCGTACCTCGCAGGAACAACGGCCGGCCGTTGATATACAGTTGTCGTCCCTTGATGCTGATTTCTCGCAATCCGAATGTTACCTCTATTTTCTGCCCTTGGTATTCTACCGTGTGACTATAGAGGCGCGGATGGAATTCGTCCCACAGCTCGGCATCATCGCCTAACGGGAAATGGTATGTTTCCTCATTGATGACGATATCTACCGAACGATCGGCCAGATGAGGTATGACGCGTTTTCGCCAGATAATAGGCTTTGCCTGTAGTTCCAGTCGTCCTGCGATGCCGTTCCAGTTTCCCTGTGTCTGATCGGTCACGCTGTGCGAGTCCTGTCCCACACAGACATTCTCGATGCCGTTATACACACGGAGGGCAATCTCGTTGTTGGCTCCGGGTCGGATGTATGGTGTCACATCATAGCGATGTGGCGTGGAAAGCGACATCTGGTACCCTACTTCCTGACCGTTGATGAACAGGGTGGTTTCGATATGCGGGCGTTCCAGGAGTAGTGTCAGTTGTTGACCGTCGAACGTCTTTGGCACTTTGACCGTGCGTCTATACCACGATGTTCCGACATAGTGGCGTTCAGGAGTCAGGAAGAAGGGGAATTTGATGCTGTCCTCAACGCGGTATTTCTCCATATAAGGATTGAAATAAAAACTGGAATCGTAGAGTGACCCTGTCCATTGCGTGTGAATACTGACCTTCTCGCCTTTGCCGTTGGTGAGCATGGAGCCTGGCAGAACGACTTTGTCGTTATAGTCGGGAGAGTCGCCCATAGAGAAATCCCATTGGCCGGCCAGTGAGATGGTCTGCTTCGCTTCACCCTTCATTTGGATGATTTCCACGCTTTTCACCTGTTCGCCTTCTGCTCTGTCGGCCTCACGAGGCAGGTAGATGGGGGCGTTTTTCTGTAAGGGGAGGACTCGCAGTTCCAATTCGCTGATGTTGTCAGGCATGCGCCACAGACCATAGAGGAATGGCCGGCCATAGTAGAAATTGTCGGCTACCAAAGTGCCTTGGGCATATAGGCGGGCACAGTCGCCTTGGTAGTTGATGCTGAGTAGATGGTGTTGACCTTGCGTGGCCGACTCGTCCCAGCTGATCTTGTAGACGGCCGCCTGTTCCCAGTCGCTCTCCGATGGAGCCTCGGCAACCTTGGCCTTCCCTTTCACAATCTGGCGGAGCGGACCCGCCTCCTTCACCTTGATGCAAGTGGTACGAATGGAAGTCTTGGCCGAGATGTCGGGATTATCCAGAAACAGTTTTTCTGCCTCGGTGCGCGAAAGCAGGTAGATGTCCTCTTGAGCCTTGCCGGACGTTGAACGTCGACAGACAGGTTTCTTCGTGCCAAGCGGTTTCACGTTCCGCAGTGTCTTACCGTTTTGTAGGCAAATAGTGGTGGAAATGCCCGGCACCTGCATCATATAGATTTTCCCGTTGCGCTTGGCGACTAATTGCGCGGTGGCATACCGGATACCATCAATATTCACAGGGAAGATGGCCATTGTACCTGAGGGGATGGTCAGTTCCGGTAAGGTCACGCCGCACGCCGACAACCTGACGTTCTTCTTGGTCGATAGCGTTTGTAGCCGTTCGTAATTATTGATGAAGATGAAACCTCTCTCCGTTTTTTCGCCCTCCGTCAGGGAGAGGCTTCTTGTTGCCCATTGCAATTCGTTGTCCTGACCTTGCTTCAGGTCTTGCGATGCCGGGAATGCAGCCTGCATTGGAGCCAACAGTTCGCCAAAGTCCTGCATGAAGAGATGCAGGGGACGCAGCATGTAATACTGAGGATAGGGCTGGCCGAACTCGCCCAGCGGTGCCTGAAAGTCATAGGTACACACGGGCAAATCGTTGTTGGCTGTGCCGGGCGACGTTTGGCATTCGTTCAAAGTGTGTAGACGACCTTCGGGATTGGTGCCACCATGATACATGTAGTACCCTAGGAGGTTAGAGCCGCTACCCAATTTGACCAATGCCATCGAATAGGCATCTTCGGGGTAGATATAAGGCCGGCGATGATATGCTGTGGCCATTCCGCCACCTAGTTCGCAGGTGAAGTATGGGTACGATTTGTCTTCCTGTCCGCTCTTTGCTTCCTGTCGGCCCAGCATATCGGTGCCGATGGCAGTAGAAGAACGGAACGCTTTGAAGTTGAAGGCCTTATAGTAGCTTCCGCAGCCCTCGGTAGTCGCTTTGTCCCAGAAGCCGTCGGCATAGTCGCCATACAAGGGAATCATCTCGCCGAAGGGTACGGGTGTAGCCAGTTCGGGCCATCCTGTGCGAGTATAGAAAGGCAAGTCGAAGCCTGCATCGAGGGCAGTCTGCTTCAGTGCCATGAGGTACTCGCCACGTCCGCGATATTCGTTGTCGAACTGTGCAGCGATGACTGGGCCGCCATCTTTCCACTGCAAACCCTCTACCTGTTCGAAAATCTGACGGTACAGCTGTTGACAGTAATGCATGAAGGTGGGATTCGCCTCTCTGAGCCTACATCCTTTGCTGAACATCCAGTCGGGAATGCCGCCGTTGCGCACTTCACCGTGGCAGAAGGGGCCGAGTCGCAGTACAACCGGCATCTGTTCCTGTTTGCAAACTTCGAGAAACCGACGCAGATTGCGACAGCCGTCCCAGCGGAACACGCCCTCTTCTTCCTCGATATGGTTCCAGAAGATATAGGTGGCGATGATGGTCACGCCGCCGTCTTTCATCTTTCTCACCTCTGCCACCCATTCGTCGGCAGGAACGCGGGAGTAGTGAATCTCGCCCATCACGGGACACACACGCCGACCGTTGATGATCAGGCTGTGCTGATCCCACGTCACAGGTTTGCTGAAGTCGGCTGCCATCGTTGCCACACTGCCGAAGACCATCAGCCATGTGAGCGCGAGGAAGTGTTTGAATAGTCTGTATGTCATGGTTGGTTTGATGACCTGTCGATGATTATTGTATGTTCATTTCGATGAACGAACGCAGTTGCTGAGCTCCCTGATGGTTGATGTCCAAGGCTTCCACCTCAGCCAAATACTTCAGGGCATGCTCTGTGTCGCCCATGCCGTAATAGCCGAGGGCAAGCATATACTTGCAATGGATTATGTTCTTGACATCGAGTTCAGAAAGCTGATGCTCGCCACTGCCTTCCCAGATGAGCAGATCGGGCAGTGATACGGCGAAATAGTCCATGACCTGCTTTTCGAAGAGGTGCTGCTTGCCGTAGTTGAGCAGGCGGAAGAAGCGCCCGCGGGCTTCGTCCTCGCGTCCTAATCGGCGAAGGGCCATACCCTGATAGAAGATCTTGTCGGGCTTTGCGTCGTTGTAATACATGGCGGCAGCTGGCTCCTGTGGACCAACGGTAGCCTTCTCCCAGCATTCGCGGGCTTTCTCTGTGTTACCCTGAGCCTCATAGGCGAGCCCGAGGAAGTAATAGAAGTCGTTCTCTTGAGCACCAAAGAGCTTGCCTTCACCCAGATGAGGAGGATACTCCAGACATTCGCTGAGAAGGCGGATAGCCTTTTCAATTCCAGTTATTTCGTTGAGGCTTCTTTTCGCTAACTCCACCCTGCAAATCTGATACTGTGCCGAAACCTTACCTTCGCCACCTTCCCACGGGTGGAACGTGTGGGCGTCGAGTTCCTTCATGGCCTCTTCGTAATGGCCCGTCTGGTTGAGCAGGGTGATCACCTCCAACACAAGATCGTCGCGCTGCTGTATCAGTTTCGGATATTTCTGCAGGAAGTCCAAACGTTCCTGATGTGGATGGTGCAAACGTTTGCACAGCTGGTCGAGCTCCATCAGCACACGTGCGTCTTTCTTGTCGAGACTAAAGGCGCGCTCCATGTCTTCAAGAGCGCGGACGCTGTCGCCCTGTTTGTTGAATCGTGCAAGGGCGATGTTGCGCCAGACCGTTGGGAAAGTCGGGTCGAGTTGTGCCGACTGTTCCCAGTTCTCAATGGCGAGGTCGTACTGGCGCTTGTCGTAATAGAGACAGCCCAGATAGTAAGGAGCCTTGCTGCCTTTCGGGTTTGTGGCTTTAGCCGATTCCAATACCAACACATCCTCCAATCGGTTGGGGAAGCAACAGTAGCTGTCAGCTTCCTCGGCCTCCTCGAAGAGAGCTTTCGCCTCGTCGGGCTTCCCTTGATGAAGCTTGAAATAGCCCAGATAATACGATGTGAGCGGCGAGTCCTTCTTCAGCTTCTTTGCCACTGCAGGGATTGTCAGCACTTGTTCCGCCTCTTCCCACAAGCCGGCTTGTGCATAGTCGAGGGCCAACTCGTGATAGTTATAAACGTTGCCATGCATCATCTCCACGATTTCCTTCAGCACGTCCTTGTCTTTGGTGAGCAGATATTGTTCGTAGAGAATACCATAGTTGAAGCGATCCAGCCGTAGCGACTCTTTGATGAGCGTCAGCCGTTCGTTCAAATCCTGCGAACTGCCCATCTGCAGGGTTCCCTTCTGTTTGCTTTCCTGTATTTTCCGCAGCACGACGGCCTTTAGCGCACGGGCCTTGTGGTTGCAGGTGTTGAATATAAGACAGCGGTTCAGTTCGTCGAGGGCATCGGCAAATCGTTTTTGTGCCACGCTGATGCAGGCTGCCTCGAAGTAGCCGGCATCGGCCCACGCCTTGTTCCATGTCGATTTCCAGAAGAGTTCGTAGGCCTGCTGTGGCTGGTGCAGGTATTTCAGCGTGAGAGCGAGGTTGAAGATGGCTTCGCCATCGTAGGGATTCGGGTTCCGTCTCTGCCAGATCCTGACGGCACTGCGCAGATAGCCTTCCGCCTTGTCGAAGCGTCCTCGGCGAAGATACCACAGACCCGTCTGGTTCAGGCAGCGCACGTCGTCGGGGTCGCGGCGCAGAGCTTCTTCATAATAGTCGAGAGCCGACCACGTGGCGTGGCGGTATTGTTCCAAGTGCAGACCCGTAAGAAATAGCTGGTCGTTGGTCTTCGTCTCCGTTGGCGGCAGTGCGGCCTCGGCGGCATCGGGAATGGGACGGATTTCGTCGGGTTCGGCCATCCATATGAAGCCCCGCCCCGACCCTCCCCCGTTGGAAGGGAGGATAGTGAAACTCAGCTCACTCATTTCTGCCTCTTTTACGTCCACAGTTTGTTCGAATACTTCCTCTGGCGAGAGCGTCACCAATTGTTCATAATATGTTTCTCCCTTCTTGCCGCACAACTTCATCTGCACCGTCTGCTTCGATGTCGCCAACACCTTGAAGGTCACCAACTTTCCCCTCTCTGCGGAAGAGGCCGGGGCGAGGCTCTCAATATTAAAGATGAAATCCTTCGATGCCTGTTTCACGATGCCGATTTCCCTATACGGCATGAAATACTGCACGAACTGCTTCTCCTCATAGGGCATGAGCCAAGCGAAGTCGGGCTGGTTCTCTGTGTACACACCCGCCATCAGCTCGATATAGGGGCGGAAAATCCCTTCCCGACCTCCCTCCGTAGGGGAGGTATCCATCACTCCCCCTTCGGGGGGGAGGTGGAGGGGGGCTTTGTCCGTTAGATTCCTGTCCCAGGCCCGTCCGAAGTCGCCGTTGCCCCATGTCCATTGCTTCTTGCCAGGCGAGTAGTGATGGCTGGCCACGTGAAGCATGCCGCCATGAGTGTCGTTCTCATAGCCGCCTTCGAAGTCGTACTTTGAGTTCACCGCCATATAGCTCGTCGGCACGGGGATATTCTTGTAGTTCGAGATGTCAACGCCTGCCGAATAGTCCATCTTGTAATAGGTGCCTGTGGCGATGGGAAATGTCGAGACGGCACGCTTGCCGTGGTCAAAGACCGCATTCACGTCGGGTGGAAACACACTCTGGTATTCGTCGTTCACCTCGACAGCAGGGTTCGCCCACCAGAGGAACGTCTGTGGCAGCGGCGTGCGGTTCGACACGCGACCCTGAATCTCTAGATAGGCACAGCCCGGGCGTAGCGTGAAGCCAGCGGCACCTTTCTGGTGGAACATTCTCTCCATCTCGTTCATCCATACCGTCACACTTCTGTCCTCGTTCTCCACAATAGTCGTATCGACAGGTATGAAGGTCGACGGACGGTGGTGCTGTGGCCAGTTGAACTCGATACCACCGCTAATCCACGGGCCGCACAACCCAACGAGAGCCGGTTTGATGACGTGGTTGTAGTACACGAAGTGGCGTTGCTTCACCTTGTCGTATGCCATCTGTATGCGCCCCCCAAGCTCGGGAAGCACCATTACCTTGATATATTCGTTCTCCAGCCAAATGGCGTGATAATCCTTGTCCACCTTCTCATTGCTGATTGACTCGATGACGGGGTAAGGATATACCACGCCACTCGAGCCCTGATAGACTCGCTTCTCGAGGAACATCGGGTTCTTCTCTGCCTTTCCCACCTCGTAGGTCGGAATCGTAACGATTTCTCTCCAGGCTTTTACCATTTTCTTATCTTGTTACCTTGTTAGTTTGTTTTATTTTCCAGCCGATAGCGGCGACAACGATGGTCATCACAGGGCTGAGGATGTTGAAGAAGCAGTAGGGCAGGTAGGCGATGGTAGGTACGCCAAGAACGGTGCTCTGCGTCATACCGCAGGTGTTCCAAGGAACCAGTACGCTGGTCACGGTGGCAGAGTCCTCTGCCGTGCGGCTCAGCAGACGCGCTTCGTAGCCCTGCTGCTCATAGACATTCTGAAACATATTGGCTGTGAGGACGATACTGATGAACTGATCGCCCGTAGTGATGTTGAGGAAAAGGCCTGTGCTGGCCGTGGATGCCACCAGACCGACACGGCTGCGCACCCAGCTGATGACCACGCGGGTGATACTCTCAATCATCCCACTGGCTACCATCACGGCACCGAAGCACATGGCGCAGATGATGAGCCAAATGGTGTTGAGCATTCCCGTCATGCCGCCTGTTGACACCAACTCGTTCAGCTCGGCATAGCCCGTGTCGATAGATGTCGCACCGTAGAAGGTGATGGCCAGTCCCTTGATGAGCGCTGCCGTCTTCCCCAGTTGGGGGGCGTCGCCTCCAATCTGCATCAAAATGTGCGGCTGAAGGATCAGCGCCATGATGCCTGCCATCACAGCCGACAAGAAGAGCACGATGAGCGATGGTACGCGTCGTGCTATTAGTACCGCTGTGAGCACGGGCACTAACAGCGTCCAGAGCGAGATGTTGTAGGTGGCCGACAGCCCGTCTGTGTATTGGTGGACGTGCACCTCGCAGTTACTGGTCTGCCCAAGTCCCATCGCGGTAAAGATAACTAGAGTGATGGTGAAGGCCGGCATCGTGGTGAGCATCATGTAACGAATATGTGTGAAGAGGTCGACGCCAGTGGTCGAGGAGGCGAGAATGGTGGTATCGCTCAAGGGTGACATCTTGTCGCCGAAGTATGCACCAGAGATGATGGCACCCGCTGCCACGGCCTCGTTGATGCCTAATGCGTGGCTGATTCCCAACAGGGCTACGCCGATGGTTGCAATGGTCGTCCACGAGCTGCCTGAGAGTAGTGACACCAATGCACAGATGATGCAGGCACACAGCAGGAACAGCTGAGGCGACAACAGCTGGACACCATAATAAATTAAGGTGGGAACGATGCCACTCACCATCCACGAACCAGCCAACATACCCACGGCGAAGAGAATGAGAATCGTCACCGCCACACCGCCCAGCGTCTTCGCTATCTGCTGCTCGAACGCCTGCCACGGAACGCGGTAGAAAACCATCGAGATGAATACACATACAGCCAGCCCCATGAGCAACGCCACCTGGCTGCCGCCGCTAAGGGCGTCGCTGCCGAACAGCGAAATCACGATGCCTAACAGACCGATGAGCACTACAATCGGAATGATAGCGACGAGAGGATGTGGAAGACGTTTCAAATCTTTACCTTTTATCTTATAACATATATCATCAATCTCACAGCTCCAGTTCTAATTGCTCCAACGACTTACCCTTCGTCTCAGGACAGCGGTTCCACAGGAATACGAAAGCGCAGAGGCAGATAGCACTATAGATCCAGAACGAGCCACTGCTGCCCATGGCTGCATTCATCGAGGGGAATGAGAACGTCAGCGTGCAACAGCCCACCCACAGCGCAAACGTACAAGTGGCCATTGCCACGCCTCTGATGCGATGGGGGAAGATCTCAGCCAGCAGCGTCCACGTGACGGGGCCGAGGGTCATGGCATAGACCGAGATGGCCGTCACCACCAGCACCACCATCATCACGCCCTTTACTTCCAGGAAGTAGCAAGTGCCAAGCGTCAGGTAGATCAGTCCGAGACCACCGGCACCGATGAGCATCAGCGTACGGCGTCCCCACTTCTCAATGGTGTAGAGCGCTACAAACGTGAACACCACATTCGCTATGCCTGTGATGACGATGTTGATGAACATGCCGTCGACGTCGAAGCCTGCTCCGACGAAGATTTCCTGGGCATAGTTGAAGATGACATTCGTACCGCACCACTGCTGGAATACGGCAATCACCAAACCCAGCAACAACACGCGGCGATACTTCGGCTGCAGCAACTCCTGCCATCTGCTCTCCTGCCTCCTACACTCCTGCTTCAAGAACACCGGACTCTCAGGAATGAAGAAACTCATGACCAGGAACAACGCTGCCGGCAGCGTCTCTGCCCAGAACATCCAACGCCAGCCCCACTCGCGGTCCCATGCCAAGTTGTCGGCAATGCTCGTGTCGCGCGCCAGCAGCATGTTCACGATCTGCGCACTCAAGATGCCCAGCACAATGGTCATCTGGTTCAGGCTGACCATGCGACCTCGAATCCTGGCAGGGCTCACCTCGGCAATATACATCGGCGACAAGGCCGATGCCACGCCGATGCCCATACCGCCTACAAAGCGCGAGATGTTGAATAACGTGAAATCGTTGAACAAGCCCGTACCGATGGCCGATACCGTGAAGAGCACGGCAGCTGTCGTCAGCAACGGCTTGCGGCCAAAGCGGTCGGCAAGGGCACCTGCCACCATCGCTCCCACCAGACACCCCACAAGGGCAGTGGTCATGGCGACACCCTGCATCAGCGGATTGTCGCCAATGCCGAAGTACATTTCATAGAATGGCTTCGCACCGCCGATGACTACCCAGTCGTAGCCGAAAAGCAGGCCGCCCATCGCTGAGACGAGGCAGATGAAGTAGAGGAAAGCTTTGTTTTCTTTCATCATCATTTTTCTTTCTATTTGATTCTTTCAGCTGCAAAGATGCGATCAAAAGAGTGCAAAAGAGCTTGCTCATTTTGCCGAGCGCGAGCATCTTCGCGAAGTTTCACGGCGCAAAGTTACGAAAAAAAGTTGATTACGTGTATGAAAATTTGGAAGTAAAGAAATAAATAACTATATTTGTACGAAAATTTCAATGAATTATTAACTATCAATTACAACCTTATGAAGAAAGCATTGTTATTGTGCGCTCTGGCAACATTGTTTTTGTCAGGCTGCAGACAGAAGAAAGAGGTAATCGACCTGCCCAGGACACAGGCTTCGGCAGAAGTGGTGGCAGCAGTCGATTCGTTCGTTAATGCCACGCAGACACGACCCGTCGCACCCGACTCTATCACCCTCCACAGCATCATGATCCTAAAGCACGGGCAGGTGGTTCTCGAAAAGTGGTTCAACGGGCAGACGGCAGAGACACCGCATCCGATGTTCTCGGTCAGCAAGACCTTCACAGCAACGGCTGTCGGACTCGCCATCAGCGAAGGGAAGCTCAACCTCACCGACCCCGTTGTTAGCTTCTTCCCCGACAAACTGCCGGCTGAGCAGAGCGAAAACCTCAAGGCGATGACCGTTCGCGACCTGCTCACGATGACCTGCGGACATGATGAAGAACCACACAATCAGAGAATAGATACCGTCGACTGGGTTCAGGGATTCCTCTCATGGCCTGTCAAGCACAAGCCGGGCGAGTACTATCTGTACAACTCCATTGGAACCTACATGCTCTCCGCCATCCTCCAGAAGGTGACAGGCGAGAAACTCCTCGACTACCTCGACACCCGCCTGTTCCAGCCTTTGCACATCAACCGCCCGGAGTGGGAAGAGAGTCCGCAGGGAATCAACTGCGGCGGATGGGGACTCTCGCTGAAGACCGAGGATATGGCGAAGATGGGACAGCTGTTTCTGCAGGAAGGAAAGTGGAACGGCAAGCAGATCGTACCTGCCGAATGGCTGAAGGAGATGTCGAGCTATCAGGTGGCGTCGGCCCCCTCCGGCACTCGCTTCGAAGACCTCGAGAAGGCTGGACTCAACAAAGATAACAACGATTGGGTGCAGGGCTACGGATACCAGATGTGGATATGCCGCCATAACGCATTCCGCGCCGACGGCTTCGCAGGACAATATATCATGGTGTTCCCCGACCGCGACGCCGTCCTCGTGCTCACCACGTCGTCCTCCCTCTATCAGCCCTATATCGACCTCATCTGGGAATACCTCCTGCCAGTCCTGTAAGAAACTTTCTCCCTCCCGGGGGAGGGTTGGGGTGGGGCTCTCTTCTCCCCCTAAGAAATCTGACCGCAGGCCAAGCAGCTGTAGAGGATCTCAAGTAATCAAAACTAATTATCATAGGTTTCCCCCGTCGTCGATTTCCGATGGCGGGGGATTTTTGTACATTTATGCATATTTAGCCAGTTAAAAGTTGGGATACGACGTTTTGTCAACGAAAAACGTCGCAAATTTTGCGTTATTTCCTTAGAAAATTTGGTTGTTTGGCAATTTCTTCGTATTTTTGCCGCAGAATTTGCGACGATACAAATAGTATTTCGTTGCACAAAGGTCAAAAGCGTTATGTATATACACGAAAGAGACAATTGGACAAACTTCCGTTGGGATACTTCACAAGTGTCACTTCTTCAGGAGAAAGTATTCCGTAAACAGGGGTTACTTTATGGGAGGTTGAGTACGCTGGGCTTTGATAGCAAACTACGAGCTATGGCAGAGAATTTGACTTATGACGTTGTGTATTCTTCGGAGATAGAAGGCATCCAGCTAAACGTGGACCAGGTTCGTTCCTCAATTGCCAGAAAGCTCGGGATTGAGAATGTGAAATATTCTGCACCTTCGCATTATGTCGATTCTGTTGTGGGTATAATGCTTGAAGCGATTCAACATTATGATTTGCCCCTTAATAAAGAGAAACTGTGCGCTTGGCAGGCCGCTTTCTTTCCATTAGGCTATAGCGAAGGCAGTCAGATAGAAATCGGTCAGTACCGTACAAATGAGGAGCACATTATCAGTGGAATGTTCGGACGCGAGAAAATTCACTATATTGCTCCATCTCCTGACCGTGTGGAAGTTGAGATGCAAAAGTTCCTCACCTGGTTCGATAGCAAAGAGCCGGTGAGCAGTGTCATTCGTTCTGCCATCGCTCATTTCTGGTTTGTGAGCATTCATCCTTTCGAGGATGGCAATGGTCGTTTGGCTCGTATTCTGTCTGACATGCTCTTGGCGCGTGGAGAGAAGAGCGAGTTCCGTTTTTACAATGTCTCATCACAGATTAACAAGGACAAAAAACACTACTACGATATTTTGGAGCGGATGCAGCATGGCGATGGTGACATTACAGAATGGTTAGTATGGTACATGCAGAAATTGGTAGAGGCTCTCGACGAGTCCGAAACCATAGTCACAACAATACTGAATAAGAGCTTCTTCTGGCAGAAGGCATCTAATGTTCCAATGACTGAGCGTCAGACACAGATGCTCAATCTCTTCCTTGACGGCTATGAGGCAAAGATAACGTCAAAGACATGGGCGACATTGGCTAAGTGTTCGAAGGACACCGCCATACGTGACATACAGGATTTGGTTGATAAGAATATCCTGATAGAGGACATTCCTGGAGCCAAGCGTCCAAGTTATTCCATCATCTATGATGCAGAGGACTTGACGCAGTTCTTCACCGAGGTAAGCGTTAACGAGGAGGATGGCATTCCGTATCTCAAGGCCATGTTCAAAGGAAGAAAACCTGTGCGCGAAAGAATCCTAAAGCTCGATGCTGAACGGTACCAGAAAGGTGATTTGCCTTTGTCTAATCTACTCAGTAAATATTGTTCGTATATAGTTGCAAACAATAAAGAATAGCAAAATAAACAGATAAATCGGGATTTTAATAAAGAAGATTTACGTATGAAACAAGTATTAATTGCAGCGTTGTTAATTATATCATCAGTTGTGCAAGCACAAAATTGGGAATGGACTTCTAATCAAGTAGATGTGGAGAACAATGCCGACCCCGATAAGGCGGTGGTTTATGACTTGTGGAAATCATTTGTTGAGGCACATGATGACACTACGACATGCTTCCCTCAATGGAATGAAGAGGATAGACTCAAATGGAAACAGGCCGATTTGATTAGTTGTGAAGGCTTTCTGAATGCAAATCTTTATGCTTATCTTAATAAGGTTTTGGAGATACGCCCTGAAAACGGTGCGTATGTCATCCGATCCATGTTTTATACACCTTACAATGACGACAAAGCGATATTTGTGCTTGCCATTACCAATCATATCGTAAAAAAGGACAAGAACGGTGCATTCAAGATTCATAATTGGATTGATTATTACACGCGCAAATGGCAGCACAAAACAATAGGATTGATAGACTACTGCTTTTACCCGGATTTTCAATTTAACGAGAAGAATGCCCATGCTGCCAATGAACTGATCAGATTGCTGCATGAGAAGTTAGGCGTGAATCTTCCCGAACATATCACGCAGTATATCGCCCCTAATGTCTATGAGCAACAAAAGATGAAAGGCTTTGACTATCTCATCGGAATGGGCAATGAACAAGGCAATTCCGGTGGCACCTTCGACAGGAGGAATTACATCATATATGGTGATTCCGTTCACGGAGAGAACTACCAGCACGAAATTGCACGGCTCATCAATCCGACATATCCAAATGCGCATTTTCTTTTAATACAAGGAATAGCAGAATATGTGAATACAACACAAAAACAATTCGGTTTGTCTCACCGCACACATTACGGACGAATGAAAGCATGGCTGGATGCTCACCCTGATTCTGACTTGACAGATATGGATGATAAATTCTACACAATGGACAATCAGACGTCTCCATCGTATCTGGTTGGAAAGATTGTGTGCCATGAACTATTCAGAAGAGGTGGCTATCAAGCACTGAAACGAGCATTGGCTACTGATGAAAATGATGTGGATCTTTATAGATTTCTTCAAAATGAGATAGGTATCGGCAAAGGACAATTCAGCCAATGGATGCGTGAAAAGATAGGCATCTATTCTATGGAGGATATCCCGCCTTTGCAATAATATTCCAAATTCCAATTTACCGAAAACAAGAAAATGACATAGTAATATATTATTCTGCCATCAAGCACGTTTTTCGTTACCAAGAGCGTGCAGAATGGGCAGAATGAGTCTAAAAAGAGATGCCAGTACTTTACACTAACTCTGTAAGTAGCTGATAATCAACATCCGTTAGCCTCCGCACAGTTATCAATAATCAATCTTCAATTAGCTATTGGTAGGGTACCAAAAGAGAAGCCATCTTGCGATGACTTCTCTTTCTGTAGGGACGCCCGGGCTCGAACCGGGGACCTCTGCAATGTGACTGCAGCGCTCTAAACCAACTGGGCTACGCCCCTATTTTTCAAATGCGTTTGCAAAGGTACGACATTTTTCCGATACCACCAAATTTTTCTGCAATTTTCATTCCTTATCGTCTAAAAAAGTCAAAGATAACCCAGAATTCGTACAACCATCATAGTTCATAAAACAAGAAAAGGCAATAATATATGAGGTGCGGCCACATCATCCGGCTGTACCTCATGCTTTATATGATGCGAAGCGGTGTTTGAACCCCCGTTAGCAATGCTTTTGTGTGGCTGGAGCGATGTGATTGAAGAGCCAAAGCATTACTCTAGTTTTGCAAATGAATTGAGCCTATTTTGTAATTTAACTTGTTTTGTTCAGTAAATTAAGTTATTTTACCGTGCAAATTAAGTTAATTTACTTAGCAAATTAAGTTAATTTACTTAGCAAATTAAGTTATTTTACTCATCAAATTAAGTTAATTTACTGAACTAGGTCAATACTATAGATATACAAAGGCATGTTTCCTGTTGAACGGGAGCATGTTTCCTGTTGAACGAAAGCATGCTTCCTGATGAACGGGGGCATGCCTTTAGCCGAACTGGAGCGTGTCTTTTTGAGACCCCGAGGAGGGCTGGGGTGGGGCTTCCCTACTAAGAATGAGTGTGTTTGGATTTGCAGAGGCGGCGGGTCTCGGCACGGGCTTCGCGCCAACGGGGGAAGTGGCGGTCCATGACGGCATAGAAAGCGGGGCCGTGGTTGGGCACGAGCAGATGGGCGAGTTCATGAACGACCACGTGTTCGATGCACCAGTCGGGCAGCAGCAGGAGGTAGATGGAGAGGGAGATGCGGCGTGTGCGGTGGTTGCAGGAACCCCACCTGGAAATGGTTTTGCGATAGGTGACGGCGGCTGGCTGTACGCCCATCTCGCTGGCATATCGTTGCAACAATGGGGCAACGATGGTCTGCAAACGCTGGGTGGCGTCGCGTCGCTGGGCTGAGGTGTCGAGTGGCAGCTGGGCATAGAAGTCATGGCGCTGCTGTTGGCGACTGGCGACTTTCTTGCGGGCCGCTTCCATCCACTCGCGGTTCTTCTCGATGAATGCTTCCACCTCACGTTTCGCCATGCCGAGAGGGGCAGAAACGCGCACGTCGCCATTCTGTGCTATACGCATGGAAAGGCGACGTGTACGGCGATAGGTGATGATAATGGCCATTATCCCAGGAACTGCAGGGTGTAGAGATAGACGACAGCGGCAGGGATGGCCATGAGGGAGGAGTCGAAGCGGTCGAGCATACCTCCGTGTCCGGGCAGGATGTTGCCGGAGTCCTTGATGCCGAGTGTGCGCTTGAAGAGGCTTTCCACAAGGTCACCCCATGTGCCGAAGAACACCACGACGAGGCCGAGACCGAGCCATTCGATAGTTGATAGTTGGTAGTTGATAGTTGATAGTTCGGAGGGGGATTCGGTTGTGAGTCGGCCGATCACGGCAGCGATGATGAGGACGATGATGGCACCGCCGATGGAACCTTCCCATGTCTTTCCGGGAGAGATGCGGGGGATCAGCTTGTGGCGGCCGAAGAGCGAGCCGGCGCAATAGGCTCCCGTGTCGTTGGCCCAGAGGAAGATGAACACGCTCATGGGTAGCAGCCAGTGGTAGGCCACCTGTCCTGTCTGCGGGTCGGCCTGGAAGCTGAGTACGTTGATCATGGAGAAGGGTAGGGCGATGTAGAGCTGTGAGAGCATGGTGTAGGCCCAGTCCTGAATGGGGTTCTTCTGCTTGAGGTATAGCTCGCTGATGAATAGGTAGATGAGCGTGAGCAGATAGGGGATGAAGACCGCTGGCGGCACGATGCCTGTGCAGTAGCCGGCGAAGGCGAGGAACAGGTAGACACCTGCCGCTGTGGTGATGAAGCGGTTGACGGTGGTGTCGGCGACGTGCTCGTTGACGAGTCCCGTGAACTCCCACAGGGTGAGTCCCGTGATGAGGGCAAACAGCAGAATCATGGCATCGCCACGCAGGCAGATGCCGGTAACCATAATGGCAACGAAGAGGATGCCGGTGATGGTGCGGATGATGAAGTTCTTCATAAAGTTCAAAGCGCCTGCGGCGCGGTTCAATGTCGCTACGCGACGTTCAAAGACTAAGCTGGGTTGGTGGATTGCTGGTTGCGCTCGTATTCCTCTTGGGCTTTACGCACGGCCTCGGGCATGTCCTCCAGAGCGGGGACGTCAGTTTTCTCCGTGTCCTCTGGCTTCTCTGTGTTCTCTGCGCTCTCTGTGCTCTCAATGAGTGACGCATTCTCCTCGATGATCTCCTGCGAACGGCTCACCCACGGGCGCTTGCCAAAGATGCGCTCTACGTCTTCGGCGAAGATGACCTCGCGCGAAATGAGCAGCTCGGCCAGCTCGTTGTGACCTTCCTTGTGCTCGGTGAGCAGTTGCTTGGCACGGTCGTACTGCTGGTTGATCATCTTCAACACCTCGTCGTCGATAGTCTTGGCAGTGGTCTCGGAGTAGGGACGCTGGAACTGGTATTCCTGGTTGTTGTAGTAGCAGATGTTGGGCAGGCGGTCGCTCATGCCGGCATAGGCAATCATGCCGAAGGCACTCTTCGTGGCACGCTCGAGGTCGTTCATGGCACCTGTTGAGATATGACCTGTGAAGAGTTCCTCGGCGGCACGTCCTCCCAGCAGGGAACACATCTCGTCGAGCATCTGCTCCTTCGTGGTGATCTGCCGCTCTTCGGGCAAATACCATGCTGCACCAAGGGCTTGTCCGCGCGGAACGATGCTCACCTTCACGAGCGGATTGGCATGTTCGCAGAACCACGACACAGTGGCATGGCCGGCCTCGTGGAGGGCGATGGCGCGCTTCTCGGAAGCAGTCATCACCTTGGTCTTCTTCTCCAGACCGCCGATGATTCGGTCGACGGCGTCGAGGAAGTCCTGCTTGGTGACGGTCTCGCCGTTATGGCGTGCGGCAATCAGGGCGGCCTCGTTGCAGACGTTGGCAATGTCGGCACCCGAGAAGCCTGGTGTCTGACGGGCGAGGAAGTCGATGTCGAGGCTTGAGTCTACCTTGATGGGCTTCAGATGTACGTTGAAGATCTCCTTGCGCTCGGTGAGGTCGGGCAGGTCGACGTGTATCTCGCGGTCGAAGCGTCCGGCACGCAGCAGGGCGGAGTCGAGCATGTCGACGCGGTTGGTGGCAGCCAGCACGATGACGCCGCTGTTGGTGCCGAAGCCGTCCATCTCGGTGAGCAGGGCGTTGAGGGTGTTCTCGCGCTCGTCGTTGCCTCCCATGGAGGGATTCTTCGAGCGGGCACGTCCCACGGCGTCGATCTCGTCGATGAAGATGATACAGGGTGCCTTGGCCTTGGCTTGCTGGAACACGTCGCGCACACGGCTGGCACCGACGCCGACGAACATCTCGACGAAGTCAGAACCCGACATGGAGAAGAACGGCACGCCAGCCTCGCCGGCCACAGCCTTTGCGAGTAGCGTCTTACCCGTTCCCGGAGGACCTACAAGGAGGGCGCCCTTGGGAATCTTTCCACCCAGGTCGGTGTATTTCTTCGGGTTCTTCAAGAACTCCACAATCTCCTGTACCTCCTGCTTAGCGCCGGCCTGTCCGGCCACGTCCTTGAACGTGATGCCGAGGTCGTTGCCCTTCTCGTACATCTTCGCCTTCGACTTGCCGACATTGAAGATGCCTCCGCCGCCCATGCCGCTTCCCATGCGGTTGAAGAGGAAGTACATGAGGACGAAGAAGAGTAGGAGCGGACCTACGCTATAGAGGAAGTTCTCGAGGATGCTCGAGGTCTTGTTGTTGTAGCTGAAGTCGACGAGCAGCCCTTTCTGCTGTACCTCGGTCAGGTATTTGTCGAGTTCGTCGGGCGAGCCATACTGCACGTTGACGAAGGGCTCCGGCCCCGTCTGTTGGGCGGTCATGTTGAAGACGTCGCGGATGTTCTTCGTCTTCACGAACATCTTCAGTTTCTTCTCCGACGTGTTCACTTCCACCTTCTGAGCATAACCCTTTGCCACATATTCTTTGAACTTCGTGTATGTGGCTTCCTGGCGAGCCGAACCGGCTGCTGCCGAGGTGAGTGAGTTGCCGCCGTCGGTGAAGAACAGCATGAGCAACGCGAAGATGATCAGGCCGTAGAGCCAGCCCATGTTGAACTTGGGCATCTTCGGCTGATTGTTGTTCTTATCTTTGTTCTGTTGTTCCATATCTGTGTCAGTCTAAATTCGGAATATCGGTTTGGACAGCATCCTGCCACAAGTTTTCTATGTTGTAGTAGCTGCGCATGTCAGGCACGAAGATGTGTACGATGACATCGGTGAAGTCCATCGCTACCCAGTGGGCGAGTTCAAGTCCCACCACGTGTGCAGGCTTCTCGCCCGCGTCGATACGGGCAGTCTCAGCCACGGAGTCGGTGATGGCTTCCACCTGTGTGGGCGTGTTTCCCTGGCAGATCACAAAGTATTGTGCGATGGCACCGTCGATGCCACGCAGGTCGACCACTGTGATGTCTTGTCCTTTTTTCTCTTGTATACCTTTAATGATAGTGTTTACCAGTTTTTCGGCTGGTGATACGGCCGTTGCGGCGGTTTTTGTTTGTTCCATTCAGTATGTTGTTCTGTTTTTATTCTTTTTCGCTTGGGTGTTTATGATATTCCCTGCAAAGATAATGCCTTTTTGCCGAATAACAAGTAGAAATAGGTGTATTTTCGTTTTTTTTATAAAAAAAGTTGCGAAAACGCTTGGTAATTCAAAAAAAAGCAGTACCTTTGCATCCGCAATTCAGTTCCAAGGGTGGAACGATGGCAAAAAGATTGGGGTATGGTGTAATGGTAACACTGCAGATTCTGGTCCTGCCTTTCCTGGTTCGAGTCCGGGTACCCCAACGCAAAACTTCCTCTTTTCGGAGGAAGTTTTTTTGTGGCCTCACCCCAGCCCTCCCCAATAGGGAGGGAGCCATGAAACCCCCAGAAATAAGAACAGAGACGGGAGCGAAACCACCAGCATAAGACAGAATAACAAAAAAGTGCCGAAAGTATGACAGAATTGAATCTGGTAGTTCTGTCGTACTTTCGGCACTTTAATAACTAAAAAACGACCTTCCAAACCGGGGGTTCACACCCCCGTCTGTGTATTCCGTTTATTGACCCTCCCTATTGGGGAGGGCAGGGTGGGACTTTATGCCTCGGCATTCTCTTCGGCCTCCTCGGCGGCGTTGGCGTCGTCGATGGCCTTGATCTTGTCGTAGGTGAGCTTCAGGTCTTCCTTCAGCTTTTCAACCTTGCGGTTCATCTCGTCGATGAGTGAGCTGCCCTTCTTGGAAGCGGCATTCAGGAAGCCGAGGTTGTTCTCATAGGTCTGGATTTCCTGCTTCATCTGTTCGTAGCGGCGCATCAGACGTGTGCGCTCGTTGTCGAGGGCGTCTTCGCCACGGCGTGCCATATTCTTCAGGTTGCTCTTGAAGCTGTCCAGGCGGCGACGGGCTGTCGATATGTTCAGTTCCTTGTAGATCTTGTCCACTACCTCGCGATACTCCTTGTAGAGCTTGTCTTTCTCGCGGTAGGGCACGTGGCCAACCTGCTGGTACTGGTCGAGGAGCTCGTGCACCTTCTCCTGGGCATCGTCGGAAGCATTTTCAAGGATTTCACGCAGTTGGGCAATGATGCCGCGCTTGGCCTCGAGGTTAGCACGCTCTTCGTTGCGGGTGCCGGCAGTAGCGGCATTGCGAGCCTCGAAGAACTTGTTGCAGGCAGCAAGGAATTCGTTCCACAGCTGGTCGCCTATCTTCTTGGGCACCATGCCGATGGTCTTCCACTCCTTCTGCAGAGCGATGAGCTTGTCGCTCGTCGACTTCCAGTCGGTGCTGTCCTGCAGGGCCTGTGCCTTCTCGACGAGGGCACGCTTCTTCTCGGTATTCTCGGCGAAACGCTCCTTCATGCCACGGAAGAATTCGGTCTTGCGGGAGAAGAAGTCGTCGCAGGCAGCACGGAAGCGTTCGAAGATCTTCACATTCATCTTCTGCGGTGCAAAGCCGATGGTCTTCCATTCGTTCTGCAGCTCGATGATCTGCTTAGTGTGCTTCTCCCAGTCGCTGGCGCCCTTGTTCTCTTCCTTGGCAATAGCCTCCACCTTTTCGCAGAGCTCTGTTTTCTTCTTCAGGTTCTCTTCCTCGCGGGCACGCAGAGCCTCGAAATGCTGCTGGTGGCGCTTGTTGACGGTGGTAGAGGCGGCTTTGAAGCGTGCCCATACCTCCTCGCGCAGGTCCTTCGACACAGGACCGATCTCGCGGTACTGAGCATGGAGCTCCTGCAACTGGTGGAAGGCGCTGATGACGTCGTTCTCCTCGGCGAGCTTCTCGGCTGCCTCACAGAGCTTCGTCTTTAGTTCGAGATTCTTCTTGAAGTCGTACTCACGAGCCTCGTTGTTCAACTTCAGCAGGTCGTAGAACTGCTCCACGTAGAGCTGGTAGTTGCGCCAGAGTTCGTTGGCACGCTCGGCGGGCACGGCCTTGATGTCGCGCCACTGCTGCTGCAGCTCCTTGAATTGCTGGTAGGAGCGGTTGGCCTCGTCGGGCGAGGTTGCCATCGACTTTATCTTCTCGATGATCTCAAGTTTCTTCTTCAGGTTCTCCTGCTTCTCAGCTTCCTGAGCCTGGAACACCTTGGCGCGCTTCTCCTTGATGACGTTCATCTCGGCCTTGAACATTTCTTCAAGGTCGTCGGGGCGCACGACATAGTTGTCGGGATCGCCACCGCCGTCGATGTATTCCTTCAGTTGCTGCTCGCGCTCGGCGATATGCAACTTGTAGAACACCGTCTTCAACAGATCTACTTCGTCTTTTTGAGGGTTCTCGTCACTGTGAGCAATTTCCTTCACGCGGTCAAGCACCTCCTGCTTTGTGGAATAGACCTTCTTTTCAGCCTCGGCCTCTTCCGATTCCTCCGAAAGGAGGGGAGCCACATCTTCTGCAGGAACTTCCTCGGCTGCGGGTTCCTCTGCGGGTGCTTCCTCAGCTGTAGGCTCCTCAGCAGGTGCTTCCTCAGCTACGGGTTCCTCGGCAGGTGCTTCCTCAACTGCGGGCTCCTCGGCAGCAGGTGCTTCCTCAACTGCAGGCTCCTCAGCAGGAACTTCTTCAACCACAGGCTCCTCTGCGGGTACTTCCTCAACTGCGGGCTCCTCGGCGGGTGCAACGGCTTCTTCTACCACGTTCTGTACTTCAGCTGCAGCCTCTGCTGCAACTTGCTCTTCTGCTAACTGTCCCTGTTCCAGGGCATTCTCTTGAGAGTTCATCATTTCACTGGTTTAAGTTGATGATTCGGTTTTATTTTACACACTTCTAAACTATGGGAAAGGGCACATAATCCCTTACCCATACTTCTTCAACCTGCAAACTTAATCAAAAAAAATGGAATCTCCAAAAGAAATTCCACTTTTTCAACAATTTTCCTTGATAATGTCTGCTTTTTCGGCTTATAACAGTCGTTTGTAGCGCAGGATGGCCCACGTAAGTCCCGAAACGACGATGGAGATGACCAGTGCGATCATAAAGCCGAACCGCGAATCTTCCATGCCGTTGACAAGGTTCATACCGAACAGCGAGGCGATGAGCGTGGGGAACATCATGATGATCGAGACTGATGTCAGCGTACGCATCACGGTGTTCATGTTGTTGTTGATGATGCTGGAGTAGGTGTCCATCGTCGACTCGAGGATGTTCGAGTAGATGGCAGTGGTCTCGCGAGCCTGCGTCATCTCAATGTTTACGTCCTCGATGAGGTCATCGTCAAGCTCGTCGACCTGCAGTTTGAACTTCAACTTCTGCAGCAGGTTCTCGTTACCGCGAATGGATGTGTTGAAGTAGGTGAGCGAGTCCTGCAGACGGGAGAGTCCGATCAGGCTCTCATTGTTCACGCTATGGTCCAGATTGTGCTTGGCCTTGTCGATTAGAGTGTTGATCTGTTTCAGGCGCTTCAGGTACCACACCGCCGACGACAGGAACAGTCGGAAAGTCAGGTCGACATGATCGATGAAGCCCACGCCGCGCTTCTGATGGAAGCTGACGAAGTCGAGCATCATATTGGTTTCATAGAAACACACGGTGATGGTCACGTCGCGCTTGTGGATGATACCCAGCGGTACGGTGGTATAGGGTGTGCGCGAGCGTATCTCCTTCACATAGGGTATGCGAAGGATGATGAGCATCCAACCGTCGTCGTACTCGTAGCGGGCACGCTCGTCGGTATCGCTGATGTCACTGATGAAATAGTCGGGAATGTTGAAGCGCTCTTCGAGTTCGCGCTGATCTTCCTCGGTTGGACACGTCACCTGTATCCAACAATTCGGTTCCCACTCTGCCAGATGGGAAAGGTTACCTGTAGTATTCCAGTATGTCTTCATTGTGCTAATCCTCTTTTAAATTGAAAATTGCTCATTGACAATTGATAATTATCGCCCAGAGGATTAGCCGCTGTGGGCATTATCCTCGGGCCTGACGTTTATAACTGTCCGCCGGATAATCGTCCATAATTGTTGTGGTTTTAATTCATACTATGTCATCCGTGTTTCGGGTGACCTTATCTAAATCGTGTGCAAAGGTACAATAAAAAGTTAAAAGTTCCAAGTTTAATGTTCAAAAAGTTATAAAGTTTTCTTTCTTTTTGAAAAAACTATCATCATATATCTCTCTTCTTTCATCTTTTTTTTGTACATTTGCAGAAATAATGCAACCTGTCATCAATATGAGCATCACAAAATCATCCCTCGTCACCATTTTGGTGATCATGCTGGCAGCACCTGTGCGTGCCCAGCAACTGGCCGACTACGTCAATCCACTCGTTGGCACTATGTCAACCTATGCTATTTCCACGGGCAATACCTACCCCGCCATCGCTATGCCATGGGGCATGAATTTCTGGGTTCCGCAGACTGGAAAGATGGGCGACGGGTGGCAGTACACCTACACCGCAAACAAGATACGCGGCTTCAAGCAGACACACCAGCCGTCGCCTTGGATCAACGACTATGGACAGTTCTCCATCATGCCGGAAGTGGACAGGGTGTCTGGTCCCACGGCCAAGATGATTTATGACGAGGAGGAACGGGCCAGTTGGTTCTCGCACAAGACCGAGGACGCGCGCCCGTATTATTATAAGGTGTATCTGGCCGACTATGACATCTGGGCAGAGATTGCTCCTACCGAGCGAGCAGCCATCATGCGATTCACGTTCCCTGAAACCAGCATGGATAAGGGCATCGCCCGCATTGTCGTCGATGCCTTTGACAAGGGCTCGGCCATCAAGTACGATGTGAACAAACACACCATCACAGGTTATACCACGCGCAACAGTGGCGGTGTGCCAAAGAGTTTCCGCAATTATTTCATCGTGCAGTTCGATACCCCCTTTGAGTTCTGGGGCATTCAAAAGGACGGTGACATAACGGTTGTCAATAATGAGGCCGAGGGCAATCATGTGATGGCGATGGCTGGCTTTATAACGAAGAAAGGCCAGCAGGTCACCATTCGTGTGGCTTCATCATTTATCTCTCCTGAACAAGCTGAGCGCAATCTGCAGGAAGTCGGCAACCGCTCGTTCGACGAAGTGAAGGAGGCAGGATGCCAGCGCTGGAACAATGTGCTGGGGCGTATTGAAATAGAAGATGAAAACATTGAACATCTTCGTACGTTCTACTCCTGTCTCTACCGCGCCACACTCTTCCCGCGCATGTTCTACGAATACGATGCTCAGGGTAATGTAGTTCACTACAGTCCTTACAATGGTGAGGTACGCCCGGGATATATGTTTACCGACACGGGCTTCTGGGATACATTCCGCTCGCTATTCCCTCTGGTCAACCTGCTGTATCCATCGATGGGTGAAAGGATGCTGGAAGGCCTCGCTAACGCATATCTCGAGAGCGGTTTCCTGCCCGAATGGGCTAGCCCCGGTCATCGTAACTGCATGGTGGGCAACAACTCGGCTGCCGTCGTCGCCGACGGCTTGCTCAATTCTCTACAACATCTCAACACTTCAACTCCTCAGCTCAAAGAAACTCTTTGGCAAGCACTTGTCCACGGAGCAAATGCCGTGCATCCCGATATTGCGTCGACAGGCCGTCTGGGCTTCGACTATTACAATAAGCTCGGTTATGTACCTTGCGATGTGAAGATCAATGAGAGTGCTGCCCGCACGTTGGAGTATGCCTATGATGACTGGTGTATTTGGCAGGTGGGCAAGGCATTGGGAAAGTCGAAGAAGGAGATTGACGTCTATGCCCGTCGTGCCATGAACTACCGCAATCTGTTCAATCCGAAGTATAACCTCATGCAGGGACGCAAGGAAAACGGGGAGTTCTCGGAACCTTTCAGCCCGTTTAAGTGGGGCGGCGACTTCACCGAGGGCAATTCTTGGCACTACACTTGGTCGGTGTTCCACGATCCTGCCGGACTCATCAGCCTCATGGGCGGAGACAATGTGTTCGCCCAGATGCTCGACTCGGTGTTCGTCGTTCCACCCGTCTTCGACGATAGCTATTACGGTGGTGTCATCCACGAGATTCGAGAGATGCAGATTGCCGGTATGGGCAACTATGCCCATGGTAACCAGCCCATCCAACACATGATATACCTCTACGATTATGCTGGCCAGCCATGGAAGGCACAGCATTGGGTGCGCGAGACCATGGACCGTCTCTATTCCGCACGGCCCGACGGCTACTGTGGCGATGAGGACAACGGACAGACATCGGCGTGGTATGTGTTCTCGGCACTGGGCTTCTATCCCGTCTGCCCCGCGTCTGGCGAATATATCGTGGGTACACCTTATTTTAATAAAGCCACCGTGCACCTCGAGAATGGACGCACATTGACCTTCAGGGCTGAGAATAACTCTGGGCAGAACTGCTATATCGACCGCATGACGTTCAACGGCAGCAACTATACTCGCAACTTCCTGAAGCGCAGCGATTTGCAACAGGGCGGGGAGGTGGTTTACACCATGTCGCCCAAACCCAACCTTCAGCGCGGTACTGGCCTGCAGGATCGGCCTTATTCATTCTCTACCAGCAAATAATGGTCAAGACTAATGAAGAATATCCGATTGATTATCTTTGACTTCGACGGGACACTTGGAGATACTCGTCGCAATATTCTGCTGACCATGCGGCAGACCATGGAGGAACTGTCCCTACCAGTGGCTGATGACGAGGCATGTGCCGCCACCATCGGGCTGCCGTTGCGCGACTGTTTCGTACAACTCTATCCCGACATCTCTGATGAGATGGCCGACCAATGTGCCGCCACGTATCGCCGCATCTTCGATATCAACAAAAAACGGTTCGTGCCGGCCTTGTTCCCGCATGTCAGAACGACGTTGCAGCAGTTGCATGCACAGGGTTTTAAGTTAACGGTGGCTTCATCACGGTCCTCGGCCTCGTTGCGGGAATTCCTTAGTGACATGGATGTCATCGACTATATCTCGTTTATTCTCGGAGCTGATGATGTCAGACATGCCAAACCTGACCCTGAGCCTGTCTTGCTGACGCTTAGCGCCTGCGGCGTCCCTGCTGCTGAGGCTCTCGTTGTGGGTGACATGCCGGTCGATATTCTCATGGGAGCGCGAGCTGGTGCCAAGACTTGCGGCGTCACCTATGGCAATGCCTCTGCCGACGACCTCCGTGCAGCCGGTGCCGATGTCCTCATCGACGATTTCGCAGAACTGCTGTCTTTGGTATAGTCGTAAATGTTTTTGGGGAAAACTCAGATTGTAAGAGACAGAACGGCCTGCGCTTTTCGACGCAGGCCGTTTTAAATAGACGATTCTTCTCTTAACCCTTCTGAACCGTTCTTACCCCCCTCCCGGAAGGGGGGCTTCTCCCCTACGGGGAAAGGGTAGTGCTCTTACTTCACAGGGATCTCCTCCAGTGCCTTCTTCAACAACTGCCAGAAGGGTTCTACTGTTGCAATCAGTGCACGCTCTGTGGTGGTGTGAGGACTCTTCATAGTAGGACCGAGGCTTACCACATCGAGGTGAGGATACTTGCCGAGGATGACTGAACACTCCAGACCGGCATGGTCCACCTGGATGATGCCTACTTCGTTATTCAGCTCCTTGTAGATCTTCAGCAGCAGGTGCAACATCTCACTGTTAGGATTCGGATCCCAGCCGCCATATGAGCCAGCCGTCTCCACCTTCATGCCTGCCATGTTGAAGCAGCTCTGCAGCGTGTTTACGATTACGGCCTTCATATCCTCGCGGCTTGAGCGAGCCAACACCTTCAGCGAAGCCTTGCCGTCCTCGATGTCGATGATGGCGAGGTTGCTCGATGTCTCAACAACATCAGGATAGCTCGGAATCATGCGCAGCACACCGTTGTGACAGCCATAAATGGCATTGATGATGTTGTCCTGAATCTCCACGGGTACTTCCATCTTCGGAGTTTCTACATCGTCGACTATCAGTTCGATGCCACTCTCGATGTTCTTGTACTGGTCGGTGAAATCTTCCAGATAGTCCTGGACAAGTTCCTTCAGGGCTGCGACATTCTCTTTCGGTAGTGTGAGTACCACTTCGGCCTTAAACGGAATGGCATTGCGCATGTTGCCGCCATGCCAGCTGGCCAGACGGGCCTCGCACTCCTCAACAGCCTCACGCACGATCTGCACCATCATCTTATTGGCATTGCCGCGACCCTCGTGGATCTCCAATCCTGAGTGACCACCGCGCAGTCCCTTCAGTGTCACGCGTACGGCAGCGTCTTGCGGGTCGGTCTCTACCTCCTTATAGTCGAGTGTGGCGGTGACGTCGATGCCGCCGGCCGAGCCAATCACGAACTTGCCCCAAGTCTCGGAGTCCAGGTTTAACAGTATATCGCCCTTCAGCATGTTCTCCGGCAGGTCGTTTGCACCATACATACCTGTCTCTTCATCGGCAGTGATCAATGCTTCCACCGGACCATGCTTCAGGTCCTTAGCCTCCATCACTGAGAGGATGGCAGCTACGCCGAGACCGTTGTCGGCACCCAGAGTGGTACCCTTTGCCTTCACCCATTCGCCATCAATCCAAGGTTGGATGGGATCGGTCACAAAGTCATGTGTCGACTCAGGAGTCTTCTGAGGCACCATGTCCATGTGGGCCTGTAGAATCACACCCTTGCGGTTCTCCATGCCTGGTGTGGCAGGCTTGCGCATTACCACGTTACGGCCTTCGTCAATGAAGGCTTCCACACCGGCCTGCTTGGCAAAATCAAGCAGGAATTGTTGTACTTTCTCTAGGTGTCCACTTGGACGCGGCACCTGAGTCAGGTTGTAAAAGTTGCGCCAGATGCATTCCGGCTTTAAGTTACAAATTTCGTTCATAGGTTAAGTTTTTTAGGGGAGAGAGGAGAGGGGAGAGAGATTACATCTCCAGTTTGCCACTCGTTCTCTCCAAAGTTAATGATTATCGTTATTTAATTTCTCCATGAAGGTTGTACGTAGACCAGATGCGGTCTTTGCTATTTCTATTATTTCACATTCGAACGTCTCGAATTGATGACCGTCTATATAGTGTCTTCTTTTTGCGATTTCTAATTGGCATAATGTTTCCATGAGTGAACCATATGCAATCTCAATGAAATGAATTCTCTCTTTGATAGAAAACCGTCCCATTCCTTCTGCAATGTTAGAGGGAACAGAAATAGCAGCCCTGCGTAATTGGGATGAGAGGGCGTTTTGTTCGAAAGCTGGAAATGAATTCAAAATGTCATATATTTGATCTACCATGTCCATCGCTTTCTGGTATACAAATAGTTTCCTAAAATAAAAGTCGTCCATTATATCGATAATAATTTGGGTTAAGAATTATAGCCTCTCTCCACTCTCCTCTCTCCACTCTCCTCTCTCCACTCTCCTCTTTATACTCAGGGCCACCCACGCATACACTCCCAGTGCCACCACCAGCAGCGTCTGCACGGAGTGTACGATGAGCACGAAGTACAGAGCGTCAGTCTCGCCGACGCCATAAAGGATGAGCATAGTCTTCACAGCGAAGTGCCACGGCCCGGCACCATTGGGAGTTGGCACGATCACGGCGATGCTTCCCACGATGAACGTCACCAGCGCACACGACATCCCTAGTCCTGCCGTAGCATCGAAACAGAAGAATGTCAGGTAGTAGTGCAGGAAATAGCATCCCCAGATGGCGAGTGTGTAGAAGATGAACAGCGGGATGTTCTTCACATTCTTCAACGACATCACACCCTGCCAAATGCCTGCCAATGATTCTTTCACCTTATTATATATGAGGGAGGTGTGGGAACTATGATGTTTTGATGCAGTTTCCTCAACAACGGAATGAGTGGAGGGATGGGGTGGTAATATAGCCTCTCGCCCCCATTTGGGGGGATAGGGGGGCTCGGGAGGTGTGGAGGGGGCCTTCTTAATCAGAAACCATCCTACTCCCACGATGGCAACAAGGCAAACGATGGTTACCACCCAGCCGGTGGTGGTGAAACGATGAAAGATGGCATCAAGGCTTGTGCCCGTCTCCTCGAAAAAAGTCATGAACACGCGGAACTGTGTTACAAACGTCAGTGCCGCTATCGCCAACACCAACAGCGAGTCGATGGCACGCTCGGTGACCACAGTTCCTAAAGCCTTCGGAAACGACACTCCGTCTTTCTGGTGCAGAACACCGCAGCGAGCAAACTCACCTATACGCGGAATCACCAGACTCGCCGCGTAGCTCAGGAAGATGCTATGCACGCGCACCGATGCCCGCGATTGCTCACCCAGCGGCTCTAGAGTCTGTCGCCAGCGCCAACCGCGGAAGGCCTGTGCAAGCACACCGAACGGAAACGATAGCAGCATCCATGTCCAAGACATCTCATGGAGTAGCACCTCGCGAACACGTCCGAAGTCGAAACCACGGTACATCCAGTACAGGATGGCACCGCCCAGCACGAGCGACGCCACCACGTTCAGTGTGTTCTTGCCTTGTTTCGTCACGTTTGTTTCCTTTGCGATTATTCTGAGCAAAATTACTGAATATCGGTCAAAACACAAAAAGATTCGCACTTTTTTTTTATTACTTAACACTCTGTGCCCTCTGTATTGAAAAAAAAGTAGTACCTTTGCACCCACAGGCACAGCGAAAACAGTCCCCAGTCCTGTCCCGTAAGTTGTGACTTTGTCGCAACACTCTCTAAGAAAAGGTATGAAGCAAGTAAAGCCTAAGAAAAGCCTCGGCCAGCACTTCTTGACCGATCTCACCATCGCCCGCCGCATCGCCGACACGGTCGATGCATGTCCCGATATCCCTGTTCTTGAGATAGGCCCTGGCATGGGTGTGTTAACCCAGTTCCTCATCACAAAGCCCCGTAAGGTGGCTGCTGTCGAGATCGACCGCGAGTCCATTGCTTATCTCCGTCAGCACTTCCCGGTATTCTCTTTGCAACCAGTTTCCACCCTTCCCAATAGGAGTGGGGTCGGGGGAGAGGCTCCTATGGGAGAGGGGCCGGGGGAGAGGCTTCTCATCTCTGGCGACTTCCTTCGTATGGATCTCCACAATCTTTTTGGTGGAAAGGAGTTCGTGCTCACTGGAAACTACCCTTACGACATCTCCTCGCAGATATTCTTCAAGATGCTTGACAACCGCGACCTCATCCCTTGTTGTACGGGCATGATCCAGCGAGAGGTAGCCCTTCGTATGGCGGCGCAGCCAGGATCCAAAACCTACGGCATCCTCTCCGTTCTTATCCAGGCATGGTACGATGTTGAATATCTCTTTACTGTCGAGCCATCTGTCTTCAATCCGCCACCCAAGGTGCAGTCAGCCGTTATCCGCATGACGCGCAACGATGTTACCTTCCTCGGCTGCGACGAACAACTCTTCCGCCGTATCGTGAAGACCGTTTTCAACCAGCGTAGAAAGATGCTGCGTGTCTCCCTGCGCCAGATTCTCAGTGCCGATGCAATAAACGCACTCCAAACTTCACTTACAATTCCCCTCCCTACGGGGGAGGGGTCGGGGGTAGGGTTTACTTCCCTTCCTAAAGGAGAGGGGGCACTCTCCACTCTCCACTCTCCACTTTACTCACCCTCCGTCCCGAGCAGCTCTCCATTCCTCAGTTTGTCGACCTCACCAACCATATTGCTCCCCTTCTAACCCCTTAATGTTCAACTCCCTGCATAGCAACCGAGTAGTCTTTCTGATTTTGTAATGTAAATATATTTCACAATTTTTCTTATATTGTCGTCAAACATCTTTATCTTTTTCTTGGAGGTTAAGAGTCATTTGATCTTGGCATGCATGAAATGAAAACAGATAGTTGTTATTATACTGCCCAGAGTGCTGGTATCATGAGTTGAATATATTAAAAACACTATGTTAGACACGTCGGTGTCGTTATTTTTCCCGTGTGTCAAACCATAGGCCATAGGCCGAATTCTAAGGATGCTTGACCCCTTCGAAAACCTGGTGTTCCTGTTAAATCATTCCCGTTCTTTTTCTGTGTCATTCTCTTTGTGAGATGTGTATTTTGTAAAAACGTTTTAGAACCATTGCTCTTTTCGGAAATCGTCTCTCTCACTTTTTCACACACGCGCGAGCGAAAAAACACTTAAAAAGTGTCGCTCATACCATTTTTTTTTGTACCTTTGCACCCGTAATGAAATAGAAGTAGGATTCTGCGAGATTCCACACAGGCTCTCTAAGGCGGTTTTCCGGCTGTGCTGCCTGTTACGTTGTTAACCGGTAGCAACTTCCGTGTTTATCAAAAAATGCGGGGAGGGAATGCTATTGCCTCAATCCAAATTCCTTTTCATTACACATTTTTTTCGTTCGCACCCTATTTCATTTCATTACACTTTTTTATCTTAAAGAAACACGGCAGCGATATCTGAACCAAAGGCGTTTTCCAGTATCTTCATGTCGTCTGCATGTTCATACTCGGCCTAATGTTATCGATCGCAGCCTTATCTTAAACGCTGTTGCATTGAACCGCCCATAGGGCATTGAACAGAAGGTCATCGACCGAAGCAGCGCTGATTTTTTTAAACTGCCCGTTTGCGCAATTGAACCCTTTGAACGTGCGAAGTACCTTGAACTTTTGAACCGCGCCTCTGCGCTCTAGTGTGGTGCACGAAAAAGCGAGGGAGATAACTGCAGCTCCGCTGCCATGCATAGCTCCGCGACTTTAGAAACATAGTTCTATATCTGACAAAAGTGTTAAATCGCTAAGCAACGGGTTTGCATATGAGATAAAAATAGTATTTTTGCAAAATAATAACCAATAATATAGACAATGAGTAAAACGTATCAAAACGTGCAAGAAAAGCCTGTTGTGGCAGCAGAACCAACACCGAGCCGAGTGGAGATAGGAGTTTGCTCCAGCTATCCCGAGGGGCAAAGGAGGTCGACCGAAGGTCAACCTGTTGCCTCCTATGGCGTGCGCAGCACTCATACAACACCCCAAAAGGCTGTTTCCACTCGAGAGAGAATAATGTCAAGTACAATGTCAGTTGACGATTATTTCAACGAACTGATAGACCAAGTACGCGAGGATTATGCAAATCTATGAGGTTCGTATCAGTCATGGGGCTCGCATAGACATGGCCGATTTGCGCAAGTTCCTCAAGGCTATGATGACCGTGGAAGGTGCTATTCGCTATGCCAACAATATGCGTGAAGAGATAAAAATGCTGGCTCTTTATGCAGATCTCTATGGCAAATCCACATCACAGACTTTACGACAGATCCACCCCGAGGCACGTCGAATGGTGTCGCATAATCGCCGTTGGATATACGTCTATCACATAGAAGAGAACTTCGTGGTAATAGATCGTATCCTTCCAGCCAAGATGAACAAAGGCTGATTTCTCGGCTTTAACAAATCGTCAGCAGGATGTTGACGAATTCGGTACGCGCGCGTTCCAAATCTTACCTGGAAACAACCAACTTTTCCAGGCCAAATATATGATGAACTATCTCCCATCCAAAGAAGAGTTGAGACGTGAGATAGAGACGCAAAAGCATATCTTTGAGTTGCAGCATGGTGATGAAGAGGACCTATGATGCATAGCACTCGAAACCCGAAACTGCGACATTGTCGCTTTGAACCGCCCTTTGGCATTGGACCATTCTGAACCATTCAAAACTATTCTAAACAGTATCCCATTGGAGTGGGGATCCTCTTACTCGCCCCTCTACTGCATTGAACAGGATAAGGTTTTTTACCCAAACCCCATAATAATACACTAAAGGAAGGTGTATAACATATTAACTAAGTATTCAGATGGCGGATAATAAGAAAACCGAGATAGCAAAGGAAATGAATACAGAATTGATGCCTGTAACCACTAAAGATGTGGAGCGACGTATGATTGTTTTGAGGAATCAGCCAGTGTTAATTGATGCTGATGTGGCGGAGCTTTATGGTGTTCAGACTAAAGAGGTCAACCAAGCCGTGAAGAACAATCCGAATAAGTTTCCATTTGGTTACCTCTTCGAACTTGACAAATATGAGAAAGCTGAGCTGGTCAAAAATTTTGACCACCTTAACAAACTCAAGTTCAGTAAGGTGGCGCCTACTGCATTTACTGAGCGTGGTCTTTACATGTTAGCTACGATTCTTAAAGGAAAACGTGCAGTCGAGACAACACTTGCGATTGTGGACACTTTCGTTCAGGTGCGAGAACTTGCCAGGACGATGGAAGCCTTGCAGAATGTGGAAGATGGTGGAACCCAGCAGCGTACACTGCTTCAGCGTACTGGCGACCTGCTTGCTGAAGTAGTGGGACACAATCTTAGTACGACAACTACCGAGACAGAAATAGAACTAAATTTTGCAGTTGTAAAAATTAAACATAAGATAGTTCGTAAAGAATAGCATTTACGTGAGCTTACGCTTTGAACCGCCCGTAGGGCATTGAACTCTTGAACCGAAGGTCATCGACCGAAGCAGCGCTGATTTTTTTTAACTGCCCGTTTGCGCAATTGAACCCTTTGAACGTGCAAAGCACATTGAACTGCGCATTGCGCATTGAACTGCGCCTCTGCGCTCTGGTGTGGTGCACGATAAAGCGAGAGAGATAACTCTTGAACAGGCCGCAGGCCTATTTGAACTGCTGCTCCGCAGCCTTACACTTTTGAACTGTGCGAAGCACATTGAACTATTTGAACTGCAGCTTTGCTGCATTGATCCGCCAGCGTTGGGGGCTCTTATATAGAGCACTGCTCCGTACCTTACAGAGCATAGCTCCATACCTCTATAGAGCACTGCTCTGTAACCTCTAGAGCATAGCTCCGTAACCTCCAGAGCACTGCTCCACAAGGTCTAAAGCATTGCTTTCCAACCTCAAAAGCATAGCTTTTCAACTCCGAAAGCATAGCTTTACGATTTCAAAAGGATAGCTCTCGAACACTTGAACGGCCGAAGAACCTTGAACTGAAGGTCATCGACCGAAGTAGTGCTGTCACGCAGCGTGGTATATCTTTGCAATCGCATAAATTTGGATAACGTAAACGTGTAATTTCTCATTCATGGAAGAGAACAAAATAATACTTTACGAGGACGAAGAGGGCAAGATAAACGTGAACGTGCGCTTTGCCGATGAAGATGTTTGGCTGACACGCGAGCATCTTGCCGAGATTTATGCTACTACTCCTCAGAACATCAGTCTTCATGTCGGAAACATATACCAAGACAAAGAGCTGGATGAAGAAGGAACTCGAAAGAAATTCTTTCTTGTTCGCAAAGAGGGCAGTCGACAGGTACATAGAGGGATTGACCACCAGGGTTTAACTCTCTGAAAATCAGATGGAAGACGATTTCGAAAGTCAATTTTCCCCAAACATATCCCAAACAACTGATATTAGATATTAGATGGGAAATCCAGTGGGAATCAGGTCTTTAAAGACTTTCATACATGATGTCAAAATTTCTTATTCTGTCAACCAGTAATAACTCACTTAGTCGATGCAAATATACAAAGATAATTTGAAATATACAAAGGACATAGTATTAAATAAATAGAAAAATTCGTGCAATATATGGTAAGTCTCGTAAACTTTTTGTATTTTTGCACCAATCAAATATTTGGGATATGAACAAGAAGTCAGTATTAAACCGCCTTTCGTCATTAAAGGCTCCCCTGATGGCAGTGGGAGTATCGCAACTGGGCTTGTTTGGCTCGACGGTACGTGGTGAGAACACCCGTAAGAGTGATATTGACATTCTGATTGACTTCAATGCCGATCAAGAGACATATCTGAATTTCATCAATGCTTGTAGCATACTCCAGTCAGCCTTCGGCAAGACCAAACTTGATGTTGTTACCAAGAAGGGACTAAGCCCCTATATAGGTGAGACTATTCTAAAAGAAGTTGAATATGTATAAGTCTTACGTCCCATATCTTCTGCACATCCTTGACGAGTGCCTTTATGTGCGTTCTGTTATTAAGGAAGATATGCAGAAAGAAGAGTTCCTGCGTGATGAGACGCTGAAGCGGGCAGTAACCCGTAGTCTTTCCATCATAGGAGAGGCAAGTAAGAAGATACCTGCCGATGTGAAGTATGCCTGGCAGAGTATATCATGGCGTGAGATGGCTGGTATGCGGGATAAACTCGTTCATGACTATATGGGAGTCAACTACCACATCGTCTGGGATGTAGCTAAGAATATCATCCCTACACTCACAGGGCAGATACAAGCTATAATCGAAACTTATAAGGAAACGGAATCCCAAAGCTCATGATAATGAAGCGATAACGAAAGAAGATGCCCTTAGGAAACTGGTAACGATAAGCATTTTGATGTTTAAAATAGAGAAGCGATTCATTGCTGAATAGTTTATCTATACTCCTAAGGTGTCAAGAAATAGGATGACACAGAAATAGAAGAGATCAAATTTGAGTTATGAATAAGAAGGATAATCTTTGTTGTTTGTCACTCATTATCAGCCCAATAGCTTTAATACTGAGTATTATTTCTACAAGGGGCTTGCCGGAGAAGAAAGTGGTATCATGGGTTCTAAACCGCACTATCATTATCTTTCGGACAAGTTAGGGATTACATGGGATGACCTGATGAAACGGATAAAAATTGTGACATGCCTACATCCAAGGTGCATATAGTCATTGACAGAAGTTAATGTTTTAGGGTATATTCTTTTAACTATTATCATTACCTTGAACTTTTGAACGTGCGAAGTACATTGAACTTTTGAACCGCGACTCTGTCGCCTTTGAAACTCGAAACCAGAAACTCGAAACGGCCTTACACCTTACATGTTGCATCGCAGCTTTACACCTTTACACGAGCCAAGGCTCCTTCCCCGCAGCTTCGCTGCTTTACACGAACCGCAGGTACTTTACCCGCAGCTCCGCTGCTTTACACACCTTACACGCCCCTTGGGGGCCTTACCCTGCAAAATCTGCTACAGATTAAATGATTTCTTTTCCGACTTAAATAATGAAAATGAATAAAAAGATAACAGTGACTTCCCCCCTTCTTCCTGACCTAGATGAGTTTCATGGTCTGTTGAAGGAGATCTGGGATAGCAAATGGATAACCAACAACGGTTCGTTTCATAAGCGATTAGAGGCTGCTTTGGCAGAATACTTGAAGGTGCCATATGTCAGCCTTTTCACTAATGGTACGCTGCCATTGATTACTGCCTTGCAGGCACTTCGTATCACAGGCGAAGTCATCACTACCCCATATAGTTTCGTGGCTACTACCCACGCTCTTTGGTGGAATGGTATCAAGCCCGTCTTTGTTGATATTGATTGGAAGACTGGCTGCATTGATCCCAACAAGATAGAGGCCGCTATCACCCCGAAAACCACAGCCATCATGCCTGTGCATGTCTATGGAAAGCCATGTGATATGAAGGCAATTCAGGACATAGCAGATAAATACGGTCTGAAGGTTATCTACGATGCTGCTCATGCTTTTGGAGTTGAGGTCAATGGCGAAAGCGTGTTGAATGCTGGTGATTTGAGTACATTAAGTTTCCATGCAACCAAGGTTTACAATACTGTCGAGGGTGGAGCTATGATCATGCATGATGCAAAGACGAAACAGCGCATTGACTACTTGAAGAACTTCGGTTTTGCGGGAGAAACTGAAGTTGTCGGTCCTGGCATCAACTCAAAGATGGATGAGATGCGCAGTGCTTACGGCCTATTGAACCTAAAGCAGGTTGATGCCGCCATCGAGGCACGTCACCAAGTCGCCATAAAATATCGGGAAGCATTAAAGGATGTAGAAGGCATCGAGTATTGGGACGACCTCCCTGGTGTGAAGCACAATTACAGTTATTTTCCAATCTTTGTTCATGAAAAGGAATATGGAATGACCCGTGATGAGCTCTATTTCAAGATGAAGGAACAGGACATTCTTGGTCGTCGTTACTTCTATCCCCTTATCAGTGAGTTCTCCACCTATCGAGGCTTAGAGAGTTCACGGCCGGAAAATCTCCCCGTGGCTCACAAGATGGCCAATAGTGTCATTTGTCTGCCCATGCATCATGCTTTGAGTGAGACAGACATTGAGCGAATTCTTAATTGCATCACGAAGAAATGAAGCAAAAGAAACTGATGCTCCTTGGTGGAATACGCTACTTGTTGCCAGCCATTGAAGCGGCTCACAAGCATGGGTGTCATGTCATCACTGTTGACTATCTTCCCGATAACATTGCCCATCAGTATTCTGATGAATACCATAATGTAAGCATCATTGATAAAGAGGCGGTTTTAAAATTGGCACAATCCCTCCAGATTGATGGAATCCTTTCTTATGCTGTAGACCCGGGAGTTGTAACAGCAGCTTTTGTGGCCGAGCAGATGGAATTACCTTTTACCTGTTCTTATGAAGCAGCCTGCATTCTTCAAGACAAGGCTCATTTTCGTGAATTCTTGTCAGAAAACGGATTTAACGTTCCCAAAGCCAGAGGTTATTCCAATGCAGAAGAGGCATTGAAAGATGTTGGCTATTTCAACTGGCCCGTTATAGTGAAACCTGTTGATTCGGCTGGTAGCAAGGGCGTAACACGAGTTGATCTCCCTCGGGACTTGCCGCAAGCAATTGGCATTGCCTTAGCAGAGTCACATAATGGACATTTCATCATAGAAGATTTCTTGGAGTTGGATGGCTATCAGTCGAGTGCAGATTGTTTTAGTGTAGACGGGAGATTATTGTATTCCGACTATTCTGACCAACTTTTTGATAAGTATGCAGCCAATCCATTTACACCGTCCATAGAAATTTGGCCATCTTCTATGCCCCAGTTGAGACAAAATGAACTGACGCAAGAACTCCAGCGACTGATTACTCTTCTAGGATGTGGTACAGGTCTTTATAACGTTGAAAGTCGTGTAGGCAAGAATGGCAAGTCATATCTTATGGAAGTCTCTCCGAGAGCTGGTGGTAATAGGATAGCAGAACTACAGCGTATTGGAACGGGTATTGACTTAATAGAAGCCGAAGTATTAAAAGCTATTGGTGAAAAAATTCTTGTCATCGAACAGCCGAAGTACAATGGTTTTTATGTTAACGACATTATTCATTCCAATCGAGCGGGACAATTCTTAAAGGTCGAATATAATGATATCATTAAGTTGGAGCATTATATCAGTGATGCTATTTATCTAGAAGAAGGAGATTATGTGGAAACTTTTAGTGGAGCAAACAATGCTGTAGGTTCACTATTCCTTCGATTCAATAGAAGAGAAGAAGTTGAACAGTTTGTTTTGGATCACGATAAATATATCAAAATAATTGTTGAGTAGATGAACCCAATAGGCGGATATTTTTCTTTGGAACTTCCTCTCCATGAGGAATATCATAAGGAGGCAATCAAACTCAATACTGGGCGTAATTGCTTGGAGTACATTCTGAGAAGTCGAAAGTACTCAAAGGTATATATTCCCTATTATTCGTGTGATGTGTTACTTGAGCCCTTCCGCAAACTTGGAATAGAATACACTTTTTACCGCATTAATATAGAATTTGAAATAGCAGAGGTTATAGCCCTAAAAGAAAACGAAGCCCTTCTGTATATCAATTATTTCGGACTTAAGCAGAACTACGTCAGTTCTCTGGCAGGAGAGTATAGTAGTCAATTAATCGTTGACAATACCCAAGCATTTTATGCTAAGCCCATCGAGGGTATTGATACCTTCTATACCTGCCGGAAGTTCTTTGGAGTTCCTGATGGCGCTTATCTCTATACAGACCATCCTTTAGATGACGACATTGAGCAAGATGTTTCTTGGGAGCGTATGGATTTCCTCACCAAGCGCATTGACTTGTCACCAGAGGATGGCTACTCTGATTTCAGGCAGCAAAGCCACGATCTGATAGGACAACGTATCAAGCGCATGTCAAGATTGACAGAACGATTCATGCAGTCTATTGGTTATGATGCTGTAGCAGCAAGAAGGCGTGATAATTTCAATTGTTTACATAAGCATTTATCAGAAAGTAACCAACTCCATCTGTCTTTTAACGATGATGCAGTTCCTATGATTTATCCATACCTGACCAGTAAAGAAGGATTACGCGAATACCTTATTCAAAACAAGGTATTTGTGGCAAAGTATTGGCCTAATGTTCTAGAATTGAGTAACTTCAAGACAGAGTACGAACTAGCAAACAAAGTAGTGGCAATTCCTTGTGACCAAAGGTATGAGAAAGATGAGATGCTGTTCATATTGAAAACGATAGATTTATGGAAATAAAAATACGTCCATTAGTTGAAGAAGATGCATATACTTCAGTAAAATGGAGGAATGATCCTGAGATTTTTAGATTTACGGGCAATACTTATGATCATGAAATAACAATAGAATCAGAATTAAACTGGATTCGTAGAGTTATTCGCAATCAAGATGAGTATCGTTGTGCGATTCTTGTCGATAGTATTTACGTGGGTAATATATACCTTACAGATATTGATAGAATTTCAGCTCATTATCATATCTTTATTGGAAATAAGGATTATTGGGGTAGAGGAATTGCCAAACAAGCGTCGCAATTAATCTTACATTATGCTTTTCATACATTAGGACTTCAATTTGTTCAATTAAGAGTGCATAAAGAAAATATAAGCGCATTAGAATTATATAAGCAATTAGGCTTTAAAAAAATTAATGCAGATGAGATATGGTTGACGATGCGATTAAATAGTGTTATATCGTATACTGACCAATCTCTCAACCAGAAGAATACTATATAAACAATGACATGATAAAAAGAAGAAATTTGTGTCTGAATCCTTAAAAAATAAAACAGTAAAAGGGGTAGCCTGGAGTGGTGTAGATAATGTCGCTCAGTTTGGTGTTTCTTTTGTAGTGAGCATAATCCTCGCTCGATTGCTGAGTCCTGATGATTATGGTCTATTAGGTATCATAGCTGTCTTTACTGCAGTATGTGCCGCTCTTATTAATGGTGGATTCACAAATGCTTTGATACGTAAAAAAGATCCAACGGATGATGATTATAATACAGCGTTTATAGTTAATCTAGGAATGAGTCTTATTCTATATGCCATTATCTTTCTTTGTTCTCCATTTATTGCAGCCTTTTTCAACCGGCAGGAGCTAATAGCACTTACTCGTGTTGCTTCTTTAGGAATAATAATAGGAGCACTTGCATTGGTGCAGCAGACTCGCTTAACCAAACGAATAGATTTTAAGACCCAAACAAAGATAACAATCATTGCTTCTCTTTCGAGTGGCTTCATTGGAATCGGGATGGCGCTGATGGATTATGGCGTATGGGCTTTAGTGACGCAGACGCTTTCCTCCCAAGCCTTTCGAACAGTTTTTCTATGGTACTATAATAAATGGATACCACGACTACGCTTTTCCTCCGCGAGTTTTCAAGAGTTGTTTGGTTTTGGATGGAAGATGATGGCGAGTGGTGTTCTTGATACTATATGGAAGGAACTTTATCAGGTTGTGGTTGGTAAGTTCTATAGTTCTGCAGCTCTTGGTCAATATACTCGTGCAAAGCAGTTCTCACAACTCTTATCCAGTAATCTGACATCTGTTGTGCAGCGTGTTACCTTTCCGGTTCTCAGCAACATTCAGGATGATAAGGTAAGGATGATTTCCGGATATCGGCGGATTATCAAGATGACAATGTTTATAACAGCAATCAGCATGTTTTTCCTTGGTGCCATAGCAGAACCTCTCTTGTATTGTCTGATTGGTCCTAAATGGAACGATGCAGCAACTTTTCTTCCCCTAATATGTATCAGCGGATCGCTATATCCACTTCATGCTATCAATTTAAACATGCTACAAGTGCAAGGACGAAGTGATCTTTTTCTCGGATTGGAGATTGTGAAGAAGATCATAGGGTTAGTACCATTGTTCGTATGCATCTTCTATGGCATCATGCCAATGCTATATGTTAACCTCATTACAAGTGGTATCAACTATCTTCTAAATTCCTATTTCCCAGGAAAGTTGCTTGGCTATAGTTCGTGGATGCAGATTAAAGATATTGCCCCATCTTTTTGTCTTGCCATTTTTGTTGCATTAGCAGTCTATTTTCTCAAATATCTTCCTTTTACCAACTGGCTGATTCTTCCTTTCCAACTTATTTTAGGAGCACTACTTTTCTTTATTGTCTGCAAAAAGACAAAGATGGAAGAATATGTAGAAATAAAGGCTATAATTCTGCCATATTTGAAGAAATTTATAAAGGAATAATGGATCATTACAATTATTTTGTCTGTGTGCGTTGCTACACTTACAACCATGCTCCTTACATCATTGATGCATTAAATGGATTCACGATGCAGGAAACTTCCTTTCCTTTCGTTTGTGCCATTGTTGATGATGCTAGTACTGATGGTGAACAGGAGGTCATAGACCATTATCTTCAGGAACAATTTGATCTTAACAATGAATCAATAGTTCGCCATGAGGAAACGAGTGATTATGTAATGACATTTGCAAGCCACAACAAGAATCCTCATTGTTTTTTTGTAGTTTATAGCCTCAAATACAATCATTATTCCATTAAGAAATCCAAACACCCCTATCTGACAGAATGGACAGAAAAAGCCAATTATATTGCCGTATGTGAAGGTGATGATTATTGGATAGACCCATTAAAGTTGCAAACTCAAGTGGATATAATGGAAAAAGATGAACAGGTGGGCTTAGTATATGGTCAAGCTGTACAGTTTTTTCAGGAGTCTCAAAAAAAAGGTTATATAATAGGAAAATATGCTTCTGGCATTGACGAATTAGTTTATTGCAATGTTATCCCAACGTTGACAGTTGTATATCGAAAAGAATTATACGATGGTTTTGATGATCTATATGATGTCAATTGGAAAATGGGGGATTATCCTTTGTGGCTTTATTTATCTCATCAGGCAAGTATAAGATTTATAGACAAACCTCTTGCAGTATATAGGATTCTTAAAAATTCAGCTTCACATTCAGCGAATTATAGAAAACAAGTAGAATTCCAAGAGTCCGCTAAAGAGATTCGTCTTTTTTTTTCTAAGAAGTATCACATAGGTAGCCAAGAGTTAATAGAGCAAGGGTATTATCTTAGGAGATTTCATTTGGCATTTAATAATTATAAAAGAGAAGATGTCGTTTTGTATTATAAGAAATTAAAAAGAGTATCATATAAAGATAATATTAGATATTTGTGTTCAAGATCAAGGAATGTTTATCGAATTTATAAAACAATGTCCTTTCTTTTATTTAAATTTAAAGCATATTTCGTAAGATATATTACTTTTCTCAAGCAAAAAAGCAGTCTGTCCTATTATATGAATATTATGGAAAAGCGTTGCTGATTATTTCATGTTTTGTATATTGTCTAAAAAAATCTCAGTCTAAAGGTTTTGTGATGATTAATAAAATATTCTCATATATTGCCATCTTATTCTTATTGCTGTTTGCTCTTTTTAGTTTTAACTTCTCAGAAACAATAAGTCAACAAACAGCACTATATATATGCGTCCCTGGAGCATTTGTGCTTACATTTTTTGCAACAAAGAATTATAAACCTTCGACATGTTTTAAGTTCTTGATGGCGGTTTATGTATGGGAATGCATAACATATTTGAGTGCAGAAGATCAATCGGTTGCTCTTGATGAGTTGAAACGTTTATTGGCATGTTTTATGTTGGCATTTTCTTTCTTCTATCTTGGAAAGAAGAAAGAATTAGTTCCTTGGCTATATTTAGTGTATATAGTGTATTATTTAGGTATTGTTTATTATGCTAATACCAGTATTTTAAATGAAGAATTTGACTACACAGAAGATCGCCTTGGGGATAGGATTCTTAATGCTAACTTGATTGCATATGTTACTTTTTTTGTTACATTTGTAATTTATGTTTTCCCCAACTTTTCAACAAGAGAATGGTTGAAACGGTTTTTTAGAATATTATTTATTCTCTCACCCGCTTGGTCCTTTGTTGTTGGTATTTTGACAGGTTCTCGACAGGTGCTGGTAATTCAATTCCCGTTTATCGCATTATTGCTCTATCTACGCTATTTTAGGCATACCCGGGTATTTACACAAATCGTTTCATTGATTGTTGTTGTCGTCTTCGTGGCTGTTGTTTGGGATAAAGTTGATAGTATATATGAACAAAGCAATCTTAATACTCGAATGGAAATGGAGTTAGAGGAAGATGCGCGTATTATCCATTATCAACGAGCTGTGAAGATTGGATTAGACAATCCGATAACAGGAGTTGGTCCTGGCAATTATAAACTCTATGCTCCTAATAGAATTTCTTTCTCGCACAGTTCTTATTCTGAGTTGTTTGCTAATAATGGTTTTCCGGGTTTGCTGTTGTTTTTGTTGATGTTTTATTATTTCTGTAAACAGCAATGGAGACGTTATCGAAAGACCCATGATGAGTTATTCTTATATTTCTTGGTTTTTGGTCTGTTCTTCACAATAGATAATGCCTTTTATGTGATGCATACAGCTCCGTGGTTGATATCTTTCTTTATCTTAGTTGATTCACATAGCGCTACTTATTATAAAATATCTCGATATAAGTTAAAACCAAATGAATAAGTTTTTAATCATATTGGATCATGAAAGCAGAATCCCTCCTTTCATGATTGCTATATTATTGTATTCAAAAGATCAATACAAAAATGTGTATTATATTAATACGAGAAAGCCTTCAAATGAAGCGCTGTTTTCTGCATATCATAATATAGATATCATGCACCCTTCACGAAGGTGTAGATTTTGGTGCTCGGTATTGGCTTTTGTCAAATTGTTTTTTCCTCGAAACATTAAGCAATTATATAATTATGTTTGTAGAGAAGGCTTTCATGTGTTTTTTTTAAAATCGCTATTGCTTACGTTGGTTGTAGAATCAATTCTGTGCGTTCAGGCATCAAGAATAATCAAGAAGCAAGGTGATAAATATGATTTGACAGTTTTGGCCACGTGGTTTTCTGCTGCGGCAGTTGCATCGGCAACATTAAAAAGGAATTATAAATCCATTAAGGCAGTTTCTTTGGCACATTCCTATGAAATCTTGGTTTCTCGCAATAAGAATGTTCCTTATTTGTTTGTTGATTACAAACATAAGTATCTGGACGGAGTTTTTTTTATAGCGCAGAAAATGCGCGAGTTATACATTGAAGGCATTGGCGGTCTTGCAAAAGAATACTTGAATAAAACCCACGTTTTCTATTTAGGAACTTACAAGAACTCAGATGTACTGAATCTTACAAAAGAAAATGAGTTTCATATTTGTACCTGTTCTCGGACAATTCCTTTAAAACGTTTGGATGTATTAATAAAAGCTTTATCCTCATGGAAGGAATCTATTATATATTGGACGCATATTGGTGACGGCGAAATATTTGACAAATTGAAGAGTCAGTCAGAGGAATTGATGCGTATAAACCCTTTTGTTCACATAGACTTTATCGGATATTTAACTAATGAACAAGTTAAAGATTATTATGCAAATAATTCCGTTGACCTTTTTGTGAACCTGTCATCAATAGAAGGCTTACCCATCTCTATTATGGAAGCCATATCTTATGGAATTCCAGTAATGGCTACAGATGTGGGAGGGACGAATGAAGTTGTGAATTCTACATTAGGTTATTTATTAAAAAGCGATATTTCTCCTCAATATGTCAAAGATAACATTATGATGTTCTTGAATCTTCCTGTGGAACAGAGATCTGAAATGCGAAATAATGCATACAATTATTGGAAATCTCATTTTAATGCTGAAGACAATCTTGTTACTTTGTTTAAATATATAGATTCTTTGAATTAAACGATGAGTTACGAAAAATCTTTTTATACAAAAATCGGATCAACAGCAAAGAATATACTTGGAATACGAGATATTTCTTTGTTTAAAAAAAAATTGCATAAGCAAATTGGTAAGCTTATCTATCACAAGAAGTACACGTCTAAGGATATTGTAAGAATGATGCAAGAAATGGGAATGAAAGAGGGAAGCTTTGTCTGCATCCATTCATCGATGAAAGAGTTCTATAACTTTCGTGGTACTGCAGAAGAACTGATAGAAGAGATGATAAGTGTTTTGGGCAGTGAAGGAACTCTGATGATGCCTGCTTTCCCTGATAAAAAGTTGATTCATAAAGAAGGATATGTTTTTGACCCAATGAATGATAGAACAGGAGCTGGTTATCTTGCGGAGACGTTTAGAAAGTATCCCAATGTTAAAAGAAGTATTAACATCCAACATTCAGCATGTGCTATAGGGAAATATGCTGATTATTTGACCAAAGACCACCAGTTTTCAAAAGATTGCTGGGATGAATATTCACCATGGCGACGAAGTCTGGAATTGGGCGTGCTTGTGTTTAACTTTGGTTTACCACGTAGTTACATGGGTACTTTTCATCATTGCGTTGAAAGCAAATTGCAAAGTGAATATCCGTATTATTCCCAATTTTTTACATCATTAGAATGTTTCAGGTATTATGGAAAAGATGGACACATTTACGAATATCTAAATAAAGTGAGTAGATTGGATAGGAGAACAAGGAAAAAGAAAGTAACTAAATACTTTACTTCTGAAGATTGGTGCATTAAGAAAATATCAAATCTGGAGATAAAGGTGTTCTATACGGCTCATTGTTTTCCAAAAATGTTGGAATTAGGAAGAAAGGGTATATGCGTGTATTATGTACCATCTCCAAAGAAATATGAATTCGAAAGAAATAAGAATGTATAATAATGAAAGACATTAGAATTTGTGTGATAGGTCTCGGATATGTAGGCCTTCCATTAGCACGATTGTTTTCAACGAAGTATCATACGGTGGGATTCGATATGAACCAGAATCGTGTGGATGCATTGATGCAAGGCCATGATGCTACTTTTGAAGTAGCTGACGATCTTCTTCAAGATGCCATTGACAATCATGGGTTTATATGTACTACAGACATCGAAGTTATCAAAGATTGTAATTTCTATGTGGTAGCCGTTCCCACACCTGTTGACGAAAACAATCGTCCAGATTTGAGGCCTCTTTGGGGTGCCAGTGAGACAGTTGGAAAAGTAATCTCAAAAGGTGATATTGTGGTTTATGAATCCACAGTTTATCCAGGCGTGACTGAAGAAGAGTGCTTGCCAGTTGTTGAACGGGTGAGTGGCTTGAAGTTCAATGTTGATTTCTATGCAGGTTATTCACCTGAGCGAATCAATCCTGGTGATAAGTTGCATACAGTCGAAAAGATTAAGAAAGTTACATCTGGCTCAACTCCTGAGATTGCTGACATCGTTGATGGTGTCTACAATTCAGTCCTTGTGAATGGAACGCATAAGGCTCCAAACATCAAGGTGGCAGAAGCCTCGAAGATTATTGAAAATTCGCAGCGTGATGTAAATATTGCCTTTATGAATGAGCTAGCAAAGATTTTTAATGCGATGGGAATCGATACTCATGACGTAATAGAGGCTGCTGCAAGTAAATGGAATTTTATCAAGTTGAGTCCAGGTCTTGTTGGTGGTCATTGCATCAGTGTTGATCCGTATTATCTTATCCAGAAAGCCCAAGTTTATGGGGTCTTACCTCGCGTGATGTCCAATGCCCGTCGTTTGAATGATGGCATGGGTGAATACGTAGCTAATCAGGTTATCAAATTGATGAATAAGAAGGGAGTATTGGTCAAAGATTCAAAGATTCTTATTTTGGGTATTACTTTCAAGGAGAATTGTCCAGATATTAGAAACACAAAGGTTGTTGATATTTATCATACATTGCAGGAGTATACATCCAATATTACTATTTATGATCCATGGGCTAATGCGGAACATGTGAGAGACGAATATGATATAGCCATTACAAATGAAGTACCTAGAGGAAAGTACGACGCTATTATTCACGCTGTCGCTCACAAGGAATTTCTGGAAATGGATTTGCTTTCTTTGAAAAATGAAAAAGGTGTTATTTACGATGTGAAAGGAGTTCTCCCACGTGAAATAGTAGATGGACGACTATAAAAATGAAAATACTTCACCTTTGTCTCGGCGCGTTCTTTGTTGACAATTTTTCTTATCAGGAGAATATTTTGACAAAATATCATGCTCGTATGGGGCATGATGTGTCAGTAATTACTTCTCTTTTTACGTTTGGGAACAATGGTCAAGGAACATATTTTGAGCATCCAATTGAATATGACAATCCTGATGGAGTTCATGTATTCAGACTAGACTATAGGAAACCACGAAAGATTTTTTCTACACTTAGACGGTTTGAGGGACTGTTTGACGTTATTAGTCGTGTAGAGCCAGATATTATCTTTTCACATAATCTTTCGTATGCGGACACAACTGTGGTTAGGAAATATGTAAAACAACATCCGGCTGTATATGTATTCGCTGACAATCATGCAGATTATGTGAACAGCGCAAGAAATTGGTTGTCATATCATGTTAAACATGCTATTATGTGGCGACACTATGCTAAAGTCCTTGAACCTTATTTAGCAAAGTGTTATGGTGTAACGCCGATGCGTTGTCGTTTTTTGAAAGAAATGTATCGAATTGCCCCCAATAAGGTGGAGTTTCTCCCTATGGGAGTAGATGATGATGCAATTCCTTCAAATCGTGAAGAGGTCAGGGCAATAGTCAGAAATGAACTTGGGATAAGCGAACATGATTTCGTGGTTTTTACTGGGGGCAAAATAGATCGTCTAAAGAATACTCATATATTGATTTCTGCATTGGAGCAGATTGAAAATACCAATGTTCATTTGATAATTTGTGGAACTCTAACTCCGCAAATGGAATATCTTAGTTCTTCAATAGATTCTAATAGCAATATTCATTATCTTGGATGGTGTGATGCTCCCCGTGTAATAAACTGCATGATTGCTTCTGATTTGGCATGTTTCCCTGGTACCCATTCTACATTGTGGGAGCAAGCTGTCGGTGTCGGTTTACCTTCTGTTTTCAAGAGATGGGTCGAAATGGAGCATGTGAATATCAATGGGAATTGCGTGTTAGTTGAAGGAGACGATTCTAAAGAGCTATCAGTGATTTTGTCAAAGATTTTTAATTCTTCTGAGATTCTGTTGATGAAGGAGAAGGCAATGAAGGCTTCTCAGTTCTTTCTTTATTCTAAAATAGCAAAAGAAGCGATACAATTTGAAAAAACTAATGTCAGTTAATATGATAGTAGTCAGCTATTTAACTAAAGCCATATGTCTATTTCGTAGTGCATATGATAGATTTTTTCTTCAACCAATGTATAAAAGTATGTTGGGATATTGTGGAAAGAATGTGACGATGCGAAATTTAAGAACGACCCCTAGTAAGGCTCTTTCAAGAGTGTTTTTATATGACAATGTCGTGATGAAGAATTTTAGTATGATTAGTTATACGGGTAAATTCATTATGAAGAAAAATTCGGGAGCTTCATCAAACTTAGTCATTATAACAGGGAATCATCAACGAGAGAAAGGTCATTGGTTTATTACGGAAGCATTAAGTCATGAACATGATGTAGAGCAAGATGTTATCGTCGAGGAGGATGTGTGGCTTGGAGCGAATGTTATTCTTCTTCCTGGTATTAAGATAGGTCGCGGTGCAACAGTAGGAGCGGGTAGTGTTTGTATTAGAAATATTCCTCCATATGCTATAGTGATGGGGAATCCGGCTAAGGTGGTGGGGTTTAATTATACCCCAGAGGAGATAATAGAACATGAGAAAAAGTTATATCCAGAAGAAGAAAGAATTCCTATAAATATTCTCGAAAAGAATTATAACAAATACTATATAAATAAAGCATTAGAAATCAAACAATTTTTAAATTATTAAGTTATGAATAAAGAAGAGTTTTTGGAGAATTTTGCCAATCAGTTTGATGATACAGACCCATCTGAAATCACGTTTGACACTCGATTTCATGAATTGGATGAATGGAGTTCGCTGATAGGAATGAGTATGATAGCAATGGTTAAGGTGTCTTACAACAAGACCATATCAGGGGCAGAACTAAGATCTTGTATTACGGTGGAAGATGTATATAAACTAATATCTTTAAAATAGTGCCTGAATTTAATCCATTTTCGTTAGAAGGGAAAACAATCCTTGTTACAGGTGCTTCCTCTGGGATTGGGCGTTCTGTAGCTATAACTATTTCAAAAATGGGAGGAATAGTTATTGCTAATGGTCGGAATAGGGAGAAACTGCAGCTAACAATTTCCCAGATGGAGGGTAATAGCCACCAAATGATTAGTGGTGATTTACTATTACAAGATGATATAGAGAAAATAGTAGAGAGCACCCCCCTATTGGATGGAATAGTTCATTGTGCTGGTATTGGGCACAGAATGCCGACAAAGATGATAACAGAAGAGGATGTGGAAATGGTAATGCGCACAAATTTTAGTGGAACAGTATTACTACAAGCTGCTTTACTTTCCAAGAAGAAAGTGAAGAAATCTTCTTCGATAGTTTTTATAACTTCTAAGGCAGCAGATTTCCCAAGTATTGGGAATGCTATTTATAGTGCTTCCAAGGGTGCGCTTATTTCCTACGCAAAGTGTTTAGGTTTGGAATTGGCTCCGAGAGGTATACGCGTAAATTGTATTAGTCCTGCAATGGTTTGGACTGATTTGATCATGCAGGATGAAATAACAATAGAAGAGTTGAGAGATTCTGAAAAGGATTATCCCCTCAAACGTTATGGTAAACCTGAAGATATAGCCTATTTAGCCGTGTATTTGTTAAGCGATGCATCTTCGTGGATGACAAATAGTTGTATTGATATTACAGGAGGGGGGATGAAATTATGATTCGATCATATATTAAAGCATTGTCATATTACTTACCAGAGCGGGTTATAACTAATGAGGAACTGCTTAGGGAGTTCCCTGAATGGAGTGTGGATAAAGTTGCAGCCAAGGTTGGAGTTGACTCAAGACATCTGGCTGCCGAAGACGAAACCGCAGGTGATATGGCAGAGAAAGCTGCAAGGAAGTTGTTTGATGAATACAAAGTTAACCCTTCTGAGATTGATTTCATTATACTTTGCACTCAAAGCCCGGATTATTTTTTGCCATCAACTGCTTGTGTTTTGCAGGACCGATTAGGTATTCCTACAACAGCTGGAGCATTTGACTATAATCTTGGATGTTCAGGGTGTATTTATGGCTTGGCATTAGCTAAAGGGTTGATTTCAGCAGGTATAGCCCAAAACATTTTATTGCTTACAGCTGAAACCTATAACAAGTACCTTCATCCACTTGATAAAAGTAATCGAAGCATTTTTGGGGATGGTGCTGCCGCTTGTTTGATTTCAAATGTGGGTTTTGCAGAGATTGGAGATTTTATTCTCGGTACAGATGGAAGTGGGGCTAACAATTTGATTATTAAAACTGGAGCAGCTAAGTATAAAAAGCCAACAGAAAAGTACAGAGAAGATGATGAAGGTCATATATGGTACGATGATTATCTTTATATGAATGGGGGCGCAGTATTTAATTTTACTCTCGAGGTTGTTCCAAATTTGATTAGTCAAATTCTGGAGAAGAACCAAATGAATAAAGAAAACGTTGACTATTATGTTTTCCATCAGGCTAATAAGTTTATGCTAAATACGATTCGCAAAGTTTGCGCTTTGCCTAAGGAAAGGTTTTATATTAATTTGGAGCGAGTGGGAAATACGGTGTCATCAACTATACTTATTGGGATAAAGGATTGTATTGATAATGGGCTAATTAAATGTGATGATAAAGTGATGATTTCTGGTTTTGGCGTTGGGTTAAGCTGGGGAGGAACCATTTTGAAATTCTCTAATATGTCACAAGGAAAAGAGTGATGAAAAAGCTCCTTGTTCTCGCAGCTGGTATTTTGCAGATTCCTGTGATAAAAAAAGCACGGGAGATGGGATATCATGTGATTGCGGCCGATGGCAATCCTGAGGCGATAGGATTGCCGTTGGCCGACAAGGCCATCGTGGCGAATATCATTGACGAGGAGGAGATGCTTCGCATTGCCCGTGAAGAGCAGATAGATGGTGTGATTCATCCTTGCTCAGAAGTGTCTATGAATGTGATGGGACGCATCAACAATGAATTGGGATTGTCGGGAATAACACGTGAAACAGCTATCCAGGCCACGAACAAGCATCTTATGCGTGAGGCATTTGAGCAGGGAGGGGCTCCGAGTCCAAAGAGTTGCTGTACGGCTGATGTGGATGAGGCTTGGGATTTATTCTGCGAAGAGTTTACAGGAAGTGCTATTTTGAAGCCGTCGAGGAATAGTGGAAGCAGGGGGGTGGCTAAGATACAGAAAAGTTCAAATGGTTCAATGTCCTTCGGACAGTTCAAGAGTGCTTCCCACGGTTCAAGTGGTTCAATTACGAAAGAAGAGTTTTTGCAGTTATACGATAGGGCTTTGGCAGAAAGTCGCGATCAAAGTGTGATGATAGAGCAGTTCATCGAGGGACCGGAGTTTTCTGTGGAGGTCATCGTTTGGCAGGGTGTTCCTCATGTACTTACGGTAACGGATAAGAAGACAACGGAGGCTCCCTATTTTGTGGAGTTAGGGCATAATCAACCATCATTATATCCGGATGAGATTCAAAAGAAACTGAAGGAGGCGGCCGTAAAAGGCATCAAAGCCTTAGGGTTGAACAACTGTGCGGCTCATTGCGAGTTAAAGATACAGGATGGAGAACCCTATCTAATGGAGATTGGTGCCCGCTTAGGGGGTGACTTCATTTCTACTGAGTTGACACATTTGAGTACAGGTGTCGATATGGTGGCTGCAGCCATCAATGTGGCATTGGGCGAGGAGCCAGACCTCAATCCAAAAGATGCATCCAAAGGTGTTTGCATCCGCTATTTCACTCCTACGCCTGGCAAGTTAGTTGCTATCAAGAACGAAGATCTGCTGAACGACTCGCACGTCTACGATGCCGAAATCTATCACCAAGTTGGAGATGTGATACCGGAAGTCCGTTCCAGCCTCGACCGTAGCGGTCATGTTATCGTAACACATGATACCGTACAGCAGGCCATTGCTTTGGCTGATAAAATTGTAGAAGGTGTCGAGTTCGCCGTTGAAAAGAAATGAACTTTGCTATATTGATGAAGCTGACACTCTGAACTATACAACTATCCCTAAACTTTACACACTAAACACTACACTTTGAAAGCATGTATAAGAACTTCTTCAAACCCCTTATCGATTTTTGCGGCGCACTGCTGATGCTCCCATTTGTTTTACTGGTCATTATCATCTTTGCTCCTATCATCTATTTCACTGATCGTGGACCGGTTTTCTACAATGCTGAAAGGATGGGGAAAGATGGTCGTATCTTTAAAATGTTTAAATTGCGTTCGATGTATATGAATGCTCCCGATATCCGTAATGCAGATGGCTCTACATTCAATGCAGATAAAGATCCACGTGTGACTCCTATAGGCCATTTCATCAGAAAGACTAGTTTAGATGAATTTCCTCAATTCTTGAATGTATTGATTGGTGATATGAGTTTTGTAGGGCCTAGGCCTTCCTTGACAACAACTCCTTATTCTGAGTATAATGAGATTCGTCGTAAACGTGTATCCGTGAAGCCTGGTGTAACGGGCTATGCACAAGCTTATTTTAGAAATAGCATCTCTCAAGATGAGAAATTTCATTGGGATGCCTATTATGCTGATCATATCTCTTTCTGGTTAGATGCGAAAATAATACTCCAAACTATATTTAGTGTTATTATAAAAAAAAATATCAATACTTATTAGCCTTAATTTGATGGTGTAATGTATTAAATATTGCAATTTGATATGAAGAATATTTTAGTTATAGGGGCTGGCATAGGCCAGTTTTATCTATCTAAAAAAATAAAAGAGCGAGGGGATTATCTTATATGCATCACTCTTCCGGGCAAACAGCCTGTTATTGACATTGCAGATAAAGTTTATTATCATGATGTCTTTGATAAGGAAGGATGTCTGATAATTGCAAAAGAAGAAGGGATAGATGCTGTTGTTTCTGACCAAAACGATATGATGATGCCCACTGTAGCTTATATTGCCGAGAAAATGGGCTTGCATGGATTAAGAACAGAACAAGTAAATGCATTTTGTAATAAGAATGTCTTTAGGGACAATTGTGACAATCTAGGAATTCCAGTCCCGAAACACGCAAAGATAGTAGAATCTTCAATACCAGAACAGTTTAAGGATGTTCCTTATCCTTGGATTGTTAAGCCTGCGGATTCACAAAGTAGCGTTGGCGTTGAGAAAGTTTATGACGAAGTTGGTTGTATTGAGGCCATAAAAAAAGCCATGCAATTCTCAAAAACAGGTACAGCTATCTTGGAAGAGTTTTTTGACGGAAAAGAATTGGTTGCAGAAGGTTTTATCTACAAAGGAAAGTATTACAACTTAGGATTTGCTGATAGAAAGTATTTCAAACTTGAAAACATCTTTATCCCGTCTCAGACAGTTTTCCCTTCAAATGCTCCTCAAAGTCTTTTAGACGAAATAAGCTCGTGTGAACAGAAGATGGCAGAATATGTTAATCCTGAGTTTGCTATAGTTCATTCAGAATATTTGTATAATGAAGAGAATGATGAGTTTATGGTGGTAGAAAGTGCCCTACGAGGTGGCGGGGTATATATTTCTTCGCATCTCATACCACTTTATTGTGGAATAAATATTAATGAAGTTTTATTAGATTGCATAGTCGGAAAACCTGTTGATATTGATAGCACGTTCTTATCCAGAGAACAAAAAGCGGCTGGATACATTTGTTTCTACCTACCAAAAGGAACGATTACTCAGGTAGAAGGCATAGACATATTGAAGGAAAAAGAATATGTTAAAATGATGTGTGTTGATGATGTTAGAGTTGGTGAAGTAACTCAGACGTTGACACATAAAGGACAAAGATTAGGTCCTATTATTATTTCAGGGCAAGACAAAGATGATATAGTAAATAAAATTGAAGAAATACAGGAAATGCTCAAAGTTGTTGTTGAAGATGAGAATGGAGAAGAGTTTGGTGTAAGTTGGGAGTAAGAAAAATGATTTAAATAGAGAAGTTCATTTGCGTAATTGCTAGTAAGATTCATATTGGAATTATATGAAAAAGGTTCTTGTGTTAATGTCCACCTACAATGGTGAAAAGTATTTAGGCGATCAGCTAGATAGCTTATTGTCACAAAAAGGTGTAGAAGTAACGATAAGAATAAGGGACGATGGTTCTAAAGATAAAACTCGAAATATTGTGAAGAACTATCAACGGAACAATAGTAATATAGAATTAATAGAGGGAGAAAACCTTGGTTTTGCTCTAAGTTTCTTATCTTTAATCTATAGCATTGATAATCCTTCTCAATATGACTATTATGCTTTTTCAGATCAAGACGATGTTTGGCTGGCTGATAAATTGTTGTCTGCGGTAACAATGTTTGATGGATGTGATACTGATAATAGCCCTGTTTTGTATTTTTCAAATGCGCTTGCTGTTGACGAATCACTACATCCTTTATTTAAGACAACATCAGACAAGCCATTGATTAGTAAGCCTACATGCTTGGTAAGGTATTTTATGTTGGGTTGCACGATGGTTTTTAATCCATTGGTAATAGAGTTCCTAAAAAGGTATCGTCCAGAAGGGCGTGTGACAATGCATGATTTGTGGCTTAACCAAACGTGTGTCTTTTTGGGACAAGTTGTTTATGATAAAACTCCTCATATATTGTATAGGCAACATGGAAATAATACGGCAGGAGTTGGTTCTTCGTGGTCTATTAGGTGGAAAAGACTCATGAAATCTTTCCAATCGTATGAGAGAAGACACTTTAGGGAGGTTAATGCGAAGAACTTATTATCTGCTTATGGTTCTATATTGTCAAAGGAAGATTATGAACTAATATCACTTGTCGCAGATTATAGGGCAAGTATTCATAATCGATTGAGGCTTTTTCTTAGTAAAGAAATATACATGGGGGCATTTGTCTCTGATGTCGCAATTAAAATTAGAATTCTTTTTGGTTTGTTCTAAAATGAAGGTTCTTGCCCTCGCTCCATATTGTTACCCAGAGTCTATTTCGAGTACGCATCTTGATGAGAATTTGAATGAAGCGTATTCGCAGGCTGGTATTGTTCGCGAAATATATGCTCCATATCCATGTCGTGGAATTGACCAGGCAACTAGAGAAAAATACAAGAAAATAAGATATGAAGAGCGCTATAATGGCTATCAGCAAATTCACCGATTCCCTCTTTACAAGGAAGGTGTCGGGGTTTTTTCTAGGGCATTGCGCTATATTATTTGTATGTTTCTTCATTTCTATTATGGAGTTAAGTCAAAAGATATAGATGTTATGCTCTCAGGAAGTACGCCTCCAACACAAGGATTGTTGTTTGGTGTACTTAAAGCAATAAAGAAAGTCCCTTTCGTTTATGCATTGCAAGATATCTTCCCAGACTCTCTCGTAAGTACTGGCATTACTCGTAGGGGGTCTGTTTTGTGGAAGATAGGAAGGGTGATAGAGAACTTCACTTACAGGAATGCAGACAAGATAATCGTAATCTCCGAGGACTTCAAGCGAAATATCATGGCGAAAGGGGTGCCTGAGGAGAAGATAGAGGTTATCTACAACTGGGTAGACGAAGAGGCAGTGGTAGATGTACCACGGGCAGAAAATAAACTATTCGATAAATATGGACTGGACCGCAGCAAGTTCTACGTGACCTATAATGGCAACATCGGGCTGACACAGAACATGGATATGTTGCTGGAGGTGGCGAAGGAGCTAGGAAGCCCCACCCCTGCCCTCCCCCGTAGGGAGGGAGAAAGTAGCCCTACCCAGGGAATGAGTCATGCGGGCGGTTCAGAGGCTGCTTCGAAGCTGTTAGGAAAGGTTGAGATTAGTTCGAGTGGTTCAAATAGTTCGAACGATTCCGAACCATTCGTAACCGCTCATAACCGTTCAATTCACTTTGTGCTGGTGGGCGAGGGTGCCTATAAAGAACAGGTGGAACGGATCATTAAGGAGCAGAATATCACGAATGTGACGATGTTGCCGTTCCAGCCGTATGAGGACATCTCGCATGTGTTCTCACTGGGTGATGTGAGTCTGGTGATATCAAAGCCTGGGGTAGGGGCGAATAGTGTGCCGAGCAAGACGTGGAGCATTATGTCGGCATCGCGACCTGTGCTGGCGAACTTCGATGAGAATGAGTTGAAGACTATCATCGAAGAACACCAATGTGGAATCTTTACGAAGGCTGGAGATAAGGAAGCGTTTAAGGAGGCAATCTTGAAATTGTATAACAATCCCGAGCTATGTAAGGAATACGGCAAGAATGGCCGGCAGTTCGTGATAGATAACTTGACGAAGGATGTGGGGACGAGGAAGTATGTGGAGGTTATTAAGAGAGTGGCTCTTGAAGGTAAAGAGGGGTAAAGAGAGGTGAAGAAGGGTTGACATGACTGTAACGGATTTTGAGGATTTAGTGATATATCAGAAATCCCGTGAATTAGTGAAAAAGGTTTATGGGATTACACGACAAGGAGAATTCAAATTCGATTCTCGTTTTGTCCAGCAGATTCGCTCTGCCGCAGGCTCTATAAGCGATAACATAGCTGAGGGATTTGAACGGCAAGGAACCAAAGAGTTCAAGAATTTCCTGTATATTGCTAAAGGTTCTTGTGGTGAAGTGAGAAGTCAACTTAATAGAGCGTATGACGTTGGTTTCATTAACGATGAAGTGTATAAACAGATGTATGATGAATGCAAGAAACTGAGTGCGAGCATCCTCCATTTTATTCAAAGTCTAAAATCATCAGATAACCCAGGGTCGAAGTACTTGTAGAGGGCGTTTTGAAAGTAAAGAGAGATAAAGAGGGTTGAAGAACGACCTAAATACCTTCTCAACCTTTCTCAACATCAAGTGTCTCAACCCATCTCAACCTTTCTCAACAATTAAAAATGAAATCAAACCAATTATTTATATGAACATAAAGTTACGAAATATTCCGTTTTCACCTCCTGATATGACGGAGCAGGAGGCACAAGAAGTGAGGGAGGCGATACTTTCTGGATGGATCACGACCGGGCCGCGAACGAAGAAGCTGGAACGGCAAATATCGGAATTTGTTCACACTGAAAAGACAGTGTGCCTGAACTCTGCGACTGCATGCATGGAGATGGTGTTGCATTTGTTGGGAGTCGGACCGGGTGATGAGGTTATCGTACCTGCCTATACCTATACGGCAACAGCTTCGGTGACGAAACATGTGGGTGCAAAGCTGGTGATGGTGGACAGCCAGAAGGATAGTGTGGAGATGGATTATGACCAGTTGGCGGATGCTATTACCGAACATACGAAGGTCATCGTGCCTGTGGATTTGGCTGGTATTGTGGCTGATTATGATCGTGTGTTTGAAATCGTTGAACAGAAGAGGCACTTGTTCCGACCATCTAATGCTTTACAGGCAAAGATAGGCAGAATCATCGTGTCGGCAGACTGTGCTCACTCTTTCGGTGCAAGCCGAAAAGGGAAGATGGCTGGGGAGATTGCTGACTTCAGTTCGTTCAGCTTTCATGCTGTGAAGAATTTCACTACCGCCGAAGGCGGAGCGATGACGTGGAACCTGCCTTTCGGGGATGAAAAAGTGGAGCCTACCCCTAACCTGCCCTCCGTCGCAAATGGGGAATTTGCTCCCCTTTGTGGAGCCGCAGCCACACCGGTGGCTACTCTGAAGACCCCAGTCGCCCTGAAGGGAAGAGATTCCGTGAAGGATGGATGGACGGTAAATGGATATTATGGTATTCCTTATATTGAAGGGGAGACGTGGAATGAGTTCTTGTATAGATTATCGCAACTGTTCTCGCTCCATGGGCAGAACAAAGATGCACTTGCCAAGACGAAGTTGGGTTCTTGGGAATATGACATCATTGGTCCGTGGTATAAGTGTAACATGACTGATATCATGGCTGCGATGGGACTGGTGCAGTTGGAACGCTATCCGGAGTTGCTGAAACGTCGCCAATGGATAGTAGCAAAATATAATGAGGCTTTTGCAGAGTTGCCCGTTGCGGTTCTTGACCATAAGGGTGCCGATCATTGTTCTTCGCACCACTTGTATTTGGTTCGTCTCTTAGGGAAAACCCGGGAGGAGACCAATCGTGTCATAGAACGGCTTGCAGTAAAAGGTGTTGCCGCAAACGTGCACTATAAGCCGCTGCCGATGATGACAGCATATAAAGCATTGGGGTTTGACATCGAGGATTATCCGAATGCTTACCATCTCTTCGAAAATGAGATTACGCTACCGCTGCATACGAAACTGACGGATGAGGATGTGGAATATGTCATCGCAAGCTTCAAAGAAGCAATAGAGTAGCCCCACCTCTACCCTCCCCCGTAGGGAGGGTGAAGAATGTAGATAGGGTATAGAGAGTAAAAGGAATCCCCTCCCTAGGGGAGGCTAGAAACTACAGAAAAGTGAGTAAAAGAAGATAAATTGAACTATTTGAACGGGGACATAGTCGCATTGAACCCATTTAAACTTTTTGAATCAGATATTACGTTATGAATATATTACAGAAACTGACTAACTGGTATTTCACAAAGGAAGCATTGCCTTACTGGTGTGTGTTTATTTTTGACTGCCTGATGACGTTCTTGGCAGGACTCATCGTGTTCTGGGCATATCATCGGGTTGGGTATAACATCTCACACTTTTGGGGAATCATCCATTCAATCTTTATTTATGTGTTGATAGCGATGATCGGCTTCCGCGTGTACAAAACCTATACGGGGGTGATGCGCTATTCGTCGTTTGTGGACTTGCAACGTATTGCCTATGCCAATATGTTGTCAATGTTCATAGCAATAGGAGTGCATTATCCAATGTACAAGTTGCCGCAACCGCTGTTTGAGGCTTTCCACCTTCGCCATCTTGTTGTGATGTTCGCCGTAGCGACCATGCTGATGTGGGCTGGCCGTGTGCTGGTGAAGGAACTATATGAACTTTCCTCTCTAAATAAAAACGTGAAGAACGTATTGATATACGGGGTGAAAGAGGGAGGCATTGGTGTGGCGAAGTCGATACGTAATGAGCAGCCAGTGAAATTCAGACTTCGGGGATTTATCACGCATGACAAGAATTTCAAAGGCCATCTGCTGATGGGGGTGGGAGTGTATCAGACTGAGGAACTTGATGACGTATTGAAGCGGTTCCGAATACGTGCGGTATTAGTATCGCCTCAGCGGAACAATGATTTCCGCAATGATCAGGAACTGCAGAGCAAGCTCACGGAAGCTGGCGTGAAGATATACATGACAGAAGGGTATTCAGAAGATGCCGAGAATCAGAGACTGCATTTGAAGGAGGTGAGTATTGATGACTTGCTGCCACGAGACGAAATCAATGTGGATCTGGAGAGCGTAGAGCGTATGCTGCAAGGACAGAAGATTTTGATTACGGGTTCGGCGGGTAGCATCGGTAGTGAGATGGTTAGGCAGATCGCGGCCTTTGGTCCATCGGAGATGGTGCTCATCGACCAGGCAGAGACTCCTCAACATGACATTCGCTTGATGATGCGGAATCAATGGCCAAACATCAAGGTACATACGGTGGTGACAAGCATCACGAAAGAACGCCGAATGGAAAAAATATTCAGAGAGTTTCGTCCTGATTATGTGTTCCATGCTGCTGCTTATAAGCATGTGCCTATGATGGAAGACAATCCCAGTGAAAGTATACAAAATAATGTGCACGGAACAAAGATACTTGCAGACCTAAGCGTGAAGTATGGGGTAAAGAAATTCGTGATGATCTCTACTGATAAGGCTGTAAATCCTACGAATGTGATGGGATGCTCAAAACGTATATGTGAGATATATGTGCAAGCGCTTGACTCCTATATAAAGAAAAGAGGAGAGGGGAGAGAGAATATTCACTCCGATTCCTCCTTTGAACGCAGCTCCGCTGCCATTGAACCTCTTGAACGCAGCTCTGCTGCATTTGAACCCACCTCACAGGGGGCTCCCACTCAGTTTGTGACCACGCGTTTTGGAAATGTGTTAGGTTCGAATGGGTCGGTGATTCCATTGTTTGAGAAACAGATAAAGGCGGGTGGACCGGTAACGGTGACGGATCCGAATGTCATCCGCTATTTCATGCTGATTCCAGAGGCTTGTAAACTCGTGTTAGAGGCTGGTACCATGGGTAACGGTGGTGAGATATTTGTCTTTGATATGGGTAAACCCGTGAAGATTGCCGATCTGGCGAAGCGGATGATTCTGCTTAGTGGAGCAAAGAATGTGGAGATAAAATATACAGGGCTGCGTCCAGGTGAGAAACTCTACGAGGAAATGTTGTCGACAGATGAGAATACAAAGCCATCATTCCATGAAAAGATTCGTATAGCCACTGTTCGTAAATATGACTATGAAAAAGTAAGCAAAGACATTGATGAACTGATTAGTCTGAGCATAGATTATGATGATATGGCAACGGTGAAAAAGATGAAGGAGATCGTGCCAGAGTATATCAGTAATAACTCTGTTTTCTCGGCATTGGATAAAGGATGATGTTTTTGAGTTCCGGGTTTCGAGTTCCGAGTATAATGTCTCTAGTTTCAGGTTTTATAGAGTGGTAGAGGAGTATTTAGAGTTCCTGCGCTTTTGCATCGATGAGGAACGTCCTGTTCCTGATTGTGTCAATAGAATCTGCTGGCATAATCTGTTGGAGTTTGCTCAGAAGCAAGCTGTTGTTGGTGTGTTTTTCCATGGAATGAAACGTATCACTAATGGGGAAAACAAACCTACTGATGATGATGTGCTTGAATGGATGGCTGAAACGTCGATGCTCGTTAAGCGAAATGAGGAATTGTTCAATAGGTCGGCATTCGCTGTAGAAGCTTTTCGTAAAGAGGGCTTTCGCAGTTGTATCCTGAAAGGACAGGGAAATGCGCTAATGTACCCTGATCCCTTTATGCGTACTCCTGGCGACATTGATATTTGGGTGGAAGGAGAGCGTAGTAAGATATATAATTATGTGAAAGGTTTTTTTCCAGATACGCATGACCAATACCATGAAATTCATTTCCCTATCCTGAAAGGAATCGTCATGGAGGTTCATTATGTACCTTGCTTCTTTAATAATTTATATATCAACAAAAGACTCCAGGAGTATTTTAAGAATCATTCGGACGAACAGTATCGGCATAGAGAACAAATGCCAACTGGAGAACTGCTTTGCATGCCGACAAATGATTTCAATCGTGTTTTTCAGATGACACATATCATGAAGCATTTCTTCTCTGGAGGTATTGGTTATCGTCATTTTGTGGATTATTATTATTTACTCAAAAGAGGCTTCACGGAAGAGGAGTGCAAGAAGGATTTGGAAATCTTTAGTCGGCTAAAGATGGTTAAGTTTGTTCGGGGGGCCATGTGGATATTAAAGAATAATCTCGGTCTTGACAAGCAATATTTATTAGTTGAGCCAGATGAAAAAATAGGACGAATGATAGAAAGTGAGATGGTCATTGGTGGGGATTTCGGGAAGTATGATCAGCGTTATCGATTGCCGATAAAAGGAAAAGTGATTTCTTTTGTACGAGAAATTTATCGTGACCTGCATTTCGTTAAGGAGTTCCCTTCGGAATCATTGTCTCGTCCTGTGTTTTTGGTTTGGCATCAGTTGCGTGACATAAAAAAGCTTTTCGGGGGACGATCGAAGAAAAAAAGTAAAAGTTAATAGTATCTCATTATGGATAAGAGAGTAGCATTAATAACAGGTATTACAGGCCAGGATGGTTCGTTCCTGGCCGAGTTTTTGATTGAAAAAGGCTACGAGGTGCATGGCATTCTACGTAGGAGCTCGTCGTTTAATACGGGGCGTATCGAGCATCTGTATCTGGATGAGTGGGTGCGCGACATGAAGAAGAAACGATTGGTGAACTTACACTGGGGTGATATGACGGACTCGAGTTCGCTGATCCGCATCATCAGCGAGGTGAAGCCGACGGAGATCTATAACCTCGCAGCACAGAGTCATGTGAAGGTGTCGTTTGACGTACCGGAGTTCACGGCGGATGCCGATGCGATGGGTGTGCTGAGGCTGTTGGAAGCTGTCCGCATCGCAGGATTGGCCGACATGTGCCGTATCTATCAGGCTTCGACATCGGAGCTGTTCGGATTGGTACAGGAGGTGCCGCAGAAGGAGACGACTCCGTTCTATCCACGTAGTCCGTATGGCGTTGCAAAACTCTATGGTTTCTGGATCATGAAGAACTACCGTGAGAGCTACGGGATGTATTGCTGTAACGGCATCTTGTTCAACCACGAGAGTGAACGACGCGGTGAGACCTTCGTGACACGAAAGATCACGCTGGCTGCAGCACGCATCGCACAGGGTTTCCAGGATAAGTTGTATCTGGGTAATCTGAACTCGCTACGTGACTGGGGTTATGCGAAGGACTATGTGGAGTGTATGTGGGTGATGCTGCAGCAGGAGAAGCCCGAGGACTTCGTGATTGCCACAGGAGAGTATCACACGGTAAGGGAGTTCTGTACGTTGGCATTTAAGGAGGCAGGCATCGAACTTCGCTGGGAAGGCGAGGGCGTCGAAGAAAAGGGTATCTGCGTCAAGGACGCAAGGGTTCAAGAATTAAAGGGTTCAAAGGTTCAAGGTCTGGAGGGCCAGGTGCTGGTGGAGGTGGACCCGAAGTACTTCCGTCCAGCAGAAGTGGACCAGTTGCTGGGTGACCCGACGAAAGCCCGTACGCTGCTGGGCTGGAATCCGCATAAGACGAGCTTCGCAGAGCTGGTGAAGATAATGGTAGAACACGATATGCGCAAAGTGAGGAAACTCTATCTGAAGGAACATCTTGATTAGTTGGATTCCAAAAACACCTAAAATTTCGAAATAGACAAAAAATTGAGGTGGATTCTTACTGATGATAAGTTGTTTTTAATTGGATGTATCTTAAGAGCGAGCTCTTAGAAGTACATCAAATACAAACAACCTTTAATCCTGATTAAAGCAGACCATGGCCTGTCATCAGTAAGGAGATTTTCGAATATTTAGTTTTTTAGGATTCTTTCGGAATAAGGGAAAAGAAAGGAACGAAATGATAGTATTTAAAGAGGAGTCTGCAAAGATTGTGGGGGCAATATTCGAAGTTCACAAACGTCTTGGTGTTGGGCTGCTTGAAAAGGTGTATCAAGAAGCTTTTGCTATTGAGCTAAAACATCGTAATATCCCTTTCGAAAGAGAGAAGCGATTCGATATTTATTATCGAGATCAAAAGTTAACTACACAATACATAGCAGACTTTGTATGCTATGAAAAGATAATTGTCGAGCTGAAGGCTGTGAGCGAACTTACAGATGTTCACAAGGCTCAGGTTCGTAATTATCTTACGATAACCAACTACGAGTTGGGAATCTTGTGCAACTTCAACGAGATGTTCATGGAACCTGTAAGGGTGCTTAACTCAAATATGCAATAAGAGTTTTTTGAATATGTTGTATTTTTAGTTGTTTTCGGAATAAAAGAATTATGGAACAGAATTCAAAGATATACGTGGCGGGTCACCGGGGAATGGTGGGATCGGCTATTGTGAGAGAACTGGAGAGGCAGGGGTATACGAATATCGTGACCCGGACGCATAAGGAGTTGGACCTGACGCGGCAGGAAGCGGTGGAGAAGTTCTTTGCTGAGGAGAAGCCGGAATATGTGTTCCTGGCTGCCGCGAAAGTCGGGGGCATCGTGGCTAACCAGAGTGCGCTGGCCGACTTCATGTACGAGAACATGATTCTGGAGATGAACGTCATCCATGCCGCATGGAAGAATGGCTGTAAGAAGTTGGAGTTCCTGGGTAGCAGTTGTATCTATCCGCGTATGGCTCCGCAGCCGATGCAGGAGAGTTGTCTGCTGACAGGCGAATTGGAGAAGACGAACGAGGCATATGCCCTGGCGAAGATCTCGGGACTGAAGTACTGTGAGTTCCTGAACCGGCAGTATGGCACGGACTATATCTCTGTGATGCCGACGAACCTCTATGGTCCCAATGACAACTATCATCCTGAGCACAGTCATGTGCTACCGGCACTGATCAGACGCTTCCATGAGGCGAAGGAGGCTGGGCTGACGGAGGTGACATGCTGGGGTGACGGCTCTCCGTTGAGGGAGTTCCTATATGTGGATGACCTGGCGAATCTCTGCGTATTCCTAATGAACAACTACTCGGGCAACGAGACGGTGAATGCAGGGACGGGCAAGGAGTTGACGATTAAGGCTCTGACGGAACTTGTGGCGAAGGTCGTCGGCTACAAAGGTACCATTAAATGGGACACCATTCGTCCGAATGGTACACCGCGGAAACTGCTTGACGTGTCGAAGGCAACGGCGTTAGGATGGACGTACAAGACGGAGTTGGAAGACGGCATCCGACTGGCGTATGAGGACTTCAGGTTTAACGCTCATAGAACTGAGCGTTAAAGGTTCAAAGCCCTTCGGGCGGTTCAAGAGTGCTTCGCACGGTTTAAGTGGTTCAATGAGCCTGCGGCTCGGTTCAAAGCCCTTCGGGCGGTTCAAGAGGTTTAAGTAGTTCAATGCGGAGAAGCGCGGTTCAAGTGGTTCAATGGCCTACGGCCGTTCAATGCACCTGCGGTGCGGTTCAAGAGTGCTTCGCACGGTTTAAGTGGTTCAATGAGCCTGCGGCTCGGTTCAAAGGTTCAATGCCCTTCGGGCGGTTCAAAGGGTTCAAAAGGTTAAAGAAGATGGGTAGAGTCGAAACGTTTGAAGATTTGGCGATTTATCAGAAAGCTAGAGAACTTGCGATTCATGTGTATAGTATTACGCGTGAGGGGGACTTTAAATATGATACCCGTTTTGTTCAGCAGATTAGGGCAGCAGCTGGATCCGTAAGTGATAATATTGCCGAAGGATTTGAACGGCAAGGAAATAAAGAATTCGTCAATTTTCTTTATATTGCAAAAGGTTCTTGTGGGGAAGTAAGAAGTCAGATTCAAAGAGCATATGATATTGGCTTTATATCCAAAGAGGTTTATGATCGAATGTATAATGAGGCTAAGTCTTTATCTGTTTCTATCGCAAACTTCCTTAAGTCTGTAAGGGAGTCTGATTATAAAGGCAGTAAATATTCATGAATCCCTTGAACTATTATTGAACCGCTGCGAAGCAGCATTGAACTACTTGAACTATTATTGAACCGCTGCGAAGCAGCATTGAACTACTTGAACTATTATTGAACCGCTGCGAAGCAGCAATAATCCAGATGAAGAAAGAGAAATATGAGTTGTTGTGCAAACAGGTGGAGAGCCTGATTGCTGGTGAAACGAATATGGTTGGCGTGTTGGCGAATGTGTCGGCAGCGATGAAGACGATGTTCCCACAGGAGTTTTTCTGGGTAGGGTTTTATATTAGCTGCCCCGCTCCGACGGGGCAGGGTTCAAAAGCCCTGCGGGCGTTCAATGCTGCTTCGCACGGTTCAAATGGTTCAAGCCCCACCCCGACCCTCCCCAGTAGGGAGGGGGTAGTCTCCCCTACTGGGGGAGAGGGGGTTCTCCTCTTGGGCCCCTTCCAAGGGACGGTGGCATGCTATGAGATTCCGTATGGAAAGGGAGTATGCGGGACGGCATGGAAGGAAAGAAGGACATTGGTCGTGCCCGATGTAGAGGAGTTTCCGGGACATATCGCCTGTTCAACGCTGAGTCGTTCGGAGATCGTTGTGCCGATGTTCCTGCCTGATGAGGAAGAGGAGGATGGTAATGGCGAGGTGTGGGGTGTCATCGATATCGATAGCACGGAGTTAGGCACATTTGATGATGTGGATGCGGAATACCTAGAGAGGATTGCGGAGATTTTATCACAACATATGGCGGAAGTATAGCATAACAGAAATAATCAGAAATATTACGGAAGAAACGGAAATCTCATAGTTTTTTCTTTCCTATAATTCAGTGTAATTTGGAAAAACCGTCAGAAAGAATTATAAAAGTTTCCGTCTGTTTCTGTTCTTTCCGTTATAAGAAATAAGAAAAAAGAAAGAATTATTTGGTAGTTTGGAGAACAAACATTATCTTTGCGTTTTGAATTGAAGATTAGAAACCTAAAAATATAGAAATTATGATTGACGTAAAGCAAACACTGGCTGGCGCAGAAGAGCGTATGGAGATGGCTGCGATGTTCCTTGAGGACTCGCTGAACCGTATTCGTGCCGGACGTGCCAACGTGGCCATCCTGGATGGCGTGCGAGTGAATAGTTATGGAACGAAGGTTCCTCTGAACCAAGTAGCTAACGTGTCGTGCCCAGATGCACGTACAATCGCCATTCGTCCGTGGGATAAGAAGGCCATCAAGGACATCGAGAAGGCTATCATGGATAGCGATGTGGGTATTACCCCAGAGAACAATGGTGAGATTATCCGTCTGGGCATTCCCCAACCTACGGAGGAGCGTCGTAAGGAACTGGTGAAGCAGTGCAATAAGATCGGCGAGAAGGCCAAGGTGGAGGTACGCAATGTGCGTGGTGAAATCAAGGACAAGCTGAAGAAAGCCATCAAGGACGGCCTTTCGGAGGACAACGAGAAGGATGCCGAACTGGAGCTGCAGAAGATTCACGACAAGTTCATAAAGAAGCTCGACGAACTCCTTGCTGCCAAGCAGAAGGAGATAATGACTGTTTAGAGAAGCCCCACCCCTATCCCCTCCCCAGCAGGGAGGGGAATTATCGAAGCGCTTTGTGCTCTTCAACAATCTTAACCTAATCCGATTTTGAAGGGACTGGTTATTAAAAATACGGGAAGCTGGTACACCGTCCTCACGGACGAAGGGGAGACTGTGGACTGCAAGATCAAAGGTAATTTCCGCCTAAAGGACATCCGCAGCACGAACCCCGTGGCTGTGGGGGATAGGGTGAGTTTGATCCCAAGCTTGAACCCATTGGATGGTTCAAGCTTGGGATCAAATGTTCAAAGCCCTTCGGGCCGTTCAAGGGGTTCAAATGTTCAAAGCCCTTCGGGCCGTTCAAGGGGTTCAAATGTTCAAAGCCCTATCCTCAACCCCTCACCCGTAGGGAGGGGAGTTGCGTTTATTACGGGGATTGAGGATAGGAAAAACTATATTATCCGCAAGTCGTCGAACCTGTCGAAGCAGAGTCATATCATCGCGGCAAATGTGGACCAGGCATTCCTAATTGTCACGGTGAACTATCCCGAGACATCGACGACATTCATCGACCGTTTCCTGGCATCGGCAGAGGCTTATAGCGTGCCTGTTGTGCTGGTGTTCAACAAACTGGACCTGCTCAATGAGGACGACCGCCATATTCAGGATATGCTCATCGCACTCTATGAGAACATCGGCTATACGTGTGTGGCGGTGTCGGCTAAGACAGGCGAGGGTGTTGACAAGCTAATGGAACTGTTGCATGGGAAGATTACATTGCTCAGCGGTAACAGTGGAGTGGGGAAGTCGACACTCATTAATCGGTTAGTGCCTGGGGTGAACCTGCGGACGGCGGAGATCAGCGATGCCCATAACACGGGTATGCATACCACGACGTTCTCGGAGATGATAAGGCTTGCAAGCCCCACCCCAACCCTCCCCCGTAGGGAGGGAACAAGCCCTACCCCTAACCCCTCCCCCGTAGGGAGGGGAGAAGGTACTGCGGATAGTTCCATGTCCAATGTTCAATGTTCTTCGGACGGTTCAAATGGTTCAAAAGTCTCTCGCCCCCAATTGGGGGGACAGGGGGGCTTGGGAGATATAGAGGGGGCTTCATGGTTGATTGACACGCCGGGCATCAAGGGATTCGGGACATTTGACATGGAGCCCGAGGAGCTGACGAGTTATTTCCGTGAGATTTTCCATTTCTCGAAGGGTTGCCGCTTTAACAACTGTACGCATACCCATGAGCCGGGCTGTGCGGTGCTAAAGGCGTTGGAAGACCATTACATCGCACAAAGCCGCTATCAATCGTACCTCTCGATGATGGAGGATAAGGAGGATGGGAAGTATAGGAAGCCTCACCCCTAACCCCTCTCCTAAAGGCGAGGGGAGAAGGATCCCCAAAATATAAAAAGGTTCAAAGGGTTCAATACCCTTCGGGCGTTCAAAAGGTTCAAAAGAAAAAAGTGCACTGGCCATGTGGCTGGTGCACTTTTTTTATTCCCCTCCCTACGGGGGAGGGAAAGGGTGGAGCTGCTTTAGAAGTTGATGCCGAAGTTGGCGAAGAGGGTACCGGTGTGAGCGGAGTCGAAGGAGTCTTGCGAGATGTTGGCAAGGCCAGCGTCGTAGCCCGCTTCCACATAGAACATGTCGAGCATCATTCCACATCCGAGACGTATGCCACCATCGAAGCGTCTGAAGTTGTTATCGGAGAACGCGTTCTCGGCCAGGCGTTGGTTCTGGTCTTTGATCTTTCCGCCGATGCCGCATGCCAGATAACCACCGAGGAAGGGTGTGATGGCGATGTTGTTGTCGAGCTTCAGCTGGTATTTCAGCAAAAGCGGAACTTCGAGGTAGTTCAGGCTGTAGGTGAGCTTTTCACCTCCCGACGACTTCTTGCCACCCTTCTCGATGTACTGTAGTCCCGTCTCGAAGAACAAGGGGGTGTAGGGTGAAAGCAAGATGTCGGCATTGAAGCCTGCATTCAGTCCTGATTTGATGCCGCCGGCATCGTAGAACGGGTTGTCGGAGTTGATGGTTCCGCCAGTGACACCGAGTCGGAAACCATAATAGGTGTAGTAGCCAGCCCCACTCCTTACGGAGGGGGTGACACGCGTATGACCATAGCCGCGAGGATTGCCGTAGCGGCCGTATTGCGCTTGTGCAGGCAGAGCCATGAAGATGGTCAGTGCCACGATTGCTAAAGTCTTGATTTGTTTCATTTTCTTTTCCCGTTTTGAACATTAAACCTTTACATTGAACCTCATACGGAGTGTTCACGGTGCAAAGAAACAAATAAAACCAATACAAAACAAGGGAAATTCCCCTAATCGTTAAGAGGAATTTCCCTAAAATAATAGGAGCCCCGTAGGGGAGGCTTATAGAGCCCCACCCAAGCCTCCCGAAGGGAGAGGCTGGGCTGACATCAATTAGAGTTGAGGTTCTAGGATTTCCTTTCCGCGGCAGAAGCGGTGAACAATCTGGCGGTCGTCGCCCACATAGATGAATCGCTCCAAACGGTGGAGCAGTGAGTATTCATCAGGGTGTAGCACCTCATCGTCGATGACCAGTGCGTCGAAATCATAGCCAGGCTCAAAGCTGCCGACCTTTCCGAAGAAGCTTCCTGCCGACTTGGTGGCTATCCAGAACACTTCGGGCAAGGTTAAGAAGCCCATGTCATGGTTATATTGGTAGTGCATCTTGCTTACTTGGATGGCATAAGTCAACATGCGGAACATATTCAGGTCGTGGCCACCGCTGATGTCGCTGCCCAGTCCCACACGCAATCCCTCGTCGATGAAGGTGCGTACGGGAGCCATTCCCGACGACAGGTTGAAGTTGGATGTAGGACAGTGGGCCACCATGACACCGTTGCGTTTCATCATTTCAAGTTCCTCGCCCGATGTCCAAACGCAGTGGGCCATGATAGTTGGCGTCTGTCCAAAGAGCCCATAGCGGTTATAGGCATCGCCATAGCAAGTGCTCTCCTGTTCCAATTCTTGCACCCATGCAATCTCCGACGTGTTCTCCGACAGGTGTGACTGTACGGGCAACTGATATTTATTTGCCAGTTCGCCACAGGCCTTCAGTAACTCCGGTGTACACGACGGAACGAAACGTGGCGTGATGATGGGACGCACAAGGGGAGTTGAGAGTTCTTCGCAGAGCGAAGCGGCAGAGCCGAGCGGAGAGTTGACAGTTCTTGCCTTGCAAGCGTCCTTCGGCCGAGCGGACAGTTGTGGGAATTCTTTGATTAGGGACTCATTGCCCCGCACCATCTCTTCCACCGACTCCGTGAGATTGTCAGGACAGTGGCGGTTCATGGCCACCTTGCCGACCAGCGCGCCCATGCCGGCTTCCTGATACAGTTTCATCAGCAGTCGGGTGCTTTCGGTATGTATAGTGCCGAAGACGCAGCTACGCATAGTGCCGAAGAGCCACTGTGTATGCAGGAAACGGCGGTACATGCGCTCAGCATAATGGATGTCGGCATACTTTGCCTCCTCTGGGAAGGTGTAGTTCTGCAACCACGGTAACAGTTCCAAATCCATGGCCACACCCTGATTATGAACCTGAGGCGCATGCACATGCATGTCGTTCATGGCGGGAATGAGCAGGCGGTTGCCGAAATCCACGAACTCTGCATCCTCATAGCCGGTCCGTGGTCTTTCTGCCATCACCTCTGCCACGCGCCCGTCGGCATCCACGGCGATATAGCCGTTTTCCAACACCTCAAAACGGTTTTTCTCCTTTGTGTAGAGGATATGAGCCTTATATACTTTCTTCATATTACTTTTAAGATTTTAGCAGAATGAATGTTTTTGAATCGAAATGGTGAGGGGCACACAGCCCCGTGGCCGTTATTGCAGGGAATTGAGCCAGGTGGCGATGTCGTGGAGCACCTCTTCGGAGATGGTTTCCTCGATGTTGCCATATTCCGTGGCGGCACCTGTTGTGGCATGCTGGAAGAGGTGGTTGAGGCCGGGGTACTCTTTAGTTGAGAGTTGAGAGTTGAGAGTTGAGAGTTGGCGGATGGCGGCGAGGTTGCTTTCGGGAAGCACTTGGCAATCGAGAGAGCCGTTGAGGGCGAAGACGGGACAACGTGTGGCAGCGATGTCGGCCGATGGGTCGTAATCGATGAAGTAGTTGTACCACGGGGTGGTTTCCTGCATAGCCATCATAAAGTGCATGGAGCGCAACGTCATGTTGGCGGGTTGACCGCTTAGGCGCAGCAGGGCATTGGTCTGTTCCACAAGCAGTGTGTCACCCTTGATGCCGGGAGCGGCGAGTGCGACGATGCAGTCAACCAGTTGCTGGGCACCGAGCATGAAGGCGATGGTGCCGCCTTCGCTATGGCCGAGGATGCCGACGCGTGAAAAAAGCCCCACCCCCGTAGGGGAGGCTTTTAGGGAGCGGAGGAAAGCGATACCGGCGGCGGCATCACGGGCGAAGTCGGCCGTGGTACATTGTGTGGGATCGCCGGTAGACTTTCCGAAGCCGCGGTCATCGTAGCGCAGGGTTGCTATGCCGTGACGGGCGAGGTAGTCGGCGATGACAGCGAAAGGCTTGTGGTCGAAGATGGTCTCGTCGCGGTCCTGCAAGCCACTACCGGTTACCATGAGGAGGCAGAGGCCTGCCCCACCCCCAAGGGAGGGAGGCAGGGTGAGGGTGCCAACTAAGGTATGGCCCCCCTCTGTCTCCTGAACTGCTATCTCTACCTCACGCGTCTCATAGGGGAATGGTGGCTGTGGCGTCTGCGGGCGCTGGCGGACTAGGTCGCCACGCTCCAGCGTCAGAGGTACTGTGAAACCCCTTTGCTTGAACGTTCCCACCAGCTTGCCATCTTTCAACTCAGCTGTATAGGCTGCCATGAGCATGGGGAAGGCCACGTCGACCTTCTCTGCCGTGATCTCCTTCACGACGCCTGCGATACCCTTCGCCCCTTGGTCGGGCGAGTCCACGGTGCAGGTGCTGTCGCCGTCGAGGTGCAATACTAGGTTCAGCTCTATGGAGTTCAGGCGCATGACACCATGCCACGTGCCGCTGATGCGCTGGGCGCTCGTTGTCGTGGCGATGGTGCTGAGCAGGGCGAAAAACAGGATGATTCGCTTCATGATTCGTCGGCCTCCTTTCCCTTCTTCGGCAGTCGTTTCGCCTTGCGCAGGGCCTCGGTAATGATCCACTGCAGCTGTCCGTTGGTGGAACGGAACTCGTCAGCGGCCCATGCCTCGATGGCACTCATCGTGTCGGCATCGATGCGGAGGATAAACGACTTCGTCTTCATACGTGTTTAATGATTCAGAGTACCAGTATTCACAACGGGCTGGGCGTTCTCGTCGCCGCAGAGCACCACGAGCAGGTTGGCCACCATCGCAGCCTTCTTGTCGTCGTCGAGTTCAACGATTTGCTCCTGAGAGAGTTTGTCGAGAGCCATCTTCACCATCGACACAGCACCCTCGACGATCTTCTCGCGGGCGGTGATGATAGCCGAAGCCTGTTGGCGACGCAGCATCACGGCAGCAATCTCTGGGGCGTAGGCCAGGTAGTTGATGCGAGCCTCCACGACTTCAATGCCTGCCAGCGACAGACGCTCTTCGAGCTTCTGTTCCAACTGCATGTTGATCTCGTCGGCACTTGAGCGCAGGGTGGGCTCGTTGTTCTTTGAATCTTCGTCGTCGTAGGCATACTGACCTGCCACCTGTCGCAGAGCTGCATCGCTCTGCACGCGTACGAAGCGCTCCAAGGCGTTCATGATGCTACGCACATCGGCACCAACCTGACCCTGGGAACCGCTCGCCATCGTCTGCGAGTCCACTTCGAAGAGAGCCTTATACGTGTCCTTCAGTTTCCAGACCAATACTAGGCCGATCATCACGGGGTTACCTACCTTGTCGTTCACCTTGATAGGCTCGGCGTCGAGGTTGCGGGCGCGCAGCGACAGCTTCTTAGATCCATAGAAGGGGTTAACCCAATAGAAACCCGTCTCGGTGAAAGTGCCGCTGTATTTGCCGAACCACGTCAGCACGCGGGCCTCGTTGGGTTCAAGCATGAGGAATCCGCAGGCGCAGATAATACCTACGAGCAAGGAGACAATGCCCAGTGTGACAACCCAGCCGTTGCTGAGCCAGATGCCCCAGGCGCCGACGGCGATGCCGCCAACCATCATGGCGATGACTACGAAGAGCATGAGAAAGCCGTTCAGAACGGTTCCGGTGAAGGTGCGCTCGCCACGCTGTGTGGTTACGCTGTTGTTGATTTCATTTTCCATTTTCTTGTCTGTTTGTTTGTGTAATTATAAATAATGTGTAGATACGTCGTTTGACTCTGATATCATTTTGATAGCACAAAGATATAAATAATTATGCTTACTTCCAAATAAATGCATCAATATTTAACGATATTTATGACTTATAGACTGGCTGGAGCATTGCTTTACATACTCTGGAGGCATGCTCTGAATTCTGTGGAGATATGCTTTGAAAATGCCGGAGCATTGGGGTGATTTAGTAAATTAACTGAAATTGATCAGTAAATTAACTTAATTTGTTAAGTAAAATAACTTAATTTACCGACCAAATTAACTTAATTTACTGAGCAAAATAACTTAATTTACTGAATAAATTAACTTAATTTGCTGAACGATAGTATTGCTCTGCCATAACGAAAGGGTTGCTCCGGCATTTTAAAAGGACTGCTCCGGCATTATAAAAGGATTGATTCAGCAGAATAAAAGGCATGAAAATGAAGCAGCAGAGTACTCTGGGAAGAGGCTCTGCTGCTGTTTTGATAGGGAATAGTGCTATCTCTTGATGACTTTTTGCACTGAGCCGTCGGAATGGCGGATGATGTTGAGCCCGCGTTGAGGCTGCTGAAGATGCTGGCCATTGGGGGAGAAGAGGAGTCTATCCCCGCCCTCTCTGTGATGGGAAGGGAGAATGTAGGGAGACTGGATGCCGAGTGCGATGTCTTCGTCGGTGGTGAGGATATCCCACAGACAGTCGTCAAGGCTGGCATCATCCCGATTGTTGATGATGCTGCCGCCAGCGTCATTGCCTAGTCGCTGCCCGTTTCTGAATCCACAGGCATAGGGCGCCTGCAGCACGAAGCCTGTTGTTCCCTCCATCTCAATCTTCTGAATCCTGATGCTGACGGGTGTTGCACCCGTGCCGTTCCATGTGGCACCAGGAGTGCTGACTTCCGGTCCTGTGGCATATACATCTGCGTTTTGTACCTTGATGTTTGCGCCTTTTATTTGGAAACTTCCCAACTGGTTAGCTACGGGTATCAGGTAGAAGTCGTGCGTGAACTCCTTTTTAGGACTGTTCTCTTTCAGATTCTCTATATTTGCATAACCAAATACGGCTACACCTTCGGGATTTGGTTGTGTGGAACCGATGACCATAGCAGCATATTCGTTGTCTTGACCAGGTGTCTTGATGCGGTAGGTCTGGTTGGCGTCGAAGCGCGGCGTGCTGCCAACCTTCACAATGCGCCAGATGTAGTGGGCTCCACCCTTGAGGTCGTAGGTGGCATTGCCTTCGCTGTCGGTGGTCCAGTAGGCATTGGAACCCCATTTGTCATCGGTAGGGGCATTGGTGGCGCGAATGGCGTAGAAGCCGTTGTCGCCGAGTGTGATGACCTGTGCCTCCCAGGTGTCGCGGTTTTGTGAGTCGGTACGGATGTACGTGGTGTTCGTCGTGATATTCGTGGGATTGGTGAACTGTCCGCTCTTCCAGCCGATGGGCATGAACCCTCCGCCAACGGCTCGTTTCTGCAGGGTGAAGTATTTTGCCTCCATGCCATTGGTGGTGAGTGTGCCATCGGCCTTCAGGTAGTAGATGCCGCGCACGGGTTCGTCGTTGAGGTAGTTCGTGGCGAAGTAGTAGACACCGCCGTTCTCCAGTTTGTCGAGTGCACGCTGGTATTCCTCACCCACATTGGCCTTCATCTCGTCGGCGAAGGCGTTGATCTGCTCTTCGGTGATGGTCAGGAAGTTGATGGCATAGCCGTTTCCAGCCGAGTAGGACTCATCTTCGTAGAGCAGGGCAAGGTCGCCATTGGGCAGGCGTACCATCGTGGAATAGCACGAGCCGCCAGGCTGAATGTTCATGAAGTCCAGCCACGATGCCCCTTGGTCGATGCTCATGGCGAGGGTGAGGTTCTCGCGCGAACTGGAGTTGATATAGGAGTGCAACATGATATCGCGCTGGCCCTCGGTGGAACGGCTGTAGTAGAGGATGTCGGCATTGCAGGCGTTGCCCGAAATCTGGCTGTTGCGCCATTGCGAATCCCACGTCGAGGCATCGGCCGAACCTGTGTTGAAGCCTCGTGCACCGCTCTGTCGAACGCTGACGAGCAGGTCACCATTGTTCATCTGCTCCAGTTTCGACTCGTCGCATCCGCGGTAGGCGTTGCCCGGTCCGAGTGTCCAGCTGTCGCCGTCGTCGGTGGAGTAGATGATGTAGCATTGCGGTGTCGACTTGTCCTCGTAGGTCAGGCAGTTGTTGGTGAACATCACCGTTCCGTCAGAGGTCGTTAATCCCTTGCCGGACGATATGAAGTTGCCGTAGAAGCCCAGCGAGTTCGTCGTTCCGTTGACGGCATCGGTGAAATTGCTGGAGTAGAGTTGGCGTGGCTTCGTCCATGTCAGTCCATTGTCATCGCTTAGGCAGATGGCGGCGTTGCGCATGCCGTTCCAGAACATCACCGAGCCCGCAGCCATCACGCAGATGAGTCGTCCGCTCTGTGTGCGTGCCAAAGCCGGATCGCCATAGCCGTAGGTGGCCGTTTCCTTCCCATCGCCTACGGCGATAATGTTCTGTGCCGACCATGTGTGTCCGCCGTCTTCGCTGCGACGGATGCTCACGTCAATCTTATGGTTTCCTAAATCGCTGTTGCTGCCGTAGCGTCGGTCGGCCGCCACGACGATGTTGCCTTCCTTGTCGAGAATCATCGCCGGGATGCGATAGAACTGGCAGTTGTCGGTGGAAGGAATGTAGGCGAAACTCTGTGTGGCGAAGATGCGTGCTGCACCTGCGGGGTCGCCTACGGTAGCAGCTACGTCAACGGTCTTCTCCTCACCATTGGCTGCGATGGTGATACTGGTGAGTGCGGCGTCGAGGGCTTCACCCAGCGTGGCATCAGCGTTTACGGTGGCGGTGAGCCAGAGGTGGTTGGTGCCGCTCTTCATGGTGTAATCGAGGGGAATTGTCAATTCGTCGGCAGTAGGTTCGAAGGTGCCCAGCGAGTTGGGACTACGTATGGCGAAGAACTCCGTGCCGGCGGTTTGCCATAGGGAGAGTGCGCTGATGTTGCGGCGCGTTTCCTCATTCAGCTTGATGCCCAAAGCGGTGAGCTTTGCACCCGTGACATTGCGTTGCAGGTCGATGCGCAGCAACAGGGTGCGTTCGTTTCCGCGGCCGGCTGTCTGATACCCCTGCTTCACTTCGACAACATCGACGGCATTCGACTCGAAGGTCAGCGTGACGGTTTTATTCTCTGCATCGATGGTCACTTTCGGTGTTTCGCCATCTACGGTGAAGTCGGTAGGTTGTGGGGTGGTGCCCGTAGGCAGGAAGAAGAAGCCCTTGTCGTAAACCTTCTGCAGGCCCTTCAGTCCATTGGTAGAACACGTCACCTGCGTGTGGCGGTAGGCCTCGGTCGATGTCTCGTGAATGCCTTTCATCTCCACCTGCCAGGCATCCAGTGATGCTTCGGCAGGGTCGACGGCAAAAATGTCGTAGAGATATTTTCCTGCTGAGGCGGCCTGCAAGCCTATGATGTTGCCCAACGTCGGCCAGTTGCGCCAACCTGGACCGATGGCAAAGCCTTGGTCGGAGTATTTGAACGAGGCAGCCCATGGCGTGATGGTTGAGAAAGCATGGCTCTCCAGATAGTGGCCGTTGGCCGACTGTACATAGATAGCCGATTCGTTCCTTACAAGGTGTATGTAGTAAGTGGCATCGTCGTTGGCAGGCGTTGCCGGTGAAGTCTGCAAGAGAATGGGGTAGTGGGAATTGGCGTTCTGCTCGTATTCCTGTGCGGCATTGAGCCAATAGCAGCCAACGTAGGCAGCCTCGCTCTCGGCTGCAACGGTACACTTCAACCTATACCAGCCAGTAGTGATTTGATCAGCAGAGGTGAGCCTCTCTTGTGCACTGGCTGCAACTGTTAGCAGGCTCGCAACGATTACTGTAAGATTTCTTAAGGTTTTCATATTCATTTACAGATTGATTTTCGCTACAAATATACAGAAAAAACACGAAATTACGTACGTTTTTGAAATAAATGTTGTAATTTTGCGCGTATGAATATCGAGGAAGTCAAGAATAAGCGAGTGTCACTGCTGCTTTCGGGTGGTGTAGATAGTGCTGTGGTGCTGCACGAACTGGTGAGTCAGGGCGTGAAGCCTGACTGCTTCTATATTAAAATAGGGCCGACAGATAGCCCCACCCCTAACCCCTCCCCCGTAGGGAGGGGAAGTGGGTCCGAAACAGATTGGGACTGCTCGATGGAGGAAGACCTGGAGATGGCCACGGCACTTTGTCACAGGTATGGCGTTTCGCTCGAGGTGGTGGACTGCCACCGTGACTACTGGGACGAGGTGACGCGCTATACGATGGAATCGGTGCGCGCAGGCCGTACGCCGAACCCCGATGTGATGTGCAACCGCTTGATTAAGTTCGGTGCTTTCGACCGCAAGCGCGGCCATGAGTATGACCTCATCGCCACGGGACACTATGCCCAGACGGAAATCGACGATGATGGAGTGAAGTGGCTTTGCACGAGTCCCGACCCAGTGAAGGACCAGACTGACTTTCTGGCACAGCTCTACGACTGGCAGTTGCGCAAGGCGTTGTTCCCCATCGGCCACATGCGGAAGGAAGAGGTGCGCGCCATCGCTGAGCGGGAGCATCTGGTGAATGCCCGCCGCAAGGACTCCCAGGGCATCTGCTTCCTGGGTAAGCTGAACTACAACGACTATGTGCGTCTGTATCTGGGTGAAAAGGAAGGCGATATCATCGACATCGAGACGGGTAAGGTGCTCGGGAAGCACAAGGGCCATTGGTTCCACACCATCGGACAGCGCAAGGGCCTTGGCCTGGGTGGTGGTCCGTGGAATGTGGTGAAGAAGGATGTGGAGCAGAACATCCTCTACGTCATCAAGGGTTATGCACCCATCAAGGCTCATCGGATGGAGTTCCCAATCAAGGATTTCCATTGGTTGAACAGTCCTGCCCCCAAGTCTCTCCCTCGTGAGGTGACGTTCAAGGTGCGCCATACGCCCGATTATTTCTATGGAACGCTCGATGATTTAGGCGATGGACGCTACTACGTGCATAGCGATCGTTGGGTGCAAGGTGTGGCACCGGGGCAGTTCTGCGTCATCTACGATCATGACTTCCATCGCTGTTTCGGTTCGGGCGAGATCACAGTGGAGTGAATAGTGAAGAGTGAAAAGTGAAATTTTTGATGTACTTGCAACTTTTGAGGGGTTGGAAGCGTCAAAGGAATATAGATTAATTCTCAATTATTACTTATCAATTCTTAATTAATTATGATACTGACAACAACCCCAACCATTGAAGGCCAGACCATTCGCGAATACAAAGGACTGGTGACAGGCGAGACAATCATCGGTGCTAACTTCTGGAAAGACTTCAAGGCCAGCATCCGCGACATCGTGGGTGGCCGCAGCGGCTCCTATGAGCGAGTGCTTCGTGAGGCCAAGGAGACTTCCCTGAAAGAAATGGAGGATCGCGCCCGCGCCATGGGTGCCAATGCGATTGTTGGCATCGACATCGACTATGAGACCATCGGCTCCGAGAATGCTATGCTGATGGTGGCAACGAGCGGAACGGCAGTGGTGATATAGGTCTCTCCCCAAACCCCTCCCACAAGGGAGGGGCTTCTTTTTTACTTTTTCTTCGGCATCTTCTGGAACTTATACGAGAGCGTCAGAAGGGCATAGCGTGGAATACAGTTATGCCATGTCTCGGTACGTCCCTGTGCGTTCACGCTATACTGCGTGGATGATAGTTGGTGTAGGATGTCGAAGGCCATGAGGCGGGCGGTAAGCTTTCCTTTGAAGAATGCCCGCGAGAGCGATGCATTCCACACAAGGTCGTCGGTGTTCATCATATCGCTGTTGTATCCGCGGCGCGAGAACATCTTCAGGTCGGTGGCGAGGTCTACATTCATCCACGGGATGGTATATTTCGCTGTTACGCCGTAGTTGTAATCCCAGGCGTTGAGCGTCTGGAAGTTCTCGCTAGTACCTTTGCTGTGTCGCCAGTTGACTTCACCGCCCATTTGCAGTGTGAGTTTGTCCTTCTGGTATCTCAGATGGAGTTCCTCCGAGATGTTAGTGGTGTTTACTTTTGAGAGAACGCTTCCCATATCGCCGTCTTCGGATGAGGGATTGGCCATCGAGAGAATGTCGAAGTCCACGCTATGGGTATAGGTGGTTCCTATGTTGTTGTCGATGATGAAAAGACGTTTCTTGCCGAGAGGTCGTTCATAACCGATATTGGCACTTGCATTCCAGTTGCCGTTCACGTTGTCTTGTATGTAGGTATAGGCGCCTGTCTGGGAATTATACGACGTGCGCGTTCCCCAGGCATTCTGAGTTAGAGTGGCATTTGCCCCCAGCGAGATACGACGTGCTGTGGAGTCGTTGCGAATATTATAATTTGTGTGGATGTTATGATCTGTTCGGTTCTTCAGCCCGGGGTTGTTGATGACGTGGACAAGTGGATTCGTCGTGTCGTCGGTGGGCATGAGCGATGTGAAATCGGGTCGAGAGACCGACATATCGTAGCTCACCATCTTAAAGTTCTTGCCCCAGCGATAATACGAGATCGAAGGTTCGAAAACAACGTTAGTACGATGGGCAATGGTATCGAGCACACCATCGTCATAGTGCATGCGTTCGTCGATTTTGCTCAGGGGCAGAGCGATGGCAAGCCACCCCTCGTCGTTGCCCAGTCCCTTTGTGAAATTTAGAACACCTTTGTAGGTGCGCTCGAAATGGGTGTGGGTGTCGCTGTTGTCGGGGTCGAGGACAGTAAGGAGCAGTTCATTGGAAGGTAAAGCCCCCTCTAAATCTCCCAAGCCCCCCTGTCCCCCCAATTGGGGGCGAGAGACTTTTATTCCCCTCCCTACGGGGGAGGGGTTAGGGGTGGGGCTTAGCCAATCCAACCTGTAGTTCATGTTGTACGACGATGAGTATGTCTGGGCGTAACTTGCGTTGGGTGTGATGCGCCAGCCGTTGAGCAGCGATATGACATAGGCGGCACTGAACGTGTAGCTGTAGCTGCGGGAGTGGGTGTCGTTGTAGCGGTCGCGGTAGTCGCTGTCACCCGTCTGTAGGTACTCCGTGAGGTTTTGCGAGAACACGTCGGAGGGTTTGTTCTGGCTGTAGACGGTGGAGAACGATAGTTCAACGATGTCGCCCCACAGCAGTTTCTTGTGCCAGGAGAGGTAATTGATCAGGCTGAGCGTGCGGTATTTGTTCAGGCCGAGGTTGTGGGTGCGGTTGGTCAAGCCTACCCCCAGCCCCTCCCTAAAGGGAAGGGAGGTCTCGTTATCATTTGCGGCTTTCCATGTGGAGTCGGCGGATTCCGATGTGCGGTTGCCGTTGCTGTAGCTCAGCCCCGTGTACATGCGCAGTTTGATGGGTGCGTTGACCGTCATGTCGTTGGTGACCGAGAAGCGGAAGTCCTTCTGCCGTGACCATGACTCCGAGCCGCTGAAGATGCTGCCGTCGGAAGAGAACCGTTCGGAAGAGGTGCGTGTCTGGTCGTCGGCATCGCTCCACGTGAGCGTGGCATCTAAGTTTTCCTCGATGTTCTTGTCCTTGTCTTCGGTGGCAAGGTTTAGGCCGACCTGTTTTGTTGAACGCAGTCCTTGCGGCTGGTTGGCAGGCGTCCAATCTCCCTCGTAGCCCGGCTTGCGGTCTTCGTTGACATTGTTGGTGTTGGCGAAAGTCGACAAGCGTGTGTGGTCAGTATAGTAAAGTCCGAAGAGACGTCCCAGATAGCGGTCGTCAGTGCCGAGTCCTCCCTCAATGTTGGCCAGCAGTCCTCGGTTGTACTCGCGCTTCAGCTTCACGTCCATCACATAATCCTTTTTCTCAACTTCTTCGCCTTTCCATTGGCTGTCCTTCGACGACTTGTCGTAGACCTCGACGTTCTGCACGGTGTAGTAAGGCAAGTTGTCGAGCATCACTTTGTTATTGCCTTTGAAGAAGTCTTTGCCGTTGAGTGTCAGGTAGTCAACCTTCTTGCCGTTGACATAGATGTCACCGTTGTCTTTCAGCTCTGCGCCGGGCATCTCGCGGACGAGACCGTCGAGCATGGAACCTTCAGGAAGGTTGAAGGCGGCAGCGTTGTAGACTACTGTGTCACCGCGGTAGGCAATCTTCACTTTCGTTCCCGTTACGACAACACCTTCCAGTGAGCCTTCGGCAAAGATGCTGTCCTCCTCCATTTTCTTCTTCAACAGCATGCGCGGCATTTCAAACTCACGATTGCGGGCGATATACTTCATGTCGTAATTGATGTAACCCGTGTGATAGCCTTCGCACTCGGCCTTGATAATGAAATGGTCGGGTTTGCGCGGGACATTGAATTCGTAGTAGGAGTCACTTGTTCCCCACGAAATCATCCAGCAGGTTGTGGTGTCGACCACTGTGCTGTCCTTGTGCATCAGGGTGACGTGGGCCGATAGCGCCGCCTTCGTGAATGAGTCGTAGACACTGCCGTACAGTCGTATGCTATTCTTGAGAGAGTCGTTTTTCTGACTCGAGGAGTTCCCACCTATGATAATAAAACGTTGCGCCTGTGCCGTTGTGAGCACAGATAGGATGAGAGCCAGAATAAAGAATAGCCGTTTCATATTATGGATTCTTCTCGAAGTGTTGGTAGTCTTTCAGCGTTCGCCAATTGCCACCCCATCTGAAGCCGTGTTGGGTGAAAAGGCGATAGGCAAGGTCGCTGGATGTGATTTTGTGTCGGAAAGAACGTTTGCGGTTGGCATAGGGGCGGCCAGTAGTTGGTTGGACGCGCAACGTGCCGTCCTTGCGCTGCCTTACACAGGGATTGTAGAGCGGATTCAAGTCGACGGCCATGCCCCTAGCGTGTGCTGATAGTTTCTTGCTGCCGTTGATAACCCGATAGCAGAAGCACGAGGTGTTGTTGGCTTGCATGGAACGCTCGTCATTGGCATCGTAGTCGTCGATGAGTTGGATGCGCCCGATGGGGTATTGTCGTCGGTAGAGTTCTTGGAAAATGCTGATAAGATCCTCGGCAATGGCCTTGTTGCAGATGAGTTCTCCCTGCTGTGTGTCACCATTGAAGTCGCAGTAGGTCAGCGTCAGCAGCCGCAGGTCATGCCGATTGATGGTGCATCCCTTGGGCCACGACTTCCCCTGCATGCGTGCAAACACGGCATTGCTCAACGTGTCGATGCGGAATATGTCGGAACGCTGAGCATTACATGTTATGAGCGATAGGCCGAGCACGAGTGCCAGCAAGAGCGATTTCTTTCTCATCGGAGGATCTATGTCAGTTATTTGTGATTGTCTCAAAAGATGCTCTCCCAGTCGCGATAGAGGGAATAGATACTGGGATACAGCAGGTCGGCACCTTCATCGAGAAGTTGCCTGTCGGATAGCGGACCGCTATTGACGGCGATGGTAAGGCACTGCGCGGCTACAGCAGCGCGAACACCGAGAGGGGCGTTCTCAACGACAACAGTTTCCCAAGGCTGAGTGCCGGTTTTCTGCATCTCTATCAGATACGGATCGGGATTGGGCTTACCCTTGCTGACGTCGTAGGCAGTGACGATATGTTCTTCGTTGAGAAAACTTCCAAAGTCCTTCATCAACCTGTTGATGAGCGGACGCTGACCACTACCAGTAACAACACCGATGGCCATTCCGCAGCGCTGTATTCTCCGCATGAGGGATTTCAGACCATAGAAGATATGAGCATCGGGCATCTCATGGAAGAGGCGTGTCTTCACATCGTACATCTGTTGTGCCTCTTCGAGTGAGATGTCACGTCCCTGCTGCTTTTTCACCATCATGCGGATTGTGTCAATGCCACGGGCTCCCTCGGTGGCATAGGCGTCTTCGGCAGTCATAGCAATGCCGAACTGCGCCATAGCTTGTTGCCAGGCTTTAGCGTGATTCGGCATGGAATCATAAAGAACACCATCCATGTCGAACAGCACGGCTTTGGGAGAGAATTTCTCAAAGCCGTGCTTCGACAGGTAGTGATGAATTATTACATTCATTTTATGCCTCCTTGGCCAGTCGCTCTTGGATGGCTTTCGACTCAGCCTCGTAGCCGGGCTTGTTTAGCAAGGCGAACATATTCTTCTTGTAAGCCTCTACGCCGGGCTGGTTGAACGGATTCACACCGAGCACGTTGCCGCTGATGCCACAGCCAATCTCAAAGAAGTAGATGAGCTGACCGATGTAGTATTCGTTCAGACAGGGCACACTGATCAGGATGTTGGGCACGCCGCCATCGACATGTGCCAGTCGGGTGCCGAGTTCAGCCATTTTGTTCACTTCGTCGACACGCTTGCCAGCAAGGAAGTTCAAACCGTCGAGGTTCTCTTCGTCGAAGGGGAAGTCAACGCGATGATCGGCCTGCTCAACGCTGATAACGGTCTCGAAAATAGTGCGCTCGCCTTCTTGAATCCACTGTCCCATGGAGTGCAGGTCAGTAGTGAAGTCGCAGGAAGCGGGGAAGATGCCCAAGTTGTCCTTGCCTTCCGACTCACCGTAGAGTTGCTTCCACCACTCAGCGATGAAGTGCAGCTTCGGCTGGTAGTTCACCATGATCTCAATCTTCTTGCCGCTCTGATAGAGTCCGTTGCGCACAGCAGCATACTGGGCGGCGGGGTTCTCGTCGAAGGGAACGTCCTTGCCACAGGCTTTCTCCATGTCCTGAGCTCCGGCAACGAGTTGCTTGATGTCGAACCCGGCACAGGCGATGGGCAGCAGACCGACCGGGGTGAGCACTGAGAAACGGCCACCTACGTTGTCGGGGATGACGAACGACTTGTAACCTTCCTTGTCGGCGCATGTGCGGGCAGCACCACGCTTAGCATCGGTGACGGCAACGATAACCTGCTTAGCCTCTTCCTTGCCCATCTGAGCCTCGCACTGCTTCTTCAGCAGACGGAATGTCAGGGCGGTCTCGGTGGTCGTGCCACTCTTCGAGATGTTGATCACACCAAACTTCTTTCCTTTCAGATATTCCGTCAGCTCGAAGAGATAATCCTCACCGATGTTGTTGCCGGCAAAGAGAATGACGGGAGACTTCTTGTCCTGCACAAGCCAGCCGAACGTGTTGCCAAGGGCCTCGATGACCGCGCGGGCTCCGAGGTAGGAACCGCCTATGCCTGCCACGACGACCACTTCGCACTTTTCGCGCAGCGTGTCGGCCACGGCCTGCACCTCGTCGAGGAATGCAGGGGTGATGCTACTGGGCAGATGCAGCCAACCAAGAAAATCATTACCCGGGCACGTGCCGTCTTCCAATGCCTGCTGTGCCTCTTTTACCTTTGGCTCGAAAGCCTTCACTGCGCCTTCGCCAAGGAAGCACGCAGCCTTTGTGATGTCAAGTTTGATACTTTTCATATTCCCAAATAATAATCTTTGATTTCTCTGCAAAGTTACAACAAGTTTGTGAAATGGCAAAAAGATTCGGCAGCAATTAAAAAAAGTTGGCAAGAAGTGAACAACTTTTCAGATTTTTTCGTAACTTCGCCGACGATTTGTTTAACAAAACCTTTTTAAATCATGAAAATCGGAATACCAAAAGAAATCAAAAACAATGAGAATCGCGTGGGAATGACTCCCGCAGGAGTAGCAGAACTCGTTGGCAATGGACACACCGTCTATGTGCAGCATACCGCTGGAGAGGGAAGCGGTTTTGCCGACAAGGAGTATGAGGCAGTAGGAGCGCAAATTCTTCCTGCCATTGAGGACGTCTATCGTGAGGCAGAGATGATTGTAAAGGTGAAGGAGCCCATCGAGCCCGAGTACAAGTTGGTGCGCCCAGGTCAATTGCTGTTCACCTATTTCCACTTCGCCTGCGAAAAGGAACTCACCGAAGCTATGCTGAAGAGCGGTGCTGTTTGTCTGGCCTACGAGACCGTGCAGATGCCGAACCGTTCGCTGCCGCTGCTGCAGCCCATGAGCGAGGTGGCAGGTCGCATGGCTACGCTGAATGGCGCCTACTACCTACAGAAGACGAAAGGTGGAAAGGGTAAGCTCATCAGTGGTGTACCAGGTGTGAAACCGGCAAAGGTTCTGGTGCTTGGCGGTGGTGTCGTTGGTGAGGCAGCCGCACTGATGGCTGCAGGCCTCGGCGCCGAGGTGATCATTGCTGACATCTCACTGCCACGTCTGCGCCAGCTTGCTCTGGAATTGCCAAGCAATGTGCACACGCTCTATTCATCGGAACATAACATCCGTCGCGAACTGCACGATGTTGACATCGTGGTAGGTTCCGTACTAGTACCAGGTGCCAAGACACCGCATCTTATTACACGGGACATGCTGAAGTTGATGGAACCTGGCACCGTGCTTGTCGATGTGGCCATCGACCAAGGCGGATGCTTTGAGACCTCCCGTCCCACCACGCATAGCGAACCTGTCTATGAAATTGACGGCATCGTACACTACTGCGTGGCCAATATTCCCGGAGCAGTGCCCAATACATCTACGATGGCACTCACCAATGCCACCCTGCGCTATGCCGTTGCACTAGCCAACAAGGGCTGGCGCAAGGCCTGCAAGGATGATGAAGCACTCGCCAAGGGACTGAATATCGTGGAAGGAAAGGTTACGTTCAAGGCTGTGGCTGATGTGTTCGGTCTGCCCTACGAACCCGTGGAATTGTAGTGTCGACAATCCTATTTGGATCTAATCAATAAAATGAGGCTATGCCTGCTGTCAGGTATAGCCTCATTAATTTATATTGATAAAAACTCGTTCAGTAATTATCGGAACGAGTCGGTGAGGAGTTTGATTTCTATTTGCGGAGAGATGCGTTCATAGAGGATATTATAGACAGCATCGAGGATGGGCATGTTGACATGCATGCGGCGGTTGATTTCCTTCATACACTTCGTGCCGAAATATCCCTCGGCAATCATCTCCATCTCTATCTGTGCCGATTTCACCGAATATCCCTTGCCAATCATCGTTCCGAACGTGCGGTTGCGCGAGAAATTGCTGTAACCCGTTACAAGCAGGTCGCCGAGATATACTGAATCATACACGCTGCGCTCAATGGGGTGGATGGCAGTGATGAAGCGCGACATCTCCTGTACGGCATTGGCCATGAGCACAGCCTGGAAGTTGTCACCATACTTCAGACCCGAGCAGATACCCGCTGCGATGGCATACACATTCTTCAACACAGATGAATACTCAATGCCGATGACATCGCTGGAAATCTTGGTCTTGATGAAATTACTCGACAACACGTCGGCAAAGGCCTGCGCTTTCTCCAGGTCGGCACAGCCGATGGTGAGGTACGACAGACGCTCCAAAGCCACCTCCTCAGCATGCGAGGGACCACCAATGCAAGCCAAATTCTCATAGGGTACGTCGAAGATCTGATGGAAATACTCCGAGCACGAAAGGTTCTCGTCGGGCACGATGCCCTTGATGGCCGTGATGATGAACTTATCGCGCAGCCGGGTCTTGAGCTTCTTTAGGTGATTCTTCAGGTATGGCGACGGTGTGACAAACACAAGGGTGTCATAGGCCTGAGCAATCTTGTTGAGATCCGACGAGAAATAAATCTCATCGGTGTTGAAGTGCACGCTCATCAGATAGGCAGGGTTATGGCCCAGTCTCTGGAAATCTTCGATGCGGTCGTCGCGGCGCATATACCACCCGATGTGGTGAGTGTGGCTCACCACAATCTTGGCTATGGCCGTTGCCCACGAGCCGCCGCCAATGATGGCTATCTTTCCGCAGTTATACATAGCCTCACCCCCGGCCCCTCTCCAAAGGGCGAGGGGAGTCATTACTCTGGTTCAACACTTCAGTTTTTATTCTCATTACAACGTCGTTCAAGTCGTTGGATATTTCTTCGTTCTTAATCCGAATAACTTTGTAGCCTTTACTTTCTAAGAAATCGGTTCTTTGTTGATCTAACTCTTGCTGAAGAGACACTAGATGATATCCACCATCGACCTCAATCACCAATTTGACCGGTAGACAAACAAAATCTGCAATATAATCACCGATAGGATGTTGTCTTCTAAACCGAAATCCAAACTTTGTTTTTCTTAAAGCATTCCACAAGACCTTTTCGCTCTCCGTCATCTCATGCCTGTTATGCTGGGCAAAATCCTTGAGCAGTTCATACCTGTCAGGTGCTGCGGTCTCGTAGTGGTTGCTCATCAGATAGGACTATCAGGTGCTACGGTCTCATAATGGTTGCTCATCAGATAAGTCTATTCACTCCCCTCGCCCTTTGGAGAGGGGGCGGGGGTGAGGCTAATCCACTTTGCCACCTCGTCGAGTGAAGGACGCTCGTAGCCGAGCTTATATTTCTTGTTGATCTCACCTATCTTCTGCTGCAGACCCTGTGCCTTCTCCTTCGCGATGTCGCTGATGAGGTTGAAGCCTGCCTTGCGCAGCACGTATACCCAGTCCTCAGGTACGCCCAGCTCAGCCCATTCGGCCACCGTGCTCTGTGGAATCTTCTTTTCGGGCTTCATCTGCGGGAAGAACAGCACCTCCTGGATGAAGGTCTTACCCGTCATGAGCATCACAAGGCGGTCGATGCCGATGCCGATACCCGAGGTGGGGGGCATACCGTACTGCAGAGCGCGGAGGAAGTCCTGGTCGATGATCATAGCTTCGTCGTCGCCCTTGTCGGCCAGTCGCATTTGCTCGATGAAGCGCTCTTCCTGATCAATGGGGTCGTTGAGCTCAGAGTAGGCGTTGGCCAGCTCCTTACCGTTCACCATCAGCTCGAAGCGCTCGGTCAGACCGGGCTTCGAACGATGCATCTTCGTCAGCGGCGACATCTCCACGGGATAGTCGGTGATGAAGGTTGGCTGGATGAACATGCCCTCACAGAACTCGCCGAAGAGTTCATCGATGAGCTTTCCCTTGCCCATCGTCTCGTCGACATCCATGCCTTTCGACAGGCAGTATGCGCGAATCTCCTCTTCGCTCTTGCCGTCGCAGTCGAAGCCAGTCTTTTCCTTGATGGCATCGAGGATGGGCAGACGGCGATAGGGAGCTTTGAAGGAGATGATTTGTCCGTCAATCTCGCGCTCAGGCTTGCCGTTGACGGCGATACAAATCTCTTCCAACAGGCGCTCGGTGAACGACATCATCCAGTTATAGTCCTTGTACTGCACATAGAGTTCCATACAGGTGAACTCCGGGTTGTGGTTGCGGTCCATGCCCTCGTTGCGGAAGTTCTTGCCAATCTCATAGACACCCTCAAAGCCGCCCACGATAAGGCGCTTCAGGTAGAGCTCAGTGGCGATGCGCATATACATGTCCTGATTCAGGGCATTGAAATGCGTGATGAACGGACGGGCCGAAGCACCGCCGGCAATCATCTGCAGGGTCGGCGTCTCTACTTCGGTATAGCCTGCCTCGTCGAGTACGCGACGCATAGTGCGCAGCACGGTGGCACGCTGGAGGAATGTGTCCTTCACGCCTTCGTTGACCACCAAGTCGACATAGCGTTGGCGATAGCGCAGCTCAGGATCGTCGAACTTGTCGTAGGCAACGCCGTCCTTATATTTCACGATGGGCAGCGGTTTCAGCGACTTCGACAGCAGCGTGAGCTCCTTGGCATGCACGCTGATCTCACCTGTCTGCGTGCGGAACACGTAACCCTTCACGCCGATGAAGTCACCGATGTCGAGCAGGCGCTTGAAGACGACGTTGTAGAGATCCTTGTTCTCGTCGGGACACAGATCATCGCGCGACACATAAACCTGGATGCGGCCTTTTGAATCCTGCACCTCTGCAAACGAGGCCTTGCCCATCACACGACGGCTCATCATGCGGCCGGCAATGCACACCTGCGGCAACTGATCGGCAGCAAGGGGTTCCTCGCCCTCGGCGACGTCGATGACCCATGTGCCGCTATCTACATTGTTTCTGATTTCTGTACTGAAGGCATTGGTAGGATATTCTGCGGCAGGGTAGGGGTTGATGCCCATCTGGCGCAGTTCCTGAAGACATTGTCTGCGAACAATTTCCTGTTCGCTCAGTTCTAGTATGTTCATAAAAATCTATAATGTACTTATAAGCGCCTGCAAAGGTACGAATAAGTGAGCACAATACAAAATGAAAAAGGCTTTTTTTCATTTTTATTGTTGAGCGAAAGTACATTCGGCGCTAGTCAAAGGTACAAATAAAAGTTCAAAGTTCAAAGTTCAGAGTTCAAAGATTTGCATTTATAAGCAAATAATTATAGCTTGATGAAGATATTACGCCTATAGAGCACATAGCCCACCAGCCAATTGATGAGTACGAACGTGAGGGCATAGGCCAATGATGCCCACTTCGGTGCACTGATGACGGAATGAATGCCGTCGAAGATGGCATCGTTGATGCCGAAATGGCCGAACACGATCGCCATCAGCTCGCTGAGCACATAGAGGAACAGCGGATTCATGCCGAAGACGAGGAAGAAGACGGCGAGCGGAGATCCTCCTTGCTCATCCTTGCGCAGCAGAGGAGTCTTTTGCTCTAATAAAATGATGAGCGCCAGTAGTAGCATGGCCAGTCCACAGGTGACGAGCACAAAACTAGGACTCCAGATGCGCTTGTTCAGCGGCAGCCAGATGGCAAGCACAAAGCCGGCGATGGTAAGTAGCGCTCCGTTTGTAAACATCTTCAGGATTCTCTTCTTTAGGATGGCCTTGCTGCAGATGAGCTGTCCACAGAGGAAGCCGATCATCGTGTGGGCGATGGCCGACAGCGTGCTCACCAATCCTTCCGGGTCGACGGGACCTTTATGGTAGAGGTGGTCGTAGCCGAACAGTCGCAGGTCCACCTGTGCCAGGACGTTCGTCGCCGAATCGTAGGCATAGCCGTTGCCGACGATAACAATCACCGAATAGAGGGCGAGCAGTCCGATGACGACGGGAATGGTGTACTTATGCTTCACCGTGATGGCAAACAGCGACACGACGAGATAGCACAGGGCGATGCGTTGCAGGACGGCCCAAATACGCAGATGGCCAAAGCAGAGCCAGTCGCCCTCAATGGCGTGGTCGAACCAGCTGATGCCCAGTCCGATAAGGAATAGCAACACGGCACGCTTCAGAATCTTCCGAAGCACGTAGGGCGTGGCTTGAAACTGTGTCTTCTTCAGCGACAGATAGGTGGAGATTCCCATCATGAACAGGAAGAAAGGAAACACGAGGTCGCACACCGTCATGCCGTTCCACTTGACATGTTGCAGTTGGGAGAACGATTCGCCGTGCCCGTTGTTCACCAGAATCATCATGGCAACTGTCAGTCCTCGCAGCACGTCGAGCGACACCAGTCGTTTTGTTGTCTTCTTACTCATTGCTTCTTATTATTTTATTATTCATGGATACTTTATTGATCGCCTTCGGCGAGAAATCCAACAAAAATCGGTACAAAATTAAATAAAATATTTATCATTTCCTCAAAGTTACCACGCTGGAGGCTCCTTCTCCCCTCCCCTTTGGGAGGGGTAGAGGGTGGCCCTTACTCCCCTCCTTTTTGGGAGGGGCTGGGGGTAGGCTTCAAATACTTCTCGCAGATGTCGCGGGCAATCGCATAGGCATCGCCTTCGGGTTTTGACGAGTAGTGGTTGTGTTGCAGCGTCCAAGGTTCCTCCAGGGCATACCAGTCGATTTTCACATCCTGCTCCAGGGCCAGCGCGAAGAGGTCGGAAGTGCTCAAACCCTTGTAGCGGCCGCTGCCCAACTTGTCGATGTCGGGTTTCGACTTTGCCACCATCTGGTCGCTCAGCGCCTTGAAGTAGGCAGCCCAGCGCATGTGGTAGAAGTCCTTTAGCAGCCCCTGCCACTCTTTGTGGGCATAGTCGCGCAGTCCGCCGTCGTCGGCACAGATGCGGTTGCCCCAGGTGGTAATCTGCACGCGGGCATTCCATTCATACTGGTCCTTCTCTTCAGGTGTGGTTCCAAGCGAGCGGGCCTGTTCCGTCCAATGGCCCAGACGGAATTCCGAACGTGTGCCCAGCAGACGGTCCTGATCGAGAATCATCTCGAGGAATCGCTGCGAGTCGCGCTGGAACGACTCCCGGCGGAAAGCCTTGTAGTCGGCCATTGCCTGCTGATACTGCACGCGTCCCTGATCGGCCAACGCCTGACGCACGATGTCGACTAGGTCGTATTCGTAGTTGTTGTTACCGCGATATTTCTCGGCCACGCTGGCAAAGAGCAGGGCGGCACGGCGTGTGTCGTCGGGATCGTAGTAGTTCGACATCTTCGACCACGAACTCACCTGGTAGTTGTTTTGCGAAGGCCGTCCGCAGAAAATACTCTCGTGAGGTCCCTGCTGGTTGTTGCCGGCCGGGCAGTTGTAGATGGAGTTGGCCAGAATCATCCATGCATCCTCGATGGCTTTGTCGTGAACGCCATAGCGGGCAAAGCAGTAGTCGCGGAGCCATTGTTCCTTAAAGGCAGCCCCCTCTAAACCTCCTCTCCCGGAGGGGTTGGGGGTAAGGCCTATCCATGGTAGTTCGCTCATCAGCTCGAACATCACGGGGTTGTTCTCCGAGCCTTCCTGTGTGAAGCCGATGCCACGCAGATGGCTGGCCTTTGGATTGGTTTTTGTCTGTGCAAAGTTACTCAGCAGCTGATCCATGCGGCCATGAAGTCCCACGTTTCCTCCAAAGTTCTCAAGCAGACAGAACAGCCAGTTGTGGTGGCCGTAGCCCTTGTCGCTCTGGAAGATAGAGGCGACACCCCATTTCGGGCGACACTCCGAGAACAGGTCGAGAATGAGCAGGTCACCGTTGGGCAGATTGCCGATGAGCTCCTCGCGCGGATTCTCCTGCCAGCCCTGTATCACCCATGTCGACTTCGGGTTGGCCTCTTTCATCTCGCGCATGATGGCCTTGCCCGATGCATCGAGGTCCACGCCCTCGGTGTTGCCGCCCTCGTGGAACGGATCCATCGAGTAGTAGTTGGCCTTTCCAAACAGCGCCGTCAGCTCTTTATAATATAAGGTGGCAATCTCGTGGAAGCGCTCATCGGTGGGTTGCAGGAATGCCGGACGTGTGTAGCCGTTCCAAGTTCCGCCGTCGGCAACGTTCAGTCCCAGCTTCTCGCGGGCGTTGCTGGGCACCATTCCGCTATAGCCGGGCAGCACGGGCTCCATACCCCATTCCTTCATGCGCTTCAGGATTTTCTTCTGCAGTACCTCCTGCTGTTGGTACCACGCATCGGGCAGCGGACCGCCCCAGCCCTCGAGGTTGTTCATCTCCCACCAGGCCAGGAAGGCCGGACCGGCGATGAAGTCGTTCACCTCCTGCTTCGTGTAGCCCAGTCGGAGCAGCATGTTGCGCCACACGCACTCCTCGCCGACCACAGCCAGCGGCAGGTTAACGCCGTGCAGCGCCATCCAGTCTATCTCCTGCTGCCAGCGCTCCCAGTCCCAGAATGCCATCGTGTAGCTGAACGTGCAATAGTTGAAATCGTAGCGCAGCGTCAGCGTGGTCTCGTGGCGTTCAGGCTTCTCCACACGCGGTAGCGTGGCAGGCAGTTTCGCCGTAGGGTTGTTCCACGTGATGTGAATGCCGCAGTAGTGTTTCAGATACCAGTTCACGCCTGTGGCGATGCTCACCCACGAGTCGCCTTTCACGCACACCTTATTGCCGCTTTGCGAGAGTTCGAAAAAAGCGGTTGTCGATGGCTCGTTCTTCACAAGGCTGATCTTGAATTTCTTCGATGCACCGCAATCGATGCGTTCCAGCATGTCGCCCACGGGATTGGCATACGAAAGCTGGCCGACAGCCAGCAGACATGCCAGCGCCAACATGCGGAAGAGGCCGTTCAGACCTGTAGGATTCTTCATATTACTCTGTTTTGTTTAGATTGTTATTATTGGTTCCACTCGAAATTCTCCCTTCCGGCTCCAATCTCGAAGTGGCACTTGGCGATACCGAGGTCCATTTGCGTGAAACCTATCAGCGAGAAGAGTCGCTTGGCGAGCACTTGGCTTTTCATTCCGTCGCCAGCAGGGATGTACTCGAAGAAGAATTTCTGCTGGTTGACGGCTGTCGGAGCAAGGAGGGCGGCCTCCACGCCGCGCCTGAACCACGCTGGCGACTGGTCGTTGGCATTGCTGACCTGCTCCACTCGCTTAATTTTATGCGCGGCACCCTGTGTCTCACCGTAGCCGATGGCGATATATGCCTGGATGACCTCGCCTTCGTTGAGCACATACGTGCCGGGCACCTTCGAATAACTGAGTCCCACCCAGCAGGTGTTCAGTCCGAGCGTCTGTGCCAACAGCACCAGCTGTTCACCGTAGTAGCCGATGCGCTCATCGAGGTCGGCGGCCTTCTTTCCCGCCATCACGAAGTAGTTGCCGACGCCGCGGAACCGACCGTATTTGGCGAGCATGCCCAGAAAGGCTTTCGGCTCGTTGCGCACCAGCTGCATGTGCAGACGGCCCAGCGCGTTCAGCTCGGCAATCTTCTCTTCCAGCACGCCGACCACCTCGGCTGCCAGCGGCTGTTCTCTATAGGCTCTCACGCTGTGGCGGGCCTCAATGGCTTCTAGTAGTGTCATGCTACCTGACGACTTTCTTTCCGTTGATAATGTAGATGCCGCGCTTCAGCATTTGGCTTTCGGCGATGCGGCGTCCGCTGAGGTCATACACAACTTTTTCTCCCTTGTCGGCTGCCTTTACGTTCTCATCGATGCCAAGCGGCGTGTCATTCTGCCCGTAGAAGTAGAGACGGAAATGGTCGAACATCGTCCAATAGTACGACGGCGCACTCGTGCACTTCACACCCACTCGCAAGGAGGCACCTGCCTCGTCGAGTTTGCTGCTGACGCTGCTGTCGTAGAGGCCCTTTGCAAAGTATTTCGCTGCTCCATCCATACAGTTGGGGACGTAGGTGCCGTCAGGCATCTGCACGTCGTGTCCGCCGCCATCGTTGAAGAGCGCTTTCGGCTGGCGGTCGTCGAGGATATGCTTCACGGCGGCCGAGGTCTTGTTGATGTAGAGCGAAGTGGTGATCTTGGCTGTTCCCTTGTCGTAGGGAGTGTAGATGTCTTCGTTTCTGCCCGGACGCTGGAAGATATAGGCACGCAGCGTATAGTTGCCGGCAGGCATGTCGTCGAGCACCTGATAGAAATCGAACGTCTTCTGGTAGAACTCGGAGGCTTGTGCACCATAGCCAGGATTACCGTTGGTCGATGTCCAGCCTGTCTTGCCGTCGTTGTTGAAATCGGGATTCTCCATCATATACGTCAGGTCGAAAGGCTGTTCCATATCGTTGGCCGACACGCTGGAGAGGAAGGTTATACTTGCCATACGTGCCTGCTCGATGAGCTCGCTCACCTCCTTGCCCTTCATGCAGGTTTCTGCCTGACTCTCTATGGCGGCAAGTGTCGTCTCCAGCACAGCATCGGCTCCCTCCACATTCTCCGTGTGGGGCGTCTCAGCAAGTTTGCGGATGCGGGCAAGCATTTCGGCGAGTTCGGAACGTGCCTGGTCGATATTGCCGTTGTCGAAGTTCTCGGCTTCCTTTGCCGTCAGGATGAGCCATCGCTGCGTGGTGGCCGACTTAGCGATGTTCCACGACGCTGCCCCCGTCTTGCCGTTGGCATTGGCGACGAGCGTCGGCGGGTTGGCAGAGCTTTCCGGGTGGATGATGTAATAGCCGCGATGACCGTCCACGTTCACTCGTCCGCGCATCAGGTGGAAGTTGTCGGCAGCGGTGGGCTTGGTGTGCTGAGCGGTCTTGATGCCGCTGGCATAGGTCATGTAGTATCCGCTGGCGGCATTGCGCAGCTGGTAGTACTGATTGTCGGGCGTGAAGGTCAGATACCAGGCGGCAGCATCGTCGGCAGCAGCATCTTCGACATCCATCGTCTTCCATTGCAGCTGGTGGTTGTCGGTCTCCACGAGATAGGCGCTGTGCAGACCGTGCTTCGAGTCCTCGTTCTTGATGTAGTACTTCACGCCGTCTTCGTGGTTGAACGAATAGTAGGGTAGGGCATAGCCGATCTCGCCCGAGCCGGGTAGTCCGTCTTCGTTCAGTGCTTGTGCGAGGATACCCATCATGCAGTACAGGTTGTCGTTGTGCGTATCCTCCTGAGCACCGTTGCAGCCGTAGGGCCACAGGTGCATGTCATCGCCGGTGATGACGGCGGTGGTGCTGTTGTCCCAGAAGCGCACAGCCTCGGTCACTCGGTCGCCGAGCCAATCGCCTCGACTACCATTGGAGCGCATCTCCGACGACCACCATATGTTGTGTGTACCCACGCCGATTCCGTGGAAAGCCTCATGCATGATAGTGCCGGGCTGCTGGTAGCTCGCATTCTCACCCACGCGCATCCAGCCGCCGTAGCTGCAGTCGGCAGTCGGCGTACCGGGACTGTAGTTCACGCTGATGCCGAAGCCGTGAATGCTGGTGAGGTTGTTCCAATAGTAGTCCATTGCGGTGTTGATGGCGTTGTTCAGTCGTTCGTTCGTCGCTTCATCGCCGCCGTTGTTATACCAGTGGCCGACGGAACCCTTCGGAACGGTGACGAACTTGATGACGTCGCCATAGCCCACGGCATAATCCTTATTGATGGCGTAGGCGCGCATATAATAAACGGTGGCTGGCTTCAGGTCGCGTAGCCAGTATATTTTTCCTGCTTGGTTCAAGTATTCCGTCGTGCGATGGTCGGTCACCTTTGGGTCTGGATTCTCTGCCCAGCAGAAGCCTTGTTCCAGGATATCGCTTCCCTTCACGGTGCTCCGCCCGAAGGCCCATGTACAGCCGCGGATGAAGCGCTTGTCGGTGGTCACGACGGGAGCGTCGCCCGTGCCGTTGGCAATTTTAAACTCAAACGCAGCCTTCGTCAGGGCCTCGATGGCGGCGAGCACCATCGCATCCGTGGACTCAATGTTGTCATAGACCTGCTGGGCAGCATCGATGGCAGCTTGATACGCTGCTTTGTCGCCAGCCGATGAGGCTTCAATCTCCTGCCGAGCCTCGGCGATGGCTGCTGCCAACTGTGCGAATACAGCCTGTGAGGCATCAGCCACTTCATAGGCATCATCGATTTTTGCTGCTGCCTCGCCCCAGCCCTCAGTAGTCGTCTGCGACAGCAGCGGACGGGCTTCGTCGATGGCAGCCTGCAAGGCCACCCGGGCGGCTTCGTTCATCTTCAGCACCACCAGCGCTTCGGCCTTGGCGATGAGCTGGGCAAACTCGCTCTTCACTTCGTCGAAGCTGTCGCCGATATATTCCAGTCGGAAGTTGTCGACGGCAATCCAGTTGCCCGAGGCGTTCTCGCCCTTGAAGCCAATCTTCAGCTTCTCGCTCACCAGCACGAAGTCCAGCGTGTAGTCCTTGCGCGTGGTGACAGCTTGCTCATGATCGCCCGCAAAGATGCAGGCACCGGTCTGCTCTGTGCTGGGTGTGTTTTCCTGAATGTTCTGTGCTGCAGCCTTCAGACGATAGTGGCCCGGCTTCATGTCCGGCAACTCCTGGCTCACCATTCCGTTTCCAACGGCACTGCCGCGACCCGTCCAGCGCTCCACGTACCACGAACCCTTCTTGATGTTGAACACCGAGTTGCTCTGCAATCCCATGCCCGAAGAGGTCCAGCCAGTGAAGTCACCCGTCTCGAAGCTGGGGTTCACGATGTGTGAGGTCATATCGAGCGGGTTCTCCTCGCTGGCATTGGCGCGACGGAAGATGTCCTGTGCCTCGTTGAGCGCTATGATGGCATCGGCCTGTTCCTGTCCGGTGGCCTGGTCGTTGGCAGCTACGGCGCGAGCGGCATCAATGGCTGCCTTCAGCTGGTCGGCCTGCTTGCCGCTGCCGTCGCCATAGAGGGCTTCAGCAGCAGCGATGGCCTCGTTCAGTGGAGCGCTGAGGTCGGTGCCTACCTGTGTCAGTCGGAAGTTGTCGACAGCAATCCAGTTGCCTGTTGCGTTGACGGCTTCGAAGCCTATCGTCACCGTGCCCGACACGTAGTCGAACGCCACCTTGTAGGTGTCGCGCACGGTCACCGTCGTCTTGGCAGAGCCGGCAAAGATGCTGGCACCCGTCTTCTTCGCTGTCGGCGTGTCTTCTTGAATATTCTGTGCAGCAGCGGTCAGTTCATAGTTGCCGGGAGGCAGCGACGACAGCTCCTGGCTGACGCTGCCCGAGCCCACGCTACCGCCGCGGCCTGTCCATTTCTCCACATAGGTATTTCCGTCTTTCAGCGTGAATACATCATTCCCTTGTGTGCCCATGCTTTTATAGGCCCATCCCGTCATGCCCGATTCAAAACTCGGATTTGTGATTTTCGATGTGTAGTCGGTCTGTGCCGTCGTGCAGAGCACGCTTGTCAGCATGCACACCAACATAAAAAGCTTCTTCATGGTTCCCTTTTTTTGTTTCTGTGGACAAAGTTACGAATAAGTGAGCAAAAAGCAAAATGAAAAAAGATATTTTTTACATTTTCTTTTTCGAACGGGAGTAACTTCGGCGTAGCCAAAGTACGAATAATCGAGCGCAGAACATTTAGAGTCCCTTGGCAAGGGACGGCTATAATGCTGGGATTTGAAGACAGCTCGGCTTTGTTTCTATCATTTGATTAATACCTGTTTTCTTTCCTTGCTGTTGCTATGTAATCGATGTTACTCAACAAAGTGTTGCGCAAATAATAATTGTTTTTCTACGGTTTTTCTTGCAGATGTGAAGGAGATTTATTATTTTTGCAACCGAAATCAAAACAATCACAGATGGTGCTGCCGGCAGGCGCCGGTTGTTTCCACAGTGGTTGCGATGATGCAGCAGCCATTGGCGCTGCTGATAGGCTCTCGAAGGGCTTCTCTATCATACGGGGGAATGGTCGCTTCGAGATGCCGGCTTCGATTGGGAGTAGTGATACTCTATACTGATTGTTTTTTTATGTTAATAAAATTTTTTCATTTGTGATCGGGAACCTCTGTGAAGAAGTTCCCGATCCTTTTTGGGGGATGGAGCCTCTCCCCCCGCCCTCCCCCAAAGGGAGGGAGCCATCAGCAAGTCACAAGACAGATTGTGGGCGGGGAATCAACCCCGTCCCTACAGGTGGTGAAACATCGCTTTCGGACGGCTGGGGCAATACTTTCGGACACGTGGAGCAATACTTTCGGACACGTGAAGCATTGCTTTTGGACACGTGGAACATTGCTTTTGGACAGTGGGAGCTATGCTTTCGGAGGCTGGGAGTAATGCCCTAGGGTTCCGAAACCATTGTTCTTCCATGCTGGAAAGCATGTAACGAAGGTCTCGTTGCAGTGTTTTTGAATGGGAAAATTACAGCAGGAAGAACAGCGAGACACCGATGCACGAGATGGCGGCACCCAGTACGGCGCGCATGGTGACCGGCTGATGGAACAGCCACCGCGACGGCAGCAGAATCAGGATGGGTGTGGTGGCCATTAGGGTGGAGGCGATGCCGGCGGCAGTGTGCTGTACAGCCATCAGCGACAGGCTCACGCCGATGAACGGACCTGACAACACGGTGGCGAGCATCGCCAGCACGGCAGTACGGTCGCGCAGCGAACTGAGCAGCGAGGGTCGCGGGCGCTCGGCGAGGGGTGTGTCGGTGGAGAGTCCCATGCTGCGCACCGACCGCTTCTTTCCCCACTCCCGCATGGCTATCAGCCACAACCAAGTGCACACCAGTCCGGCGGTGCAGCGGATGAGGTTACTGCCGAAAGGTACATAGCTGCTGATTTCGGCAAGGCGCTCGGCAGGCAGGGCAGCCGTGTAGCTGTCGATGCCGATCTTGCTCATCACAAGACCGAGGCCCTGTCCTAACGCTGCACCGAGTCCGTAGAGGACACCACGTCGCGGCAACGGCTTGCCGTCCTCGGTGCCTCGCTTGTCGCTCACGGCAACGGCGATACCTGCCAACGTCACCACCATCGCCAACAGCGAGTGCCAGGAGAGCGTCTGTCCGATCATCGTCCAGGCGAAGAATGCGGTGAACGCCGGTGCCAGCGTCATGAAGAGCTGTCCAAACCGCGAGCCCATGGTGACATAGCTGTTGAAGAGACACCAGTCGCCGAGGAAGTAGCCTACCATTCCGCTACCCAGCAGCCACGCCCACGCCTGCCAGCCTGCCTCCAGGGGTAGCGGTTTTCCTGTTGCCACCCACATCAGCAATACTGAGAACAGCAGCGCCAGCACCATGCGCCAGAAGTTCAGCACGAGCACGCCCATGCGCTTGCTCGCTATCTCGCTCGTCAGTGCGGACACCGTCCATAGTGCCGCCACACACAGCGATATGATTTCTCCGAAGTACGTTATCATAAAAAGGGCTTAAAGGGTATAAAGGGGAGTGGAAGGGCATAAAGGGGAGTGGAGGGTATAAAGGGGGGAAGGCGCTTTGTGCGTGTAAAAAGTGTAAGGCAGCAGAGCTGCGTGTAAAGCACTGCTTACTCCCTCCCTACTGGGGCGACTGGGGTCTTTAGAGCAGCCATCAGCATGGCTGCGGCCCCACAAAGGGGAGCAAATCACCCATTTGCGACGGAGGGCAGTCGGGGTGGGGCCCCCTACCGCTTCAGCGCTCGTTGTTCTTGCTCGGCAGCTTTCTGGCGGGCTTCCTTGTTGATGTCGGCAACGTTGCGGCGACGGTAGTAGCCGCGGCTCTCGCCATCGCTCGAAAGCACTAGCGAGTCGCCCACGAGGAGGTCGATGTCGCAGGTGTCATAGCGCAGGGTGCTGGTAGTTTTCTCCGTTTCGTTGGAGCCTTCCTTGATGCGTCGCTCGCGGCTGATGATGACGAGTCGGCCGTTGAGGATGTGCCACTCGGTGAAGTAGAGCAGTCGCGGATAGACCACAGGACTCTGGTCTTCGAGTGATGACCGGCGCACATAGCCTACGCTCTGTGCTATCCACTGTCGCTTCAGCGTGAATCCGTATTCGCGTGGCACGAAGAACGACTGCTTCACGGAGTCGGGGATCTTCTCTTCCATAATGGCTTGTGCCTGTGGGGTCATGTTGGAGGCATCGCGCCATTTCGGCATCACCACGTAGCACCAGGTGCCCTTCAGCTCGTCGAGGTCGATGACGAAGTCGGCGACGGTGCTGTCGACGGGGTTGCGCAACAGTCCGATCCAGTCGCCCACCTTCAGCCGTCCCTTGATGCGGTTGTGGCGGTGTGCATCGATGATGTTATAGGTGACGGGGTCGCTGCCGTCGCCTGGCAGCAGGACAACTACCGAGTCGTTGCAGCCCTCGCAGGCCAGTCCGTAGATGGTGCTATCGCCCTCGAGCAGCTGTTCGTGTTCGAGCTTCCCTTCGGCCTGTGTCTCCTCGATTTGTTCTATCGGTGCCTTCTGCACGCAGGCGGCCATCAGGAGGACGAGCCCCCATGCTATGATGATTGCTTTCGTTGATTTCATGTTGTTGGTTTGTCGATAAGAGTTATTCCGTCGCCTCGGTAGGCATGAGCCCCTCGATGTACTTGCAGAGGATGGCGATGCCGCGCTTGTTCTCGCCGCCCTGCGGGATGATGAGGTCGGCATAGCGCTTGGTGGGTTCGATGAATTGTTCGTGCATGGGCTTCAGCACGGCGAGGTAGCGGTCGACGACCATTGACACGGTGCGCCCGCGGTCGATGGTGTCGCGCTGAATGTTGCGGATGAGTCGCTCGTCGGGGTCGGTGTCGACGAAGATCTTCAAATCCATCATGTCGCGCAGTCGCTTGTTGATGAGCGACATGATGCCTTCGATGATGATGACGGGCTTCGGCTCAACGTGGATGGTGTCGGGGAGTCGGTTGGAGAGCAGATAAGAATAGGTGGGCTGCTCGATGGCGTGTCCCTGACGCAGCTCGTTGACCTGGCGGATGAGCAGTTTCCAGTCGAAGGCATCGGGGTGGTCGAAGTTGATGGCCTTGCGCTCTTCGTCGGTGAGTGCGGTGGTGTCGTTATAATACGAGTCGAGGGGTACTACCGCCACATAGTGAGGTGGCAGTGCCTCGACGATCTTCTTCACTACGGTGGTCTTGCCGGATCCTGTTCCGCCGGCGATTCCGATGATGGTGACTTTATCCATTGATGAGCGGAGATGTTAAGATATTTATGGTGTACATAACACGCTGCGGTAGTATTCGGCCTTGCGCTCGACGGCGAGCGGATAGGCGCGCGAGGAGCTGGGCATGCGGTAGAGGCGCATGGGGCGGCCCTCGAAACTGAACGCCACATACTTGCCCACGGGGGGCTGCTCGGTGATGGCGAGTTGCGCGCAGAGCAGGTCGGTGGCCTTCTGGCCCGTGGTGCAGACCGCCTGGCAGAGGGGAATCTGCCGCAGCAGTGCTGCGATGTCGGTGGGTTCCACCACCTCCAAGTCCTTGTCGCTGGCGGTGTTCTTCAGCCGCCGGACGACGGTGGCGGTGTCGTAGAGCCCGATGCCCCGCTGGCGCAGCATCTGTTCGATGAGTTCGCGGCGGTAGGTCTTGTTCTCCAGGTCGACGTAGTAGTGTTTATCGTCGTGGAAGCAGATGCCGCAGATGCGCCAGAAGTCATTCGTATAGTTCGGGTAGAAGAAATCCATCGCCCACCGTTTGCGAGACGGAGGAAAGCTACCCAAAATGAGAAGCTTGCAACCGTCGGGCAGAAAGGGCTTCCAGGGGTGGCGTTCGAACCCACCCTGACAGGCTGAAGTCTTCTCCATGTTTGTCGCTGACAATAACCCCTCCTTTGGGGAGGGAAAGGGGTGGGCTCTATTACTGTTGCTGCTCCTTCAGCAGGTAGATGACTACGGGCAGGTGGTCGCTGAAGCCGTCGAGCCACACGCCGCCGGCAGTGGTACGCTTGGGCGAGCCTTTGTACTTACCCTCGCTCTGGATGAGATAATCGCGGCGGAACACCTCGTTCTTCCAGAACTTCAGCTGTGTGTAGTCCTTCTCGCCATTGAGGTTGAGGGCATTCGGCGACATAATGATCTGGTCGAAGAGGTTCCACGAGCCGTTGTACATCAGCGTGCCCTTGCCCTGCTTGGCGAGGATGTTGTACCAGGGGTTGTACATGTCGGTGGGTCCAACCTTCTCGACATCGGGCTTGCACGACAATCCTTCGGTGAGGCTCTTACTGGTGGGGTCGTCGTTGAGGTCGCCCATGATGAACACGCGGCGGTCGGGTTCCTCAGCCAGCAGACTGTCCTTGATGACACGGACCTGCTTGGCGGCCAGCTCGCGGTAGTAGCTGCCCGAGAAGCGGCTCGGCCAGTGGCACACGATGACGGCCACGGGGTCGCCAGCAATGCGTCCCTTCGTGGTGAGGAAGCCACGCGTGGCGCGGTTCTTCTCGATGTCCTCCTGCAACTCATAGACGTACGGATAGAGCGTGACGTCCTCGACTTCGAAGAGGGCGGGGTTGTAGAGCATGGCGCAGTCGACACCACGCTGGTCGGGACCTTCCACGTGTACATATTTATATCCGCGTGCAGCAAGCTCGGGCTGAGCCACGAGGTCGTCGAGGCAGTGGGCATTCTCCACCTCGCTGACGCCGATGGCAGCACAGCCTACGCCCGGCAGTACGTCGGTACCCAGTTCGGAGAGCACACGCGCCATGTTGTGTAACTTGTGGGAGTACTTCATTTCGTTCCACTTGTAGGTACCCTCGGGAAGGAATTCATAGTCGTTTTTGCCTTCGTCGTGGGTGATGTCGAAAAGATTCTCAAGGTTGTAGAAACCAACGCCATAGGCGGAGAATTTCTTTTGTGCCGATGCCGACAAACCTGCGATCAGCATCAAGGCTAATAGGATAGTTTGCTTTTTCATCATAGGGTCTTTTGGTATTTACACTGCAAATATCGCAATAAAATTTGATATTACGGCAAAAAATAAGAAAAAAATATCGAAAAAAGTTTTTATTGTCGAAAAAATTTTTGTTACTTTGCAACAGAAACACCTAATCATTATACAAATAAACAATTTATAAAATCTCGATAAAATGCGAAAGAAATTAAAATTAGCACTGTTTGCACTATGCTGTACAGCAACAGTCACGGCACAAGTCGACACCAAGGAAGAGCAAAATGCCACCACCATCGATGAGTCGGCATTTACCTTCACGGAGTCGCAGCTGGGCGAAGACGACAACGTCTCGCATGAGGTGACGGTGCTGGGAATGAACAGCAACGCCTATGCCAATGAGGTAGGCTACAAGTGGAGTCCGGCACGATTCAAGTATCGCGCTTATAACTCCAAGTACAACGACATCTACATCAACGGCAACCCTGCCAATGATGCAGAGCGCGGCGAGTTCCGCTACTCGCTCGTGGGAGGACTGAACAACCAGACGCGCGGCGTGGAGGCTTCGCTGCCCTTCGAGGACAACATCTTCGCGATGACGAGTATGGGTGGTTCGAACAACTACAACTTCAGGCCGAGTGCCATGCCCGCAGGACATCGCCTGTCGGTGGCTGGCGCCAACCGCAACTACATCTTCCGCGGCATGTACAACTACAGCTCGGGCTTCAACGCAAAGGGCTGGGCGTGGTCGATGGGTCTGACCTACCGCTATGCCGGCGAGGGATATGTGGAAGGAACGTTCTACAACGCGCTGAGCTACTACCTCGGCATCGAGAAGATGTTCAGCCCGCAGCACTCGCTCTCGCTCGTCACATGGGGCAATCCCACCGAGCGCGGTGCACAGGCTGCCTCGACCGACGAGATGTACTGGCTGGCCAACGACCGCTTCTACAACCCCAACTGGGGCTACCAGAACGGCAAGAAGCGCAACTCGCGCATCATCCACGACTGGGCACCGTCGGCATTGCTCACGTGGGACTGGAATATCGACAACACCGCGAAGCTCACCACGACGCTGTTCGGCAAGTATGCCATGTATAGCAGCTCGCGACTGAACTACAACAACGCGACGAATCCGGCTCCCGACTACTACAGCAACATGCCGAGCTACAACTACAACGTGTGGGATCCCACCGACGACGACAACCGCACGGAGTCGGGTCTGGCAGGATGGCAGGCCGCCTACGACTACATGACAGCATCGAAGGCGAACCGCCAGATCAACTGGGACCGCCTGTACTACTCGAACCGCCTCGTCTCGCAGCAGGGTGGCGATGCTATGTACTACCAGCAGGCCTATCACGACGACCAGCTGACGATCAATCTGGCATCGTCGCTGAAGAAGCAGCTCTCGAAGACACAGACGCTCAACACGGGTATCAACCTCTCTACCAACAAGGGTATGCACTATCAAACGATGGAGGATCTGCTCGGTGCCACGTCGTTCCACAACCTCAATACCTACGTCGTGGGTAGCTATCTGGAGAGCGATCCGGAGGCACAATACGACGTGAACAATCCCAACCAGGAAGTAAAGGTGGGTGACCGCTTCGGCTACGACTACAACATCTACGTGAACCACGCTAACCTCTGGTCGACCTACGCGGAGAACTTCGGACCTTTGCACTACTTCCTGTCGGCACGCATCGGCGGACAGACGCTACAGCGTGAAGGTATGATGCGCAACGGTTTGGCCATCAACAACTCCTACGGCAAGAGCAAGACCGCCAGCTTCCTCGACGGAGGCGCTAAGTTCGGCGGCTCGATCAACCTGGGCAAGGGTAGCACGATGTTGTTCGGTATCGGCTACGAGAAGAAAGCTCCTGTGGCACGCTCGGCATTCGCCGCCCCGCAGATGAACAACGACTTCGTGAACGACCTGCGCAACGAGGATGTGTTCTCCACGGAACTGGGCTATCAGCTTGAGACCAGCTGGGTGCACGCCAACTTCAATGCCTACTACAGCCGCCTTGAACACGTGGCTGAGTACAGCATGTATTACGACGACTCGCAGAACTCCTTCTCCTATGTCTCCATCAATGGCATCAAGAAGGAATACTACGGCATTGAGGCTGGTCTGAACTTCAAGGTGAACTCAACCTTTAACATCAAGATGCTTGGAACCATCAGCGATGCGAAGTACATCAACGATGCCGACGTGGCTTACATCAAGTCGCAGGACGGCAAGTCCTATACCGACATGGTGCTCTCGAAGGGTATGCGCGAAGGCTGCACGCCCCTCACCGCTGCCAGCATCGACCTGAACTATCACAGTGGCGGTTGGTTCATCGACCTCATCGGCAACTACTACGACCGCATCTACCTCTACTACACGCCAGTGACTCGCTATGCCAGCGAGAATCTGCTTCGTGACGACTTGGGCAACGACTCCTACAATCGCTACGAGCAGGCTAAGGGCGACGGCGGCTTCATGCTCGACGCATCGATTGGCCGCAGCGTATACCTGAAGCGCGGATCGCTCAGCATTAACCTCATGCTGACCAACATCCTGAACAACACGAAGATCGTCACGGGCGGTATGGAACAGAACCGTAAGGACCGCAAGAACGTGAACGATGACGACATGCGCGCTTACAAGTTCCAGTTGTCTCCGAAGAAGTTCTATGCCAACGGCACGAACGGTATGCTGATCATCACCTATAAATTCTAAATAGCGACAGATTCTTATGAAAGCAATGAAATATTTATTCCTGGCAGCTGCGACATGTTTCGCGCTGACCTCGTGCCTCGACGGCGATGATTCGCTGCTCAACGACGATTGGAAGGATCCCACTATTGAGCAGGCACCGTTTGGCAACAATGCCATCAACGAGGAAAACATCATCACCATCGCTGAACTGAAGGCACACCCCAACTATAAGACTGCTATCGCCAACAGCGGCAACAAACTGGTGGAGGACGACTTGAAGTTGCGCGTCTTTGTGACAGGCAACGACATCGGTGGAAATCTCTATAAGCAGTTTGCCGTACAGGACCAGACGGGAGCTCTCATCGTGGCTGTCAACCAGGGTGGACTCTCTGGAATCCTGCCCGAAGGTCAGCAGATCATCATCGACCTGAAGGGACTCTACATCGGTGGTTATGGCTCGCAGATTGAACTCGGCACTCCCTACAACGGACAGATCGGCCGTATGCCGAAGGACTTGTGGAACTCCCATTTCAAGATTGTCGGCCAGCCCGATCCCAATGCTATCCAGCCCTACGACTTCACTCAGGTAATGAACGATATGGCAACCTATTGCGGCAGTCTCGTCACACTGAAGAATGTCACGTTCAAGAGTGCCAACGGCAAGAAGACGTTCGTCGACGGAGCTCAGTCGGGTGGTAACTACTTCACCCAGCAGATTGACGGCTATGCATCGAGCAAGCTCATCATTCGCACCAGCTCCTATGCTGACTTCGCCGCTACCGTGCTGCCTTACGACTCCGTAGCAAAGCAGAAGATCCCCTGCAACATCACTGGTATCGCCACACGCTATCGCGACACTTGGCAGATCATGCTCCGCAAGAGCAGCGACCTGGAAATCCTGAGATAGATGAGGGCAACAGAGTAATAATCAACAGATAATAATAAATAAGGTATAATAATATGAAAAAGGTAATTTATTCTATGCTGGCACTACTCTGTGCAGCATTCGCATTCACAAGTTGTGAAGACGTCCCCATGCCGTATGACCATCCGGGTGAGGGCGGCGAAGAACCCGTGGTCGTGGAACCCACTGGCGATGGTACGCTCGAGAATCCGTTCAACGTAGCCGCCGCGCTGGAATATGTGAACAATTTGGGCGCCGATGAGGAATCACCCACCAACGTCTACATCAAGGGTAAGGTGGTAACTGTCACTGAGGAGTATACTACGAGTTATGGTAACGGTACCTACTATATCTCTGACGATGGCACCAACAAGAACCAGTTCTATGTCTATCGTGCACTTTACCTCGGCAATAAGAATTTTGCCAATGGAAATACGCAGATCCAGGAAGGCGATGAGGTAATCATTTGTGGAAAAGTAGTCAATTTCAAAGGCACGACGCCTGAAACCGTTCAGAAGAAGGCATTCCTTTATTCACTCAACGGAGTGACTGCTGGCGGCGGTGGCTCATCCACTGGTATTGAAGTTACCTGCGCGAAGGCTGTTGAGTTGACCAATGCTTTGGACAACAACGCAACATCCTCGGAGGTTTATTCTGTTACGGGTTACATCACAGAAGTCGTGGGCTCTGTCAGCAAGAACCAGCAGACCTTCTGGATGGCCGACACGAAGGATGGTGGTAAGGTATTCGAAGCTTACTATGCGAACCTGCCTGAGGGTGTCAGCCAATTTACTAAGGGTACGAAGGTTAAGATTACTGGTAATCTTACGAAGTATGTGAATAATAATACCGGCAATGTTACTGCAGAAATGAAGAACCCCGATGTGGAGATTCTTGAGGATGGCGGTGGCGGCGACACGCCCAGCGGTACTGAAATCAACTGCAATAAGGCTGTAGAGTTGACGAACGCGCTGGCCGATAACGGCACATCCTCGGAGGTTTATTCCGTTACAGGTTACATCACAGAAGTCGTAGGTTCTGTCAGCAAGAACCAGCAGACCTTCTGGATGGCCGACACGAAGGATGGCGGTAAGGTGTTTGAGGCTTACTGGGCCAACCTGCCCGAAGGTGTCAGCGAGTTTAAGGCTGGCATGAAGGTGAAGATCACCGGTAATCTCATGAAGTATGTGAAAGACGGCAAGGTGACACCTGAAATCAAGAACGCTACTGTAGTTGTTCTGGAAGACGGCGGTGGCGGTGGTGGCTCTTCCAGCGGTACTGAAATCAACTGCAATAAGGCCGTTGAACTGACCAATGCGCTGGCCGACGGAGCCACATCCTCGGAGGTTTATTCTGTTACGGGTTACATCACAGAAGTCGTGGGTTCTGTCAGCAAGAACCAGCAGACTTTCTGGATGGCCGACACGAAGGATGGCGGTAAGGTGTTTGAGGCTTACTGGGCCAACCTGCCCGAAGGTGTTAGCGAGTTCAATGCTGGCATGAAGGTGAAGATCACCGGTAATCTCATGAAGTATGTGAAAGATGGCAAGGTGACACCAGAAATCAAGAATCCTACTGTCGTCATTCTGGAAGAAGGCAGTGGCGGCGGCGGTGGCGGTGAAACCAGCGGCAATGTCACGAAGACCATCGATGGAACTGTCGTCACTTTTGTCGTGGCTGATAAAACTGAAGGCGACAAAGTCACCGTCGACCTGAATGCACAGGGTTGGGAAAATTCTCAAGAAGTGAAATCCTTGACCATTAGCGACGGTACGGTCATAACCTTTGCAGTAAGCAGTGAAGGTGGAACCACGCCGAAGTACTATGAGGCAACCAAGGGCGTACGCCTTTATGCAAAAAATATCCTCACAATCACAGGTAAGGATAAAGCCATAGCCAAAGTCATTCTTAACTGCGACAGCTATAGCGGGACCAACTATGTCGGCAACGATGCTCTTAAAGGTAGTGCTAGTGGCAACACCCTAACCATCGTTAATGAGCATACAGGCACGAGTGGTGGCGTTCAACTGCGCATTCAGACCATCGAGATCACCTACGCAAAGTAACACAATTATCATAACAAAAGCGGGTTGCAAGGCATTCTTTGCAACCCGCATTGTTTGTTTTTGCGCTTTTTTCATGGTTTTAAGCAAATAATCAATCGAAAAATTTGCACATTCGAGGAAAACTTTGTACCTTTGCAGCCCGTAATGTGTGATTATGCCTTGTCGGCAAGTCTGCAGGACGGTAAAAAGCATTTAATTCATCAATAAATAAACAATAAACGAAACAATGAAAAAAGGTATTCATCCCGAAAACTATCGCCCCGTCGTGTTCCGTGACATGTCCAACGGCGATATGTTCCTTACAAAGTCCACCGCAAAAACAAACGATACCGTGGAATTTGAAGGTGAAACTTACCCTGTGGTAAAAGTCGAAATCTCTAACACCTCTCACCCCTTCTATACGGGTAAGAGCACGCTCGTTGACACCGCTGGTCGTGTCGACCGATTCATGAGCCGCTACGGTAAGATTAAGAAATAATACCACCTGTAACGATATAATAAAAGTGCGTTCGGACGTAGTTGCATATGCGGCCGACCGCACTTTTTTCTTTCCGAGTCATCAAAATCCTTTACCCTATGAATAGAATTACAAACCTCAAGCATCTCATCATCGGCCTCGTCGCCGCCCTTGCCCTGACGGCATGCGGCGGTAGCGACGACCCCGACAACCCTGATATCACCCCCACGCAGACAAACGTGAACCGCAACAACACTTCGCAGAACGAAGTCTACGGGCGGTTGGAGTTTCCTCGCCTGAAGGGTGGCTCGAACAACATCGTCATCATCCATACTGTGCCGGAGTTCGGGGTGAACTATTGCGTGGAGTGGGACAGTGACCTGAAGCCTGCCGGCTGGACTCCGGAAGGTTCTCTGCGCTCGCAGCGCTGGTCGTGCTATCAGATGCATGCCGGCAATAGCAGCAGCAGGACCGACCGCAAGCCCTACAACGAGGGTGGGGAGTTCAGCGAGTATCCCAACGACCCCGACCTGCCGTCGCAGTATCATTTCACGTCGGATCCCTATCGCTATTCGGGCTATGACCACGGTCACATCATAGCTTCGGCCGACCGTGCCTATTCTTTTAACAATCGGGCGAACACGCAGACCTTCTACATGACAAACATGCAGCCGCAGGTGAACAACTTCAACGCAAAGGTTTGGGCGAACATGGAGGCACAGGTGCGCCGCTGGAACAGCAGTAGCTTCCGCGATACGCTCTACGTGGTGAAGGGTGGAACCATCGACCGCTGGGATCAGATCATCACCACCATTGGTTCAGGTAAAAACAAAATCCCCGTGCCGAAGTATTTCTTCATGGCTGTGCTCTGCAAGAAGGGCAGCAACAGCACTACGGGTGGTTACCGTGCGCTGGGCTTCTGGATTCAGCATAAGTCGAATAGCGACTCCGACCTCCGCCCCTACGTGGTGAATATCGATGAACTCGAACAATTGACAGGCATCGACTTCTTCTGCAATCTGCCCGATCAATACGAACAAGTCATCGAGTCGTTGCCTCGCGAGCAGGTGCTGCGTGCGTGGAACCTAGAATAGACGTAACAAACGTGGATGTTTAGACATACGGAACATACGAACATATGTTGTTTATAAAAGGACAGGCGAACTAAAAACTAGTTCGCCTGTCTCGTTTCATCATTGTTTATTATACCAATCTATATACCTATGTTCGTCTGTTTCGTATGTCTAAAAACTTCTGTTCGTCTGTCACGTATGTCTTAAATATTACTTTTGTTCTGTCTTATTCGTGTTTATGAAGCGCTTGGGCTGAGGCTTCTGTGCCTTTTGCTCGGCGCCGGCAACAGCCGACTTGGAGTAGTAGTAACCGTAGCCGTAGTCGTAATAGTAGTCATCCCAGCCCCAGTATTGGAAGTTGTTCCAGTTGGGCGAAGAAGTGTGACGCAGTTGGAAATCAACGCGAGTATCGCCGTCGAAGATGGTTCCATCAAAGTAGGCGTCGTCGAGGCGGTAGTTCTCAATCCAGAGCGTGGTGCCTTCCTCCAAGAAGTAGACTGTGATGGTGCGATAATTCACCGTCCACTCGATGTGGTTGGCCACGTAGTTGGTTCCCCAGCCTGCATTGTTATAGTAGTCAATCCAATATCCTGTGCCACTGCTATAGCGATAGGGGTCGCGCAGGAAGCAAATCTCCGAGTAGGAGGCATCGTAAACACGTCCGTCCCATTCAGACGACATATACATGTTGCCCTTCCATGTTCCCTCGAGGGTGTATGCGATTTCATCGTCGTCGTCCCATTCGCAACTTGTGAACGACATGGACAGCACTGCCAGCAGTACCATTGTCCAGAGTGTGTACATCTTCTTCATAATAATATCTCCTATCCGTTAAAGTGTTAAACATTCGTTTTTGATTTCTCTGATGCAAAGGTAAGGTCTTTTTGTTGGCTTTCAAAACGTTTTTCCATATTCTTGCATAGGAAAAACCCTACTTTGTGCGATGTTTTCCCTAATAAACTTTAAATCTTGCCCTTTGCCCTTTGCCCCTTGCCCCTTTTTTGCTATCTTTGTGGAAACATTTCATTCTAACCCCATACAACACAAGAAAAGAACATGAAAACTGTTTATGATTTCGCTGTCAAAGACAGAAAAGGCAAAGACGTGAGTCTCAAGGAGTATCAAAACGAAGTGCTCCTTATCGTGAACACCGCTACGAAATGTGGCTTCACACCCCAGTACGACGAACTGGAGGCACTCTACAAGAAGTACCATGCCGACGGCTTTGAGGTGCTCGACTTCCCCTGCAACCAGTTTGGGCAGCAGGCTCCCGGCACCGATGAGAGCATCCATGAATTCTGCAAGCTCACCTTCGGCACCGACTTCCCCCGCTTTAAGAAGGTGAAGGTGAACGGCGACGATGCCGACCCGTTGTTCAAGTTCCTGAAGGAGCAGAAGGGCTTTGCCGGCTGGGATATGGAACACCCTATCGCCCACATCCTTGACGACATGCTCTCGAAGGCCGACCCCGACTACAAGGAGAAGCCCGACATCAAGTGGAACTTCACGAAGTTCCTCATCAACAAGCGCGGACAGGTCGTCGCCCGCTTCGAGCCTACGGAGAAAATCGAGAACATTGAAAGACAGATAGAACAGCTCATTCATCAATAATATATAAGGTAGGGACGGGGAATGAACTCCGTCCCTACAAACAAATAATATCCATGGAAAGAGTAAAATGCCTGATTATCGGTAGCGGACCAGCAGGCTACACCGCTGCCATCTATGCCGGACGCGCCAACCTTTCGCCCGTGCTCTATTGTGGACTGCAGATGGGCGGCCAGCTCACGCAGACTACCACTGTCGAGAACTTCCCCGGCTATCCCGAGGGTGTCGATGGTAACGAGATGATGATGCAACTGCGCCAGCAGGCCGAGCGTTTCGGCTGCGACATGCGTGATGGCATCATCGAGAAGGTTGACTTCACGAAGCGTCCTTACGTGCTCACCACTGACCGCGGCGTAGAACTGGAGGCCGACACGGTGATCATTGCAACGGGTGCTTCAGCAAAATACCTCGGACTCGACGACGAGAAGAAATACAACGGCATGGGTGTCTCGGCTTGTGCCACCTGCGACGGCTTCTTCTATCGCAAGAAGACGGTGGCTGTCGTGGGCGGTGGCGACACCGCTTGCGAGGAGGCCATCTATCTCGCACAGCTCTGCAAGAAGGTTTACCTCATCGTGCGCAAACCTTATCTGCGCGCCAGTGATGTGATGCAGAAACGCGTGTTCGAGAACGAGAAGATAGAGGTACTTTTCGAACACAACACCTTGGGTCTCTATGGCGAAGGCGGTGTGGAAGGTGCTCACGTGGTGCGCCGCAAGGGCGAGCCCGATGAGGAGCGCTACGATTTGCCCATCGACGGCTTTTTCCTCGCCATCGGCCACAAGCCTAACACAGATGTGTTCCGTCCGTTCGTAGCACTCGACGAGACGGGTTACATCCGCACCATCGACGGCACACCGCGCGTAGCATCGGCAGCCGATCCCACGCAAGCCCTGCCCGGCATCTTCGCCGCTGGCGATTGTGCCGACCCCGTCTATCGCCAGGCCATTGTGGCTGCCGGCAGTGGCTGCAAAGCCGCTCTCGAAGCCGAGCGCTACCTGCAGATGCTCTGACGCCATCCCTGTTCCCAAGGGGGAGGGGGACACAGAACAAAACAATCGCCCAGTTTGCGCAAACTGGGCGATTTGTCGTCTTTATATTGTAGTGAGAATTGTCATCTATCGTTTAGGGATTACATTTTACTGCTTTTCCAGGATAATATTCACTAGTGCCGTGACGTCGGCGATGGTGATCGTGCTGTCCTTGTTCACGTCGGCCGCGCGCTTGTCGTATGTTCCGGAGTTGTCCTTACCTAGAATAATGCTAACCAGCGCCGTTACGTCGTCGATGGTGATCGAGCCATCCTTGTTCACGTCGCCCAGGAGGAATGCTTCCGGGTCGGTGAAGTAGCCGGGATTGTCATTGAGACCGTCGATGCGGGCGTAGGTCTTGTCCCTGAATGAGTTGTTGTAACCTGTGCCGTTGCCACCCACGAGCTTCGAACAGAGGTTGAACATATTCGAAGAGGATGTGAGCAGGTCTGTATTCCAATCGGTGCCGGCTTTGGCATAGATGGTCTTCAGGTTCAAGCATTGTTGGAACATAGCGTATGCAGTCGTCAGCTTCTCTACGGTGAATGTCGTGAGATCCAACTCGGTAAGCGCCGGACAGCTTGAGAACATCGAACTCATATCAGTCACATTAGCTGTCGTGAACTGTGGGCCGAAGGTGATGGTCTGGAGATTCGTGCAGTTGGAGAACATGCTATTCATCGATGTTACGTTCGAGGTGTTGAAGCTTGAGAGGTCGAGTTCGGTGAGCGAGGAACAGTTGTAGAACATGTAGTTCATCGACTTCACATTCCCAGTGTTGAAGCTGGAGAGGTTGAGCCCGGTGAGCGAGGAACATCTGAAGAACATGTAGTACATCGATGTCACGTTCGAGGTGTTGAAGCCCGAAAGGTCGAGCTGAGTGAGCGATGAACAGTTGTTGAACATGCCATACATCGACGTCACGTTCGAAGTGTTGAGGTTCAAGATGCCGTTGATGATGGAGAGGGCCGTACAACCGTTGAACCAGTCTATCAGCGCCGTCAGGCCAGTATAACCGGCAAACGAGTCGTCGAAGTTGACAGTTGTGAGTTCCGCCGTGGCCCAATCGGGTTTGGTTACGTTAGACGTGTTGCTCAGGCTGCGTATAATGAAAGTGGCACCGTCATTCTCGGCTGCTGCCTGGCGTGTAGATAATAGTTTGTCGTAGTAGAAGCTAATCGTCGTCTGGTCGGCCGAGAGGATGGCGTAGGGTCGCGGTGCATTCCTGTCGGTGAAGTAGCCGGGCTGTCCGTTCAGACCATCGACACGGGCGCGGGTTTTGCTGTACCCATTCCAGTTGTTTTCATAGTAAGTACCGCAGCCGCCTATGAGCTTAGAACAAGCCTGGAACATGTATGTGCTGCTGGTGAGCGTCGTGCTGGCATTCCAGTCGGCATTGGCCGCAGCATAGATAATCTCCAGGTTCGCGCAGTTGTAGAACATGTTATCTGTGTTTATAAGCTTCTCCACGGTGAAGGTTGATAGATCCAGCTCGGTGAGCGACATACAACCGGAGAACATAGAAGTCATCTCGGTCACATTAGCCGTTGTGAAGTGTTCGCCGAAGGTGATGGTCTCGAGCTTCGAGCAGCCGTAGAACATGCTGTGCATCGTAGTGACCTTGTCCGTTGTGAAGTGTTCGCCGAAGGTGATGTTCTCGAGATTCGAGCAACCGTAGAACATGCGGTAGGTAGTAGTGACATTAGCGGCGTTGAGGTTGGAAAGGTCGATAGCCGTGAGGCCTGTACAACCCTCGAAGTACATGTAAAGGCTGGTAATGCCTGTGAAGCCTGCAAAACTGGCATCGAAGGTGGCCGACGTGAGTGCTGACGTTGCCCATACAGGCTTAGAGCCGGGGCTCAGTTTGAGAATAACAGTAGCATCGGGGGTCGCAGCCTTGCGCACGGGCAGCTGCGTGTCGTAGTAGAAGCTGACAGAGGCGTAGTCGGCCGATAGGATGGCGTAGGGCCGCGGTGCGTTCTTGTCGGTGAAGTAGCCGGGATTACCATCGAGTCCGTCGATGCATGCACGTGGCTTTGTAATATATGAGCTGTTCCAAGTCGTTCCATTGCCGCCCACGAGCTTGTTGCAATTTTGGAACATATATAAGTCGTCTGTGAGGGTCTCGGTGTTCCAGCTCGTACCAGAGGCAGCATAGATTGTCGCGAGGTTTGAACAGCCGGAGAACATCCAATTCGCATTCGTGACTTTTCCCGTGTTGAAGCCCGAGAGGTCGAGCTCGGTGAGTGCCGAGCAGCCGTTAAACATATAACCCATCGACGTCACGTTCTCAGTGTTGAGGTTCGTAAGGTCAAGCTCGGTGAGCGCAGAGCAGCCTTTGAACCAATTTGCGAGTCCTGTGAGGCCTTTGTATGTGGCGAACGAGTCGTCGAAGACGACGCTGGTGAGCGTCTGATCGGCCCACGCGGAAGGTGAGTTACCGCTACTATTGTTACTGAGCGCGAGCACGATGATGGCTTCGGGATTGTCGGCCTTGCGCTGTGCCAGTTGTGTATCGTAGTAGAAAGCCACTGCCACGGGCTGGCTGTCGGCGTTCTTCGTCACCACGGCATAGGGTCGCGGTGCGTTCTTGTCGGTGAAGTAGCCGGGCGTGCCCTCCACGTCGATGCAGGCGCGGGTCTTGTCCTGGGTAGAGCTCGTTGCCGAAGTGTAGGCCGTGCCGTATCCTCCGACAAGCTTAGAGCAGCCGCTGAACATCGAACTGCTACCATTGAGGGTTTCGGTGTTCCAGTCGGCTCCTGCCGCAGCATAGATAGTCTCCAAGTTCGAGCAGTTATAGAACATCTCCTGAGCGTTCGTTACTTTCCCCATATCGAAACCCGAGAGGTCGAGCTCGGTGAGGCCCGAGCAGTTGTAGAACATCCGATACATTGTCGTTACGTTCTCGGTATTGAGGTTCGAGAGGTCGATCGACATGAGGGCCGTGCAGTTGGCAAACCAACGTTTTAGGCGCGTTAGGCTATGGCAGTCGGCAAACGATGTGTCGAAGGTGACGCTGGTGAGTGTTGCTGTGGCCCATGCTGGTGCGTCGTCGCCATAGTCCTTCAGCAATATGACGAAAGTGGCGCCGACATTCTCCGTTGCAGCCCTGCGAACAGATATCTCGGTATCATAGAAGAAGGTGACTACAGTCTTGTCGGCCGAGAGCATAGCATAGGGCATCGGAGCAGCCGGATTGGTGAAGTATCCTTGCTTGCCGTCGAGCCCGTCGATGCAGGCACGGGTCTTATCAACGATAGTGTAGTAGTAGGGCGTGCCGTTGCCGCCCACGAGTTTCGTACAACCGTAAAACATGGACGAGCTGTTAGTGAGCGTCTCTGTGTTCCAGTCGGTGCCGGCCTTGGCATAGATGGTCTCGAGCTTCGAGCAGCCGTAGAACATATCATACGTTGAGGTGACGTTTGTAACATTGAGGTTCGAGAGGTCGATCTCGGTGAGACTTGAGCAGTTCTTGAACCAGTTGTAGAGCTTTGTCAGGCCTTTGTAGTTGGCGAAAGATTCGTCGAAGGTGACGTTCTTCAGCGTCGCTGAAGCCCATGCGGTGTTGCCGTAACTGTCGTTGTTATTCAGTTTGAGGATGAACGTGGCACCTGCATTCTCCGAGGCAGCCTTGCGCGCAGACAATTGTGTATCGTAGTAGAAGGTGACCGTAGTCTGGTCGGCCGACAGAACAGCGTAGGGTCGCGGGGCATTCTTGTCAGTGAAATAACCGGGCTGGCCTTCCTTGTCGATACGTGCGTAGCTCTTGTCGGTCGATGTGACCAGGGTGCCGTAGCCACCCACTACTGCTGTACTAAACATATTGTAGGAGCTGGTTAGGGTCGCGCCCGTCCAGTCGGCATCGGCAGCAGCATATATGGTTTGTAGCTTACCGCAACTGGAGAACATATAGGCTGCATTGGTTAGCACCTCCGTGGTAAAGGTGGAGAGATCCAATTCGGTGAGGGCAGAGCAGCCGTAGAACATGTTGTTCATTGTGGTCACCTTTGCCGTTGTGAATTGTGTACCGAAGGTGATGGTCTGAAGCGCCTGGCAGTCGCGGAACATCTCATACATCGTAGTCACTTGCCCGGTATTGAAGCTTGAGAGGTCGAGTTGCGTGAGGGCCTTACAGGCATAGAGCATCTGATACATCGTCGTCACGTTTGCGGTGTTGATGCTTGAGAGGTCGAGCTGGGCGAGCGAGATACAGTTGTAGAACATACAGTACATCGTCGTCACGTTCGCGGTGTTGAGGTTCTTCAGGCCGTTGATAGCGGTGAGTGCCGTACATCCACTGAACCATTTGCTCAGAGCGGTCAAACCAGTGTAGTTCTTGAGACTGGCGTCGAAAGTGACTGTGGTGAGTGCCGCCGTGGCCCATGCGGGGTTAGTAGTGCCGCTGTTGTTCAACTTGAGGATGAAGGTGGCTTCGGGATTGGCGGCCTTGCGCACAGGCAGTTGCGTGTCGTAATAGAAGTTCAGCGTCTTCTGGTCGGATGAGAGGACGGCGTAAGGCCGTGGCTGTGTCCTGTCGGTGAAATAGCCAGGCTTGTCAGCTGTATCGATGCAGGCACGGCTCTTGTCCGTGAATGAGTAGTTGTAAACGGTGCCATAACCGCCCACGAGCTTCTGACAACTGCCGAACATATTCGAACTGTTGGTGATGGTCGTACCCGTCCAGTCTGTGCCTGCCGGGACATAGATCGTCTCCAGGTTCGAGCAGTTATAGAACATCTCCTGAGCGTTCGTTACTTTCCCCATATCGAAGCCCGAGATGTCGAGCTCGGTGAGGCCCGAACAGTTGTAGAACATGCTCTGCATCGTAGTCACGTTCTCGGTGTTGAGGTTCGAGAGGTCGATTGATGTGAGGGCCGTACAGCTAGAGAACCATCCATTAAGGGTCGTCAGGCCATGGAAGTTGGCAAAGGAGTCATCGAAGGTGACGCTGGTGAGTGTAGCCCCCTTCCAGCCCTGAGCTATGGTCGAACCATTCAGCGCCCTGAGGATGGTGACATTGTCGGCACGATGACTGTCCATATTCGTGTCGTAGTAGAAGGCCACCGCCACGGGCTTGCTGTCGGCGTTCTTCGTTACCACTGCGTATGGCCGTGGTAGTGTTGGGTCAGTGAAATAGCCGGGGTTGGCAATTCCGCCGTCAGGATGGGCGTAGGCCATGTCGGTATGACTTGCATCGTATGCGGTCATGGCACCGCCCATCAGCTTTGGGCAATTATAGAACATATAGGCGCTTTGCGTGTTCGTCACTGTGTTCCAGTCGGTGGCCGCATAGATGGTTTCCAGGCTCGTGCACTGAGCAAACATCTGATAGGTATTCTGAACCTTCGTCACATCGAAGTGCGTCAGGTCGAGCTCGGTCAGAGCCCCGCAATAATTGAACATCTGATACATCGTCGTGACGTTCTCGGTGTTTAGGTACTCTAAACCGGTGATGCCAGTCAGCGCCGAGCAATAATAGAACCACTGGTAGAGGCTGGTAAGGTCGTGGTAGCTGGCGAAGCTCGGGTCGAAGGTGGCGGAGGTGAGGGTTACGTCAGCCCATTCCTTGTAGGCCACATTCGAATTCAGCCTTGTCACGATGGTTGTGTTGTCGGCCGCGCGGCTGTCCTTCTGCGTGTCGTAGTAGAATGTCACTGCCACGGGTTTGCTGTCGGCATTCTTCGTCACCACGGTATAGGCCACGGGGTCGCCCTTACGGGAGAGATAGCCAGGGTCGGCGACACCGCCGTCGATGTGGGCCATTGTGCCGTCTGTCTTACTGCTGTTGTAGAGGGTGCCGCGCCCGCCAACCAGAGCACTGCTACTCAGGAACATACTACTCGTATTGGCATCTGCGGCGATAGTCCAGTTATCGCCGACGTAGATGGTCTGAAGATTTGTTGCGGAACTGAACATATAGCTCATGTCAGTAACCGATGAGGTGTTCAAGGCCCTCAGATCCAATTCCTTCATGGCACTACAGTTGGAGAACATACTGTTCGTCGTTGTCACGTTCGGGATGCTCAGGTTCTCCAAGCCTGTGATGGAGGTGAGAACCTTGCAACTCTCGAACCAGCGGTAGAGGCTTATCAGGCCTGTATAGTTCTTGAAGCTCTGGTCGAATGTGGCTGAGGTGAGCGTCGCGCCGTTCGTATATCCTGCCCAATTCTGATAGACTGTGGAACTGTTCAGTGTCCGTACGATGGTCTTCCCTTCGGCCGCGCGGTTGTCCTTCTGCGTGTCGTAATAGAAGGTGACAGCCACAGCCTTGCCATCGGCGTTATTCTCCACTGCGGCGTAGGCCAGAGCCACGCCCCGTTGTGAGAAGTAGCCTGGATTCGTGGGACCGCCGTCCACATGAGCGCGACTCTTGTCGCTACCGCCTGACGAGTCGTAAACCGTTCCGGCACTACCCACAAGCATGTTGCATACACCAAACATATTTGAACTGTCCGTAATCTTGTCTGTGGCCCAGTTGCCTGTAGCATAGATGGCATCCAGATTGGAACAGCCATAGAACATCTGGTTTGTATTCACAAGGTTTGAAATATCAAAGCCCGTCAAGTCGAGTTCTGTCAAGGAAGTACAGCTTGAGAACATATTTTGCATCGTTGTCACATTCGAGGTGTTCAGATATTCCAGACCGCTAATCGAGGCGAGAGCGCTGCAATTATTAAACCAGAAGGAGAGATTGGTCAGCGTGCTGAAATCTGCGAAGGATTCATCGAAGGTGGCCGAGGTGAGCGTGGAGCCAGCCCAGCTGTGCTGATTGTACAGATTACGGACGATGGTGACACCCTGGTGCATGTCCTTCTGCTTGTCGTAGTAGAAGGTGACGGCGGTGGGCTTGTTGTCGGCGTTCATCGTCACTGCGGCATAGGCCATTGGAGCCTCCGGGTCTGTGAAGTAACCGGGATTCCCCGGCCCGCCGTCAATGTGCGCATAATCGATATTCACTGCATTTTGATGGTATGGTGTCAATGCACCGCCCACGAGCTTCGAGCAAAAGTTGAACATTGTGCTGGATATGGTAATTCTACCAGTAGACCAATCGGTGCCTGCCGCAGCATAGATGGTCTCGAGGTTCGAACAGTAGTAGAACATCTCATCGCATCTCGTCACATTCGTCACATTGAGGTTCGACAGGTCAATCTCAGTGAGCGCCGAACAGCAATAGAACCAACGGTAGAGGCTGGTTAACCCAGTGTAGTTCTTGAAACTAGCGTCGAACGTGACGCTGGTGAGCGCGGTACTAGTCCATCGACTATAAACATCTGCCGCATTCAGGTCGTCCACGATAGTGACGCCTGTGCCGACGAATGATGACTTGTTGGTGTCGTAATAGAAGGCAACAGACGTTGAATAGCCATGCTCCATCGTCACCACGGCATACGCTTCCTGCGCATGCACACTCACGGTGTTGACTACAGTCATCATTGCAACCAAAAGAAATCTCAGCTGTTTCATATCGCCTATATTCCGCAGCACTTTAGTTAAACATTCTTTATAAGTACCTGAACAACAAGAAGTACTTCAACGAGCGAAGCGGCAGAGCCGAGCGGCTCAGGATTTGGTCATGTCAGAAATCTCACTTACCTTAGTGCTGCAAATTAAAGCAACTGAAATTCATCCATGATATGGCAAAGGTAAGAAAAAAAACTGAGAAAACACCGCTTTTGGCGGAATATTTTTCGTTTAGGACTAATTTTCCCGTATTCTGTCCTCTGTGATTGACTCTCATCTGGGAATAAGCAGTACCAAGCGACATTCTTTAGCTTACTCTAGAGCCATCACCACATAGTAGTAAGGATGATACCGCATACGGAATCGCCCTCCTTTGTTCAATTTTTATTCGTCTCTTTCTATTAGAAAGATTCTGAATTAGATTGTGAGCGAGTTCTCACCACAGAGGCAAGGATGCTGAGGGTGATGGTGCCGAAGATGATGAGTAGGCTCAGGCCCGTTCTGATTTCTATGTGAGGCACATAGGGCAGGTGGCAGTGCAGCAGGAGCTTTATGCCGACGAAGATGAGCACAATGCCGAGACCATATTTCAAGTAGGCGAAATATTTCGCGATGGCGGCGAGTGCGAAATAGAGCGCACGCAGTCCGAGGATGGCGAAGATGTTGGAGGTGAGCACGATGAACGGATCCTGCGTGACCGAGAACACAGCAGGGATGGAGTCGACGGCGAAGGCGATGTCACTGGTCTCGATGACGATGAGTGCCACGAAGAGTGGAGTGAAGGCCCCCTTCCAACCTCCCCTTGCAAGTGAGGGGCTCGAGGTGATTTCTCTCACAAAGAATTTGCCCCCGTGCATCTCGTTCGTGACGGGAAAGAATCGCCGGAAGATTCTCACGAAGATATTACGGGATGGATCAGGCTGGGCTTCCTCGTTGTGGGTGAACATCTTCGCGCCGCTATAGAGGAGGAACACGCCGAAGATGGCGAGCACCCACTCGAAGCGCGTGACGACGGCAGCTCCGAGGAAAATGAAGATGCTGCGTAGGACTAGTGCTCCGATGATTCCCCAAAACAACACCTCGTGTTGGTACTTGCGCTCAACGCCGAAGAACGAGAACAGCATGAGGAACACGAAGAGGTTATCGACGCTGAGCGATTTCTCGATGAGATAGCCCGACAGGAACTCCAGTGCCTTCTGGTGTGGGTCGATGGGGTAGAAGAAGTAGATGCCTGCGCAGAACACCAGCGACACAGCAATCCAGACGACGGTCATCTGCAGAGCCTCGCGGATGCTCACCTCGTGCGCTCCTGCTTCGCCATCGGTCGCTGCATGAGTTTTCTGCCCACGCCGGTCGAACGACTTCAGGTCGATGGCCAGCATGAGCAGTACCAATGCATAGAAGAGTATCCAGCCCCACAGGGGAATGATATCTGAGTTCATAAGTCTAATTACCGCAGCTTATTCGCTGTCGCCGATGACTTGGAAGTCGAAACTGTCGAAGTCGGCATACCCGCCCAGGCGCTGTGTGGAATAGCAGAACAGGGCATAGCGTGTACCCATGAAGAGTCGCTGCCAGTCGAAGCGCATCTGGTAGTCGCTGCCGATCTTCGTCCATTGTTCGCCGTCGCTGCTATAGTACAATGCTGCCTTGTCGGTGCGCGGATGGAAGTCGCCGTCGATGCGCAGGTGGACGACGGGCGATGAGAGGCTGACACGCTCCACGACTATCTCCTCAACGCTTTCCACCTCCTTGTCTCTACGGCCGAGGTTGACGAGCTGTTCGCTCATCTCCAGATAGTACTTGCCTTTCTCACGTTTCACGGTGAGCACACCGCTATGGCCGTTGAAGGCTGCGAAGCCGGCGCAGTCGCCATTCTTCAGGTGCGAAGCGTCGAGGGTGACTGTTGCCGAGCACTTCGGACCCATCATGCGCTGTGTGAGCGTGTTGGGAGCGAGGTAGAGGTTCTGAACGACACGATTGGTCTTCAGTCTCAGCCAACCCTTACGGTCACTCAGCGACCATGCGCTGTTCACGGGGTTGTGGTTCCACTGCCACTCAGGAGCCAGCTTGCTATTCGAGAAGTCGTCGCTGACGGTGGGATTCAGGGGTTTGTCTTTATTCGATGACGTCAGCGGCCTCATGTGGATGGGAATCTGTCCTTCCTCATCGCCGAGCATCGGCCATCCGTCGATCCATCGGCAGGGCATGAGCAGCGGCACGCGACCGATGGCGCCACGATCCTGGAAGATGATGCCATACCAGTCGCCCCACTGCGTGTCGACGATGGTGCCTTGTCCCGTGTAGCCGAATCCGCCGAAGGGAGCCTCGAGGATGACATTCTTCTCATAAGGTCCTGCGGGGTTGTCGGCACGGTAGCACACTTCGCGACGATGGCGGCCAGGTGCATAGACCTGCGAAATCATCAACAGGTAGTAGCGCCCTTGGAATTTGATCACGCGCGAACCCTCCAGCAGACCAGTCTCATCAGCTTCGCGCTGGAAGGTATGGCGGTATGAGCCCGGCACCACGCCCTGCAGGTCGGCAGTCAGCTCCACTTGTTCGCCTGTGCCATAGAACACATATACGCGGCCGTCGTCGTCGAAGAGTAGCGATGCATCGTGGAAGTGGGGCAGTCGCGACACCAGTTTCCACGGTCCTTCCGCTTTTTCAGCCGAATAGATATACGTACGGCCCATGTCGCCCTGCTCGTTGGGCACGAAGAGCACATAGAAACGGCCGTTGTAGTATTTCAGCGACGTTGCCCACTGTCCGCGCCCATAGACGGTGCCTTCAAGCAGGCTGTAGCGTGGCGAGTCGTCGAGCGTCTCACAGACATAGCTGGCAATCTCCCAGTTGATGAGATCCTTCGATTTCATGATGGGTACGCCTGGCATCATGTGCATGGTTGTCGATACCAGATAGAACGTGTCGTCGACGCGAATCACGTCGGGATCAGGCAGGTCGGCCCAGATCATCGGGTTGTTGGCGGCATGTGCCAAGCAGCCGCAGAGCACAAGCCAAAGCGAAATCAGTCGTTTCATAGCTTTATTGTTATTTGATGTTTATTTCCATTCGTTGCAGGTCGCTGTCCTTCGAGCTGCTGCCGTAGAGCAGTTCGTAGCGTCCGGCCTTGGTGCGCATGGTGTTGGTTTCGGGGTCGAAGAACTCAAACGACTTCGGGTCGAGACGCAGGGTGGCGGTGGCGGTTTGGCCGGCCTTCACGCTGACTCGCTGGAAGCCGCGCAGCGACTTCAGCGGTCCGTCGGCATCCTGCAGGTTGCGGATGTAGAGCTGCACCACTTCCGTGCCATCGCGCTGGCCAGTGTTTTTCACGTCAACGGTCAGCGTACCCGTCCCGTTGCTGTCCATTTTCAATTTTCCGTTTTCCACTTCGAACGTCGTGTAGGAGAGTCCGTAGCCGAAGGCAAACAGCGGATCGGTGAAATAGCGATAGGTGCGACCCTTCATCGAGTAATCCTCGTAGTCAGGCAGTTGACTGTCGTCGCGATAGAACGTCACGGGCAGCTTACCCGAGGGGTTCACATCGCCATAGAGCACATCGGCCACGGCCGTGCCGCCCTCCTGTCCGGGATACCACACTTGTACGATAGCATCGCACGACTCCGTCTCGGGTGTCAACGCGATGGCCGAACCAGAGCAGCACACGAACACCACCTGCTTGCCGGCATTGTGGAGAGCACGCAGGAAGTTGCGCTGCACGCCCGGCAGTTCAATGCTTGTGCGGTCGCCACCCTTGAAACCATCGATGTTCACAGGCATCTCCTCACCCTCGAGGGCTGGCGAGATACCGCCGACGAACACCACGGTCTCGATGCCTTTCAACTGGGCGATGATCTTATCGTAGTCGATGGGCAGCTCCTTGGCAACGTTCACCTTGATGTCAGCACCCCAGGTCTTCACAAACTGATAGCGCACTTCGATGTTGTAGCTACGGCCTTTCTCGGCCTGGATGGCCGTGCGCGTAGGCGTGGTGCGCCAACTGTGCACCCGCTGCTTCCGTATGCCGTCGATATACACCTCGTAATGACCAGTGCCCTCTACGTTCACGACGTATTCACCCGACTCCTTCGGTGTGAACACCGTCTCGTATTTTGCAGAGAAATCCTCGAGTTTCACGCCCGGGGCAAACTGGTGCATGCCAGCCGTGGTGACGGCGACGGGCGTGGTGTAGAGCTGTGTGGTGACAGGTCGGCCTTCCATCTCGGTGTTGTTCCAGAAGGTGCCGCGCAGTCCGCGCTTGCCGTCAATGTTGCACTGCGATGCCAGCAGGCAGTCCATGACCAATGTGTTCGTCAGGTCGCAGCCCTGCAGATAGAGCAGCTTCTTCTGTTGCTTCTGCATACCGTCGAGGATGGTGATGGTGTGGTTGGGTGTACCGTTGTAGTTACCCCACATCATCGGCTGGTTGTCGGCATTCGGACCGATCACCGCAATCTTTCCACCGTTTTTCTTCAGCGGCAGCAGGTTGCCTTTGTTCTGCAGCAGCACAATGCACTGTCGCGCCATGTCGAGCGACTTCTGTGCGCTCTCCTTGGTCGACATGGCAGAGTAGGGGATCTTCGACCACTCCACGAGGCTGGGATCGTCCATCTCGCCCAGGTCGAAGCGGCCTTCCAACAGACGGACGACATGCTTATCGACCTCGGCCTCGGTGAGGAGTCCGCGCCTGACGGCCTCCGGAATGCTCTTGTAAACATAGTCGAAGCCACACTCCACATCGGTGCCCGCCATCGTGCCGACCTTAGCGGCGTGCACAGCGTCCGATGATGACTTGTGGTTCTGATGGAAGTCGCTGATGGCACCGCAGTCGCTCACCACCAGGTACTTGAATCCCCACTCGTCGCGCAGAATCTGTTGCAGCAGGCGAGTGCTGCCGCAACACGGCTCGTCGTCGAGTCGCTGGTAGGCACACATCACCTCGCGCACCTTCGCATCCTGCACCAGCGACTTGAAGGCCGGCAGATAGGTCTCCCAGAGATCGCGTGGCGACACATCGGCGAGGTTGGCAGTGTGGCGTGTGTATTCGGGTCCGCTGTGCACGGCATAGTGTTTGGCACATGCCCATAGCTTCCGGTACTTCGCCGACTCCGGTCCCTGCAGACCGCGCACCACCTGCGTTCCCATCACGGAAGTCAGATAGGGGTCTTCGCCGTAGGTTTCCTGTCCGCGTCCCCATCGTGGGTCGCGGAAGATGTTCACGTTCGGAGTCCACACGCTCAGGCTATGGAACTTCTCGTCCTCGCCTCCCAGTTCGTGCATGCGGCGGTTGTACTGGGCACGGAACTCAGTGCTGGCGACGTCGAACACCTTATATACCATGTCGGGATTGAACGATGCCGCCATAGCGATAGGCTCTGGGAACACGGTGACATTGCCCTGATTGGCAGCGCCGTGCAGGGCCTCGCTCCACCAGAAGAATTTCTTGATGCCCATGCGCGGAATGGCTGGGCTCTCGTCGAGCATGAGTAGTGACTTCTCCTCGAGCGTCAGCCGCTTGCAGAGGTCGACGGCGCGCTCGTGTGCAGTGAGGTTCGGGTTCTGATAGGGTAGCCGCTCCTGTGCGGAGGCGCTAATGCCGATCGCCATGACAAGGGCCGGCAGCAGTAGTCTTGTTTTCATCATGAGCAGTTTAGTTTATATTACCCTGCAAAGATACAAATAATTTCCGAAACTCGCTTTTGCAATCCTATCTTTTTCTTTCCTTGACGTTCCATTCATTGCCCGATGATGAAAAAAAGTAAGAAATATGATTATTTTGTTTTGCATTTCACTCACTTATTCGTACCTTTGTACACTAAAGTCGTGAAAAAGCATAATAACAGATGGTTATGAGAAAGTTTTTGGCAATCATGTTCGCTTTTGCGATGGCATTGGGAGCAACAGCGCAATCAAAGGCAGCAGCGGATGGGAGGAATACGGTGGACCTTACGAAGTCCACCATCGTCTATCATCCTCAGGATGTCCCGTTGGCAAAGCATCTGGCAAATGTGCTGGCTGACGATATAAAACGCGTGTCGGGCATCCGACCCCAGGTGAGCACTCGCATGGGCAAGGGGCAGAACGTGATGATTGCGACGGCGGGAAAGAGCAAACAGGCAAGGAACTTGCGCGGCTCGTGGGAGCGATATGCCATCATCACGGGGAAGGACAGACTTTCGATTGTCGGCTCCGATGCCAGAGGACTGGCCTACGGTGTGTTTCATGTGAGTGAGCAGATTGGCGTCAGCCCATGGTACTGGTTTGCCGATGTTCCTACAGACAAGGACAACAGAAAGGTTTACGGCTATTCGGAGAACATTCTCAGCGCGTCGCCTACAGTGAAATACAGGGGCATCTTCATCAACGATGAAGACTGGGGAATGAAAGTATGGTCATCGAAGACATTCGAAAAGGAGTTGGGCGATATCGGTCCTAAGACCTACGACAAGGTGTGTGAACTCATCCTGCGCCTGAAGGGAAATATGCTCGCACCCGCCATGCACACCTGCACAGGAGCCTTCTATAGTCATCCGGAGAGTCAGAAGGTTGCCGACAAATGGGGCATCATGATCACGACCAGCCATTGTGAGCCGCTGTTGTTCAACAATGCAGCACCGTCGGAATGGACCAAGGAGCGCGACGGCGAATGGAACTACGAGACCAACAAGGAGACCATCCTTCGCAAACTGGACAACCGCATCAGCGAGACGGCGCAATACGACAACATCTATACAATGGGCTTACGCGGCCTTCACGACGAAGCTATGAAGGGCAGCCAGCGACCTGAGGACAGGGCACGCACTCTCGAGAGTGTCTTTTCCCAGCAACGTTCCATTCTTGAGAAGTACAAGGGCAGGAAAGCCGAGGACATCAAACAGATTTTTGTGCCCTACAAGGAGACGCTCGACATCTATGATGCCGGGTTGCGCGTGCCCGACGACATCACGATTGTTTGGCCAGACGACAACTACGGCTACATGAAACGTGTGAGCAATGCGGCAGAAATGAGGAGAAGTGGAGGTAGCGGCGTGTACTATCATATCAGCTATTGTGGCACACCACACGACAACTTGTGGATTTCGACTACTGCTCCTCAGCTGATGTACGAGGAACTGCTGAAGGCCTACACCGCCGGTGCCGACCGCTACTGGCTGCTGAATGTCGGAGACATCAAACCGATGGAAATGGAGATGCAGATGTTCATGGACATGGCCTACGACTTCACATCGTTCAGCTACGACAATGCCAATCGCTATCAGGCTCAGTGGCTTGCCAGGGTCTTCGGTCAGAAACACCTGTCCGCCTTCCAGTTCATCCTCGACAACTACTACCGTCTGGCGTGGGATAGGAAGCCGGAGTTCATGGGCTATGAGATGGAGTGGGACTCGCCAGCCAACGATCGTCTCCACGACACCGATTTCTCCTTCGAGACGGGCAGTGCCCAAAAGCGGCTCATCGACTATCAAGACATTTGCCATGCCTACGATGCCATAGAGCGTGAGGTGGAGCCGAAGTTGCGTCCTGCATTGTTCGAGATACTGGGCTATTCGGTACATTCTGCCTATGAGAAGAATCGGAAGTTCCTCTACGCACAGGCCAACCACGAGACGGGTAACGCTGCCTTTGCCGCGCAGTCGCGAGAGGCATGCGATGCGCTTCAGGAACTCCTCGTGCGCTATAACACGATGCTCGACGGGAAGTGGAACGGAATGATTTCCGAGATAACGCCTGGCTACTGCGCCCTCTACCAAGGGATGCCCGAGTTCGTGGAGAACGCAACCGACAAATACCGGCTGCCCGACAGCCAACGGCATCCGGAGTTTGCAAACAAAATTGACTTGGCGGCGCTCTCGGTGAAGCCTCCCTTCCGACTGCTTGAAGGCATTGGTGCCGACTGGATCGCACTCCAGATGGGGCAGCCGTTGGACTTCGAGGCGAAGGGCTCCATCGACATCGACATTCCTCAGCCGATGCTCAAGAATGGTGCCGACTCGCTGTCGGTCTGCATCTCGGTAGTGCCTATGTGGCCGGTTGCCACCGACAGGAGCAACCGGTTCGCGTTGAGCCTCGACCATGCTGAGCCTGTCGTCTTCCGCAACGACTTCAAAGAGTGGAGTCGCGAATGGAAGCTGCAGGTACTGGAGAATCGAAAGGAGTTTGTCGTCACCCTGCCTCTGGACAAGAGCCTCACCCGCCACGTCCTGACACTCTCGATTGTTGACCCTGGTCAGATAATACAGAAAATCACATTTCAGTAATCCCCTCTTTCCGCTATGAACATCGATTATATCAACGACAACCTTGCGCGTCAGGAAGGACTATCGAAGACGCTGGGCATGGAGTTTATCTCCACACCCGAACCTGACACTTGTATGGTCCGCATGCAGGTGAACAGCAGTAACCGTCAGCCGTTTGGATTCCTCAGCGGCGGTGCCTCGCTGGCATTGGCCGAGAATCTTGCCGGTGTGGGCTCGCTGGCCTTGTGTCCCGACAAGATCGGGGTAGGCATCAGCGTCAGTGGGTCGCACATGAAGGCCGTCCTCGAAGGTGACACGGTGACGGCGCGTGCGCGATTGCTACATCGCGGCAAGACGCTCCACCAGTGGCATGTTGAAATCAGCAACGAGGCCGGCGAGCTCATCTCGTCGGTTGAGGTGACCAACTACATTATCCCAAAAGGAAAGTGAGGGAGGTCCAACAATAAAAATAATCCCTGCCGTCGTATGGACAGCAGGGATTCTGATTTCTACTTTCTCTACAAAAATGATATGCGGTCTTCTGTGCACTTGTTGGCACGACGCGGCAATTAGCGGCGCAGACCCAGAGCCTTGATGAGAGCACGGTAGCGCTCGATGTCGCGCTCCTTCAGATAAGTGAGCAGCTTGCGGCGCTTACCAACGAGCATCGTCAGCGAACGTGCTGTGTGGTGATCCTTGTGATTCTGCTTCAGGTGCTCGGTGAGGTGAGCAATGCGATAGCTGAACAGAGCCACCTGGCTTTCAACGGAACCCGTGTCGGTAGTGCCATGACCATACTTCTCGAAGATCTCTACCTTTTTTTCTTTGTCAAGATACATAGTTAAATTTGTTTGATGAATTGTTTTTAAATGACATCCAGTCAACGCCAGCCGCCTTCATCAGAGCAAGCCACATCGGCTGAATGAACCGGATTTTCCGGTATGCGCATCGGTTTTTTCCGATTTGCGGGTGCAAAATTACAACATTTTTCTGATATGACAAACGTTTCTCGCAAAAAAGTTGTAATTTTGCACCCGATTTCATATAAATAGGTATGCAGGACATTAGAAATATAGCGATTATCGCACATGTGGACCACGGCAAGACGACGCTCGTGGACAAGATGATGCTTGCCGGAAAACTATTCCGTGAAGGTCAGGATAACTCTTCGCAGGTGCTCGACGCCAACGACCTGGAGCGCGAGCGCGGCATCACGATTCTCTCGAAGAACGTGAGCATCAACTGGAAAGGAACAAAAATCAATATCATCGATACTCCGGGACATGCCGACTTCGGAGGCGAGGTGGAGCGCGTGCTCAACATGGCCGACGGCTGTCTGTTGCTGGTCGATGCCTTCGAGGGACCAATGCCGCAGACGCGCTTCGTGTTGCAGAAGGCTCTGCAGATCGGCCTGAAGCCCATTGTGGTGGTGAACAAGGTCGATAAGCCGAACTGCCGCCCTGAAGAGGTCTACGAGATGGTGTTCGACCTGATGTTTGCCCTTAATGCCACGGAGGACCAGCTCGACTTCCCCGTGGTCTATGGCTCGGCGAAGCAGGGCTGGATGGGCGAGGACTGGCGTACGCCGACCGACGACATCGAGTATCTGCTCGACAAGATCGTGGAGGTGATACCGGCTCCGCAGCAGCTCGAGGGAACACCGCAGATGCTCATCACCTCGCTCGACTATTCGAACTACACGGGTCGCATCGCCGTGGGGCGTGTTCATCGCGGCACGCTGAAGGACGGCATGCAGGTGACCATCTGCCACCGCGACGGTTCGCAGGAGCGCACAAAGGTGAAGGAGCTGCACACCTTCGAAGGCATGGGCCACCAGAAGACCGACCATGTGGACTCGGGCGACATCTGTGCTGTCATCGGACTGGAGAAGTTTGAGATCGGCGACACCATCTGCGACCTGGAGAACCCGGAGCCGCTGCCGCCCATCGCCATCGACGAGCCCACGATGTCGATGCTTTTTACCATCAACGACTCGCCGTTCTTCGGCAAGGAGGGCAAGTACTGCACGAGCCGCCACATCGGCGACCGTCTGCAGCGCGAGCTGGAGAAGAACCTTGCCCTGCGCGTGCAGCCCTTCGAGGACAGCACCGATGCCTGGGTCGTGTCAGGTCGTGGCGTGCTCCACCTGAGCGTGCTCATCGAGACCATGCGTCGCGAGGGCTATGAGCTGCAGGTGGGACAGCCGCAGGTCATCTACAAGGAAATCAATGGCCAGCGCTGTGAGCCTATCGAGGAACTCACCATCAACGTGCCTGAAGAGTTCTCGTCGAAGATGATCGATATGGTGACACGCCGCAAGGGCGAGCTCACGAGCATGGAGAATCAGGGCGACCGTGTGAACATAGAGTTCGACATCCCCTCGCGCGGCATCATCGGACTGCGCACGAACGTGCTCACTGCCTCCCAGGGCGAAGCCATCATGGCTCACCGCTACAAGGAGTATCAGCCTTACAAGGGTGATATACAGCGTCGGCAGAACGGTTCGATGATAGCCTTGGAGACGGGCACGGCCTATGCCTATGCCATCGACAAACTGCAGGATCGCGGTAAGTTCTTCATAGATCCGGGCGAGGAGGTGTATCTCGGACAGGTCGTCGGCGAACACGTTCACGACAACGACCTCGTCATCAACGTCTGCAAGGCCAAGCAGCTCACCAACGTTCGCGCCTCGGGCACCGACGACAAGGCTCGCATCGTGCCGAAGGTCATCATGAGCCTGGAGGAATGTCTGGAGTACATCAAGACCGACGAACTGGTAGAGGTGACTCCGAAGTCGATGCGTATGCGCAAGACCATCCTCGACCACGACCAGCGCAAGAAAGCCAACAAGGTGTAAGCCGAGCATTCAAGTCATACAAACAAACTCCGTATCTCGTCAGAGGTGCGGAGTTTTTTGTTAGAGCTATGCTCTATACCTTACAGAGCTATGCTCTATAATCTACGGAGCAATGCTCTATACCTTACGGAGCAATGCTCTATACAGACTGGAGCAATGCTCTGTAACCTCTGGAGCATAGCTTTTACAGGTCAAATACACAGCTCTAGCTGTCCGAAAGCAATGTCCTACGCTTCTGAAAGCATAACCCCACGCCTCCAGAAGCATAGCCCCACGTCTCTGAAACCATAGTTTTGGGGGATGTGTGTTTGCCTAACGGAATCGGAGTTCCTCGCCCTGGCTTGTTGCATCGAACCGGCCATTGTTCAAGATGAGGCGACCGTTGCAGAAGGTGTGGCTGACGCGCCAATGAAGCAGGTCGCTCTCAAGCGGACTCCAGCCGCACTTGCTCTGGATGATGTCGGGCGTGACGGCATAGGGCTCTACGGCTCGCACGATGGCGATGTCGGCCTTGTAGCCTGGACGCAGGAATCCGCGTTCTTGTATGCCGAACAGCCGTGCCGGCTGGTGGCACATGAGCTCGATGGTGCGTTCCAGGGAGAGCACGCCGTCATCGACAAGGCCAAGCATAACGGGCAGCGAGAACTGCACCATAGGCATGCCTGAGGCTGCCCGTGCGCATCCGCCTTGCTTCTGGCTGAGGAGGTGGGGGGCGTGGTCGGTTGCGATGGTGCTGATGCGGCCGTCGGCAAGGGCGAGGCGCAGGGCATCGCGGTCGTCGGCCCGCTTCACGGCAGGGTTGCACTTGATGAGTGCTCCCTTGCGGCCATAGTCGGCACTACAGAAGAGCAGGTGTGCCAGCACGGCCTCGAGGGTCACCGTGTCGCCGCCGAGTTCCAGTTCGCGGGCGGTCGATATGTGGGCGATGTGCAGGTGGGTGCCGTAGGTGCGGGCAAGTTGTGCGGCGAGTGCCGACGATTCGTAGCAGGCTTCCTCGGAACGGATGAGCGGGTGCAGCATGATGTCAGGATCGTCGCCGTAGGCTTTCTTCATCTCTGCCATGTTGCGATTGATGATCTCGGTGTCCTCGCAGTGTGCCATGATGGGCAGGTCGAGCTTGGCTGCCGTCTCGAAGATCTTCAGCAAAGCGCCGTAGCGGTCGACGAGCATATTGCCTGTCGAGGAGCCCATGAAGAGCTTGATGCCGGGAATGCGATGGCGGTCGAGGTGGGCAAAGAGGGTGTAGTTATCGTTGGTGGCACCGAAGAAGAACGAATAGTTGACGTGGCTCTTGCCGGCTGCCAACTGATACTTCTCGTCGAGCGCTTCGAGCGTGGTGGTCTGCGGCACGGTGTTGGGCATCTCGCAGTAGGAGGTCACGCCGCCGTAGGCAGCGGCCCGGCTTTCGCTCTCGATGTCGGCCTTGTCGGTGAGGCCAGGCTCGCGGAAGTGCACGTGGGTGTCGATGACGCCGGGTAATACGAAAGCGCCCGTGGCATCGACGACCTGGTCGAAAGTGCCACGGGGCTGTTGTTGGTTTTCCTCAATGATATCGGTGATGCGGTCGTCCTCGATAACGACAGAACCTTCGAATGTCCTGCCTTCGTTGACGATGCGGCCATGTTCTATCAGTATGTTCATGTTGAGGGAATCACTTCACCATCGGTGTTGTCGGGGATGCCAGTTCGTTGGGAGTGGGAGCAGGGGTCACAGGGGCCATCTGCGTAGGGGCGGCCATGGGCTGCGGAACATCGCGCAATCCGTTCATGATCTGCTCATTCTCCTGGGCTTTCTGATAGTAGTCCTTCACGTAGGCGTCGTTCTTGAATTTGTCGGTCGCCTTGCTCATGATGTCTTCAATCCAGGGAGTTAGCTGGGGGTACACGTTGCCGGAGGTGACCATCATGAAAACGCCGGGACCGAGCACATTGTCGAAGTTCTCGGTGACGAAGTTGGTCACGAGGCTGTCTTCCTGTGCCGACAGGCGCACCGACTCGGCATTCAACTGGCGGATGACAAGATCCATATCGCTGCCGTCCATGATGGCCTGGTCGTGCTTATGGACGAGCTCGAGTTGCTCGCTGCGCAGCTGGTTCCAGCGGTTGAAGAACCGGAACAGCTCGTCGTTGAGCGGGGTTCCTCCCACCGTCTGCTGGGTGTTGTCGATCTTGATGTTGATGTCGCCGCCCTCGAGCACCAGGGGCAGTACGCTCTCGTCGTCCATGAAGATGCTTGCCATGCGCACCGAGTCGAAGGTTCCGTTGAAGTGGAACAATCCGTGCACCACGTCGCACGAGTCCACTTTCTTGAAGTCGTTGTCCTTTACAACCTTCAGGTATAGCATGCGACCATCCAGATTCGATACGTTCGACGAACCTTGGATGTTGTAAGTGTTCGCACAGGAGACCAGTGCGAGCGTTGCGATGAGAGCGTAGAATAATCTATTCATATTAGGCGTTGACATTTCTGACTGCCAAAGATAATATGTATTATTGAAGTAGGAAAAAATTTTTATGCTATTTAATTGAAAATGGTGCCGTTTTATGTTTTTTTTATTTTTCAGACCGCATTTCGCTGGCTATGCGGTGGGTTGTGTAGACTTCCAGCACTGCAGCGATGAGCAGCAGGATGACCCACTTGTTGTACACATATTCTATATAATGGTAGTAGCCAGCCGAGCCTGCCGAGCGGAACAGAGGCAGGAGGAAGTTGTAGGCGGTGTCGACCATCAGAATGCCCGAAAGGATGAACAGCAGGTCGGCGATGTTCATGATTCTCTTCAACCGGCGAACGGCAGTGTTGTTGCCTTCATAGACTTGCATGGACTGGATGACGCTGAACAGCACGGCACCTGCCAGGAACACCCAGCAGGCCACTCGCTGATGCCAAAGCAGCACGAATGCCCCCACGCCGATTACCATCAGCACGCCGCCAATGATGTAGAGAAAGGATTGGATCTTGTTGAGTTGTCGCATGATACTATTTGTTCTCGGGCTTGCCCATATTGTCAAACACGAAGATGTCTTCGTCGTCGGCTTTCATGAAATAGCGCTCGCGGGCAATCTTCTCGATGGCCTTGGGATCCTGCTTCAGCTCATGCAGCCGGCAGGAGTCCTCTTCGTGGCGCGCCTCATACTTGGCAATCTCTGACTTGAGGTCGCTGATCTGCATGTCGTACTGCATGTGCTTCAACAAACTGTTATCATCGAGAAAACCCACGATGGCGATGCCAATCACTATCACGATGAGGTACTTGTAGTGACTGATGAAATTCCAAATTGCATTGATGCGACTTGCCATATCTTTGTCTGACTTTTAAATTTTTGTGCAAAAATAAATAATTAAATCGAAATATTCAACTTTTTTCATTACTTTTGCAGAATATTACCGAAAACTTATGGAAGAATACATTGTTTCAGCACGTAAATACCGCCCGATGACCTTCGATAGCGTCGTCGGACAGTCGGCGCTCACCACAACGCTGAAGAATGCCGTGCGCAGTGGAAAGCTCGCCCATGCCTACCTGTTCTGTGGTCCGCGGGGCGTGGGAAAGACCACTTGCGCTCGCATCTTCGCCAAGGCCATCAATTGCATGGCGCCGACCGAGGAGGGTGAGGCTTGCAACCACTGCGAGTCGTGTCAGGCCTTCAACGAGCAGCGGTCGTACAACATCTTCGAACTCGACGCAGCATCGAACAACTCGGTCGAGAACATCAAGTCGCTCATGGAGCAGACGCGCATACCACCGCAGGTGGGACGCTACAAGGTGTTCATCATCGACGAGGTGCACATGCTTTCCACGCAGGCCTTCAATGCGTTCCTGAAGACGCTGGAGGAACCGCCATCGCACGTCATCTTCATCCTTGCCACGACTGAGAAGCACAAGATTCTGCCCACGATCATCTCGCGTTGCCAGATCTACGACTTCGAGCGTATGTCGGTGGAGAACACCATCGCCCATCTGAAGCGCGTGGCCGAGCAGGAGGGAATCCAGTATGAGGAGGAGGCTCTGGCGATTATTGCCGAGAAGTCTGATGGCGGCATGCGCGACGCTCTGAGCATCTTCGACCAGGCAACGTCGTTCTGTCAGGGCAACATCACCTATCAGAAGGTCATCGAGGATTTGAACGTGCTCGATGCCGACAACTACTTCCGCATTGTTGATTTGGCGCTTGAGAACAAGGTGACTGATATCATGGTGCTGCTCAACCAAATCATCGGACGTGGCTTCGACGGCGGACACCTTATCAACGGACTGGCTGCCCACGTGCGCAATGTGCTCATGGCGAAGGATGCGCAGACGCTGCCGCTGCTCGAGGTAAGCAAGCAACAGCGCGAACGCTATCAGCAACAGGCACAGAAGGCTCCCATACCGTTCTTGTATAAGGCGCTGAAGATTATGAACCAGTGCGACCAAGGCTATCGACAGTCGTCGAACAAGCGGCTGCTCGTTGAGCTCACCCTTATCCAGGTGGCGCAGATCACGCAGCCAGACGATGCCGATGCCAGTGCGGGGCGTAGCCCTAAGCGATTGAAATCCCTGTTTCGGAAACTTCTTAACAACGCTCAACAACCGAAGGCGAGTCGGCAGGGTGCCGCCGTTGAGCGTCGACAGACAGAGCGCGAGGCAGCAAAAGCCGATGCGCCTAAGGAATATGTCACTCCACAGCAAGAGTTGGCAGCAGCTTCTAACGTTGCCGACCATGCTGCTTCACTAAAAACGACGGCCTCTAAGGCTACAGCGGCTCCTGCAGCATCGGTCATTTCTCCGACGGCAACACCGAATCTGAAACTCGATGAGCTTGGTATTACCTTCCAGCGATTGCGCAAGGGAGAACAGAAAAAAGCGGCTGAGGCTGATCCGGAAATCACAAACAAAGAGGAGAAAAAGGTTTTCACTGAGGAGGATTTGCAGAATGCATGGATTGCCATGTGCAATCGAATGCCGCAGAAGTTGGTGGCTATGGCGCAGCGCATGAAGAACATGCAGCCCACTCTCATTGGGGAGGATCACATAGAAGTGGTTGTCGACAATGACTTCCTGCTGAATGAATTGGGTGGGATAAAAGGCCGCATACGTGCCACGCTGGCCAAGGACCTTCATAACGGACAAATAAAAATTTCACTTCGCAAGGCCGAGGCCGAGGAAGTGAAACCTGTATTGTCGAAACGTGAGATATTCGATGAAATCCGCAAGTCGAATCCCGCCATCGAGAAACTACGCACAACGCTCGACTTGCAGTTGACATAAGAAATGTCCCTTTAAGCCCATTCACTCCCCTTTAAGCCCTTTATGCCCATTCACTCCCCTTTAAGCCCTTTATGCCCTTAAAAGCGGAGCGTTTTCTTAAATAATCCTGATTCCCAATGTACGGCATTCGTCGCGCATCTCCTCCGGCCATATCGATGCCTGAATCTCTCCGATATGGGCTTTATGCAACAGTACCATGCACAGACGGCTCTGGCCGATACCACCACCGATGCTCAGAGGCAGATGGTCGGAGAGCAGCTGGCGATGGAAGTATAGCTCCTTGCGTTCTTCCTGATGCTCGATGGCCAGTTGGCGCAACAGGCTTTCCTTGTTCACACGGATGCCCATCGATGACAACTCGAACGAGCGTTCCAGCACGGGATACCAAATCAGAATGTCACCGTTCAAACCTGCCAATCCGTTTTCGGCAATCGTCGACCAGTCGTCGTAGTCGGCAGCACGGCCGTCATGCTTCTCACCATTCGACAGGCGTCCGCCAATGCCGATGACGAACACGGCGCCCATCTCCTGACAGATGGCATCTTCGCGCTCCTTCGGTGAAAGGGTGGGGTAGCGTTGCAGCAGTTCCTCAGCATGGATGAAGTGAATCTGCTCGGGCAGGAAGGGCTTCAGCTGGGGATAGGTCTCACACACCAGGTATTCCGTACGACGAATGGCATCATAGATGCGGCGCACCACATCCTGCAAGAATTCCAGCGTGCGGTCTTCCTCGCCGATGACGGCCTCCCAGTCCCACTGGTCAACGTAGAGCGAGTGCAGGTTGTCGAGTTCCTCGTCGGCACGGATGGCATTCATGTCAGTATAGATGCCATAGCCACGCTCCACCTTCTGCTCGGCCAGCGTCAGCCTTTTCCATTTTGCCAGTGAGTGCACCACCTCGGCACGCTGTTCGCCCATGTCCTTGATCGGGAATGTCACGGGACGCTCCACTCCGTTCAGGTCGTCGTTGATACCCAGTCCCTGCAACACGAACAGCGGGGCGGTAACGCGGCGAAGCCGCAACTCCGTCGACAGGTTTTGCTGAAAAAACTCCTTAATCTGCTTGATTCCATGCTCAGTCTGCCGCATGTCAAGCGCGGCTTGATAGCCCTTCGGCTTTATCACTATACCCATATCTTTTTACCTTTACTTTCAATATCCTCTGCAAAGGTAGTGAAAACCGAGGGAAATGCCAAATATTTATTTGTTTTTTTCTTTTTTATCTGCCTGCGGTGCTACGTATAATATGCGTGAATGATCCGTGAATATTATTTGACCCCAGATTCCGCTGTTTTTCTTCTAGGAATAAAGGAATCGGACTCAAATTATTAATAAATCTCCCATCATAAGACATAGAGACAGAGAGTCGAACTCTGAGAAACGGAAGTAATTGAATCATGGAAGGGAGATTCCGCGCGCGGAATCATAACGTTTGACAGGTTCGGCACCAACAAACTCGTTTGTCGTGCAGACCCTATCGAACGTGTGACGATGGTGAGCATCACCATCCCCTCCATGATCCAGTTACTTCCGTCTCCTTCGATTCCTTCATTCCTTAGTTACTATGCAATCTGTGGGAAATATTAACTCTTTGTCTCTATGTCTAATTTTGAATAGGCTTTTGTGTTTTTGCAATTCAATGGGGGCAAAAAGTATATAATTACAAAAAAACTTCCTCCTTTTTGCGAATTTCATAGTTTTTTTGTTACCTTTGCACCGCAAAAACCATTTTTGGTCCCGTAGCTTAGCTGAATAGAGCGTCAGATTCCGGTTCTGAAGGTCTTGGGTTTGAATCCCAACGGGATCACAAAAGATAAAGAGCTTTGAACGATGAAAGTTCACTTTCAATCTTCAAGGCTCTTTATTTTTTGTAGGATGGCTGGCGCCAGCCTACAGGGAAAGACGAAGTCAATTCTAAGGGATCACGAAATTCCAACAGGATCACGAAAGCTCGCTTTCAAATATTTAAGACTCCTTTTTTCTTTGTAGGATGGCTGGCGCCAGCCTACGGGAAAGACGTAGTCAATTCCAAGGGGATCATTTTAGGGATCGACGCAGTCAATTCCTCGGGATCACGAAATCCCAACGGGATCACGAAAGTTCATAGAATACACCATACCATTTCTGATATTGTTCTCTTAGAACATCAGTATTCTCATCTTCCGGTAAAACATCCAATCTTATGCTGATAGTTTCCAAGATATTATAGCAATCTTCCATATTGCCCAAGTTATATGCATTCTGTAATTCGCCAAACTTCTCAATAATGTAGATCATTTCACGCTTGTATTCTTGTTCTTCCCTAATCTTATTCTGACGATTTTTCTTTTCTTGTTTTAATAGCTTATTCACAGCAACCATCTTCTTTTCTATTTCCGCTACTTTCTGCTTGGTATTATCAAGTAACTGCTTGCATGGATGGTCAGACTTCGTTTTCAGGAGTTTATTGCATACACCAATCATCAAATTTGCATCTGAGAAATTGTTGTTCTGAATGCATTCATCCACCTTTGTCAGAAGTTCATTTGCCTTAACAACTTTTTCTTTCGCATCCATAATCATTTGCAAAAGATCATCCAGTGATGGTATATTCAAAGAAAAGTTCTCTTTTGCCTCCCCATCGCTATAGCCAGAGATGGATAAACACAAATCTCGAAACTCAACAAGTAGTCGTTCAGCTTCATCAATTCGATTCTTTGATAGGAGTTCCTTCGCCTTTTCTATTTTACTGTTTATCTGGTTGGAAAAAGGTCTGACATGCCCACTTTTGAAAAACTCATTCAAATCAATCTGCAACGGTTCTGCATGAGGGTTGTAATAAAGATTAGGGTCATACGACACAATGTACATGTGCTCCATATGAGCAGCTTCCATGTCTGCCTCCAGTCCAAGTTTCAGTAGGTATTTCGCAGCCAGATAATCATAAACCTCACCAAACATGTTCTGCATTTCGTCTGCAGTCATTGTCCCCCTCTGTGGTGGTGCTTCCATATCCTTCAATTGATAGCGTATCAAGATATGTACCCCTTGACCAGACACCGATCTCGATGCCAGCACCACATGACTATCATTACGAAGTACGTTTATGGCCTTTTCAATCTTCTTTTTGTCATCGATATGATCTAAATCTAGAAAGCACAGGTCCGTTAGTCCCAAAACGTGTTGCCTAGTCTTGCCTTCATACAAAATGGCGTTGGGAGTAAAAGCAGGAAAGCGAGTAATCTTCAAATTCTTGACTTTCTTCTTGGGGCCCCAAGTCAGATTCTTTCTGTAGACCTGAGTCCTGTTGCATAGTTCTTGACTGAATTCCATCATATGGACAATCTTGTCAAGCTCTGTTTCCTGAGGCCATGGAGCCTTTACACTTTCGAAGATATTTACGCGCATAGAAATATTGTTATTCCTCAATCATTGGAATTAAATCTCACGCGGGACAACTGTGTACGTTTTATATCATTCCCTTTTCTTTCCAGAAACTCAACAGAAACAATGTTCTCCATATACAATGCCCAGAATGTTGCTTGGATACTTCTGTTTCGTTTATGAGTTCTTCCAACATCTTCATCTCGTCTATCCAAATCAAAAACTGCTTCCCAACTATCCTCTATTTCTTTCTGTATTTCTACGGGATATTCATTAAAATCCAAGAGTCTGCCTGCTTCCTTATCCAATTTATCAGTCTTTTTATCAATGCTTTTCCAATTGCTCAGTGGACATTGGTTTAAGACAGCCTGCCAACTGGAAAAAGAAGAAAGCAGCACATCTTTCTCAGGAACCTCTATCTCCATATAGGCCGAAATGCCTTCTTGCACGTTGAATCGATTTCTTGGAGGCTTTTTTTTCTTTGCAGAATCATATTGATACCACGCCCACATAGGGTATTCTATTCCACCAATAAGCGGCTCGCCAATACGTCTTCTCATCTGATCTGCTATCCAATGATAGGCATGCATAAATACAGGTTCGTCACCAAATGATGGCCTTGTGCAATAGGTAACCCCATCTCTCACCAACTGCTCATATATTTCTATTCCTTGTATGGTCCAAAGTCTCATTTTGTTCTCTTTATTTGATAATATCCATACCCTCTGAATTCATATGAAAATCTTTGGGTTTCTTCACATCAGCCCTCTGCCCTCATACATCTTATATCTTTCAGCCATATTTCGTTTGCAAAGATACCACTTTTATTCTAACTGTTTTCTATATACAGCATCTAAAGTTTGACCATCTTTATCTTTCCAGACGAGCCAGCCGTTGTTACTACTACCGATGCAGAAGTCGGCTGCAGTGCTGGGACTTGGAAATGTCTTGTCCGATTCCAATTCTAACTTGTCACCATTACTGACGGCATAATCTTTGAGGAGCTTTTCTCTTTTCTCTTTCCAGGTAAACGATGGGACAGACGATTTTGCAATAATGCTACCCTTTAACACAGTGAAGCCATTGGTGTCATAAAAACCCTTTGCATCACAACCACGCCCCTTTGTATAGAACAAGTGTTCTTCTTTGGGCTTGGCTATATCAAAGATGTTACAACCAATAAAGGATGTAAGGAACTTCACATCTTCAAAGAAACCCTCCATATCATCCTTCCTGTACTCAGGAAGATTGGGAGCCTTGGGCGTCTGTTTGTTTTCATTCAGCACAAATGTATTTGAAATTTTTGCCTCTGCGATGGCTCGATGCTCTAAGTATTGCACATCAGCCTTTGTCATTGCTGCATCTTTTGAGATAAACAGCAGAGCCTTTTGCCAAAAATCTTTCTTGCTATCGTGGTCTTTCACCCGCTCACGAAAATTCTCTGTTTCCCCTATGTAAGCCTTAGGCTTTGTATCCTCATCTTCGCCCAACAAGATATAGAATGCTGGCGTCTGCAATTCCGGTCGCTCATTCAGGATAGAAAGATTAGAGCGAGGTATCACATACATCTGGCAGATCTTATTGCTGATGAACACATACTGAGTCCCTTTTGGATCTCCGTCTATCAAATATGTCGTTACTGTTTTGCCCATAATTCTTCTATATTGTCTTTCTACCAGTTTTCAGATATCATTGACCTATCCCTGTGACATTGGTTCTGTTCTTCGTCCCACACTGCCCGCATCTTATGATTCTTATAAAACCTGATTGATATCTTACTCATATTTTGTCTTACTTTATTTCTTCATTATCTCCAATCTCAATTCACTGAGGCTCCTAATTAGTTCAAACATAGACTCATCGACTAATTGATATTTAACATCCTTGGAAATCAAATGTAGATTTGGATTGTTAAGATTTCTTTTTTTGCGACTTTGTTCTGATTTCTCTAAACTAAATTGAAGTCTTAGAAAGCGGTGCCAAAATGGTGTTGAAAAAGCATATTTTTCAGAATTTGAGTTATAATATATAATATTAAAAGAAGGACTCATCAATTCTTCTAGTTTTTCTTTTATCTGTTCACTATTAAAAGATACCTTTCCATTGTTAACTCGTTTACAAATTTCTTTAAAAGACAATTTATCCATAACATTATGTGAAAAGGTTTTCAGTATATACCAACCTAATTCATTTTTCACTGCAGCCTCATAAATAGACTTTAATGTATCAGAACTACGTTCGATAAATCCATCGACAGCATATTGGAAAGACTTATCATTAACATGTTGTTTTTTCAACGTAGTATGAGTGATACCTTCTCCTTTACAAATGTCCATGCACATTTGATGGGCAAAAGCACCGAGCCTATCTGAATAGTAAACTAGTTTTTCCACTAGAGATTGAGATGGAACAACATTAAGCAAAGAAAAACCATTTTCAATAATCCTTTTAATTTCTTCATCTTTGAGTAGTGGTACAGATACCTCAGATACCCTTGTTCTCAAATTTGGATCAAGTTTTATCAATTCATGAGCAGATTGGCAGGCGCCGATGCATATTATTTTGGAGGAGGAGTAGTCATTAGCATTATCAACAAATATTTTTATTACATCTGCTATTCGAACTTTTTCCTCTGGAGAGACCTTGTGAAAATCCTCTATCAGCCATACAATTTCTCCCTCGCCCATAAATTGAGCCAGTTTTTGAGGTGTTAGTTGAGGTGGTAACAATCTTGAATATGTATTAGATTCTTCACGCGTCGTTTCACCACCTATGCTCGCTTTTATATTGTTGTATTCTGATGCCAATTCTCCTTTTAGTATTGAAGTCTGTTTACGGGATTTTCCAGAAATAACAAAAACATTTAACGCATCAAATGCGTTTAAAATAAGTTGCTCAAATGTTGTACTACTCTCACAATGGGTTCTTATAAATACATAATGATTCTTCCTTAAAAGATTGCGAACAGAAGATGTTTTTCCACTACCCGAATGTCCAAAAACTATTATTTGTTTACCTGGAGTAGACATTTCCGAAGATAGTAGTGAATCTATTTCCTTGCGCTCAATATAATTAATATCAGCTGCTTTTGCTGGTGTGAAAATGTCTTCAAGTTTCATTCTTGGCCGCTTGAACAATTTGAACGTAATTTTATAGAATGTATTCATATCTCTGATAATTTGTATAATACTTTCATCTATCTTGATATAGAGTGCGCCTAACCTTTTCTTCAACTTCTTTTCGAGAGTATCTGTTGCGAATCAGGAGAGTCCCCTCTGTGATTCTTTCTCTCCATCATCACCTTTCCCAAAAACGTATCTGTGAAAGAGTGCTGGAAATTCAAATGTATCATTTTATATTTAGGCAAACTTTCCAGATATTCCAGTTCGAAAACTAAGCGTGGTGCTTTTGTATCTTCCACATCTGGATATATTTCCGATTTGCTGCCTATCCGCAAAATCTTTATCAAATAGAGGTCGCGTACACCTTTTCCTTTAATATGAGGCATAAAGTAATAAAGCTTGTTAAGGGCAATGGTCGATGGAAAGTTTCCGACATTGTCTGTATAGTACAGCTTTGAAGATTCTTCTTTCAGGAAATATCCTATATTATCTGGCTTTACGAAACCGATGAGCAGACGTTTGGCACTATCTAACTTGTACGTTTTTTGGGGCTTGTTATAAACCAATTCCGTTTCTTCGTTTGCAAACAAATCCAGCGTCAGTCTAGGACACGACTTTCGTTTCTCATCAATAGGATGAGTTGATGCAGGTGCCTCGTCATAGATAAAGCGATAAAGACTCTTACCAATCTCGCGAACAATCCCACAAACCAAAGCATTACCCATCAAGAATGCTCTGCGTCCGTCAGACACATCAGGATGGTAAGTATGATTGTCTGGGAACATGTTCAGACGCTCCAATTCGATGGGAATCAGTCGACGATAGCGACCTGATGGCGTCTGCACCACATGCTTAAAACGCGAGGGAGCATTACCGCCTTCGCCTGTAATCATGGTGCGTGATGGCTTGTCGAGATAATCAGGGAAGGCCATGCCGCCTTCAGAGAATACATACTCAAATCCTTCTTTCGATACACGATTTATCTTCTTGGCTCCCTTCTCATATTTCCATTTTGGCAGCTCGTCCTCTGAAATAAAGAACTCTTCTGGTACAAAATCTTCATCCACGAGAACATTTCCTAAAGTCTGAATAGTACCTTCATAAACAGGGATAGCGTCCACAGAATATACGTGACGGTCTATCATCAAGCCTGCATTACCAAATGGAGTTTCTTTTAACCCTTTGTTAAAGCCGTCAGAAACTTCTTTAATTGTGCCTTCGATGTCAAATGAAGACACAGATTTCTCTTTCACACTAAAGGGGAATGCCTGAGCAAGAACACCGTCAAACTCTACCCAGTCCTCCATCTTCTCTATCTTCTTGGCCACAACAGAATCCTTCTGATAGCCTACAATGTAGGTTCTGCGTCTGCGCTGAGGCATACCATAATCTGCGGCATTAATGATACGCCACTCAACCACATAGCCCAAATCTGCCAAAGAAGCGAGAATGATAGCAAAGTCGCGTCCACGCTGAGTAGCTGGAGAATTCAGCAGGCGGTCAACATTCTCAAAGAATATATATTGAGGTCGCTTGTCGCCCTTCTCCTGAAGGATGCGATGAATTTGCCACCAAAGCACGCCTTTCTTACCCTCAATACCACCTGAACGGCTCAATGATGCTGCTACAGAATAGTCCTGGCAGGGAAAGCCACCAACCAACAAGTCATGATTTGGAATATCTGCCGTTGGTACAGTATTGATATCCTTATTGCAATGCCCATTTCTTCCAAAGCGGGCCTGATAAACTAACGATGCGTCCTGATGCTGTGTCGATGGTTCCCACTGGTTGTTCCAGATGGTCTCATAGGCATCCGACGCTCCTTCAAGTCCAATGCGGAAACCACCAACACCGGCAAACAATTCTACAACTCTAATTTTATTCTTTTTCATTATCTCTTACTATTTCTCTTACATAACTATTATTAAACCAGTAACAATACTTCTTTGCTAATCCGCCATTAGGATTAATAGCCAAATCCTTTGAATCTTGTCCTTTTGGACGGACATGGAACCTCTTGTGATTAATTGAGTTAAAGTAATTGGGATGTATGTGGTTGTCTAATATTGTTTGCTTAATATGTTCCCAGTAGGATTCAGCAGAATCTAAATCTTTTATTGGCATTGTCCAAAAGAAAGCTTTGTCAAATGTATATGTGTTTTCTTCTATAACTTGCTTTTTTTTCTTGTCATAATATGTTATTTTTCCGCCATCAGCTTTGAATATAGTAAATAGGAAACGCCCACTGAAAATCTCGTAAAGTCTAGAGTCATACCAATTGTCATTATCATAGACTTCTTGATAATCAATATTCTCAAAAGACATAGACTCGTTTATACCTCCGTCCTCTTCAACACGAATGGTCTTCAATTGTAGCCCTGCCTTCTTAAACTCTTCTGTTTGGTTTACATTACCTACATTTTTGTTTATGAGCCTACTAGCTAATAGAGCATATTTGGACTTAGACGTGTCATATTCTTTACCCACTATCTCGCACAATTGCTTATAGCTTTTCCCTTTGTGCTCATATAGCTTGCTCAATATAATTTTTTCAAATGGATTGTCTTTTAATTCGTTGACATTAACTAATTGTGTATCTTTTATCTTATATGCAAAATTGGCAATTGCGCTTTTGTTACTATTTTCTATATACTCAAGAACCGTTCTCATGTAGGCAGGCTTTAATGAAAAGGCCCTTTTAGGTGCTAATATATTGGATTCTGGTTGCGGAACAGGTTTATCGCCCTTCTGTCCCTTTCTACATGCACCTAAATACTCTGTATCACCTTCAGAAAGTTCATGAGCTCTGCCTTGCTTGATTTTATCAATAATGAGTTCATAATCATGACGAATTATCAATAGGTCTTTTTCTGGAAGTTTCCACAAAACTGAAAATACAAATTTCAAGTCTAACTTATTACTATTCGCTTGATGAAGATAAAAAAGGAGTAACATCAATTGACATTTCAGATAGAAATGAGAATGTTCAAAATTTTTATCTACATCTTCACAATAATTAATCATACTACAAACAAGGCGCTCCTTAATTAGATAATCGTTCACCTTCCCTTTTCCTTTCTTTTTTCCTTTCTTCAAAGGAGTACATTTCAGTTCCAATCCCGCTTCGGAAAAGTCAGAAGCAGGATTGCTATTTGTCTCTAAGAAAAAATAAATATTCTCTACCATTTGCCCAAGACCACCTTTGCCTTTTTTAGGTTGATAGTCTTCCCAAACAAATTCACGGAGTGTTTTTTCAAGCAAACCTTTGCTGTATTCGAAGATGCTTGATGCGCTTGTTTTGTCGTATGGAAGTATTTCGGGGATTTTCATATCTAATACTATTTACTATTTTACTATATTCTTATCCGTTTAAAAAACAATTATGTCTTCTTTAATATAATCTTCCAATTGTTGACTAATATAATTGTCTTGATAGGTGTTTAATGCTTGCTTTTTATTTTGCCACTGATACCTGTTTCCTAGTTCACTGTCTATCTGGGTTATGATTTGATCAAGGTATGTAAGTATCGTTGTGGATTGACTAATAACTTTATTCAACACCTTATTTGTATTAGGACAATCGGATGTTACGAGATTCTGTTTACCTTGAGGTATTAAGACCTTTCCGTCTTCCCAAATTGCCATCTTGAGGTATGCAAAATTGATAAGAACATTTTTGATTACAAGGTATTTGTTTACCTTGAATTCGTTCAGCAATTCTCTTACCTTATTAGTTTTATAAATAAGACAATAATCTATCCCATTAATAGAATCAGCATTAATTGTAGCATTATCGCATGTAGATTGTATCAAATTATCAGAAACAATATTTGCATTATTCAATACTCTTTTGCAATTGCTCCTTATAATCAAGAATTGCCCATACAGACTGGCTAAACAAACAAGCAAAGCATTCTCTGTTGCTAGTTTTATCTGTCGATACTTTATTAGTTCGCATACAAGAACAATAACAAGACTTGCAAATGCTCCACCAGCGATTGCAAAAAGGAAGTCATTGGAAATCCATTTCGCATTGAGTGCAATAAAATGGTTTTCCATATTCAGCGATATAAGATAGGTAATAATCAATACTCCTATCAATACCCACAACAATCGTTTTATTGTATTTACACTTGTACTCATAGCTTTTATTCTTTATTAGCTTTTAGTTGATATTAATAGATCTTTAACATCAACGTCCAAAACGCTTGCTATCTCATTCAATTGCTGTATGGATGGTTGTACTTTATTGGCACACCATCTTGAGACGGTATTCTCTGATTTTCCAAGTTGTTCTGATAGCCAGCGGTTTGTTCGTCCTTGCTCTGCTAAGGCGGCTTTTAGCCTATTGAGCATCATTGATTGTTGATTGTTCGACATATATCTATGATTATTTTGCTGCAAATATACAAATTCTTTTTCATTATATCAAACAATTTCTGCTTTTTTTGATAATGTGGATTCCATGAAAACGACGAAATAAGAGATTTGGGCATAAACACAAGAACTAAACATTTCAGGAAGGCATTGTACGGGTTAGTTTCTGTACATTAACCAACAATAACACTGTGAAAAGGCCCGTATTTGCACGCGTTTGCAAAAAAGTCACTATATTTGGACACTGTGTAACCCGGAAGACTTGCACCCGCTGCACCGACGGCACCGAGCCGCGCAAAGCGCGAAGTGAATAGTGCGCTCGACCCGAAGGGGCGCTTGCGTAATAAATGGAGCAAGAATAGTGAAAAATACATGGTAGAACAATTTGAACGCCGAAGGCATTGAACGTGACAAAGTCACAATTGAACTTCTTGAACTCGACCGCGCTCGGCGACGTAAGGAGACGTTTTCGCAGCATAGCGGAGAAAGAAGGGAGA
>JAFZAP010000055.1 GCA_017557185.1 Prevotella sp.
CCTGCAGTTTCTCCTTATCGTATGAAGAGGTGGTCACCTCAATCTCCTTCTTGATCTGAGCAATACGATCCTGGATGGCCTGCTTGTCGCCGGCACCATTCACGATGGTGGTGTTGTCCTTATCGACAGTCACCTTCTCGCACGTACCCAGCATCTCAAGCGTAGCCTGCTCGAGTGTCAAGCCCTTCTCCTCGCTGACCACAGTACCGCCAGTCAGAACGGCGATATCCTCCAGCATAGCCTTGCGGCGGTCGCCGAAGCCAGGAGCCTTCACGGCGCAGATCTTCAGACCTCCGCGCAGACGGTTAACAACGAGCGTGGTCAGAGCCTCTGAATCAACATCCTCGGCAATCACCAGCAGCGGACGGCCACTCTCGGCAGCGGGCTGCAGGATGGGCAGGAAGTCCTTGATGTTAGAGATCTTCTTGTCGTAGAGCAGGATGTACGGATTCTCCATCACGCACTCCATCTTCTCAGAGTCGGTGATGAAATAGGCAGAGAGATAACCGCGGTCGAACTGCATACCCTCGACAACACCGATATGGGTGTCGCGGCTCTTCGACTCCTCGATGGTGATCACGCCGTCCTTCGACACCTTGCGCATAGCATCGGCGAGCAGCTTACCAATCTCCTTGTCGTTGTTGGCGCTGACCGTTGCCACCTGCTCAATCTTATCGTAGTTGTTATCGACCTTCTCGGCCTTTGAGGCGATGTAGTCGACGACTGTCTTCACAGCCTTGTCGATACCGCGCTTCAGGTCCATCGGGTTGGCACCGGCGGTGACATTCTTCAGACCTTCGCTGACGATGGCCTGAGCCAGAATGGTAGCAGTAGTCGTACCGTCACCAGCATCGTCGCCAGTCTTCGAGGCCACGCTCTTCACGAGCTGTGCACCCGTGTTCTCGAAGTGATCCTCGAGCTCCACTTCCTTCGCTACGGTCACACCGTCCTTGGTGATCTGAGGTGCACCGAACTTCTTTTCAATCACTACGTTGCGGCCTTTCGGGCCCAGCGTTACCTTTACTGCGTCAGCCAGCTGATCGACACCCTTCTTGAGCATGTCGCGGGCTTCTGTTGTATATACAATTTCTTTTGCCATAGTTCTATTTGCGATTTACGGATTTACGATTTTTATGCTAAGACTGCCAACACGTCACTCTGACGCATAATAAGATACTTGGTGCCTTCGAGTTCCAGCTCCGTGCCTGCGTACTTGCCGTAGAGCACCTCGTCGCCAGCCTTCAGCACCATTTCCTCGTCCTTTGTTCCGTTGCCTGCAGCAACAATCTTGCCACGCAGGGGTTTCTCCTTTGCTGTGTCGGGGATGATGATTCCGCCAACCTTTTCTTCAGCCGCTGTGGGGAGTACCAGCACGCGGTCTGCCAATGGTTTAATGTTCATAGTTGTTTGTTTTTGATTTGTTATAATTGTTGAATGTTGTTTCAAAACATGCTTTACGCCAATCACGGATATTACGAAAAGCGTGCCAAACTGACAAAACTGACATAATGTCACCTTTTCTCCACGAAGGCGACTAATAAAAACAACACGAACAACATAAAACAACTTTTTTCTTCAACCACGAATCACACGTATCTCACGAATTATTATTAGTCGCCTACGGCGAGAAATCCTACAAAATCTTATTCAAAATCTCTCAAAATTTTTCAAATTTTAGAAATCGGAGAATGATGCGGAAGTTATTGGACAATGGAGGGCGATTCCGCACGCGGAATCATAACGTTTGACAGAGCCGGCATTGATAAACTCGTTTATCATGCAGTCTCTATCGAACGTGTGACGATGGTGAAAAACACCATCTCCTCCATTATCCAATTACTTCCCCATCATTCTTTTCCTCTATTCCTTTATTCCTTAGAAATCTGCGGAATCTGCGTAATCTGTGGTAAAAAAAATATCTCTTTGTCTCTATGTCTTTAAATTTTGGCAGTAGATGCTTTTTTTTCAATATAAATTATGTATCTTTGCAGCATGAAACTATCTGTTATCGTACCTGTGTATGGTGTGGAGGAGACGCTGAGGCGTTGTGCTGAGAGTATTCTCGGCCAGAGCTTCCGCGACCTGCAGCTCATTCTGGTCGACGACTGTTCACCCGACCGTTGCCCTCAGATATGCGATGAGCTGGCGGCGAAGGACATGCGGGTCGTTGTGAGACACCACAGGCAGAACGGCGGGCTCAGCGCGGCTCGCAACACCGGACTCGCGCGTGCCAAAGGCGAATATGTCACCTTTGTCGATAGCGATGACTACTGGGCTCCCGACATGCTGAAGCCGCTCATCGAACTGCTCACCGTTCACCACGACTACGACATCCTCGAATACTCCGTCTATGAGCACTTCGGCTGGCCTGGCCACATGAACATCCTCCGACTCGACGACCGCGCCTATACCGATCTTCATGAATACTGGTATGGGGCGAGGGCTTATGAACACACGTATGCCTGGAACAAGATCTACAAGAGGGAATTGTTCGACGGTCTGACATTCCCCGAAGGACGGAAGTTCGAAGATGCCTACGTGCTGCCACAACTCCTCGAGCGCACCAGTTGCGTCGCCACGACCAGTCTCGGCTACTACTATTACTGCTACAACCCGAAGGGCATCACCCAGCAGGCTGACGGCAAGGATTTGAACGACCTGCTGCAGGCTCATCTGAAGGTGCTGCGCAAGCCTGCCGACTCGCCGCTCGCCCGCCCCACAGCCCACTACTACGGACGCGTGCTGAATGTGGCGCTCGACGTCTATAACGCTACCGGCGAGGTGGCCGCCCTACCCTCGTTCAAGACCGTCTGCCGTCATCCTGATGCGGGTAAAGCAAACCTAAAGATAAAAGCACTTAACATATTAGGAATTAAGAACTTATGCAGAATCAACAAGCTACTACACCTCTTCAGCAAGAAGGGCCGCTGATCAGTTTCATCGTCACCACCTACAACATGCCTTCAAAGCTGCTCAGGGAGTGTCTGGAGAGCATCGGCGCACTCGGACTCACGGACGAGGAGTGCGAGATCGTATTGGTCGACGACGGCAGCGAGGTGACTCCTCTTGCCGACCTTTCCGACTGGCAAGACCGCCTGGTCTATCTGCGGCAGCAGAACTGCGGACTCAGCGTTGCCCGCAACAACGGTCTGCGCATAGCCAGGGGCCGCTATGTGCAGTTTGTCGATGCCGACGACTGCCTGCTGAGTGCTACCTACAGCGAGTGTCTGAAGTGGGCCGCCGAACACGATGCCGACATCATGTTGTTTGCCTTGAACAAAGGTCGTGGGGCGAAGGACAAGGGACACGCCGACGATATTGCCGTCAACGGACCGATGACGGGAGCTGCCTATCTGCATAACAACAACCTGCGCGCTTCGGCTTGCGGATACCTCTTCAAGCGACTGATGCTCGACAACCTGCGCTTCACGCCGGGCATCTATCATGAAGACGAGGAGTTCACGCCCCTGCTGCTGTTGAAGGCCGACCAGCTTTATTTTACCGAAGCTGAAGCCTATTTCTACCGGCAGCGCAGCGAGTCGATCACCCATCAGGCCGACGAAACCCACACAAGGAAACGCCTTGACGACATGCGAAACATCATCTACCGCCTGCAGAAGACGTCGGCGACTATTCCCGAGGGAGAGCGTGTGGCGCTGAGCAGGCGCGTCGCCCAGCTGTCGATGGACTACCTCTATCAGACCATCAAGCTCACACATAGCAAGGAAGCGCTCAACGCAGCCATCAAGCATCTCGAGGTGGCTGGCCTGTTCCCCCTGCCCGACAAGTCGTACAGCAAGAAGTACAGTATGTTCCGCCGTATGGTGGGCAACGCTGCAGGCCGCCGGCTGCTACTGATGACGGTTTAATTAAAAACGAGGAAAGAATACCCGATGCAATATGTTGAAAAAAAACAGAAAAAAGGGGCCCCACTCCAGCCCTCTCGTAGGGGCAGACCCCCGTGTCTGCCCGCCATTTGTGCCCATTTCGTGTCCGCTGTTCGGGCAGACACGGGGGTCTGCCCC
>JAFZAP010000056.1 GCA_017557185.1 Prevotella sp.
TCACCACCAGTATTATAGGAGTAGCGCAACCCGTCGACCACCGTCTCCAGCAGTTCGCCCTCCTCGATGCCGGCAAACATTGTCCAGCCGCGAATGGCCTCATACTTTGCCTTGGTGCCGATGGGTACATAGAGCGTGGCAGGAAGGGGCACTTCGTCATATTGTTGAGTCTCATTATTCCACACCATCGTGACAAATGTGTAGTCGCTGATCGCAGGAGGATTCTTGATGTAGGAACATACCGCCGAGAGCTGCTGGCAGTTTGAGAAAACATAATCACCAAAGCTGGTTACCGTAGACGGCAGCACAACTTTGTAGAGATTAAAGCAATCGCGAAAAACGATGTTACCGATGGACGTCACACCTTCAGGAATGGTTAAAGAAGTCATGTAATACCAATCGAAGAAAGCCCTGTCGCCAATACCGACAACCTGACAGTCGACCCCGCTGGCGGATACCTTCTGAAGGATTGTCACATCCCCACTGATGTCATGACTACTCTCTTCATTACGGACGGCGATGGCCTTCCGATAGTCGGGTATGCATTGATAGGTTATCCCGTCGATGACAATCAGCTCGCTAGCAGCTACCTTGACAGTGGCTGTAGCAAGGGCTTCCTCAGTACCGCCTGCGGTAATCTTCAGCTGATAAATGCCAGCCTGGTCAGGAACGAACGACATGTTGACATCAGCACTCTTGCCAGGATAAACGTTGAGGACGCTTGAGATCGTGTTGACCCACTGCTGAGAACCTGGTTTCTGAATCCACAGGCCGATGATTTCCTTCAACGAATTACCTGTGTTGGTGATGTTTACATTCACGCTGACTGCTTCGCCCGTAAAAGGCTCGTCGGACGTGGTGACGCTGTTCACCTCAAACGACATGTTGTCGGGATTGGGCACTCGCACAGTCAGCTTATTACCTTTTACCTCACCCCACAAATTAGTGCTACTATAATAATAATGGCAGGCTTTCCATTCTGTCTCGCCGGCAAAGCGATAGACATGCGCCAGCTCGTACAGGCCGTCGGCCAACCCCGCGCCAAACGACACGGACGCGTTGTAACTCGTTGACCACTGCAAATAGGCAGGAATAGACAACGTCTTGTTGTCAAGCAACTGCAGCAGCTTGTCGTCCTGAAACAGTCCCCACCCCACCTCTACATTGAGCGGGGAGGTGGGCGGAAGCGTGTATTCAGCACCCACCGTACCTTCTAGGGAGACGTCAGAGAAATTGGCAGCCGACGACGACCGGCTGTAAATGCCAGCAGGAACTGTTTCAAAGATTGATGTACGCATCAACGGCATCATCACCTCACCGTCCTCGGCAGGTTTCACGCCTATTATAGCCGACTGCAACAACCAAAAAGCTTGTTCATCACCCTGATGATAGGGATCGGCCAACGACAGAACACTATAGCAGTCGTAACTGCCATTCCAACCCCAGTTAAAATGGAAGAGGCCGGCACCATCGTAGCCGTCGACAATGAAATGATGACCACCCGAATTGTTGCCCCCTTCATACAACACGGGTCGCTGGCTGGCAAGCTCATCGTAGATGATGGACTCCCAGCGGCTGACGGAATATTTGTCGCGATTAATCCTGTGGCAGTTGGGGCTATATTGGAATACCGATGCCATGATGGAAGGTGATAGGGAAGCTGAAGAGCTAGAGGGGGTGTATCTCATGTGTACGGCCTGGCCGCAATAGCGCATCAGCTCGGCCACGGCATCGGCCGACTCACCCGTTTCACTCCAGCCATAGGTGTTCTTCATCTTGCCCCACTTGAAGGTAGTGGCGGGCAGCGCCTTGAGGGTCTTTCCTTTAACGACCTCGTAGGCGTCGAGGGCAGGACACGTCAGCGGCCACTTCCAGTAGTACATCACCTGCGCCATGGCGGTGGCCACACAGCCCGTTACGCAGCGCTGCTCAGCATGATAGCCAGGCTGGTCGTAGTCCACATAGTTGCCATCGGGGCACATGTAGTTATAGGGAGCATCTTGCCCCCAACTCGATTTGATGAGAGGTGCAATGGCTGCCGCGGGAGCCATTTTGGGGGCTGGGGCCAGCGATGTCCCCAAGGCCTCTATCTGGCTTGCAAGTTCATCGAGCCACCACTTCATGTTCTCAGGTATCTGGTCGACATCAAGATGGCCGTGTTCAGAGTAGCACAGGATATCGTCCGTGCGGTCGTCGCCCGACACGACGACAAAACCGCCGTTGTCCTTTGCGTTGAACACGTAGAATGCATCTGAGCCTCGCGGAGTCTTCGCACGTGCCTTGGCTGGCACCTTGCCCGTGGTGAATTCCTTTCCAGGCATGAACTTACGCGCCTTCAGCAAGGCAGTATGTTGGTCGATGCCTTCCGCCATGGCTGCCATCGCCAGCATCAAACTCGCAAGAATGAAATAGATTCGTCTCATCGTCAGTAGTATAATGGTGAGTAATATTATATGTGTGCAAATTTACAAAATTAACGTTATTCCCACAAATTTTTATGCAGAAAGTTGAAATCCGCTACTGGTAGCGATACCGGTAGCCACTTTTTTTTATGCGTACCTTTGTACTTGCAATGAGGTTGCAATCTCGAGTGTGGAGCCTACCCCCGCCTGCCCTCCGTCGCGAATGGGGATTCGCTCCCCTTTGTGGGGCCGCAGCCACGCCGGTGGCTGCTCTGAAGACCCCAGTCGCCCCAAAGGGGGAGGGAGGACAGTCTGGGTGCACGTGCAAATTTGAACCGAAGGTCATCGACTGAAGCAGTGCTGTCACGCAAAGCGTGGTGCACGAATCAGCAAAGGAGATAACCGCGCGAAGCGCATTTGAACCGAAGGTCATCGACTGAAGCAGTGCTGTCACGCGAAGCGTGGTGCACGAATAAGCGAAGGAGATAACTTTTGAACGCGCGAAGCGCATTTGAACTGCAGCTCTGCTGCTCATGGGTGCATGTGCAAATTTAATTAGAACCCACCCCCTTCTTCACCCCCTCAGTGCGCGCATGGCATTGAGAACGGCGAGGACGGTGACGCCGACATCGGCGAAGACTGCCATCCACATGGTGGCGATTCCGAAGGCTGCGAGGATGAGGACTGCGATTTTCACGCCGATGGCGAACCACACGTTCTGGCGGGCGATGGCGATGGTGCGCCGTGCGATGCCGATGGCGAGTGCAATCTTGGTGGGATGGTCGTCCATGAGCACCACGTCGGCGGCTTCGATGGCTGCATCGCTGCCCAGTCCGCCCATGGCGATGCCTACGTCGGCGCGAGCCAGGACGGGTGCATCGTTGATACCGTCGCCGACAAAGGCGAGTGCCTTGCCTGATCGGTTCTCTTCCATCAGTCGTTCCACGTGCGTCACCTTATCGGTGGGCAGCAATTCGGCATGATACTCCGTGAGTGCCAGCTTCGCGGCAACATTGGCAGCGACCTCCTCGCGGTCGCCAGTGAGCATGATGGTGTTCTCGACGCCGAGTGCTTTCAGCTGTGCTACGGCGTCGGCGCTCTCCTCCTTTATCTTGTCGTTGATGACGATGTGCCCGGCATATTCACCGTCGATGGCAACATGGATGATGGTTCCTATGTGGGTGCATGCCCGCCACTGGGCACCTGCAGCGTCCATGAGTTTCGTGTTGCCGACACAGACGATGCGAGCCTTGTCGTCGTCGCTGCGTTTCACCTGTGCGCGGATGCCCTGTCCTGCTATCTCCTCCACGTCGCTGACGATGCAGCCGTCGGTGGCCTCGTCGGGGAAGGCGTCGCGCAGGGCAGCGCCGATGGGGTGGGTGGAGAAGTGCTCCACGTGGGCAGCCAGATGCAGCAGTTCCCTGTTGAGCTCTTCGTCGCTGATGCTGCTATCCTCGGAAGAGGTGTGGACGGCCTCTACGGCAAACTGTCCGTGGGTGAGGGTGCCTGTCTTGTCGAAGACGACGGTGCCGATTTTCGACAGTACGTCCATGTAGTTCGCCCCCTTGATGAGAATGCCCTTGCGCGAGGCTCCGCCGATACCTCCGAAGAACGTCAGCGGGACGCTGATGACGAGTGCACAGGGACACGACACCACGAGGAACATCAAGGCGCGATAGAGCCACGTGGGGAAGGAGGTTGAGAATTGGGCGTGCTGCGTCGCGGCCATCAGCAGCGGCGGCAGGAAGGCCAGTGCTACGGCTGCGAAGACGACGATGGGCGTGTAGATGCGTGCGAAGCGGGTGATGAAGGCCTCGCTCTTCGACTTGTGTTCGCCGGCGTTCTCGACGAGGTTGATGATTTTCGACACGGTGCTCTCGCCGAAGGTCTTCGTGGTGCGAACCTTGATGACGCCCGACAGATTGACACATCCCGAAATCACCTCGTCGCCCGTCGCTGCTTCGCGCGGCATGCTCTCGCCCGTCAGCGCCATCGTGTTGAGGGTGGTGCTGCCCTCGGTGACGACACCGTCGAGGGGCACCTTCTCGCCCGGCTTCACCAAGATGGTGTCGCCCACCTGCACCTGGTCGGGCGCCACCATGCGCTCTTCGCCCTCGCTCACGAGGCGTGCGACGTCGGGGCGTATGTCCATGAGATGTGCGATGCTGTCGCGGCTCTTCCCTTCGGCATAGCCTTCGAAGAGTTCGCCGATCTGGAAGAACAGCATCACGAAGACGGCCTCGGGGAACTGCGTCTCGGCACCGGGCAGGAAACCGATGGCGAGTGCTCCGATGGTGGCCACCGACATGAGGAAATGCTCGTTGAAGGCATCGCCGTGCGCCACGCCCTCGGCGGCTTCGCGTAGCGTGTCGTGTCCGATGAGCAGATAGGGGACGAGATAGACGAGGAGCAGCTGCCACGTGGAGAGCTGGCAGTTTTTCTCGATGACGACGGCCGCTATGAGCAGGACCGCCGTGACGGCGATGAGCGCCAGCTGGCGTTTCAGACTGCCGTGCTCGTTGTCGTGATGATGATGGTGTTCGTGGTGTTCGTGCGAGCAGCAGTCGTGCTCGTGGTCGTGATGATGGTGTGCCATATTCCTTTGTTGTTTGTTCTTGCCGGATACGACTTGTGTTACGTCAGTTCGATGAATTCGTCTGCTTTTAAGTTTTGTCTGCGCGCTCGGCTCTGCCGCTTTCGTAGTGAAACGGAGAAAGAATTGTGCGAATTATTCGAATAGCGATGCCATAAAGGCATCATTTATGGGATAAATTCGTTTTATTCGTATCATTCGCCGACCTTATTATGTTTTGATTTCCGCTGCAAAGGTACGGCAAAAAAAATGCAACCCAGTTGCAACTGTCAGTCGTCGACGACTTTTGCAACCGGGTTGCATCCCCCAGAGGGAATGGTGCCAGCCTTAGATGCCGAGCTTCTTGCGGATGTCGGCGGGGATGGCTTTCTTGTTGACGAGATAGTCCATCGTGTTGGCAGCGATGAAGGCCTTGGTCATGTACCAGGTGCCTTTGTAGTCGCCGGTCTCACCCCACGAGTTCTTCACCATGTAGTACTCCTTGCCGTACTGGTCCTTGGCGAGGCCGTAGATGTGCATACCGTGGTCGTCGGTGAGCTCCCAGTTGTCGAAGCGCTCCTGGCGCATCTCCTGTGTGGGCACCACCTCGGGCACCTTGCAGCCCAGCGAGTCGAGGATGCTGGTCTTCTTGGCGGGAGCGAGCTTCAGCCACTTGGCCATATCGCTGCCGGCGAGGCTCTCGGTAGCCTTGGTGTCGACGGCGTAGGCCAGACCCTTACGGGTGAAGCCGTCCTCCGACACGTCGCCGCCCCAGGCAATCGTGTAGCCCTGCTCGAGCGCGTAGTCGATGACCTGCATCATCTCCTCCATAGGCAGGTTGTAGCTCAGCGGGAAGCGCCAGTTGTCCTGTACCTCCACGGCGAAGCCCGTGTAGAAGGGATGGTGGGTGTAGCTGGTGATGGATACATAGTCGTCGAGGTCGATGCCGAGTGTCTGCATGAACGACTTCGGCGTGTACTCGCGGCCTTCGTAGGTGAACTTCTCCGGGCACTTGCCGAGATAGGCATCGAGAATGCCCTGGAAGCCATTCTTCCACGCGTTGCTGATCTTCTTGGCCGAGCTCTTGGCAACAGCTGCCACGTAGGGCTCGAGCACGGAGAAGAACTCATTGAAGTTGTTCAGCGAGTCGCCGTAGAGCGAGCCGGGGAACGGCATAGCCTCTTCGGGGCAGATGCCGTGGGTCTTCAGCGTGGCGAGCACGTCTTCAGCCGAGCCGCCCTGTGCAAACTGGCAGTCGCCGTGATAGCGCACCACCTGGATGGCGCGGTCCATGTAGGTCTTGTTGGCGATGAACGACTCGCAGAGGTCGTACTTCTTGCCTGTGGCCTTCAGGATTTCGGCCTCGAAGAACGACAGGGTGCTATAGTCCCAGCACGTGCCCGAGCGGTTCTGGTCCTTCATCGAGGTGACGGGAATCTCCTTTATCACCGTGAACACTGGTTTGTTACTTGGTTTCGGCGCAGCCTTCTTCTTGGCTGCCGATGCGCTGCCTACTGCTACGAGAAGCATCAGCGCGAAAGTCAAAATCTTTTTCATTTTAGAAATCGTTGTAATTTATGAATTGAAATTATGTACTTTTGACCCCAGAAGTGTAGGGACGCGAGGTGTCGCGTAAAATGGATGATGTCCTCGCCAGTAACGCGGCACGCCGCGTCCCTACATTTTGGGGGGCTAATTCTGCATAGTTTCCAAATTTATTAATCTTTTATTTTTCCATAAATGCCTCGACATCCTTCGGATGATAGGGGATGCGCTTCTCGCCGAGGAAGCGACAGCCGTCGCTGGTGATGAGGATGTCGTCCTCGATGCGGATGCCGCCGAAGTCCTTGTACTTCTCGATTTCGTCGAAGCAGAGGAACTCGGCGCAATGGCCGCTCGCGCGCCAGTCGTCGATGAGGGCGGGGATGAAATAGATGCCGGGCTCGTCGGTGACCA
>JAFZAP010000057.1 GCA_017557185.1 Prevotella sp.
GATGGAGCAGCGAGAGCAAAGCCAAGCTTGCTTGAGCTATGCCGAGTCGTGACAGAGTAAGACCGAAGGTCAAATCGTTTGTCAATGCCGGCTCTGTCAAACGTTATGATTCCGTGTGCGGAATCTCCCTCCATGATCCAAATTACTTCCGCATCATTCTTCCTCCGATTTACTACGCAAGCGGCACAGCCGAGCGCGTTTCCCCCATTCCTACGTTCCTTAGAAATCTCTCTTTGTCTCTATGTCTTATTTGGGAATCTGTGGGTAAAAAACATCTGTCCGTCTGTTTCGTTTGTCTAAAAAGTTCGGAGGGTCTAATTGTATATAGCTCCCTGTATTTTTCACTATTCACTATTCACTTCGCGCTTTTCGCGGCTCGGTGCCATCGGTGCAGCGGGTGCAGGTCATCCGGATTGCACAGTGTCCAAATATAATAGCTTTTGGGCAAATATGTGTAAAAACAGGTGGTTTCGCTGCGTTAATGATGGTTAAAGTTGTAATGATATCTGTGCAAACGTAAAAGGCCCGCCTGTCTTTGTAGGACGGCGGGGCCATTATCAATTGTTGGCGCCGTCCTTGTCGAGGGTGGTCTTCATGGCCATCATGATGTGGTCGTACTTGTCGGTCTTCACATAGGTGCCGACGGGGAAGCATTTAGTTTCCTCTGCAACGCCCATAAAGGTGTACAGAAATGCGATAGCACCACTATTTCACCTCCATTTGTACTAAAAAGCATTAAATAAACGTGTGATTAACAAAAATTAGGGGGGGGTAACATAATTTAACCATTTATTTATTTGTATCTTTGTGGAGTGAAATCTAGAAACTACAAACAGAAACAATAAAAATGCAATCATTATGAAGACAAGAATCCTTTTCATCATCATGGCTCTCCTCCTCACCATCATGGGAGGGGCAAGAGCAGCAGGGAACACTTTCACCATTTATGTTAGCGACGGAGAAACACTTACAGACAACGAATACGTTGCGCTCCAAGTGCTTGCGAATCGTGAGCAAGTAATTACCATTGAGTCAGGGCATGTCATACACAATGGCATCGAGCTGTTCTACTTTAATTCAAATCATCTTTGCACCGTGCCCCCCACAACTACCAGTGCCAACAACTTCACGCACACTCTTAGTGCCCAAACCTTAGCCCTCCTGCCAAGCTTATACCCCAGTTTGGCTGGCTATACCAGCATCAAATTGGTTTTTTATGACCCGGAAGCCTATGTCGTGTACAGCCTAAAAGAAGGAACACTGACGTTCTGCTATGACACTAGGAGGGAAGATTGGCAAGATTGGGCTGATCCTACAATTTCAATTTACAATTTGAACGACGGATTTAACGAACCCGAATGGGCAGATCCGTCAAGTCATACAGCAATAGTTAGCGTGAAATTCAATAGCAGCTTCGCCTATGCCCGTCCCACCAGTTGCTACAAATGGTTCTATTTCTTAGATAATTTAACCTCCATTACGGGACTATATTATCTGAACACCAGTGAGGTCACCAACATGAGTCATATGTTCGATGGTTGCTTAAAACTCAAAAAGCTTAATATGAGCACCTTCGACACCGCCAAAGTCCGCTATATGGACAGTATGTTCCGTTATTGCTCCTCCCTCACCAGCCTCGACTTGAGCAGTTTCAACACCGCCAAGGTCATTTACATGAATGATATGTTCTATAGCTGCCACGACCTCACCAGCCTCGACGTTAGCAATTTCGACACCGCCGAGGTCACCGACATGAAGAATATGTTCTGTGGTTGCTCCAGCCTCACTAGTCTTGACGTGAGCAGTTTCAACACCTCCCAAGTCGTTGGCATGGAGTATATGTTCTATGACTGTTCCAGCATCACCAGCCTCGACTTGAGTGGATTCCATACCAGAAACAATTTAAAAACCGGCTTCATGCTTAGCAGTATGACATCTTTGCAGACGCTGAGTGTTTCCAACGGGTTGGTAAACCTTTTGAGTTGGGCTGCCTGTGACAAAATAGGTACCGACGGCAACGGCAATGTCACCACGCCCTGTAAGTTGATATATCCCGCGACCTCACACGTGGAATACACGGAAATAACCGATTCCTATATCAAATGGAAAGAAGGTTACTTCGTCACTGATAACATACAGCCCTACGCTAAAATAGAAGGCGGAACCAAGCTCATTTTCTGCTACGATGATGACTATGGATGGAGGAAGGCTAACGGGACGGCATACGACCTGAACACCGGCACGTATGACCCAGGCTGGTTCAGCAGTCGTGAGAACATCACATCGGTGGAGTTCAACTCCGTGTTTGCATATGCCCGCCCCACCACCTGCTACAATTGGTTCATGGGTATGAAGAACATTACCTCCATCACGGGACTGGAATACCTCAACACGAGCAATGTCACCATCATGGAAAATATGTTCGCTTATTGCTCCGGCCTCACCAACTTAGACCTTAGCAACTTCAACACCGCCAAGGTAAATAATATGGTCGGAATGTTCTATAACTGCTCCGGCCTCACCAACCTCAACGTGAGCAGCTTCAACACCGCCAATGTCACCAACATGCGATACATGTTCTCAGGCTGCTCCGCCCTCACCAGCCTCGACATAAGCCACTTCAACACTGCTCGGGTTACCGAGATGGCTACCATGTTCTCTAACTGCTCCAACCTCACTAGCCTGGACGTAAGCAATTTCAAATTCACTAATGTCACCAACATGTATAATATGTTCGGTGGCTGTTCCGGCCTTACGAGACTCGACCTGAGTGGATTTGCCATCACCAGCTCGACCATCACAACCTCCCTGCTACAAGGACTGACATCCTTGCAGACGCTGATCGTTTCCAACTCATTGGTGAACTATCTGAACGATGATGCCTGTCAAGGAATCGGTTCCACAACCAACCCCTGCAAGCTGTTTTACCCCATCGACGCAAATCCGACATTCACGGAAGGAACGGCAACCTACGTGGTGTGGAAGAACGGCTACTTCACCTGCGAAGAAAAGCCTTACGCCAACCTTGTCGGCACCACTCTCACCTTCTACTGCGACGGACTGCGCGGCACTCGCTCGGGCACAACATATAGCCTGAACACGGGACAAAACGATACCGAGTGGGAAACTGCCGGCATCAATACCAACGTCACTCAGGTAGTCTTTGACTCCTCGTTTGCCAATGCCCTTCCTACGACCACCTATTCATGGTTCTACGGTATGACGAATCTGCAATCCATCACGGGACTGGAATACTTGAACACCAGTGAGGTCACTAATATGTATTGGATGTTCGGTAGATGTGTTGCCTTGAAAAGCATCGATGTAAGCCACTTCAACACCGCCAACGTCATCACAATGAGTTGCATGTTCTATGGCTGCTCTGGCCTCACAAGCCTCGACCTGAGCAGTTTCAACACCGCCAAGGTCACCGACATGAAATCAATGTTCTATCAGTGCTCCGACCTCACCACCATCTATGCAGGCGATGACTGGAACACAGATGCCGTGACTTCAGCTAATAGTACTGGCATGTTCGAAGGCTGTACCAGTCTCGTGGGTGGTAAAGGCACGAGGTATAATAGTTATTCTGTGAACAAAGAATACGCCCACATCGACGGTGGTTCGGATGCCCCTGGCTACTTCACATCATGGCTGATGCCCTATGCTGTGTACACCGACGAAAATACCACGCTGACATTCTACTACGACTATAAACGCAAAAGTCGCACTGGCACAACTTATAGCCTGAATACGGGTTATAACGATCCTGATTGGTACAATGATGACAGCTATGAAAGTGTCACCCATGTGGTCTTTGACTCCTCGTTTGCCGATGCCCGTCCTAAGACCACTTGTTCATGGTTCTGTAGCATGGAGAATCTGCAATCCATCACGGGAATAGAATACTTAAACACCAGCGAGGTTACTAATATGTATTGGATGTTCAGTTCCTGCTCCAGCCTCACCAGCCTTGACTTGAGTCACTTCAACACGGATAAGGTGACCATCATGGCGGCCATGTTTGTAAACTGTACCGGCCTCACCGTCCTTGACTTGAGCAGTTTCAGTACAGCCAACGTCACCGACATGTCAGATATGTTCGCTGGCTGCTCCGGTCTCACCAGCTTGGACCTGAGTAGTTTCGATGTCTCAAATGTAACTAATATGGGGCAATTCCTCTATAGTTGCGCGGGCTTGAAGGATCTGAGCCTCTCTGCCACACTCGTGGGCAAGATTCCCAGCGGTGCGTGCTCGGGTGTGGGCACCACGACATCACCCTGCTTGCTCAACTATCCAGACGGTACTGAGCTTGTCAAAGAGGCGACGGGCGATGGGTGGTACCTCTGGCGAGGAGGCTACTTCACTGAAGGAACGCTGGAGCCGTATGCTGTGCTCAATGGCAACACACTGAAATTCTACTATGACAAGAAGAAAGTTGTGCGCGAGGGCACGAAGTACGAGGTAACGTGGGAGGAATGGGATCATCCCGGCTGGGGGAACAATGGCGAAGGAAATGAGGCCATCACCACCGTGGACTTCGATGAGTCGTTTGCCAACTACGATGGGATGACCAATGCTACTAACATGTTCTACAATCTGAGGAATCTCGCCACTATCAACCACCTCAGCCGTCTGAATACATCGAACGTAACCAATATGAATGGCATGTTTGACCATTGTTCCTCTTTGACGAGTCTTGACGTATCAGGATTCAATACGGCAAACGTAACCAACATGGGTAACATGTTTTATGATTGTGAAGCCTTAACGAGTCTTGACGTGTCGGACTTCAATACTGAGGATGTAACTTTTATGAGTAACATGTTCGGCTGGTGTAAACACTTGACGAGCCTGAATCTGTCAGGGTTCAATACGTCGAATGTGACCGATATGAGCGGAATGTTTACTAATTGTGAAGCCTTGACGAATATTGATGTCACAGGTTTTAATACGGCCAACGCAACCAACATGAGTGAGATGTTCTATACTTGTAAAGCCCTGACGACGCTTGATCTGTCAGGCTTTAATACTGCTAACGTGACTGATATGAGCGGGATGTTCTTGAGTTGTGAAGGCTTGACGAGCCTTGACTTGTCGAGCTTCGACACCAGCAATGTCACGGACATGAACCGGATGTTGGCTACTTGTACGAATTTGGCAGAAGTGGATCTGTCTAGCTTCAATACGGAAAACGTTACCGACATGAGCTGGATGTTCTGCCAGTGCGATCAGTTGACAACCCTCGACCTGTCAGGCTTTGACACGAAGAATGTGACCAATATGAGTCAGATGTTCATGAGATCATATAATCTGACGACCATCTACTGCGAGAAAGATTGGAGCCAGGGCAAGGTAAGCGAATCGGAAGGAATGTTCAATGGTTGCATCAACCTGAAGGGTGCCATAGAGTATGATGCTGACAATGCCAACGACATCAGCTTCGCCAATCCCAACGACGGCTACTTCACAGGTCGTGAGGCGTATGCTTGCTGGAATCAGGATGACGTAACGCTGACGTTCTATTACGATTTCAACAAGTCGAAGCGTGGAGACCATGTGTTTGAGATTGGCAATAACGATTGGTCGCCGTATGTTGTCTATACTGTGAGAATCGATCAGTCGATGGCAGAATATCACGGCTTGACATCGATGCAAGGAATGTTCAGCAGTTTGTACGATGTGACGGAAATCGAAGGTATTGAATATTTGAACACGGAGAACGTGACGGATATGAGCAATATGTTCTATGAGTGCGAGTCGTTGACGAGCCTCGACCTAACGAAGTTCAACACCAACCAAGTGACAAACATGAACGGCATGTTCTACTCATGCAATAACCTGACTACCATCTACTGCAACGACAACTGGGCAAAGGATGGCTTGAGCGACATGGAGATGTTCAATGGTTGCCATAATCTTGTGGGTGCCGTTGCCTTTACGGATTCGTATATTGATGACTCTTCTATGGCGAACCCCAACACGGGCTACTTCACGTGGAAGAGACTGCGTGGAGATGTGAACGGTGACAACAAGGTGGATGTGGCTGACGTGACGGCTATGGTGAATCTGATCAAGAACGGCTCTTATTCTTCTGCCGCCGATTTGGATGGAAGCGGCACACTCACAGCGATTGACATAACGGAGCTGGTCAACATCGTTTTGGGAAAGTAAGCCGTCTTTTGGTAGATAAATGAAAACAAAAATGCCGTGCGCTCCAACGAGTCGCACGGCATTTTCAATTTTCAATTTTCAATTATCAACTCTCAACTAATTACAGGTTGGGGTTGATTTTCGACCACTCGGAGATGGGGGGCACGATGTTGAGGGTGACGAGCTCGTCGCGCATCTTGCAGAGGTGCTCGTAGCTGGCGTCGAGCTTGGCGTTCTCCTCGGGCAGTCCCTGCGGCACTTCGAAGTGGGCGCCGTCCTTGTCGAGGGTGGTCTTCATGGCCATCATGATGTGGTCGTACTTGTCGGTCTTCACATAGGTGCCGACGGGGAAGCGGAAGGGCTCGCCGCCCATTGCCGAGCGAATCATCTCTACGGAGAGGTAGGCAGGGCTCTGGAAGCTGGAGCGTCCGCGCAGCTTGATGATGGCGGCACCGCCCTGGGTGACGTCCTTCTTCATCTGCTCCCACTCCTCGGCGGGGAACTCGGGAGTGCCGATGATGTCGATGAGCTTGCGGCCTGCGATCTCGACGTGTGAGCCGAACACTGCCATCTGCTCGCCGTGTCCGCCATAGGTGGCACAGCCCTTGATGTCGCTCTGCAGCACGCCGAACTTCTTGGCGAGTGCGCTCTGCAGGCGGGTGGTGTCGAGGCCGGCGAGGGTGGTGACCTGTCCGGGTTTCAGTCCGCTATAGAGGAGCGTGACGAGTCCGGTGAGGTCGGCGGGGTTGAAGATGATGACGACGTGCTTCACGTCGGGGCAGTACTTCTGGATGTTCTTGCCCAGTTCCTCGGCAATCTTGCAGTTGCCGGCGAGGAGGTCCTCGCGCGTCATGCCTTCCTTACGGGGTGCGCCGCCTGAGGAGATGATGTACTTTGCTCCGCGGAATGCCTCTTCGGCATCGGTGGTGGCGGTGATGGTGGCTTCGTCGAAGCCGCTCTGCCGCATTTCCTCTGCCACGCCTTCGGGTGAGAACACGTCGTAGAGACACAGGTTGTTGGTGAGGCCCATCATGAGTGCCGTCTGGGCCATGTTGCTTCCGATCATGCCGGCTGCGCCGACGATGACGAGTTTGTCGTTAGTTAAAAACATACTGGTTTACGATTTAATATTTAATATTTATGTTTTACTGCCTGCAAAGTTAGTGAAAAGTTTCTAGTTTCGGGTTTCTCGTTGCAAGTTTTTTTGTCGGGAAATGTTATTTATTCTAAAACGGTGCGTCGTTTGACATATTTTTCTTATTTTTGCATAGCAAATAGGAATCTTATAATTATGTGATGGATATGGATACAGAAAGAAGAAGAATCCCCTTGTACAAGGTTCGCCTGTTTGGCGAGAAAATCGGTGACACGTTCTCGTTTGTCGGTGAGAATCTCAAGCCGCTACTGAAATGGATGACCTGCGTGCTGGTGCCGCTGGCTCTGCTGTTGTCGTTTGTGTCGGGCCGCTATCTGAACGCGGTGATGAGTATGCAGCGGGGCGGGGAACCGTCGTTCGACAATTTGTCGGGCTTCCTGTTCTGGTATGTCGCCCTCGTCTTGTCGGCGTTGCTGCTGGCTGTGGTGATGCCGGCGGCTATCTACGGTCTGATGCGCATCTATGAGGAGCGTGATCAGCGGTTGCGCGGCCTCACGTGGGTGGAGTTCAAGCCAGTGTTCTTGAAGCTGCTGAAGAGAAACCTGGTGTTCGTCGTGGTGTTGGCGCTGCTTGGCGTCATCGTGGTGGTGGCTTTCGGTGCCTTGGTGGCGTTGCTGGCGTCGACGGGGCTGAACAAGGCTCTCGGGGTTGTGGCTATCTTCCTGCTGATGGTTGTCCTGCTCGTACTGCTGGTTCCCCTTGCCCTGTCGCAGCCGATCTATCTGTTTGAGGACGATATCTCGCTGATGGGCGCGCTGAAGAAGTCGTACCGCCTGGGCATGCGGACGTGGTGGGGGATTATCGGCGTGTCGCTGGTGCTGAGCATCATCGTCAGCATTGTCGTTTCGGTGTTGTCGCTCCCCTATGCCATCACCCTGCTGGCCAGGATTTCCTTCTTTGCCGACGGTGGCGGCGAGAGCTTTGTGAACTCGTTCGGGTTCAGTCTGCTGACGGGTGTGCTGAGCTTCTTCATGTTCCTGGTGTCCTATCTCTGCTACTCGCTGCTGTATATAGGCTATGCCTATCAGTATGGGCATGCGGCGGAGAAATGGGAGAAGGGAAATGGAGAATTGAAAATTGAAAATGGAGAATGGAGAATTGAAAATTGAAAATGATAAACCGATGACTATCAACGAACGAATCAAGGCGCTGCGCACGGAGATGGCGCGCGAGAACCTGGCTGCCTACATCTTCACAAGTACCGATCCGCACAACGGCGAATACGTGCCCGACCACTGGAAGGGTCGCGAGTGGATCAGCGGCTTCAACGGCTCGGCAGGCACCGCTGTGGTCACGATGACGAGTGCCGCCCTCTGGACCGACTCCCGCTACTTCCTCGCTGCCGAGGAGCAGTTGCGGGGTACGGAGTTCCAGCTGATGAAGCTGAAGATGCCCGAGACGCCTACCATCCCGCAATGGCTGGGACAGGAGCTGCGCGACAGTCGCTCGAAGGAGGTGGCTGCCGACGGTATGACGAACTCGGCGGCATTCATCGAGGACCTCATCGCCGACCTTCGCAAGGAAGGCGGTCTCACGCTGCGCACGAACTACGACCCGCTGCGCTTCATCTGGAACGACCGTCCGCCCATCCCGCAGAATCCCGTGGAGATCCATCCGCTGAAGTATGCTGGCGAGGACACGCCATCGAAGCTGCGCCGCATCCGCGAGGCTCTGCGCAAGCAGCATGCCGACGGAATGCTCGTCTCTGCGCTCGACGACATCGCCTGGACGCTGAACCTGCGTGGCAGCGATGTTCATTGCAACCCGGTGTTCGTGGCCTATCTGCTCATCTCGCAGACGCGCACGACTCTATATATAAATAAGGTGAAGCTGACGGCCGAGGTGCAGGCCTATCTGCACGACTGCGGGGTGGACGTCGACGACTATCAGAACGTGGCGCGCGGTCTGCACGACTACTTCGAATACAACATCCTGCTCGACCCCAACGAAACCAGCTACACGCTGATGAAGGCCGTGCAGCGTGAGGTGGTGCGCGGCGAGTCGCCCATCGCCAGGATGAAGACCATCAAGAACGCTACTGAGATTGAGGGCTTTCGGCGGGCGATGATCAAGGACGGCGTGGCGATGGTGAAGTTCCTGAAGTGGCTGCAGCCTGCCGTTGAGGCGGGTGGGCAGACGGAGATGTCCCTCGACCGAAAGCTCACAGCCCTGCGTGCCGAGCAGGAGGGGTTCCGCGACATCTCGTTCGACACCATCTGTGGCTACGAGGCGCACGGTGCCATCATCCACTACGAGGCGACACCCGAGACTGATATCCCCGTGCTTCCCAAGGGGTTGCTGCTGCTCGACAGCGGTGCACAGTTCCTCGACGGTACCACCGATATCACGCGAACCATCGCCCTCGGACCCATCAGCGACGAGCAGCGACACATCTACACGCTGGTGCTGCGCGGACACATTCAGCTCTCGCGGTGCATCTTCCCGCGCGGCGCTGCCGGCACGCAGATGGATGTTCTCGCCCGACAGTATATGTGGCGCGAGGGACTGAACTACCTGCATGGAACCGGTCATGGGGTGGGGCAGTACCTGAACGTGCACGAGGGTCCGCACCAGTTCCGTATGGAGTGGAAGCCGGCTCCGTTTGTAGAGGGAATGACGGTCACCGACGAGCCAGGCATCTATCTGCCCGGACGGTTTGGCGTGCGCATCGAGAACACGCTTCTCGTCACGCCGTATATGGAGGGTGAGTTCGGGCCGTTCCTGCAGTTCGACCCGCTGACGCTCTGTCCCATCGACCTCACGCCTATCATCGTTGAGGAGATGCTGCCCGAGGAGATCAGCTGGCTCAACGCCTACCATCAGCGCGTCTTCGACACCCTCGCTCCCTACCTCGATGCCGACCATCAGGCTTGGCTCCGCCACGCCTGCCGAGCGCTGTAAAGACAATCTGGTAGTATATATAAAGACAACTTAAACAACAGAAGACAACTTTACGTTGTTTTCAAAAACAAATGGATAGTATGTAAATAAAGATAACTCAGACAACGATAGACAACTTTACGTTGTCCAAAGTTGTTTATGTTGTTTTCAAAAGACAATCTGGTAGTGTTAAGAAGAAGACAACTCGAACAACAAAAGACAACTTATAGTTGTTTATAGTTGTTCATGTTGTTTTCAAAATAATATTGATATGATAAATGTAAAAGAAATGAAAGCTCACGTCTACGATGTGGTGGGAGCCATTCATGAAGTTCATGCAGAGCTTGGCCCGGGGCTGAATGAATACTGCTATCAGGAAGGATTGCAGATGCAACTTCAGGAACAAGGCATTCCTTTCATCCGTGAGTTTTCTTTCCATCCTATGTATCACGGACGAGCTATGGATGCAGAATATCATCTCGACTTCTTATGTAAAAATGATATCATAGTGGAATGTAAGTCTGTTGAAGACTTGATGGGAGTACATCGCTCGCAGTTGTTTAATTATATGCGATTGCTGAAGAAACCTTGTGGTATTCTGGTGAACTTTTCACCTTCGTTTGCAACGATTGAGCGTTATTTCTATGATGATGAAACAAAGAACATCATAACGGTAGATGGTCGTGTTGTACAATGATATATAAAGACAACTTAAACAACAACAGACAACTTTAGTTGTCCAAAGTTCTTTCCCCGCTTCGCTTAGAAAGCGGCAGAGCCGAGCGGTCCGTGTTGTCTTCAAATAAAATAATAGCCAGTTGTATTAAAAAGAAAGGTGTTTTAAACTAAATAGTAGAAATTATGATTGAAGCAATTATCACAGGTATTTTGGCAGGCTTTATCGCTGCAAAACTTACCGGCGGCGAAGGTAAAGGCTGCTGGATAGATCTTTTCCTCGGACTCATCGGCGGTGTCGTCGGCAACTGGCTGCTGGGACTGCTCGGCATTCACTGGGAGCCCAGCTGGTTCAGCAACATCGGTACGGCTGTTATCGGTGCTGTTGTCGTGCTCTGGCTCTGGAACAAGCTGAATAAATAGGCTTACCCTGCATATTGGGTGAGCCTCAGATGACTTGATCTCTTCTGCATTCACAACTCTGCACAGCAATAGCTCACAAGGGTTATTGCTGTGCAGGGTTGTTGTCTTTTGGCTACTTGAAAAACTACGATAGCCTTGCCTTCAGTTCTTCACGGACTTTCTCTACGTCGCCACACGAAAGGGTGGGCATGAGGCGTTCTATCTCCTCGATGCTTTTATCCCACCATTTGAACTGGAGTAGCAGCGCTATCAATTCATCGTCGAAGCGTTTTCTGACGATGCGACAGGGATTGCCCACAGCAACAGCATAAGGAGGAATATCCCTTGCCACCACCGAGTTGGCGCCGATGATGGCGCCGTCGCCGATATGAACCCCGGGCATCACGGTCACATGCTGGCCAATCCACACATCATTTCCGATGACGGTGTCTCCCTTCAGCGGTAGCTCGTCCTTTACAGGAGCAATAGCGCTCCCCCAGTCGCCACCCATGATATAGAAAGGATAGGTGGTGACGCAGTCCATTCTGTGGTTGGCACCGTTCATCACAAATTCCACCCCTTTGGCGATAGCGCAGAACTTCCCGATGATCAGCTTGTCGCCGATGAAATCGTAGAAGTGGGTGACGTGCTTCTCAAACTGATCGGCACCGTCGCTGTCGTCATAGTAGGTGTAGTCGCCGACGATGATATTCGGGTTCGTCACAACATTCTTGATATAACAAAGGCTCGGAATGTTTGGATTCGGAAAAGCCTTGTTCGGATCGGGTCTGTTCATCATGATCAATTATCTATTTATGTTTTGCAAGCGTAGCATCGTTTCACGGATATTCCTCTTCGCCGTTTCAGGCTTCAGGACCTCTTCCTTTGTACTACATAACAGCTCTGGCGGGTTGATGCACTCCACTTGTGCGAAACCGGCATCGAGCAACTGCTGGCGGTCGCTGATGCGACCTGCTATCAGGACAACGGGAATCTGACGGGCGCTGGCCCGCTGGAGGATGCCATACGGAACCTTACCCATCAGCGTCTGGCGGTCGGAGGCTCCTTCGCCGGTGATGACCATCGTGGCATCCTTCAACAGACTGTCGAACCCTATCGCATCGAACAGGAGATCAATGCCCGGTCGGCATTCGGCATTCATGTATTGCAGGAATGCATACCCGAGTCCGCCTGCAGCCCCGGCGCCAGGCACATGCTGGCGATCGTAGCCGAAGTGGCGGGCGGAGACTTCGGCGAACCGCTTGGCGCGGGCATCGAGCAATGGAACCATTTCCTGCGTGGCGCCCTTCTGCGGGGCAAACACGTGAGCAGCTCCGCTCTCGCCGCACAAGGGATTGGTGACATCGGTAGCAATCGTGAAGCGCACGGAGTCGAGTTCGCGAACATCATCCCACGAGCCGTGTTTCGCAAAGCTGTCGATGATGGCGCGGATCATGCCGATGCCGCAGTCGCTCGTCGCACTGCCGCCAAGTCCCACGATGATGTGTCGGCATCCGCGGCGCACGGCATCCGCCACAAGCTGACCGGTGCCGTAGCTGGTCGCCACCAAGGGATTGCGCTCCTCGGGGGTGAGGAGTGTCAGTCCGCTGGCCTTTGCCGTCTCGATCACGGCCGTATCACCCAGCACCAAATATGGTGCCGTGATACGTCGCATGAGCGGATCCCTCACATCCACCTCCACAAGAACTCCCTCCCTACTGGTGTGGGGTGGGGTAGGGCTTCCAAAAGCCTCCAGCCATCCTTCGCCGCCGTCGCTGACGGGAATCTGTATCACCTCTGCCTCGGGCATCCTCGCAAGAATACCCGCTGCCGCTGCCTGATTAGCCTCTGTGGATGTCAGGCAGCCCTTAAACGAATCGATGGCTACAATGATTTTTCCCATATTGCTGTTGCAAAATTACTCAATTCTTGGAAATATTGTTGAAAAAAAGAGAAACTTTGTGCTAAAATTCAGAATTATTCGACGATGATAGCCCTGCTTTCCCGTTTTTTTCGTATCTTCGCATCAAATATGGGAACTATATACAATTAGACCCCGAAACAATATGTTGAAAAAAACAATAAAAACACCAGTCGAAGCGGTGGGCACTGCGTGCCTTGATGGTTGTGAGTGTGTGAGCTCTGGTGAGCGAGCTCCCCGACCTTCACCCCTCACACCCATCATTTCTGCGAAATCACCTCTTCGGCTGGAAAAAACAGAAAAAAAAGGAGGCCCCACTCCGACTTGCCCTCCGTCGCAAATAGGGATTTGCTCTCCTTTGTGGGGCCGCAGCCACATCGGTGGCTGCTCTAAAGACCCCAGTCGCCCCAAAGGGGGAGAGAGAAGGATGTCGCATGTTCAGAGTGTTGATGACTGAAGAGGAATGGTCTCCCTCTCCTTTTGGAGAGGGCTGGGGTGAGGCCTTTTTTTCTGTTTTTGCCGCTGTGACGGCTGAGTTTTGGCACAAAACCGTGATGTACTTGCGGGCTGTGCGGAAAGCTCGCTTTCAGGCACAGACAGAAAAGACAGCACGTTGGGTCGTTTGACCTCAGCCGACACAAGCGGTGTTTTTGATGTTTTTTTCAATTCAAAGTGGTCAAAAAGTATATAATTACCTCAAATATTGATAAAGAAACGAGTAATGGTGAAAACGATGAGTAACATGTGGAAGAAATGTGCGATGCTGACCATCTGCCTGACGGCAGCACTCGGCACGATGGCACAGGGCAATGAAGGCCGACAGTTGTTTGACTTCGGCTGGCAGTTTGTTCATGATGGGAAGACAATCAGTGTGGACCTGCCGCACGACTGGGACATCTACGACGGTCCCCATTCCGGCAAAGGGGCTACCGACACCGGTGGCGGATGGTTCGAAGGTGGCAAGGGCGAGTATCGCAAGACGTTTAAGACTCCTGATGCTGAAATCGTAAGATTGCATTTCGAGGGCGTCTATCAGAAGGCTCAAGTCTTCATCAACGGCCATAAGGCTGGACAGCATGCCTACGGCTACACGCCTTTCACGGTTGACATCACACCTTATCTGTTTAGGGACAAGCGTCAGAACGAAGTGGTGGTGAAGGTTGACAACTCTGAACAGCCCAACTGCCGCTGGTACTCGGGCTCGGGCATCTACCGACATGTGTGGCTATGCAGGATGCCACAACTTCATATCGCTGAGAATGGCGTGTTCGTCACGACAGAAGAAGTGTCGGAAAAGTCGGCGAAGGTGAATGTTGCCGTGACTGTCGTCAACGAGTCTGACCATCAGCGGAACATCACGCTCAACGTTGAAGGCAAGAGAAGTCAGATGACACTCGCAGCGGGAGAAGCGACGGAATATCATACCTCCTTCGTGGTTGATAATCCTAAACTCTGGTCACCTGACACGCCCTTCCTGTACCAGGCAAACATCCAGGTTGAAGAGCAGGGGAAGGTCGTCGACAGGCAAGCCGTCAGTTATGGTATTCGTTCCTTCACGTTCGATGCCGAGCGTGGCTTTGTACTCAACGGAAAGCCGCTGCTCATCAACGGTGCCTGCCTGCACCACGATGACGGCGTGCTCGGAGCGATGGCCTTCGATGCTGCCGAAATCCGCAAGGTCAGGCTGATGAAGGAGGCAGGCTTTAACCTCATCCGTACCAGTCACAATCCCACTACCCGCGCCTTCCTCGATGCCTGCGACTCGCTGGGCATGCTCGTCATCGGTGAGGCCTTCGACGGCTGGCGCGAGGCAAAGAACCCTTACGACTATTCCACCGTTATCGACTCGTGTTATCGCGACGACCTCCACGCAATGGTTCAGCGCGACCGCAACCATCCCAGCATCATTTGCTGGAGTATCGGCAATGAGGTGATAGAACGGAAGGATATCCGCGTCATTACCACAGCACGTCGCCTGAAACAAGCCATTCTTGAGATGGACGCCACGCGCCCCGTCACGGAGGCCCTCTGCGCGTGGGACAGCGACTGGGAGATCTACGACCCGCATTTCGAAGTGCTCGACATCGGCGGCTACAACTACATGATCCATAAGCACGCGAGCGACCACCAGCGCGACCCGAAGCGCGTGATGTGGCAGACAGAGAGTTTTCCGCGCGACGCTTTCAACAGCTGGGCCGTTGTCAACGATAATCCGTATGTCATAGGCGACATCGTGTGGACGGGTCTCGACTATCTGGGTGAGTCGGGCATCGGCCGCTATTACTACGAGGGCGAACGACCGGGCGAGCACTACATCAACGGTGGACAGCCCGACTGGCACGGCGCCTACTGCGGCGATGTCGATATCACCGGCTGGCGCAAGCCCATCAGCCACTATCGCGAGCTGTTGTGGAAAACAATCGTGGACATGCCGGAGCACGAATGGAAGGATGGCCAGATGGGTTCCACGCCGATTGACGACAATGGCCTGTATATGGCTGTGAAGGAGCCCGACGGCTATCACGGAAAAATCCACCTGACCGCCTGGAGCGTCTGGCCCACGTGGGAGTCGTGGACCTGGACGAAATGGGAAGGCAAGCCCATCGAGGTGGAGGTCTACACGAGGGATCCGCAAGTAAAGCTCTTCCTTAACGACCGGCTCATCGGCACCAAGAATGTCAATCGTTCTACGGAGTTCAAAGCGGTCTTTACCGTTCCTTACGAAGCTGGAACACTACGCGCTGAAACGTGTTGGGGACGCATCAAGACACTCAGTACCGCCGGCCAGCCCGACCATCTGCGTCTGACTGCCGACCGCCGTACTATTGCTGCCGATGGGCAAGATCTCGCCTTCGTCACCATCGAGGTCGTCGACCGCGAAGGCCGTCTGTGTCCTGATGCCGCTATCCCCTGCGATGTCGCTGTCAGCGGACGGGGCAGTCTGCTCGCTGTGGCCAGTGCCGACCTGAAGGACACCGAGCCCTACACCTCGTCGCGTGTCACCACTTGGAAGGGCCGCGCCATGCTTGTCGTGCGCAGCGGGCAGAAGTCCGGACAGGCAAAGGTGAGCATCAAGAGCAGTCTGCCTGCAGCACAGATCAGCATCTTCCAGAAATGAAAGCAATGTCCTGAATCAGGGATCGGGAAGAGCCGCGTCGAGAGGTGAGTAGAGATGCGATTTGCACTCCTTGTTCTAAAAACTCGCAGAAAAATTTGGCAGATTCGAAAAAATGCTGTACCTTTGCATCCGCTTTTCGTGTCTGCTATCCGGAAACCGGCTCTCTGGCGACCCGAAATTGCTCATACAGAACGAATTACAAATAGTATAACACTTTTAAACCAAAGGAAGTAAACATGATTATTGTACCTGTAAAAGAAGGCGAAAACATCGAAAGGGCTCTGAAGAAGTTCAAGAGAAAGTACGAGAAGACCGGCGTGGTGAAGGAACTCCGCCGTCGTCAGCAGTACAACAAGCCCTCTGTGCTGAAGCGCCTGAAGATGGAGCACGCCATCTACGTGCAGAAGTTGCGTCAGAACGAGGAAATTTAAAATATTTCCCGGAAAATTTGGTAGTTCGGAAAAAACTTCGTAACTTAGTTGCCAAATATCGGAAAGACCCGTGGCAGCCATGACGATAAACGACTTTTTGAGCTACCTGCAGTTTGAGCGCAACCGCTCTGAACGTACGGTGAAAGCCTATGGTGACGACTTGATGTCGTTTGAGGCTTTCTTCAAAAATTTGGATTGTCAGCTCTCGTGGGAGTCGGTAGACTCGGACGTCATCCGCAGCTGGATGGAGAGCATGATGGATAAAGGAAACACTGCCACCTCGATCAACAGGAGATTGAGCGCGGTGCGTTCCCTTTATCGCTTTGCCTTGTCGAGAGGGTTCGTGGAGCGCGATCCCGCCCACGGCCTCACGGGGCCGAAGGGCAAGAAGCTTTTGCCGCAGTATTTGCGAGAGAGCGAGATGGACCGTTTGCTGGCCGACGACATGTGGACAGATGAGATGTCGGACGTTCGCGCGCGTACCATTATATTAACGTTCTACTCCACGGGCGTGCGACTCTCGGAGCTCACGGGTCTCGACGATGCGTCGGTCGACTTCGCCGCCCAGCAGCTGAAGGTCAGGGGTAAGGGCAACAAGGAGCGCATCATCCCCTTCGGCAGCGAACTGCTGCAGGCCCTGCGCCACTATGCAGAGCGGCGCGATGAGGCAACGGCACGCGACAGCCAGGCGTTCTTCGTCGACGACGACGGCCGGAGGATGACCAGTCAGCAGGTGCGCAGCCTCGTGCAGCGCCACCTCTCGCGGGTGACCACGATGAAGAAGCGGTCGCCCCACGTGCTGCGCCACACCTTCGCCACCGCGATGCTCAACAACGAGGCCGGCATCGAGAGTGTGAAGAAACTGCTCGGCCACTCGAAGCTCTCGACAACCGAGATCTATACGCACACCACCTTCGAGCAGCTGCGGCGCGCCTACGCCAAGGCGCATCCCAGGAAGGGGTGACTCGCGATAATGAAACAACGTGATCAAGACGATATCTTTAGAAACATTAAGTACTAACCTTTTAAAATAGGAGGTAATTATGGAAATCAAAATTCAAGCTATCAAGTTCGATGCCACAGACAAACTGCAGGCATTCGTAGAAAAGAAGGTCGGCAAACTGGAAAAGACGTTTGAGGACATCCGCTCGGCAGAAGTTCAGCTGAAGGTGGTGAAGCCCGCCACAGCAATGAACAAGGAGACGAGCCTCGCCGTGAACGTTCCCGGAACGACACTCTTTGTAGAGAAGACATGCGACACTTTTGAGGAAGGAATCGACCAGTGCGTGGACGCCATGAAGGTCCAACTGACGAAATTCAAGGAAAAATTGAGAAATCAATAAAAAAAAAGTGGAAAAAATTTTGGTGTTTCAAAAATAAGTCGTATCTTTGCAGCCGTTTTACGACACGTCCTAAAATTGCGACGCCTGACGGCTGCAAGGATTTGCCTCTTTAGCTCAGTTGGCCAGAGCACGTGATTTGTAATCTCGGGGTCGTTGGTTCGAATCCGACAAGAGGCTCCTCAACAGAGAAAGGACAACGGTCAGGACGCGGTAGTAAACGGAAAATGGGTGGTTTCCAGAGCGGCCAAATGGGGCAGACTGTAAATCTGTTGTCTTTCGACTTCGGTGGTTCGAATCCATCACCACCCACTTCCAGTAGAAGAGTGGCGTATTCGGTGAAGCCAGGTTCCCGGAACTCAAAAGGAAGAGGCTCTCCGAAGGCGCTCTTTTGCGGAAAACTGCGGAAATAGCTCAGTTGATAGAGCACTAGCCTTCCAAGCTGGGGGTCGCGGGTTTGAGTCCCGTTTTCCGCTCTAATGCTGTTATAGCTCAGTGGTAGAGCACTTCCTTGGTAAGGAAGAGGTCCTGAGTTCAAATCTCAGTAACAGCTCTTTGGTTTTTAGAAGCAGAAATTTCGATTATTCATTTTAATAAATAAAAAGTTAAGCAATGGCTAAAGAGAATTTTGTGCGTACCAAACCGCACGTGAACATTGGCACCATCGGTCACGTAGACCATGGCAAGACC
>JAFZAP010000058.1 GCA_017557185.1 Prevotella sp.
CACAGAATCCTGTGCTATCATTGCATAATGACATGCCTTTGCCAATACTGATATAGCATTTTCTGGAAGATTCTGTTGCAAGAATAAATGTGCCGTTTGTGCATAGATACGAGAGAGTTGCAAAAAGTCGCAGTCTGAGCGGGTGGTATCGGCCTGCTCGGCAGCTTTCTGGTAGCACTCCAGAGCCTGTGGGGCTTCGCCCATGTCGTGATAGACGCGCCCACGCACATAGTGAGCCATCATTCGGTCGTTAGAGCCTACCCCCTTCCTTGCCCTCCGTCGCGAATGGGGATTCGCTCCCCTTTGTGGGGCCGCAGCCGCACCGGTGGCTGCTCTGAAGACCCCAGTCGCCCTAAAGGGAAGGGAGAAAAACCGCTCAAGCCAGCTGCGTGATGAAGGGTCGAAATAGCTAACGAGTGAGTCAACAGTTGGGAGCCACTGTTCTGTGAACACGGTGTCAGCACGGTTGCAGTCGCTTACATACTGCAGCCGCTGGCGCATCGCCTCGTGGTCGGCCGTGCAAGCCGTGAGTGCGAGCATGATAACAATGATGTGAAAAACGCGATAGCCTCTCATGCCTGCGATAGTGGTAACAACTGATGTTCCGACTTCTCGGTGGCAAATTTACGAAATAAAGCCGTTACCTCCAAACTTTTTATGGTGTAAAAAATCTACACTTTTCTACAGGCACCGCCCTAACGTGTTGATTTTCAGAAAGAAAAAAAATACCCAACTGCATCAGTCAGGCAGTTATAAGGCAGTAGTTTCCCGACTAAAAAGCAGGAAAATGGAAGTTTTTGATAAACATTATCAATTATTAAACAAAGTAATTCCATGAAAAAAGCGTTAATGTACGTCTGTGACGTCTGTCTTTTTATTTCTGCCACCAGTCAGCTGCGATTTTATTTCCCGTCGAATCATGGATGGATAGTATATGGCAAAGAGAGTTTTTTTCTTCGTCAAGACTGCCTTTCTGTGAAAAATAACTAAAAAAGCATGAAACTGACGACTTTTCATCGAATAATGTGTGCTGCTTTCAACTTTTCTTCGTAACTTTGGAGGCACATTAACATATATTGCCTGAATAGGCACTCTTTGGCGTGCGCTTTACTGAACCCGCACAGCTTGCAGACAGAAGAAATAAAAACAATATATACATGCACTTCAAATGGAATTACGAACCGCCTACACAACAAGAACGGCTGTCAGCTGAGGAACTGGGTGAAAAGCTCAGTCTGAGCCCCGTGCTGGCATTGCTGCTCATCAGACGCGGCATCACCACGGAGAGCGCAGCCAAGAGATTCTTCCGCCCGCAGCTGGCCGACCTCATCAATCCTTTCCTGATGAAGGATATGGATGTGGCCGTTGACAGACTGAACGATGCTATCGGACGCAAAGAGCGCATCCTCGTTTATGGCGACTACGACGTCGATGGATGCACGGCTGTGGCACTGGTCTACAAGTTCTTGAGGCAGTTCTACTCGAACATTGATTACTACATTCCCGACCGCTACGACGAAGGCTACGGAGTGAGCAGGAAGGGACTGGAGTATGCACGCGACACGGGCGTGCGCCTGATCATCATCCTCGATTGTGGCATCAAGGCTATCGACGAGATTGCCTATGCCAGAGACCTCGGCATCGACTTCATCATCTGCGACCATCACGTGCCTGATGAGACGATGCCCGAAGCGGTTGCCATCCTGAATCCGAAGCGGCCCGACGATGCCTACCCCTTCAAGCACCTCTGCGGCTGCGGTGTGGGCTTCAAGTTCATGCAGGCGTTCGCCAAGAACAACGGAATCCCGTTCTCGCGGCTCATCCCGCTGCTGGACTTCTGTGCGGTGAGCATCGCCGCCGACATCGTGCCGGTCACCGACGAGAACCGCATTCTGGCCTACCACGGACTGAAACAGCTGAACCAGAATCCCAGCACGGGCCTGAAGGCCATCGTCGACATCTGCGGACTCAACGGGCGCGAGCTCTCGATGAGCGACATCGTGTTCAAGATAGGACCGCGCATCAACGCCTCGGGCCGTATGGAGAACGGCAAGGAATCGGTGGACCTGCTCGTGGAGAAGGACTTCCCCACGGCATTCAACATGGCGAAGCACATCAACGAATACAACGAGCAGCGCAAGGACATCGACAAGCAGATGACGGAGGAGGCAAACCAGATTGTGGCACGCCTGGAGAGCCAGAAGCACCGGTCGAGCATCGTGCTCTACGACGAGGGCTGGAAGAAGGGCGTCATCGGCATCGTGGCTTCGCGCCTCACGGAAATCTATTTCCGGCCGACGGTTGTCCTCACCCGCGATGGTGAATTTGCCACGGGCTCGGCACGCTCGGTGACGGGCTTCGATGTGTATTCAGCCATCAAGAGCTGTCGCGACCTGCTGGTGAACTTCGGCGGCCATACCTATGCAGCCGGTCTCACCCTGCGCTGGGACGATATTCCGGAGTTCCGCCGCCGCTTCCATCAATACGTCGATGAGCACATTCAGCCCGAGCAGACGGAGCCGATTCTGAACATCGACGCCATGCTCGACTTCAAGGACATCTCGAAGCGGCTGCACAACGACCTGAAGCGCTTCTCGCCCTTCGGGCCTGAGAACCAGAAGCCGATGTTCTGCACAACGGGCGTCTACGACTACGGCACTTCGAAGGTCGTAGGCCGCGAACAGGAACACATCAAGCTGGAACTGGTCGATTCCAAGTCGAGCAGCGTCGTCAACGGCATCGCCTTCGGACAGAGCGCATCGGTGCGCTACATCAAGTCGAAGCGCGCCTTCGACATCGCCTACACGCTCGAGGACAACGTGTTCAAGCGGAGTCAGGTGCAGTTGCAGATTGAGGACATCCGACCTTCCGACACGGAGAGTTGACGTAGAATCACAGACCGCTAACAGAAATGACTACCCCTGACAACACAGGAACAGATATCGGCTGCCAATCCCCGGCAGCCGATTACCTTCATATCCTCAAGGAATACTGGGGATATGATGATTTCCGCGGCATTCAGCGGGAAATCATCGAGAGCATCGGTGCCGGCCGCGACACGCTGGGACTGATGCCTACGGGTGGCGGCAAGAGCATCACCTTCCAGGTGCCGGCACTGAGCATGAAGGGCCTGTGCATCGTCATCACACCGCTTATCGCCCTGATGAAGGACCAGGTGCAGCACCTGCGGCAGGCAGGCGTTCAGGCAACGGCCATCTATAGCGGGATGTCGCATCAGGAGACGCTGACGGCGCTCGACAACTGCATCTTCGGAGGCGTGAAGATTCTCTATGTCTCGCCCGAACGGCTCGCCTCCGAGGTGTTCCAGACGAAGCTGAGACGAATGAACGTGAGCTTCATCACCGTCGACGAAGCCCACTGCATCTCCCAATGGGGATACGACTTCCGGCCTTCTTATCTCGAGATAGCAAAGCTACGCCAGCTCGTCAACACGAAGCGCTCGGGCAAGGAGCGCATTCCCATTCTCGCCCTCACGGCGACCGCCACTCCGCGTGTCATCGAGGACATCCAGCAGAAGCTGGAGTTCGCGGAGCCGAATGTCTTCAAGATGAGCTTTGAGCGGCAGAATCTTGCTTACATCGTGCGCAAGACCTACGACAAATACGCACAGCTGCTCCACATCCTCAGCTCAGTGCCGGGGTCGGCCATCATCTATGTGCGCAGCCGACGGAGGACGAAAGAGATTGCCAACCTCCTCAACGCAAAGCTCTCGCCGCAGAACGCCCGCCACGCCACCTACTACCATGCAGGACTCGACCAGAGTGTGCGCGACGAGCGGCAGACGGCTTGGCAGAACGACGAGGTGCGCATCATGGTGGCTACCAATGCCTTCGGAATGGGCATCGACAAGCCCGACGTGCGCCTGGTCATCCACATGGACTGCCCCAGCTCCATCGAAGCCTACTTCCAGGAAGCCGGACGCGCCGGCCGCGATGGAAAGAAGGCTTATGCCGTGATGCTCTACAACAGCAACGACCGGCAGAAGCTGGAGATGCGCATTGCAAGCACCTTCCCTCCGAAGGAATACATCCAGCAAGTCTATGAGCATCTGGCCTACTACTACCAGATGGCACTCGGCGACGGATACGGGGTCACCCGCGAGTTCGACATCGAAACCTTCTGCCGCTCCTTCCACCACTTCCCCACCCGTGCCGACGCAGCATTGAAGCTGCTGTCGAGAGCCGGATGGATTCACTATGAGACCGATCCCGAGAATGCCACTCGCATCCGCTTCCTGCTCGAACGCGAGCAGCTCTACCTGCTGAAGGAGACGACGGCGCGCGAAGAAGCCGTCATCACCTCGCTCCTGCGCAACTACGGGGGACTCTTCACCGACTATGTCTACATCAGCATTCCCCGCATTGCGCGCGACTGCCACCTTTCTGACGACGAAGTCTATCAGCAGCTGAAGGCGCTCAACCACCGGCGCATCGTACACTTCATCCCTCAGCGCTCCACACCTACCATCACCTACACACAGCGTCGCGAAGCCACCGAGAATATCGTCATCCCACAGAGCATCTACGAGAACCGGCGCGACTTGTTTTCCATTCGCATACGGGCGGTGTGGCACTATTGTGAGAACGACGAGACATGCCGCTCGCGACAGCTCATCTCCTATTTCGGCGAGGAGAAGCCCAACGACTGCGGACAGTGCGATGTCTGTCTGCACCAAACCACTTATAGTAACGAAGAAAAGGCTTCCGCACATGCCGAAGCACTAGCGGAAGCCTCACAGACAATCATTCAGTCGTTGAATGACGGACAGCGACATCGGATCAAAGATCTGCAGACATTGCAACTGTCGGACGACAAGCTACGTGCAGCTCTGCGACATCTTCTCGACGAAGAGCTCGTTGTCATCGACGACAACTACATCTACTTGGCCTGATCGCTGTTTTCAGGACGGAGCGTGCGGACAACGGCACCCGTCTGCCACATCTCCAGATTACGCATCTCGGTGAGTTCCTTGTTCAGACCCTCGCGATAGTCGGGCTTCGAATTGGAGTCGATGGAGCGCTGAGCCTCATTGCCACAACGAACTTCCTCATACAGAGTCTTCATCACCGGCTTGATGGCATCGCGGAAACGCGGAGCCCAGTCGAGTGCGCCACGCTGTGCGGTGGTGGAGCAGTTGGCATACATCCAGTCCATACCCTTCTGGGCGAAGAGCGGGCCAAGGCTCTGTGTCAGCTCCTCAACAGTCTCGTTGAAAGCCTCCGAGGGAGAGTGTCCGTTCTCACGCAACACCTCATACTGAGCTTCGAGAAGTCCCTCGATGGCACCCATCAGCGAACCGCGCTCACCAGTCAGGTCGCTCACGGCCTCGCGTTCGAAGGTGGTCTTGAACAGATAGCCTGCACCGATGCCGATACCGAAGGCCAGCGTCTTCTCCTCAGCATGACCGCTGGCATCCTGATGGACAGCATACGAGCAGTTCAGGCCGCGGCCTTCCTTGAACATCGTGCGCAGCGACGTGCCCGAACCCTTCGGAGCCACCAGCACCACATCCACATCCTTGGGAGGAACAACACCCGTGCGGTCGCTCCAGCAGATGGCGAAGCCGTGACTGTAGTAGAGGGTCTTGCCGGCTGTGAGATGGGGCTTGATCTTGGGCCAGGCAGCAATCTGTCCGGCATCGCTCAGCAGCATGCATACTATCGTGCCGCGCTTGGCGGCTTCCTCGATCGAGAACAATGTCTCGCCGGGAACCCATCCGTCGGCAATAGCCTTCTCATAGGTCTTTCCCTCGCGCTGGCCCACGATGACGTTGAAGCCGTTATCGCGCAGGTTGCAAGCCTGGCCGGGACCCTGAATGCCGTAGCCGATGACTGCAATCGTTTCGTTCTTCAGCACCTCGCGTGCCTTTTCCAATGAAAACTCCTTACTGGTGACCACTTGTTCGATGACACCACCAAAATTCATTTCTGCCATAATGTTTTATTTTTAATGTTAGTAATTATTTCCTATCATGTTCCGTCAACGGGTGACGGCAATGCGACCACTGCGGGTGAACTGCAGAATACAACCCATTTGCTTCAGCTGCTGAAACAGGTCGGCGATGTCTTCCGTCAGACCGGCAATCAACACGGTGCTATAGGTGGGGTTCACCTCCATCATTCGTGCATCGTGGCGGCGGATGGTGCGCGACACCTCAGGGTTCTCCAGCAGTACGGGCGTTGAAATCTTGAACAACGCCACCTCATGAATGAACACCTGGTCGTCGGTGTAGTAGTCGGCCTTCACGATGTCGATTTTCTTCTCGATCTGTCGCGTGATGATCTTTATCTGCTCCTCGTCGCTCCACGCCGTGATGGTGTACTTATGAATGCCTTCGGTACTCGATGCCGACACATTCAACGTCTCGATGTTCACCTGCCGACGGGTGAAGACGGCAGTGATCTGGTTCAGCAGTCCGACGATATTCTCAGAATATACCAGCAGTGTGTATAGTTTCTTCTCCATCTTTTCCTATATGCTAAGTTTCATCTCGTCAACGCTACAACCGGGATTCGTCATCGGCAGCACGTTGTCTTCCTCATTCACGGCGCATTCCAACAGGTAGGGACCGGTGGCATTCAGCATCTCGTCGACACGCTCCTGCAGCTCTTCGCGACTGACGACAAGGCCGTAGCTGATGCCGTAGGCGCGGCATATATCCTCATAGTGGGGATTCATCATACGGGTGAACGAGCGGCGACCTTCCCAGAACATATCCTGCCACTGGCGCACGTTGCCAAGATAGTTGTTGTTGAGCAGAATCATCTTCAGCGGCAGTCGCTGTTCCATGATGGTTCCCAGTTCCTGAATGCTCATCTGGAAACCGCCGTCGCCCATGAAGGCTACCACCTTGCGCTCAGGTGCGGCAAAGACGGCGCCCACACCGGCAGGCATCGCGAAGCCCATCGTGCCCAGACCGCCGCTGGTCACTATCGACCGACGCTTCGGGAAGCGGAAGTAGCGACAGCTGAACAGCTGGTTCTGGCCGACATCGGTCACCAACACCGCATCGCCCTTGGTAGCCTCGGAAACGGCATTCACCACCTCACCCATGAGCAGCGGTCCGCCCTGCGGATGAATGGCGGGTTCGATGACGCGCTCACGCTCTATCTTATTCAACGGCTCAAAGCTGCTGATCCATTCGCTGTGGTCGGCCTTGTTGATTAAAGCGGTCAGCGCAGGCAGCGAAACCTTGCAGTCGGCAACCACCGCGACATCGGTTTTCACATTCTTGTCGATTTCGGCAAAGTCGATGTCCAGATGGATGATCTTCGCCTTGCGGGCATAGGTCTCGAAGGGTCCTGTCACGCGAGTGCTGAAGCGCATACCGATGGCGATGAGCACATCGCACTCCTGCGTCTTCAGGTTCACGGCATAGTTTCCATGCATTCCCAGCATGCCTACATTCAGGCGGTGGTCGCTGGGCAAAGCCGTGAGTCCCATCATCGTACGTCCGGCGGGGATGTCGCCCTTATCGAGGAAGGCGAGCAGTTCTTCATGTGCATGTCCCAGCTCCACACCCTGTCCGACGAGTGCCAGCGGCCGCTTGGCCTGATTGATAAGGTCGGCGGCAGCCTGCAGCATGTCCATTTTAATTTCGGGATAGGGCGTATAGCCTGCCACCTTGTCGACAATCGCGGGCTTCCATTCGCAGAATTCCTTCTGCACATCGCTCGGGAAGTCAAGCACGACGGGGCCCGGCCGGCCTGTTCTGGCAATGAAGAAGGCACGGCTCACAGCCCACGCCACATCCTTGGCTGAGCGTATCTGGTAGCTCCACTTTGAAATGGGTTGAGCCACACCCACCAGGTCGACCTCCTGAAAGGCATCGCTACCAAGCTGCGAGATCGACACCTGACCGGCAATGACGACAAGAGGCGTGGAGTCCATCATGGCATCGGCGACACCGGTGAGGGTGTTGGTGGCACCGGGACCGCTCGTCACCAGGCTCACCCCTACCCTTCCGCTGACGCGGGCATAGCCTTCGGCAGCATGTACGGCAGCCTGTTCGTGGCGCACCAGCACGTGGCGCAGCCTCGCATGGGCAGGGCGTGTGTATTGGTAGAGAGCGTCGTAGACGGGCATGATGGCACCGCCGGGATAGCCGAAGATGGTCTCCACCCCTTCAGCCATCAGCGCGCGCATGAGTGCTTCCGCTCCTGTAATCATTTTCGGGTCCATATCTGGTAGTTTCTTTATTCAGTTCAAAATCAGTCGATAATACGCACACCGCCCTTGTCGGCGCTCGCCACACACTGGGCATAGGCACGCAGGGCTTTCGAAACGGTGCGCTGACGCTGCAGTTCACGCGGCTCGCGGTGTTCCAGTTCGGCATCGTCGAGCAGCACATTGATGGTTCGGTTGGGAATATCGATCTCGATGATATCGCCATCGCGCACCTTTCCGATGGCACCGCCCGATGCAGCCTCAGGCGAGATGTGGCCGACGCTCAGTCCGCTCGTACCGCCCGAGAAACGGCCGTCGGTGATCAGCGCACACTCCTTGCCCAGATGGCGGCTCTTTATATAAGAGGTGGGATACAGCATCTCCTGCATACCGGGACCGCCCTTCGGCCCTTCGTGGGTGATCACCACACAATCGCCAGCCTTCACCCGACCGCCGAGAATGCCCTCGCAGGCGTCTTCCTGTGAGTCGAACACCACCGCAGGACCGCGGAAGTGCCACAGCGCCTCATCGACGCCGGCGGTCTTCACCACGCAGCCGTCCTTGGCAATGTTGCCGAAGAGCACCGCCAGTCCGCCGTCATTGGTATAGGCATGCTGCAGGTCGCGGATGCAACCTTCGCTGCGGTCGGTGTCGAGGGTTTCATAGTACTCGCCCTGCGAACCCATCTTCGTCGAGAAGCGGTTGCCGGGAGCACTATAGTAGATAGCGAGTTCGGAACGGCGGGCATCATCGGTGGATGAAGAGATGTCGTATAAGCCAAGTGCCTCGCCTACGGTCATTCCGTCCACACGGCGACAATCGGTATGCAGCAGACCGCCTTTTTTCAGTTCGTTCATGATGCCCAGAATGCCTCCGGCACGATTGCAGTCCTGCACGGCATATCGCTGCGTGTTGGGAGCCAGCTTGCACAAGCAGGGCACGCGGCGCGAAAGGGCATCGATGTCCTGCATCGTGAAATCGACACCGGCCTCTTGGGCGACGGCCAGCAGGTGGAGCACCGTATTGGTGGAACCGCCCATCGCGATATCGACAGTCATAGCATTCAGGAAGGCTTCGCGCGTAGCAACCGAACGAGGCAACACGCGCTCATCGCCTGCCTCATAGTAGGCGAAGGCATTCAGCACCACCTGCCGTGCAGCAGCACGGAAGAGCTTCACGCGGTTCTCGTGCGTCGCCAACAGCGTTCCGTTGCCGGGAAGCGCAAGGCCGATGGCTTCGGTGAGTGAGTTCATCGAGTTAGCGGTGAACATGCCCGAACAACTACCGCAGCCGGGACACGCGGTCTGCTCCACTTCGGCAAGGGTCTTGTCGTCGATGCTGTCGTCGGCGCCCATCACCATCGCGGAAATCAGGTCGACATTCTGTCCGCGCCAGCGGCCTGCCTCCATCGGTCCGCCCGAACAGAACACCGTAGGGATGTTCAGTCGCATGGCTGCCATCAGCATACCGGGCGTCACCTTGTCGCAGTTCGAGATGCAGATCATAGCATCGGCCTTGTGGGCCTCCACCATGTATTCCACAGAGTCGGCAATGACATCGCGCGAAGGCAGCGAGTAGAGCATACCCGTATGCCCCATTGCGATGCCGTCGTCAACGGCGATGGTGTTGAACTCAGCTGCATAGCAACCCATACGTTCAATCTCCTCGCGCACAATCTGCCCGATCTCATGCAGATGGGTATGACCAGGCACAAACTGCGTAAACGAGTTCACGATGGCGATGATGGGCTTCCCCATCTGCTCACGCTTCATACCCGTAGCCACCCAAAGGGCACGGGCTCCAGCCATACGACGACCCTCTGTCGTCACAGAACTTCTCAACGGATGTATCATGTTGATTGCCTTTGATTCCTGAAAATTCTTTTTACGTGGGTGCAAAGGTAATCAACATTTATGACATTTGCAACAATTTCGAAAGATTATTTTCAAAATTGTTGCAAATTGTTACATTTTTACCCGTTTTCGTTTGAAATCCCAAACAAAAAGGGCTGTTTACTCAAACACAATGAGGCAACGGCAAGCCTCAACTGGCTCTTCATCGGCTGTCGAACGATGGGCAATGCGAACGGCGTATTCCCGTCCTTCGGCCACCGTCTCCACATACAAACATAGTTCATCGCCCAGATGCGACTCCGACACGTAGGCGATGTCGAGACGGCGCAGGCGGTGCTGCTGATACCACGCCACATCCCAGAGATCGAGGGCATGCTCGATGTACTTGATGCTGTTCACGTGGCCGTTCATGTCGATGTCGCTATACGTCACAGGCACCGCGCGCACCAGTTCTGCCGCATCGCTCATCTTCACACGCGAAGGCTTGGCAATCGGGCATTCGGGCACAGCGTCTTCAGCGTTAGCCACATAGTCCGTCAGCAAGCCGTCACCGATGCTCAGCAGGTCGGCAGGCTGCCGCGTCTCCGTATCAATCATCGCCCACACCGACCGTCCATAGCCAAACACCCGTTCTTCTCCGTTTACACGAGCCGCAGGCTCATTACACTCTTCACGCGGCTCTGCCGCCTTACACGGCGCCTCGGGCGTTTGAGTGATCCTGAAGTTCCTGTTCGTAAAGAATCGCATCGCCGTTTCCACCCACGTCTCCACGTTGAATCTCGCGTAGGCAGGAGGCATCTCTTCCAGCTCGATGGCCAGTCGCGACAGCACCCATGTCTTATGGATGGTGTTCAGGTAGAGCATGCCGAAACCGCGGTCATTCGAATGGAAGTCGGCAGCATTGATCAGCTGATTGCCCAGATGACCCATGAAGAGCCGTCCCGCGAAATCGCAGTGGAACGGCTCTGCCATGAAATCATATCGTCCTATTTTAGATAACATACAACTCAAGTTTTGAGTTACTAGTTCCAAGTTTCGAGTTCTTTCTCCGCTCCGCTACGAAAGCGGCAGAGCCGAGCGTCGAGTTCCAAGTTAGTCCCCTTCCTGCACCCTCCCCTTTTGGGGAGGGCTGGGGTGGGGCTGCTTATTTCACATACACCACAGCCAGGCGGTTCGAGGTCGTGCCCTGAACACCCTTACCTGTAGCTTCGTCAACGGCCACGCCACGAGTGAGCAGGTACTGGGCAACAGCATCAGCACGAGCCTGCGACAGGCGCTGGTTCAGCTCAGGATTACCCTCAGGCGATGCAGTACCTACAATCTGCACATGCTTGCCAGGCTGGATGCTCGACAAAGCCTTGCGGGCATCGGCCGTGAGCTCACTCTTGCCTTGTGCGAAGGTCACGAATACAAGGTCTTCAACCTTCACTTCGCGCACGATGTTCTTGCCGGCCACTTCCTTCACAACCTCCACTTCCTTCACAATCTCGCGAGGCTTCTTAGCCAACTCGTCACGCAGACGGTTGATCTCAGCATTCAAACCGTCGATCTCGGCCTGGTCGCGCAGACGGGCAACGGTGAAGTTGTGCGTGCCGTTCGAGTTCTTGAACTTATAGATGAAGCCGGCATTCAGCTGGACGTACATCTTGTTGATGTTATACTCCAATCCTTTGTGGCCAAGTATGGCAAGATCAGTACCCTTGCGGCTCGGATAAATCACGTCGTTCAAGCCCCAAGTCACCGAAGGCTCCACATAGAACTGCCAAGCCTTCTCCTCACCCAGGTTGAACACCAGGTCGACAGCGGCCTTCGAGGTCATGTTGTTGCGATTCATGATCTGATCAATGTCATTGTATCCGAACCCACTATCATAAAGATAATTAATATCATACCTTTGCGGATGCCCGAACAAATGTCCCCAGCCAATTCCGTACAAACCGACAA
>JAFZAP010000007.1 GCA_017557185.1 Prevotella sp.
CTATTTGCCGATGCAGGAAATAGTTCAAATTCGTATATTATTGCAAATCAACAATATAACAAAAAGACTGTTTCAAGATTGTCCCCGTTTTGTCCCCGAAATTTTGAGGGGGACGAAAAATATTAGGGGTGCTGGTGGCACTGGGGACAAAATATGAAAGATGCGGCCTTGCATTGCTGCAGGACCGCACCGGGTGTTAACAATAGAAGTCTGGCATCAGACCTCCGGTGGCAAAGGTACGAATATTTTACGAGAAGTTCTGATGTCATCTGCGAAGGAGGACTCGCTGAGATGTCGTGCAAAATCAGTAACTTTGCTTCGCTAAATCGTAATTTGCATGAAACGAATATTCACCATATTACTTGCTGCGGTCACAGTTATGAGTTGTGGAAACAATCCCCAAAACAGTGCGATCCAAAAGACTGAATCCATCACGATGAATCTGTATTATACCGGCACGGACGGCAATGCCCGGAAGTTCGTGGAGGAGATGGAAAGTAGCGGGACGGCAGATGCCATTCGCGCCGAGGAAGGCAACCTGCGCTATGACTATTTCTTCTCTGCTGCAGATCCGGAGACGGTTCTTCTGATCGACAGCTGGACCAGCCAGGAGGCCATCGATGCCCATCACGCCACGCCGATGATGCATACCATCGCAGATCTACGGGAGAAGTACGACCTTCACATGTCGGCGGAACGCTATTGCAGGGCTGAAGAAGATGTGCCGGCAACGGATCAGTCGTTTATCAGGAAGTAGTTCGCAGAATCGGTATTTAACTCCTACTTACCTCTCGGCTGCAAACTCCCTCGGTATTCGCTGGGCGACATCCCCAGATGCTTTTTGCAGTATCGGCTAAAATAGGAAAGGGTGGTGAAATTCATCCGTTCGGCTATCTGTGTGAGCGAGAGGCGTTCGTCTTCCAGATAGTTTTTCAGGATGGGGATGGTGTGGCGGTCGATGTATGAACTGACACTGTGGCCCGTGACACGCTTGACGGTGGCGGAAAGGTATTTGGACGATACATGGAGACGTTTGGCATAGTAACTGACATCTCGCTCTGTGCAACTGACTCCAGTGGAGAGCATTTCCATGAGCTGCTTGACGATATATGCCGTGCGGTCGGTGTGCGTATCTGAGGTATCGCGCTGGGCATGCGGCTCAAAGATGTCGTACATCATCGTCAGGCAGAGGCTTCCCATCAGTTCACGATAGAATAGAAGATGGCGGTCATCCATGCGGTCACGCAGGCGGTGGAAATCTGCCAGCAGGATGGCGGCCTGTTCATCCGTCAGGGAAATGACAGGATTGTGGTTCAGCGAGATACTGCCGCCGATACTGTAGTTGTTCGATGGCAGTAGATTCTGCAGGAACTTATAGTCGGCGGCAAACCACTCTACTTGAAGGTCCGGGTGTCCCGCAAGGTTCTTTATCCGGTCCGGCATAGGAATAACCACAAGATCATTCCGTCCGATGTGGTAACACTTTTCGTTGAACACAAAACTCCCTTCGCCCGCCGTACACAGCAGGTGCATGCAGGTGTGGCTCAACTCTTTCGCGTTAATCGCGTAGAAGTCGGTGGAAAAGATGAAGTCAATCTTCGTCATGTGTCAAAGATACAACAAAAAGCATATTTGTGCAAATTGTGAAAACATTGATGCTTTTAGTGAAACCGACGATTGGGATAAACTTTGCAACTTTGCAGTGTCAAACAGAACACACACCATGAAAATTATGACTATCCTTGCTTCTTCCATCGTCATCTTCTTCTCCCACGCAGGCGATAACTACAGTGTGGGCAATATCGAGGTCGGAAACACCAAGATCGTGGCCGACTACATCTCCGAAATCACCGGCGCTGACCAGTACGAGATTGTCACCCACAAATACGACGGAATGGCCTACACGCCGCTGATCAACCTGGCCAAGGAAGAAGCCAACAAAGGTGAGCTGCCTCCTTACGAAGGCGAGGCTCCGGATCTCTCCAAGTACGACACCGTCTTCATCGGCGGTCCCATCTGGTGGGGCACCTATCCGCAAGTGATGTTCACCTTGTTTAAGGATATCAACCTCGACGGAAAAACGGTAATCCCGTTCACTACGCACGAAGGCAGCGGCCTTGCCAACACTGTGCAGGACGTCAAGAAAGCCTTCCCAAAGGCCAACGTCAAGCACGGCTTTGCCATCTATGGCCACGAGGTCCGCACCGGCAGGGCCAAGGTGGAGAAGTGGTTGAAAGGTTTAGGATATTAACAATAATAGAAATATGGAATACATTAAGTTATCAAACGGAGTCGAGATGCCGTTGCTGGGCTACGGCGTGTTTCAGGTGAGCCCGGACGAGTGTGAACGTTGCGTGTCGGATGCGCTGAACGTGGGCTACAGGCTCATCGATACGGCTCAGGCTTACGCTAACGAAGAGGGTGTGGGCAATGCTTGGCGCAAGAGCGGCATCAAGCGCGAAGACCTGTTCCTCGTGACGAAGGTGTGGATTTCGAACGCTGGCGAGGAGAAAGCCTATAAGAGCATCGAGGAGAGCCTGCGTAAGTTGCAGACGGAGTACATCGACCTGCTGCTGATCCATCAGGCCTACGGCGACGTGTTCGGCACTTGGCGGGCGATGGAACGTGCCTATCGTGAGGGCAAGGTGCGCGCCATCGGCGTGAGCAACTTCCAGTCGGGCCGCTTCTTCGACTTTGCGCACTATGTGGAGCTGAAGCCGATGGTGAACCAGTTGCAGTGCAATGCGCTGGCGCAGCAGACGGGCATAGAGCCGATTCACGCAGAGTTCGGCACGAAGGTGATGGCGTGGGGACCGCTTGGCGGACAGGGTGCTGAAGGTATCGTAAAGAGCGAACTACTGGCTGGCATCGGAGCAAAGTATGGTAAGACAGCCGCACAAGTCGCCCTCCGCTGGCTCACTCAGCGTGGCATCGTGGCCATCCCCAAGAGCACCCACAAGGAACGCATGGCGCAGAACTTCGACATCTTCGACTTCACTTTGAATGCCGACGATATGGCGCAGATCGCCGCTCTCAACCAACAGGACGCCGGCTTCGTCAATTTCGGCGACCCGCAGTTTGTGAAGTATCTTATCGAGAACTATGGATAAGATTATGAGAAGAATCGTAACAGTTTTAATAGCAATACTGACAATGTCAACATTGAACGGACAGACGCTGTCAGAGCGTCAGAAGGGATTGGCGGCATGTGCCTGCTTGATGGCACAGGGTGACCTGGAGCGGCTGGAACCTGCCGTGCGACAGGCGTTGGACAACGGCGTGACCATCAACGAACTGAAGGAGGCCTTTTCACAGCTTTATGCTTATACGGGATTTCCGCGAAGCTTGAATGCGCTGGGTGTATTGAGCAAGGTGCTGGAGAACCGGCAGCAGAATTGGCTGGAGGGCAAGCCCTGGACGCGCCCCGCCGAGTGGGACGATGCCCGTAAGGCATACGAATTGGGCGTGAATAACCAGACACAACTATCTGGCCGTCCGTTTGACTACGCTTTCTGTCCGCAGGACGACTACTACCTGAAGTCGCACCTTTTCGGCGACATCTTTGCCGGCGATCAACTCTCTGCCGCTGACCGCGAGATCGTGACAGTTGCGGCCCTGAGCGGACTTGAAGGTGTTTCTCCACAGCTGGCGGCCCACAAGCAGGGTGCGGTGAACATGGGCAATGCGCAGGAACTCGTCGATGAACTCTGTGCCTGGCTCGACAGCGAGGGCTATACCCTACGTAGTAAATGGCCGAAAGGTGAGCCCAATACGGGTTATGCGCAGTATTTCATCGGCAACAGCTACCTGGCCCCTATGGACGGAGGAGTTGTAAACGTTACATTCGAGCCTCGCTGCCGCAACAACTGGCATATCCATCACAAGCAGGTGCAGGTCTTGATCTGCGTCGCAGGCCGCGGCTGGTATCAGGAATGGGGCAAGGAGCCGCAGGTGATGACTCCCGGCACCGTCATTGCTATTCCCGCCGAAGTGAAGCACTGGCACGGTGCCGCCAAGGACAGCTGGTTCCAGCATTTGACGTACCATAAAGATGTGCAGGAAGGAGCGAGCAACGAGTGGCTTGAAGCAGTGACTAACGAGGTATACGACAAACTGTAAACATAACTTCACATTATGAAACGCATCCTTATAAACCTGACCGCGGTCGTGCTGCTACCCTTGCTCGTGGCAGCCTCCTGCGGAACAAGCAAGAAAACAACGCCGGCCATCGAAACAAGTGAGGTAACGGAAGGCGCTCCGGTGGTCTATTTCACCAAGGACATTTCCCCTGATGGGCTGGTGAAACTCTATGAAGCCCTGGGCGTGGAAGCGGGTGGCAAGGTTGCCGTCAAGATTTCCACCGGCGAGTCGGAGAAATCCAACCATCTGCGGCCGGAACTCATTGGCCAGCTCGTTAAAAAAGTGAACGGGACCCTGGTGGAATGCAATACCGCCTATGAAGGGAGCCGTTCTTCCACCGCCTCCCATCGCAAGGAAATCGAGAAACGCGGCTACAACCATATTGCCACTGTGGACATCATGGACGAAGAAGGAGAAATCAAGATTCCTGTTGTCGACGACAAGTGGATCAAGTACGACATCGTAGGCTCGCACCTGCAGAACTACGATTTCATGATCAACCTGGCCCATTTCAAAGGGCACGCGATGGGCGGCTTCGGCGGCGTGCTGAAGAACGCTTCCATCGGCGTGGCCTCCCAGAACGGCAAGGCCTATATCCATTCGGCTGGAAAGACGGAAGACTATCACCAGATGTGGCAGAACCTGCCCGAGGGCTGGATGTCTTCGCCGGAGAACAACACTCCCTTCATCGAGTCCATGTCCGCCGCCGCCCAGGCCGTGCATAATTACTTCAAAGCAAAGAACGGAATCGTCTATATCGACGTGATGAACAACATCTCCATCGACTGCGACTGTGACGGCAATCCCCACAAGCCCACCATCGCCGATATCGGCATGGCCGCTTCGCTGGATCCCGTTGCCCTGGACAAGTTCTGCCTGGACCAGGTGTTCACGCTTCCGAATGACGAAAACAATGACACCAAGGCTCTTCTGGAGCGCATCAACCAGCGTCACGGCACCCGCATCGTATACCGGGCCGAAGAGGCCGGGCTGGGCACTACTAAGTATGAAGTAATCAATCTTGATAAATAAGTATGAAACGCATAGTTCTTTCGGCGGCTGTCGTATTCGCTGCCATTTTTTTCGCCACAGATGCAAATGCCCAGAATCAGTTCCCGCCGATGTTCAGCAACCAGACCCATTCGGCAGAGGCCCAGCCTTTCGCTGACCTGAGCCAGCAAATATGGGATCTGATGGTGGCCAAGGATGCCGATGCCCTAAAAGAAATCTTCCACCCCAATGCCATGTTCGTCCATATGGGCGGCTACTGGGACTGCGCCCAGGAGCTGATGATTATTGGCCAGGGATTCATCCATTACAAGCATGCAGAAGTGTATGGCGTGGATGTGAAGCAGATTAACGAGGACAACTGGGCGGTGTACAGCACCATCAAACTGGACGCTGCGCTGGGCGGAGCAGACAATATCGTGACCACCCCCTTCTTTGTGACGCAGACTTTTACCCGCGAAGACGGCAAATGGTGGATGACTGCCATGGTATTCACCACGCGCACAGCCGGACCGGGCATTGATCCCAATGCGCCTTCGGCACATTAGGTAAATTCCAATTTGTTGGTATTGAGACTTATTTCTCCAGGAACTTCGTCGGAGTCATTCCGCTGACCTTCTTAAAGAGCCGACTGAAATGATGAGGGTACTCAAAGCCCAGCAGGTCGGCGACTTCTCCGACGGTGTGACCTTTCATCAGAAGGTTCTTGGCCTGGTCTATTATGAAGGTGTGGATATAGCCGATGGCGGTGCCGCCTGTAGCCTGATGGATCATGTCGCCGAAGTAGCGGGCGGAATAGGCCAGTTCGCCTGCGCACCAGGCAACAGTCGGGAGACCCTTTTCGTGCTGCAACCCTTTTGAGAAATAGTCTACCAGCAGGCGGTGGAAACGTTTGAGGATGTCGCTTTCGCCGCTTTCCTTTTGAGATTCTTGCCTTATATAGATGCGCTGGCAATAATCCAGGATCAACTTGAGATAACTGACGAGGATACTTCTGAGTGCAGGCGAATCCGTATTCTCCTGCATTTCCTTTCGCATCGTTACAAGAAGAAGCGAGAAACGCTCATATTCGGCGGGTGTCATCCGCAGCCAGTCTGTATGGAAGTAGGAGAAAAACGGGTTTTCTGGTATAAACAGTTCCGGAGACCAGAGAAGAGCCCAGCCGTTGATGTACAGCGGTGTGCCGTTGTCTTCAGCACCGCCTATCTGTCCGGGTGCGACAGCGATGATGGAACTGTCGCCAACAATAATAGATTTGGTGCCATAAGACAGAAATTTAGGGAATTGCTGCTGAATGAAAAGGCCATATACTCCATAGTTATTGAGACTGCCACGGAACGGAGAAACCTCGTCGTAGCTAATTAGTGCCAGCTGGGGATGCAGCACCGGAGCACCAACATATTCGGCATACACATTGGGATTATCAACTTTAAGAATCTTCTTCATTGCCCTGCAAAGATAGCAAAATCTGCGAAATTGGTATAAAGTCAGCGAATATCTGTACAAAAAGTTGGAAACCTCGCAGTACCTTTGCAACATGAAACAAACCATAGTATTAGCCCTCGCAGCCATGATGCTGTTCGGCTGCAACCAGAACAAGAATATGAACACCCTGAATCTCACCCAGGAATGGGACAAGACATTTCCGAAGTCGGAACTCGTGAACCACAGCAAAGTCACCTTCACCAATCTTTTTGGTATTACCTTGGCGGCTGACCTTTATGTCCCCAAGAACGCCGAGGGCAAACTTCCGGCCATTGCCGTTAGCGGTCCTTTCGGCGCCGTGAAGGAGCAGAGCAGCGGCCTTTATGCCCAGCACATGGCCGAGCGCGGTTTCGTGACGCTTGCATTTGATCCTTCCTATACAGGTGAATCCGGCGGTGAACCCCGCAGAATGGCTTCTCCCGATATCAATACCGAGGACTTCTCTGCAGCTGTGGACTTCCTCTCCAATCACGAACTGGTCGACCCTGAACGTATCGGCATCATCGGCATCTGCGGATGGGGTGGTCTGGCGCTGAATGTGGCGGCCGTTGATCCCCGTATCAAGGCTACCGTGGCTTCTACCATGTATGAACTCACGCGTGTAAACGAGAAGGGATACTTTGACCAGAACGACAGTGAGGATGCCCGCTATGCGATGCGCCAGGCTGTGGCCAAACAGCGCACCGAGGACTTCCGCACCGGCAACCATCCGCGCAGCGGCGGCGTGGTTGATCCGCTTCCGGATGATGCGCCCTGGTTCGTAAAAGAGTATCACGCCTACTATAAATGCTCTCGCGGCTATCATCCCCGCAGCGGCAACTCCACCGACGGCTGGGCCATCGACGGGATGATGCCTATGATGAACACCCGCCTTCTCCGCTATGCCGGTGAAATTCGCAGCGCTGTCCTCATTATCCACGGCGAAAAGGCACACAGCCGCTATATGGGCGAAGACGCCTTTAAACTCCTCAAGGGTGATAACAAGGAACTAATGATCATCCCCGGCGCCACCCACGTAGACCTCTATGACGATGTGAAGGGCGTGATTCCTTACGACAAGATGGAAGCCTTCTTCAAGGAGAATCTGAAGTAATGAAAAGCGCAGTACTCTCTTTATTGTCCTGCTTTGTCCTGTCCCTGTCGGCCTGCGAAAAATTTCCCGCTCCTGAG
>JAFZAP010000059.1 GCA_017557185.1 Prevotella sp.
CACGGCAGCCCGCCAGAAGATAGACCACTACATCGCCGACCATCCACCCGTCGAGACGCTGCCACGTTTCTACCTTGTCCTGCTCCGTCAGCAGATTGCCCCGATGGAACAGGACGGCACGAGCCGGGTATATCAGGTGTAGAAATTTCGTAATAAGGCAAATGTCAGACAAATGTCAGGAAGATTTTTCGGTTGTCAGAAACGTTTTTTGCAATTTTGCAGCCAAAATGGTGAACGGTTTGCCTTGAAGTGTGTATATACTGATAGCAAACAATAAATAACAAAGAAATGAAAAGACTGATTCTATTTTCAATGGTTTGCCTGATGGCGACTATGATAAAGGCACAGACGGACAGTATTCGCACAGAGACACTGCCTGAAATTGTGGTGAATGCCGACGGACAGATAGAGACGGCGGAGAAGACGGTGCTGTTGCCGACAATGACGGAGAAGAAGCACTCGGCCAACGGCTTCGACCTGCTGAACGTGATGCAGACGGCGGAATTGGAGGTGTCGCCACGGACTCGGAGCATCACGACGCATAGCGGAAGGGAAGTCGTGCTGTGCATCAATGGCGTGGAGGTGCTGCCCGAAGACGTGGCCACGTTGCGATCCAAGAACATCCGCAGCATTGAGTACATCCGTACACCAAGCGGCAAGTATGCCGGTAAGGCAGGGCTTATCAACTTTGTGACCGTCAAACTGGAATATGGCGGCAATGTCTTTCTGTCGGCTTCGGAGGGATTTGGCTACAAGACAGGTGACTATCTGGCTTTTACGGACTTCACGAAGAAAGGGCTGACGCTATCGCTGACGGCTTCGGGCGACTGGGCTCACGACCACAGTTATACGGACGGCCACGAGGACTACACTTTCTCAGACCACTCGACGCTGACGCGCGACTTTACCAGCCAAACGTCTCTACGCAAGAGTAATAACGAGGCCATACGTCTGAAACTGACATCGACGGGTGAGAACCACCGACTGAACACCTACATCAGCCTGGCCCGTCAGGCCGTGCCAAGTGCGGAGACGGTGATGAATGCGCGATACACAGGCCAATATGACGGCACGACGGAGCGACTAACTTCATCGGACAGTCGTGGACTCGCCCCTACGCTCTACGCCAACTATACGCTTTGGCTGCCCAAAGACCAGACGCTTGACTTCACGGCATCGGCATCGTTCGGACACAACAAGTATAACAGCCAGTATAGTGAGACAGCCCAACCGATAATGACATCTGCCGTGACGGAGGACAACAACAGCATTCACGGCAATGCACGCTACTATAAGTCGTGGAAGAGCGGACTGATGCTGTCGGGCTCGCTCACACACGACCACAATCACTACAAGGACATCTACGCAGGGACTTCAACGGGCGACCAGCGGCTGACGACCGATGTGACGATGGGGCTGCTGCAACTGAGCGGCTCCACGCAGAAGTATTACTACTACGTCTCGGCAGGCGTGTCGAACTCTGACGTGTCGCTAAACTCGACACATTATAATTATTGTGTACCTGTGGCGTTCTACGGTGGCAATTATGCGCTGAGCCAGAAACATTCGCTCTCGCTCAACGGACTCTTTACGCACACACTGTTTGACCCGTCGAACAAGAACGATATGACCGTGCCCACCTCGTTCTTCGAGGCCGTGAAGGGAAATCCAGACCTGGCACCGCTGAAAGTCCTTGGCAATACGCTGTCGTACAACGGACAGATTGGCAAGTCGAAGATTTCCCTGTCGTATGACAACAACATCTACTTCGACAACATCCTGCACCAGTACACTACAGACAATCAAACCATTTTTGACACCCGCATCAACGACGGCACTTTCTACGGCAACATGCTCACGGCGACCTATGCCTACAGCGCATTCTCCGACAAATTGCGCTTTAGCCTGACTGCCATCGAGGAATACAATATGCTACGTGGCGACGAGTACGACATGGAGCGCAACATCTTCCGTATAAAGGCATCCATCACTTACTTGACGGGCGACTGGATGCTGAAAATGAACTACCGTTCGCCCTATACGTCGCTCGACATCCGAGAGCCTTATCTGATACGTCGTCGTCCCGTCTATGAACTGCTCGTAAGTTGGCATCACAAGGATTGGGCAGTGGAGGCACTGGTGCGCAATCCGTTCAGCCGTTACGACAAGCAGCACGTCACTATGGACTACGGCTGCTATCGTCGTGACACTTGGAACTACAGCGAGCCTGACGGCTGCAATCTCAATCTGAAAGTGACCTACAGTTTCGGCTACGGCAAGAAGCAGGAGCGGGGCAATACGGAGATAGACAAGCGAATCAACAGTGCCATTATGCGGACATACTAAATTATGAGAAAGGCCATCTTCATATTCATTGCAGTCATCCTTGTGGCGGTGAGCATTGACTGGATTCATTCTTGTGCCGACTTGAAGTCCCACAAGGAGGTATTCGGTCGTTACCTTACATATTCCGACATGTACGAATACAAGGACAAGGACTATGACTACGTTGTTCGTGTCCCGTCGTTCTTCAACGCCCAGCCCGATTCGCTACAGGAAGAGAAAGGTCGCATGCGCTTCGACTATGCCGACCAGTGGATAACCCTGGTTATCGAAAGTCATGTGATAAACTCTGACGGGATGTCGCTTCAGGTGGGCATGGACTCGCTGGCGCAAATGCTAAATGCAACAGAGCACAGACTCGGCAGCGATTACTTCATCCTCTCTGGCCCACAGAATGAGAATGGTAGTCGCATCGATGGCTACAGTTATTACACCAAGATCATGGCCAATCACAAACTCTGGTTTGTCTATACGATGATCTATCCCGACGACTACAAAGATGTCCTCA
>JAFZAP010000060.1 GCA_017557185.1 Prevotella sp.
GCATAGAAGTAGCGGCTGGAGTCGGGTGTGTGGATTTCGTCGATGAGATACACTCTTCCGTCGCGCTTGCCAAACTCATACTTCGTGTCGACGAGGATGAGTCCCTGCTTGGCGGCAATTTCCTGACCGCGAGCAAAAAGGCGGCGCGTATAGTCTTCCATTACGGCGTAGTCCTCAGCCGAGACGATGCCCTGAGCGATGATCTCTTCGCGCGAGATGTTCAGATCGTGTCCCTCGTCGGCTTTTGTGGTGGGAGTGATGATGGGTTCTGGGAACCGCTCGTTCTCACGCATGCCGTCGGGCAGCTTCACTCCGCAAATCTCGCGAACACCTTTCTTGTAATCGCGCCAGGCAGAGCCAGTGAGAATGCCGCGAATAATCATTTCCACGCGGAAGCCCTCGCACTTCAGGCCAACGGTGACCATCGGGTCGGGTGTGGCGAGTTTCCAGTTGGGGCAGATGTCGCTGGTGGCATCGAGGAACTTGGCTGCAATCTGGTTGAGCACTTGTCCTTTGAAGGGAATGCCTTTTGGAAGGATGACATCAAAGGCCGATATGCGGTCGGTAGCCACCATCACCATGATGTCGTCGTTGATGTTGTATACATCGCGCACCTTCCCGTGGTACACGCTCTTTTGTCCAGCGAAGTGGAAGTCAGTTTTTGTTAATGCTTTCATTGTTTTATTATCGGTTTACGTATTTACTATTCTGTTTGCAAGTTCATGTTGATTTCGTATTGCCGAATGTCCTGACGCTCTTTGTCGTATTGCTCATAGGCATTGACGATTCGTGTGACGAGCTTATGGCGTACGATGTCTTTCTGGTTCATCTCGATGAACGCTATTCCCTCGATGTCGCGAAGCAGGTCGTAAGCCTCGCGGAGTCCGCTGCGCTGACCCTTCGGCAGGTCAACCTGCGTGAGGTCGCCCGTGATCATCATCTTCGTGTTCCAACCCATACGGGTGAGGAACATTCGTATCTGGGCGGGTGTGGTGTTCTGTGCTTCGTCGAGTATCACCACAGCATCGGAGAGTGTGCGGCCGCGCATGAATGCCAGCGGTGCAATCTGGATGACTTTCTTCTCCATCATGTCCTGCAGCTTCACTTGCGGAATCATATCCTCCAGCGCGTCGTAGAGCGGTTGCAGATACGGGTCAATCTTGTCCTTCATGTCGCCAGGCAGGAATCCCAGCTTCTCGCCAGCCTCGACGGCAGGTCGGCAGAGGATGATCTTGCGGGCCGTCTTCTCCTTCAGCGCCTTCACGGCAAGCGCAATAGCGGTATAGGTCTTACCCGTTCCCGCAGGTCCAATAGCGAACACCATATCCTTGTGTTCGTAGGCTTCAACGAGGCGTTGCTGGTTTTCCGACCGTGCTTTGATGGCGCGTCCCGTGATGCTATAGACGATCACTCCCTTCACGCCGTCTTCCTTTGTCTTATGCCCGTTTGCGATGTCGATGATGTCCTCTTCGCTGATGGTGTTGTACTTCAGCACATGCTGCCTCATGAGTTCGATGCTCTGTTCGAAACGATCCATCTGCTCCTGGTCGCCGAGCACGCGAATGACGTTGTCTCTTGCCATAATACGCAGCTTGGGAAAGAGCGACTTGATGATCTGCAAGTTGCCGTTGCCTGCCCCATAGAGCATCAGCGGGTCTATGTCTTCAAGAACGATATGCTTTTCTGTCAATTTCTTTTCTCTTTTTATACCTTATTTTTATATATGAACTAAAACGTCTGCAAAGTTACAAATTATCCTTGAGATATGCAAAAAGTAAATCTATCTAAGTTGTAAAAATCTGTTAATATTCCGCCACTTAATTCTTAAAAAACATAAAGCAATCTGTTTCCGCGTAGAAACGATGGGTTTCTTTGGCTGAAAGGTCACTTTTATTTTGTACTTTTGCATCGGTTTTGCGTCGGCAACAGTTTGTCGCATCGCTATTTTGACTGGAAAGATGAAAATTAGCAAAAACAGATATTTGCAGGGATTCTGTATCGTGGTGGTCGTGTTGGGCATCATCAGGGCTGCTATGCCCCGTGTGGGAATGTCGGTCGACGAGCTTCGCGTAGCCGATTCCATCCAGTGGGTCAGCGATTCCGTGAAGTGGGTCAACGATTCCATTCAGCATGTCGAGGATTCGTTACAGGCTGTTCGCGACTCTTTGGAAAATGCTTTCAGACTGAAAGTCGAGGCCGAACAGGCAGCTCAGGAAGCTCGTGAACAGGCTGCTCGCGAGGCTGAGGAAAAACGTGCAAAAGAGGCCGAGAAACAGAAAAAAGATGCAGAAAAGAACGCAAAACCAACCGATGAAGCTCAGCCAACACCCCTTGCGAAGCCGAGTCGGTTCTTCAATGCTGACGGAACCGTTGCCCGTCATCGCATTGTGAGTGTGCGCAGCTATTCGGAGGCTTTTCCCGATGCTCAGGATGTGCAGATTGTTTCCGCCAACAAGTGGGGCGTTTCGCCTGTCCGGAATCGTGAGGAAGCCGAAGGTCGCAAGTCGGAATTGGTGTATGTCGGCAGCAATCCTTACTACTTCATCGAGCCTCTCTATTGGAGCATTCCCTACCTCGTTCCGCGTGCTGCAGTATTACTTCAGGATATCGGTAGTAACTTCCTTGATAGTCTGCAAGTTAAGGGACTTCATGCTCATAAGATTATTATCACTAGCGTGTTGCGTACGAAGGAGGAAGTAGAGCGTATGCGACGCTACAATGGAAACGCCACAGAGAACAGCTGTCATATGTATGGAACGACTGTCGATATCGCCTACAATCGTTTCCTTCGCGTCGAGGATGAAGACCGACCCTACTCGAAGCAAAACACCGTTGCCGACGTTCGCCTGAAGCAGATTCTCTCGGAGGTGCTCGACGACCTTCGCCGACAAGGCCGCTGCTGGGTGAAGTACGAGGTGAAACAGGGTTGTTTCCATCTGACGGTGAGGTAATCAACGTCTTTTTTCCCCTTGATTTATATGGAGCATTGCTCTGTACCTTATGGAGCATTGCTCTGTATCATATGGAGCATAGCTCTATTCCCTCTGAAACTCGGCTGTTGTTCCGTAAAACTTCACTCTTAACAGATTTTTGCACACTACGCGCGCCCGAAATTTGGTGGTATCAAATTTTTTATGTACCTTTGCACGTCTTTAAGAACAACAACCGAAAATAACGTCAAAAACGATAGAGAAAACAATGACAAAACGATTTGCCGAACACAAGGCGATGAACCTGACTGAGACCAATCAGCAGGTGTTGAAAGAGTGGGAGGAGAAGGATATCTTCCACCGCAGTATTACAGAACGTGAGGGCTGTCCGCAGTTCGTATTCTATGAGGGGCCTCCCTCGGCCAACGGACATCCGGGCATTCACCACGTGCTGGGACGTGCGCTGAAGGACACGTTCAACCGCTATAAGACCATGAAGGGCTACCAAGTGCACCGCAAAGCAGGCTGGGACACCCACGGACTGCCTGTGGAGCTGGGTGTTGAGAAAACACTGGGCATCACGAAGGCCGACATCGATAATCACGAGTCGCCGCGCTATATCTCCACCGAGGAGTATAACAAGAAGTGCCGTGAGAACGTGATGATGTTCACCCAGGAGTGGCGCGATCTTACTGAGCGTATGGGTTACTTTGTCGACCTCGACAATCCCTACATCACCTACGACAACAAGTATATCGAGACCCTTTGGTGGTTGCTGAAGCAGCTCTACCAGAAGGATATGCTCTACAAGGGCTATACCATTCAGCCCTACAGCCCCGCCGCAGGTACAGGCCTGTCGTCGCACGAGCTGAACCTGCCTGGTTGCTACCGCGATGTGAAGGATACCACTTGTACGGCGATGTTTAAGGTGAAGGGTGATCTGCCCGGATTCAAAGGTTGGGGTACCGCCTATTTCCTCGCTTGGACGACAACACCTTGGACGCTTGCTGCCAACACCGCGCTCTGCGTAGGTCCGAAGATCGACTACGTGGCTATTGAGACATTCAATCCCTATACCGCACAGCCTATCACTATAGTGATGGCCGAAGCCCGCGTGCTGGCCTACTTCAAGGAAGAAGCCCGCGATGCCGAGATGCAATATCAAGTTGGCGATAAGGTACTTCCTTGGCGCATCGTTGCCAATTACAAAGGTACCGACCTCGTGGGATTGGAATACGAGCAGCTCATGCCGGCTATCCGCCCGATGGGTGATGCCTTCCGCGTCATTCCCGGCGACTATGTTACAACGGAAGACGGTGCCGGTATCGTGCATATCGCTCCGAATTTCGGTGCCGACGACGCATTCGTGGCCAAGAAGGCCGGTATCGTGCCTATCGTGCTCATCGATAAGAAAGGTGCTGAGCGCCCCGTCGTTGACTTGCAAGGCAAATACTTCCTCATCGAGGACTTGGATGAAGAGTTTGTGCGCAAGTATGTCGATGTCGACGAGTGGCAGAAGTTCAGCGGACGCTATGTGAAGAACGCCTACGATGAAACACTCAGCGAAAAGGACGAGACGCTCGACATCTCCATTTGTATGGACTTGAAGATGCAGGGCAAGGTGTTCAAGATTGAGAAGCATGTGCACAACTATCCCCACTGCTGGCGCACCGACAAGCCCGTGCTCTACTATCCCCTCGACTCGTGGTTCATCCGCTCGACGGCAAAGAAAGAACGTATGGTGGAGCTCAACAAGACCATCGGCTGGCATCCGGAATCGACAGGTACGGGACGCTTCGGCAACTGGCTTGAGAATCTGAACGACTGGAACCTTTCGCGCTCGCGCTTCTGGGGAACTCCGTTGCCCATCTGGCGCGACGAGGATGGAACCTGCGAGAAGTGCATCGGTTCGGTTGAGGAGCTTTACACCGAAATCGAGAAGGCGGTAGCCGCAGGCGTTATGGCCGCGAATCCGCTGAAGGAGAAGGGCTTCGTGCCTGGCGATATGAGCCGTGAGAACTACGACCGCATCGACCTTCACCGTCCGTATGTCGACGATATCATGCTCGTCAGCGACGAAGGCAAGCCCATGAAGCGCGAGGCCGACCTCATCGACGTGTGGTTTGACTCTGGTGCAATGCCTTATGCTCAGGTTCACTATCCCTTCGAGAACGCCGATGCCGTCGACAAGCATTTGGCATTCCCCGCCGACTTCATCAACGAGGGCGTCGACCAGACACGCGGTTGGTTCTTCACGCTCCACGCTATTGCCACGATGGTGTTCGACTCCGTAGCCTTCAAGAACGTTATTTCGACAGGTCTTGTGCTCGATGCAAAAGGCAACAAAATGTCGAAGCACGTAGGCAATGTGGTCAATCCTTTCGAGATGATCGAGAAATACGGTTCCGACGCTGTGCGCTTCTACATGATGACCAACTCCGAGCCTTGGGACAACCTGAAGTTCGATCCCGAAGGCATCGACGAGGTGCGCCGCAAACTCTTCGGAACCCTGTTCAACACCTATTCTTTCTTCGCCCTCTATGCGAATGTCGATGGATGGGAGCCCGCATCGTCTGTTGCTGAAACTGAACAGCAGTCAGTACCCGAAATCGACCGCTGGATTCTCTCGCGCGTCAACTCGCTTATCAAGGGTGTCGACAAGGAATTGGCTGACTTCGATCCCACTCGTGCAGGCCGACTCATCGACCAGTTCGTGAACGACGACCTCAGCAACTGGTATGTTCGTCTCAACCGCAAACGCTTCTGGGGCAAGGAGATGAGTGCCGACAAGCGCTCTGCCTACGAAACCCTCTACACCTGTCTGATGACGGTAGCCAAGCTGTTGGCACCCTTCGCACCTTTCTATACCGACCAGCTCTACAAGGACCTCGGTGGAAAGTGTGACAGCGTGCATCTCGATCTGTTCCCCGTTGCCGACGAGGCAGCTATCGACCTCGACCTCGAGGCACGTATGGAAATGGCTCAGCGCATCACTTCGATGGTGCTTGCCCTGCGTCGTAAGGTGAACATCAAGGTGCGTCAGCCCCTGCAGAAGATTATGGTGCCCGCCATCGATGCTGAACAGCAGAAGCACATCGAGGCCGTACGTCAGCTCATCCTTACCGAGGTGAATGTGAAGGAACTCTCATTCGTCGAGGGTCAGGGCATTCTGGTGAAGAAGGTGAAGTGCAACTTCCGTACGATGGGTAAGAAGTTCGGTAAGCTCATGAAGGCTGTGGCTGCTGCAGTAGCCGAGCTCTCGCAGGAGCAGATTGCCGAACTCGAGGCAAACGGCCGTCTCACCTTAACGATTCCTGAGATTCAGGAGAATCCCGAAATCCTGGCTGAGGACGTTGAAATCATCAGCGAAGACATCCCCGGTTGGCTCGTTGCCAACGAGGGTAACCTTACTGTTGCACTTGAGGTGGAGCTCACCGACGAGCTTCGTCAGGAGGGTATGGCCCGCGAGCTCATCAACCGTCTGCAGAACCTGCGTAAGGACACCGGTCTCGAGATCACCGACCACATCAAGGTCGTCATTGCTCCCTCTGAGTATACCGACGCCGCCATCAATGCCTTTGCCGACTACATCAAGTCGCAGGTTCTCGCCGATGAACTCACTATCGCTGAGAACGAGGGCACCGAGATTGATTTCGATGATTTCAAGTTGAATATCAAGATCACGAAAGTATAAATACCTAAATAGTAAATAAGTAAATCGAAAATCCTATCATGTCAGAGAAAAAACGCTATTCAGATGAGGAACTTGAGGAGTTCAAGGCCATCATCAACGAAAAACTTCGCTTGGCACGTCGCGACTACGACGCCATGATGCGTCAGATCATGAATCAGGACGGCAACGACGTCGACGATACGTCGCCAACCTATAAGGCACTCGAAGAAGGAAGTCTAACTCAGTCGAAGGAAGAACTCGTGGCAATGGCTAACCGCCAGCAGAAGTTCATCACAGGCTTGGAGGCTGCTCTCGTGCGCATTCAGAACAAGACTTACGGCATCGACCGCATCACGGGCGAGCTCATTCCGAAGGAACGTCTTCGTGCAGTACCTCATGCTACCCTGAGCGTCGCTTCGAAGAACGCCCGCGCTAAGAAGTAAATGTCCTGTTTGTTGCTGTCACAGCAACCCTTTTAGAAGAAATGACAATGAAGAAAACTGCCTGGCTGGCCGTTATGCTTATTGTTGCTCTCTTGGTTATCGACCAGGTCATCAAGATTTGGGTGAAGACCAATATGCACCTCTATGAAAGTATCTGGATTGCCGACTGGTTCCAGATACACTTCATCGAGAACAATGGTATGGCGTTCGGTCTCTCGTTCATCAATAAGTATGTGCTCACGCTTTTCCGAATCGTGGCAGTAGCGGTGATTGGTGTCTATCTGCGCAACCAGATTAGGAATGGCGCACGCATCATCTATATAGTCTTGCTATCCATGCTCCTTGCGGGGGCTGCCGGCAACATCGTCGACTGTATGTTCTACGGTGAGGTGTTCACAGCTTCCTCGCCCAGCTACATCAGCTATTGGGTGCCTTGGGGGCATGGATATTCGGGATTCCTCACAGGCAAGGTGGTCGATATGTTCTACTTCCCGCTCATCGTAACTACGTGGCCTGAGTGGATGCCGTTTGTCGGAGGCGAGGAGTTCATCTTCTTCAGTCCTGTCTTCAACTTCGCCGATGCCTGCGTCAGCGTTAGTGTCGTAGCGCTGTTCCTGTTCTGCAGGAAAGAACTGGCCACACTGACCCTCGGCAAGCAGAAGCCAGCATCCAACGAAGAGGAACACGAAATGGCTGACACGTCGGCCGACGATCTTTCAACTACTCCTAACCCGTAACATCATTGTCTCATGAGACGTGTTCCATTATGTCTTCTCGGGCTACTTGTCCTGACCCTCGTGGTAGGATGTAAGCCTGGTATCCCTAGTCAATATCTGCAACCTAGGGAGATGGAGGACATTCTGTACGATTACCACATCGCACGTGCCATGAATACAACCAATTTCGATGATGGCGACACACTCACGAGACACGTCTACAAGCTGGCAGTACTGAAGAAATATGGCGTCAGCGAGGCCGATTACGACTCATCGCTAGTCTACTATACGCGCCATTCTGCACTTCTGCGCGATGTCTACGAGAAGCTGTCCAAGCGTCTGAGCAACGAAGCACTTGCGCTGGGAGCATCAGCAAGCGAGGTCAACCAGTATACGGCCCTTTCCAATACTGGCGATACGGCAAACATATGGACGGGCGACCGTTCGTTTATCCTCAGTCAGCACGACGGTTTCAACGTTTATTCCTTTACCGTTGTCGCCGATACAGCCTTTAAGCCAGGCGACCGTTTTGTTTTGGGCTTCAACACCCAGTTCATCTATCAGGACGGTATGCGTGATGCGGTAGCGCTGATAGCCCTCACTTTCAGCAACGATAGCGTCATCTCGCGAATGACGCGCATGTCGTCTGACAATCTCTACAAACTCGATATCTCCGATAATGAGCGTCTGGGCATCAAGAAGATTACTGGCTACTTTGTCCTGAACAAGAATCATAACAACGATTCGCAAACGACGTTGAAACTCATGCACATCGACCGAATCTCGCTCATCAGAATGCACGCTGCGCCTCCTGTAGAAGAAGAAGAGGTTACAGGCAACAACGCAGGACCTCAACCGCAGAAAGTTGATTCCGACTCGGTGGTCAAGCCCTCACGAGAGGCTGATCATCCCGTTGGTGCTCAGCTACCCAGGGAGGCCGATCCGCTTCCCTTGCCCGCAAAACGCCGCATAATCCGATAAAGGCATGAACAGATTCACGCTTTTCCTTATCATCTGTCCTACATTTGCAGTAACCCTTGCAAATGCAGAGGAGGTTGCATCTTCTGTCGATGCTTCTGCTGCTCGCCAAAGTCTTCCGAAATACGCTTCACCCGTCAATTACGATGTTGTGTTGGCTGGCAACTTCGGGGAACCGCGCCCGAATCATTTTCATGGAGGTGTCGATGTCAAGACGGGTGGGGTAGAAGGCAAGCCGATTTTCTCGATTGGAGGAGGATATGTGTCGATGGTCACTATTGGCTTGATGGGATTCGGCAATGCAGTCTATGTGCATCATCCCGAAGGCTATACTAGTGTCTATTGTCACTTGAAGAAGTTTACTCCGCTCATCGAGGCGATGGTTCGCAAGCAGCAATACCAGAAGCGTACAGCAGAGGGTGAGTTCCACTTCCGACCTACCGATATTCCCGTTGCTGAAGGTCAGCTCATCGCTGTCAGCGGCAACACGGGTGCTTCGACGGCTCCGCATCTCCATCTTGAGATTCACGACACAAAGACGTGGGACATGCTCGACCCTCTCGACTTTCTGGGTCATCATCTGACTGACGGTCAGCCGCCACAAGGACACGCTCTAATGGTATATCCGCAGGAGGGCGAAGGCGTGTTTGCTGGAGGGACCGTTCAGCAGTACATCGGTCTTTCATCACACGAACTCCAGCGGCATTATTCCGCATGGGGAAAGGTTGGCTTCGGCATCTGGGCGAACGACTATATGGAAGCCACCTACAACCATTATGGTATTCGTCGGATGGAACTCTACGTCGACGACCAGCAGGCATTCTCGTCCGACGTCAGCGGTATTCCCGTTAGGCAGAATATGCAGGTGAATGCGTGGGGTGACTACGACCACTATCTGCGTTCGCATGTCTGGTATATGAAGGCTTTCGTAGAACCCGGTGTGTCGTTGTCTATTCTGAATGCCGACAGTCATCGCGGATATGTTTGTTTCGACGAGGAACGCGAGTATCATCTTTGCTTCGTGCTCACCGACTTCAAGGGAAACGTGAGCCGCTATGGCTTCATCGTCGAGGGTAAAAAGGTGGAGATTCGCCCGAAACCTCTCTTCCCGACGATGCGCGTGTTTCGCTATGACCAGCTGAACAACGTACAGCTACCAGGTCTTCAACTAGTCGTTCGGCCGTTCATGACGGGCAAGAATACATCTTATCGGCCTAAGGTGATGCGTCAGCCGAATGCCTATTCCGATGCTTATCAGCTGTCGGAGAAGTCATTCCAGCTCTTTGACTATCAGCCTATCTCCTTGCGCGTAAATAATAATAAGGTGGAGGACCCGTCGAAACTCTACGTCGTCGGTCATTGGGGCAGCGATAAATACATGGGGGGAACGTATCATGACGGATGGGTAACGGGACGGGCTCGCGAGTTGGGTGCCGTCTATGAGTTGGATTATGATGACCAACCGCCCACCATTCAGTTTCAAGGGCTTGGGATGCTACGCGGCCAACCTGTCGTCCGAATTTCCGTCAGCGACTCAAAGAGCGGTCTTCTATGCTATAGCGGTACTATCGACGATGAGTTTGTCTTGTTCGAACCCGTAGCGAAATCCTCGACCGTCGAGTGTAAGCTGAGAAACTCATCGGTGAAACCTACAGGCAAGTCGCGCACGCTGACCTTTACCGCTGAAGACAACCGTCACAACAAGAAAACAATTACGACGCAAATAACATATTAAAAGACTATAATTCCTATGAAGAAACTTATCCTTTCCCTAGTGTTGCTATGCGGTTCGTTCACCATCGCTAGCGCTTGTACGAATTTCATTGTCGGCAAGAAGGCATCTGCCGACGGGTCGGTCATCTGTTCTTACAATGCTGACGACTACGGTATGTTCATCGGCCTTTGCCATTATGCCGCTGCGAAGCATGCCCCTGGCGACATGCGACAGATTTATAACTGGGACACAGGCGTCTATCAGGGTCAGATTCCTGAGGTCTCTGAAACCTATAATGTTATTGGAAACATTAACGAGTGGCAGGTGACAATTGGTGAAACCACATATGGCGGTCGCGAGGAGATGGTGGATACAACGGGCATCATCGACTACGGTTCGCTCATCTACCTGTCTCTTCAGCGTTCCCGTTCGGCCCGCGAAGCTATCGCCGTCATGACCTCACTCGCTGAGAAATATGGTTATAATTCCGAAGGCGAGACGTTCACCATTTGCGATGCCAACGAAGCTTGGATTCTCGAGATGATGGGCACGGGCAGCGATAAGGCTCTTGTGGCAAAACAGAAGCTCAATCGCGTGGTTTGGGTGGCTCAGCGCATTCCCGACGACGCTATCTGCGGTCACGCTAACCAGAGCCGCATCGGTCGTTTCTTTACAGGAAAGAAAATCAATCCGAATGGTGTTTATCCCACTGCCAAGAACCAGCAGGCTGACCTCTATTATTCAAAGGATGTAGTCCGCTATGCTCGTGTGATGGGATGGTTCGTTGGTTCCGATCAGGAGTTCTCGTGGAAGTGGGCATATGCAGCACCCGACTTCGGCGGCCGACGCTATTGTGACGCACGCGTCTGGTCGTTCTTCCGCCATTTCGACAACGACTTCGACCGCTATCTGCCTTGGGCACTGGGCGAAGACCCTGATGCCGAGGACATGCCTCTTTGGATCAAGCCCAACCGCAAGGTGAGCGTTCAGGACATTGAGGAATGCATGCGCGACCACTATGAGGGTACAGCCCTTGCACTTGACTCGACTACTATCGGCGGCGGTATCTGGCAGATGCCGTATCGTCCGACGCCGCTTTCGTTCGAGGTCGATGGAAAGAAGTATTTCAACGAGCGTCCTACCAGTACCCAGCAAACGGGCTTCACCTATGTTTCGCAGATGCGTTCGTGGCTTCCCCGTCAGATAGGAGGCATCCTTTGGTTTGGCAACGACGATGGAAATATGGTTGCATATACGCCCATCTATTGCGGCAATACAGTTCAGCCAGAGTGCTACAACACCCCTGGTGCCGATGCCGTGACCTTCTCCGACAAGAATGCCTACTGGGTTTGTAACTGGGTTTCCAATATGGTTTATCCGCGCTATTCGCAGTTGTTCCCTGCGCTGAAAGCTGTTCGTGACTCACTCGAAGGCAGCTACTTCAAGGAGCAGCCTGCCATTGAGTTGCAGGCAAAAGCCCTCTGTCAGACCGATGAGCACGCAGCGGTGGAACTGCTTACGCAATATTCCAACAAGAAAGCTCAACAGATGCTGGCTCGCTGGAAGCAACTTGCCACCTATCTCATCGTGAAATATAACGATATGATTATCAAACCCGAGGCCGACGGTCACTTCACTCGTACCAAGACGGGGCTTGGCGCTCGTCCTACTCGTCCCGGCTATCCTACGCCTTATGCCCGTCACTATGTGAAGCAGACTGGAGAAAAGTACGCTGTCAAATAGAAAAGCCACATTAATGAAAGATACAATATTGATTTATAGTGGTGGTATGGATAGTACCACGCTGCTCTATGAATACCAGGAGCGCATCGCGATTGCTCTATCCTTCGACTACGGTTCCAACCATAATGCGAATGAAATCAAGTGTGCTGAGATTCATTGCGATCGGCTAGGAATCACGCATATGGTCATTCCTCTTGACTTTGTTCGCCGATACTTCCGCTCGTCGCTCCTCGATGGGGCAGAAGCCATTCCCGAAGGAAGCTACGACGATGAGAATATGCGCTCGACGGTGGTACCTTTCCGAAACGGCATCATGCTTTCCGTAGCAGTCGGAATGGCCGAGTCGAATGGTTTGCAATATGTCATGATGGCCAATCATGCCGGCGACCATACTATCTATCCTGATTGTCGCCCGGCGTTCGTCGATGCTTTCGACAGAGCTGCCGAAGCTGGTACTTACAACGGCGTGCGTCTGTTATCGCCCTATGTGAATATGACAAAGGGCGAGATTGCCAAGCGCGGCAGTCAACTCGGTATCGACTATGCTGAAACGTGGTCGTGCTATAAAGGTGAGGAAAAGCATTGTGGCCGTTGTGGCACATGTGTGGAGCGTCGCGAAGCTTTGGCGGAGGCTGGTATCAATGACCCGACAGAGTATGATGAATAAAAAAACTAAAAAAAACTCCTGAAGGTATCAGATAATTGAAACTTTTTTGTATCTTTGCGGTCCTATGCCTCAAACAAATCAGAATTCAAGCAGCAGACATTCATCTGCACCGATAGACAGTGCTTATGGTCATCTACAACCACAAGCCACTGACATAGAGCGCGTCGTTCTTGGTGCGCTCATGATAGACAAGGATGCTTTCTCGATCGTCGCCGAGATAATCACTCCTGAGACCTTCTACGAACCTCGCCATCAGAAAATCTACACGGCCATCCGAACGCTCAACATGGATGACAAACCTGTTGACTTCATGACTGTCACGGAAGAACTGAAGCGAGAGGGCACAATCGACGATGTGGGCGGGGTGGCCTATATCATGGATCTGACGCAGCATGTAGCGTCGTCGGCTCACATCGAGTATCACGCTCATATCCTTGCGCAAAAATCATTGATGCGTCAACTCATCTCCTATACCAGCCGTATTCAGGAGAAGGCTTTCGACGACACCGTCGATCCCGATGAACTGATGCAGGAAGCCGAGGGCAGCTTGTTCGAGATATCGCAGAAGAACATGAAGTCCGACTATACGCATATCGACCCAGTCATTGAAAGGGCGGTTCAGATATTGCAAAAAGCTGCACAGAACACTTCTGGCCTTACGGGTGTCCCGACGGGGTATTCGAAGCTCGACGATATGACGGCAGGTTGGCAACCAAGCGACCTCGTCATCATTGCTGGCCGACCGGCTATGGGTAAGACCTCGTTTGCCCTGAGCTTGGCGAAAAACATTGCCGTCGATTATCGCCATCCCATCGCCTTCTTCTCATTGGAGATGAGTGCTGTTCAGCTCTGCAACCGCCTGCTGTCGAATGTCTGCGACATCAGTGGTAAGAAGCTGCAGAACGGTCAGCTTGATCGTGACGAATGGGAGCGTTTCGATCGTAATGTCAACAAGCTGCAAGGTGCTCCCATCTACATCGACGACACCCCAGGTCTTTCCATCTTCGAACTGCGCACAAAGGCACGCCGACTCGTACGTGAGAAAGATGTGAAGATCATCATGATCGACTACCTGCAGCTCATGAATGCCAATGGTATGCGTTTTGGTAACCGTCAGGAAGAGGTGTCGACAATCTCGCGATCTCTGAAAGGTCTTGCCAAGGAACTCGATATTCCCATTTTGGCACTCTCGCAGCTCAATCGTGGCGTTGAGAACCGTGAGGGCAACGAGGGCAAGCGTCCGCAGCTCAGCGATCTTCGCGAGTCGGGAGCCATCGAGCAGGATGCCGATATGGTGCTGTTCGTGCATCGCCCCGAGTACTATCGCATCTTCCAGGACGACAAGGGTAACGACCTGCGTGGTATTGCGCAGATCATTATTGCCAAGCACCGTAAGGGTGGAACAGGCGATGTGAACTTGCGCTTTCAGGGCGATTTCACTCGCTTCGAGAATCCTGAGGACGGTTTCATTCCCCCCTTGTCCGATGGCGGCGGTGAGATTAAGGGCAGCCGGATGAATGGTGATGACATGCCTTTCGGAGTATCCGAGGAAATAACACCTGCTTTCTGAGGATGACAGACAAAAACTTATAATTCGCAACATTTTTACTTAAAATTGTTGCGAATTTTCTTTTTTCTCGACGCAAATGATTATCTTTGCAGCCTATAAATACCTCAAATAGAGTTTTTGTAACGCATACATCAAGTAATTTAGGCACATGAATCAAAGATTGTTTATTTTCGACACGACACTTCGTGATGGCGAACAAGTTCCTGGATGCCAGTTGAATACGGTCGAAAAAATTCAGGTGGCAAAGCAGTTGGAACGTTTAGGAGTCGATGTCATCGAGGCGGGCTTCCCCATCTCAAGTCCTGGTGACTTCAATTCAATTATCGAGATTTCAAAGGCCGTTACGTGGCCGACTATCTGTGCGCTTACGCGTGCTGTGCAGAAAGACATCGATGTGGCGATAGAGTCCTTGCAATATGCGAAGCATAAGCGCATCCATACAGGTATAGGCACCAGTGACCTCCACATCAAGTACAAGTTCAACAGCAATCGTGAAGAGATCATCGAACGTGCCGTAGAGGCTGTGAAATATGCGAAACGGTTCGTCGAGGACGTAGAGTTCTATGCCGAGGATGCCGGCCGTACCGACAACGAGTATCTGGCACGTGTGGTCGAGGCTGTCATCAAGGCAGGAGCCACCGTTGTCAACATCCCCGATACCACGGGTTATTGCCTGCCGGAGGAGTACGGTCAGAAGATCAAGTATCTTATTGATCATGTCGACGGCATCGACAAGGCCATCATCTCTACCCATTGCCACAACGACTTGGGTTTGGCAACGGCCAACACATTTGCTGGTGTGCTCAATGGAGCCCGTCAGGTAGAAGTGACGGTGAATGGTATTGGCGAACGAGCTGGCAACACTTCGTTGGAGGAAATCGCCATGATTCTGCGTTGCCACAAGCATCTCAATATCGATACCAACATCAACACCCAGCGCATCTATCCCGTTTCGCGCATGGTGTCAAGCCTGATGAATATGCCTGTTCAACCCAACAAGGCCATCGTCGGGCGCAACGCCTTCGCTCATTCCAGCGGCATCCATCAGGACGGTGTGCTGAAGAATGTCGAGACCTACGAGATTATCAATCCCAAGGACATCGGTCTTGATGACAACTCTATTTTGCTGACGGCGCGTTCCGGACGTGCTGCCTTGAAGTATCGTCTGCATGTGAACGGTATCGATGTCAGCGAACAGAAACTCGACAAGATCTATCAGAAGTTCCTCGACTTGGCCGATCGGAAGAAAGAAATCGGTGATGCCGATATCCTCGTCCTAGCAGGTGCCGATACTGCCGAGACTCACGGAGTGAAACTCGACTTCCTGCAGGTCACCACTGGTATGGGTGTTCGCAGCGTAGCCAGCATCGGCCTCGACATCAGTGGCCAGAAGTTCGAGGCAGCCTCGACGGGCAATGGGCCTGTCGACGCCGCCATCAAGGCTCTGAAGAAGATCATCATGAAGCAGATGACACTCAAGGAGTTCACGATTCAGGCAATCTCCAAGGGCTCCGACGATGTGGGTAAGGTACATATGCAGGTGGAATACGAAAACCAGATGTATTACGGCTTTGGTGCCAATACCGATATCGTGACGGCTTCCGTTGAGGCTTACATCGATTGTATCAACAAATTCAGAAGATAGAACCACATGAATACGTTGTTTGACAAGATATGGGATAGGCATGTTGTGCAGATTGTCAACGGCGGCCCCACACAGCTCTATATCGACCGCCTGTATGCGCATGAGGTCACCTCGCCACAGGCGTTCGACGGCTTGCGAGCTCGCGGCTTGAAGTGCTTCCGCCCCGGTCAGATCATCTGTATGCCCGACCACAACACGCCGACGCACGATCAGGACAAGCCCATCGCCGATCCCGTTTCGCAGAAGCAGGTCGATTTGCTGGCTCGCAACTGTGAGGAGTTCGGGCTTACCCATTACGCCATGAATACCCTCGACAACGGAATCGTTCATGTGGTAGGACCCGAGAAGGGGCTATCGCTGCCGGGTATGACTATTGTCTGCGGCGACTCCCATACGAGCACACATGGTGCCGTAGGTGCTATTGCCTTCGGTATCGGCACGAGCGAGGTCGAGATGGTGATGGCTTCCCAGTGCATCCTTCAGCAGAAGCCCAAAACCATGCGCATTACGGTCAACGGCTCGCTGGGCAAGGGTGTCACCGCAAAGGATCTTGCCCTCTTCCTCATGGCGCGCCTCACTACGTCGGGTGCAACGGGGCATTTTGTTGAATATGCCGGTCAGGCCGTCCGCGAACTGTCGATGGAAGGTCGCCTCACGCTTTGCAACCTCTCCATCGAGATGGGTGCCCGTGGAGGCATCGTGGCTCCTGACGACATCACGTTCCGTTATCTCAAGGGTAGGGAATATGCCCCCAAAGGCGAAGAGTGGGAGCGCGCTGTAGCCTATTGGCGCACCTTGCGTAGTGACGACGATGCTTTTTTCGATAAGGAGATCACCTTCGATGCCTCCGACATCGAGCCACGAGTCACCTATGGAACCAATCCCGGCATGGGCATCGGCATCACGGAAAACATTCCCTCGCTCGACGAAATACCCGAGACCAGCCGTGCTTCGTTCTTGAAGAGCCTGTCCTATATGGGCTTCGAGGCAGGGAAATCGCTCCTTGGAACGCAGGTCGATTACGTCTTCCTAGGTGCGTGCACCAATGGCCGCATAGAGGACTTCCGTGCTTTCGCCTCATTGGTGAAAGGTCGGCATAAGAACGAACACGTAACTGCTTGGTTGACATCTGGTTCATGGATGGTCCTTCAACAAATTATTGAAGAAGGAATTGCCGATATTCTTGCTGCTGCTGGCTTTGAAATTCGTCAGCCGGGATGCTCTGCCTGTCTGGCTATGAACGACGACAAAGTGCCTCCGGGCAAGCTATGTGTGTCTACCAGCAATCGTAACTTCGAGGGTCGTCAGGGCCCTGGTGCCAGAACAGTCTTGGCAAGTCCGCTCGTTGCTGCCGCGGCCGCTGTGACGGGCGTGGTCACCGACCCACGCGAGTTCCTATAAATCGTCAATCGTAAATTAGTAAATCGTAAATATCCAAGTGAATAAGAAATTCGATATCATCACATCATCGTGTGTGCCACTTCCTCTTGAGAATGTCGACACCGACCAGATTATTCCTGCCCGATTCCTGAAGGCCACCGACAAGGTAGGCATGGGCGATAATCTGTTTCGCGACTGGCGCTTTCATGCTGACGGCACACCAAAAGCTGACTTCGTGCTGAACGACCCGTCCTATTCGGGTGTCATCCTCGTGGTAGGCAAGAACTTCGGCAGCGGATCCAGCCGCGAACATGCAGCGTGGGCGATTGCCGACTACGGCTTCCGCGTGGTCATCAGTTCGTTCTTTGCTGATATCCACAAGAACAACGAGCTGAACAACTTCGTGTTGCCTGTTGTCGTGAGCGAGCCGTTCCTGCAGGAACTTTTCGACTCCATCGCTCGCGACCACGCCACACAGGTCGAAGTCAACCTGCCTAAGCAGACGGTCACCAATCTTGCTACGGGTAACAGCGAGTCGTTCGAGATCAACGCCTACAAGAAGCATTGCCTCATGAACGGCCTCGACGATATCGATTTCCTCGTAGCCAATCAGGAAAAAACAGAAGCATGGGAACGCCAGAACAAATCAGACAAGTAAAGGAACGCCGATTCATCGAGATTCTCGATTGCACATTGCGCGATGGTGAACAGACGAGCGGAGTGTCGTTCTTGCCCCACGAGAAGCTCGTCATTGCCCGTCGGTTGCTATCGGAGGTGAATGTCGACCGCATCGAGGTAGCCTCCGCCCGCGTCTCTGAGGGCGAGAAGGAGGCGGTGAGCATGATCTGCCGCTATGCCAGCCGCATCGGCCGTCTCGATAGGGTGGAGGTGCTGGGCTTTGTCGACGGCAAGCGCTCAGTCGACTGGATACGTTCCTGTGGCTGTCAGGTCATCAATCTGCTGGCGAAGGGCTCCCTGCGCCATTGTGTCCATCAGCTGCGCAAGACACCCAAACAGCACATCGCCGACCTGCGCGAAACCATCAACTACGCCCACGATATGGGTCTCGACGTCAATCTCTACCTCGAGGATTGGAGCTCGGGCATGCGCGATAGTGTCGACTATGTCTATCAGTTGCTCGACGGCCTGCGCTGTGAGCCCGTCCACCGCTATATGCTTTCCGACACCTTAGGCATCATGAACCCGCTGCAGTGTGTGGAGTATATGCGCAAGATGGTGAAGCGCTATCCCGGCTATCACTTCGACTTTCACGGACACAACGACTACGACCTCGCAGTGAGCAACACGCTGGCTGCCGTCCTGAGCGGTTGCAAGGGACTTCACGTCACCGTCAACGGATTGGGCGAACGCTGTGGAAATGCGCCGTTGGCGAGCGTGCAGGCCATTCTCCGCGATCATTTCGAAGCTCGCACCAATATCTGCGAGGATAAGCTCAACGACCTGAGTCACCTCGTCGAGGGTTATAGCGGCATCGCCATCGCCCCCAATATGCCCATCGTCGGCGAGAATGTGTTTACGCAGGTGGCAGGCGTGCATGCCGATGGCGATAGCAAGCACCAGCTCTATCAGAACGCCCTCGTGCCCGAGCGTTTCGGACGTCGGCGCGAGTATGCCCTCGGCAAGAACTCCGGACGTGCCAATATCGCCCGCAACCTTGAGGAACTAGGCCTTGAGCTTACACCCGAGCAGACGCGCATGGTGACGGCTCGCATCACCGAGCTCGGCGAGAAGAAGGAAATTGTCACGCAGGAAGACCTGCCCTACATCGTCAACGACGTGCTGCGCAACCACGTGCCCAGCGACCGAGTGCGCCTCATCAGCTACATGGTGTCCACCGCCTACGGCTTGAAGCCCGGTGCCAACGTGAAGGTCGAAATCAATGGCAAGCAGTTCGAGGCAGGTGCTACCGGCGACGGACAGTACGACGCGTTTGTGAAGGCCATGCGCCATATCTACAAGAAGTATATCGGCCGCACGTTCCCCATCCTCGTCAACTATGCCGTTTCCATTCCCCCAGGCGGCCGCACCGATGCCCTTGTGCAGACGGTCATCGCCTGGCAGTTCCCTGATCGCATCGTCCGCACCCGAGGCCTCGATGCCGACCAGACCGAAGCTGCCATCAAGGCTACCTTCAAGATGCTGAACATATTTGAAAATGAAAATATATGAAACTGAAAATTGCCATTCTGCCGGGCGACGGCATTGGACCTGAGGTCATGATACAGGCCATCGGCGTTCTCGATGCTATTGCCGAGAAATTCCACCATGAGTTCGAATACGAGGAAGCCATCTGCGGTGCTCATGCCATCGATGTGGTGGGCGACCCCTATCCCGAGGCTACCCACGACATCTGCATGCGGGCCGATGCGGTGCTCTTCGCTGCTGTCGGCGACCTGCGCTACGACAACGACCCCACCTCGCCCATACGTCCTGAGCAGGGATTGCTCGCTATGCGCAAGAAGCTGGGGCTCTTTGCCAACGTGCGACCCGTTGCCACCTTCGAGTGCCTCCTGCATAAGTCTCCGCTGAAGGACGAACTGCTGCGCGGTGCCGACTTCATCGTCATCCGTGAGCTCACGGGCGGCATGTACTTCGGCGAGAAGCATCAGGACAATGATATGGCTTACGACACCGATATCTACACACGTCCTGAGATTGAGCGCATCCTGAAGGTAGCCTTCGAGTATGCCCAGAAGCGCAAGAAGCACCTCACGGTCGTCGACAAGGCCAACGTGCTGGCGTCGTCGCGCCTATGGCGGCAAATCGCCAAGGAGATGGAACCACAGTATCCCGACGTCACTACCGACTACATGTTCATCGACAATGCCTCGATGCGCGTGCTCACTGAACCGCGATACTTCGATGTCATCGTCACCGAGAACACTTTCGGCGATATCCTCACCGATGAGACCTCATGCATCACCGGTTCCATGGGCTTGCAGCCGTCGTCGAGTCTTGGCCTTCACACCCCGCTCTTCGAACCCGTCCACGGCTCATGGCCGCAGGCAGCCGGTCAGAATCTCGCCAATCCGCTGGCACAGATTCTCTCTGCCGCCATGCTGCTTGAGCACTTCGGTTTGATCGAAGAGGGGCAGGCCATCCGCGAAGCCGTCGATGCCTCGTTGGAGCAAAATGTGCGTACACCGGAGATTCAGGTAGAAGGCGCTCCCCATTATGGCACCCGCGAGGTGGGCCAGTGGATTATCGATTACATCAAGCGATAGCCGAAGTCTGTTATAACATGAAGCAATCGTTTCTGTACAGAATGCACACAAGGATAGGGGGCTGGTGCCTCGCTGCCCTTGTCGCTTGTCTCTTCCCATGTGGGAGCATCCATGCCCAGACGCTGCAGGACTCTCTCCAGGCAGCCATCGATGCGTTGGAATACCATCCCGACTCTGTCGACCTGCGCCTGAAGAAGGCAGCCATCAACATGCAGCTCGAGCAGTGGCAGCTCGCCAAGGATGAGTACGATATCGTCCTGCAACAGCAGCCTGGACATCTCGCGGCCCTCTTTTTCCGTGCTTATGCCAACCAGCAGCTCAGCCGCTATTCGTTTGCACGCCTCGACTACGAACATCTGCTGAGCATCGTGCCCTCCCACTTTGAGGCGCGCCTCGGACTCGCCTTGTTGAATCAGAAGATGCAGCGCTTCACTGACGCTTACGACCAGCTGAGCCTGCTCATCAGTCAGTATCCCGATAGCGCTGTTGTCTATGCCGCTCGTGCCGATTTGGAGGTGCAGCGCGAGCAATACGACCCTGCCGAGTACGATTTCACGCAGGCTTTGCGCCTCCAGCCCCATCAAAAGGACTGGTTGCTGGCACGTGCGCAGGTTCGCATCAAGATGAAGCACTTCGACGATGCCCTCGACGACCTCGACCGCCTTGTCGCCCTCGGCACCCCCCGCGCCGCCCTCGATTCATTCTATCAGCAGTTCCCAAAGAAAAAGAAGCGCCGACGTTAGCATTCTACTCAGTTTTCTCACCATTTTGATGGCATTCCCTCCAACGAGTATCCTTCTTCATTTTGGGGTAAATGGTTTTGAATCACAAGACTCCGTAGACCTTATTGTGCATTGCTTCACACCAAAAGGAGCAATGGTTTAGACCAAAGAGAGCACTGCTCCCGATGATACAGAGCACTGCTCTATATACCTACGGAGCACTGCTCTATATACCTACGGAGCATTGCTCCAAAGGGTAGGGAGCATTGCTCCATAACCTACAGAGCATTGCTCCAGTTGACAGGGAGAGATAAAAAAGGAGTGTTGTTAATGGATGGTCGTTCTTGCCGGCGTGTCGATTTCGCGTTTCCACTGGCGCAGGTATTCGAACCAGTCGTCGGCGGTATGATAGCCGAAGTCCTCGTTGTCGGAACCGAAGGTAATGTGGTAGCACAGGTGGGCACCCCGCATGCTGATCTCGAAGCCGTAGTTGTCGCTGTCGGCAGGCCATTCGCTCACCACGCTCTGCTGGGGCAGGCAGATGCCAAGTCCTACAGTCTCGCGCTTGTGTCCCACGGAGTCTTTCTCTGAAACGGGCCAGTCGGTTCCCCAGCAGCCGCGCAAGCCGTGATGATCGGAATACTCCACGGAGTTCTTCACGTTGATGATACCCGTGGAGAGACGTGGTGCTGTGGTGACATCGGAGATGAACACGTCGACCTGGCAGTCGCGGCGATGTGCATAGAGGGTGTAGCGTGTGGTGAGGTCGAGGCGCCCTTCGGTCTGGATGGACTGCTTGCCGTCGTCGGAAAGGGGATTCTTCACGGCAGGGGCGTTGGGCAGCCAGCCTTCGTCGCTGATCTCGACGATGGTGCGAACAGGACCTCGTGCCACGATGCGTTGCGAGCGATGCATGACGTCGTGGAGCATCGTGGGCTGCTGGCCGTCGTAGCCGCGTAAGGTTCCAACGCCAAACGTGTTGCCCACCCACAGGATGTCATCGCCGAATCCTGCTTGTTTCTGGGCTTCATCGGGGTAGAATTGTGTCTGCCGCAGCTCCAGCCCCTTGTGGTATTTGCCGTAGATGTCGACGGTCTGGCGGTGGTCGAAATAGATGCGGTAGGCCACGAGTTCGTTCTCGAAGGCTGCTCCGTGATGGTGGAGCTGGTTGTAGGGGTTCACGCCTCGGTCGACGGTCAGGCTGGAGATGTAGATGTCGTGCTTGTTCTCCTCTTTCACCTTCTTGCTCGACAGCAGCATCTCGACGTAGACTTCGCTTTCTGGAGTTTCCGGCTGCTGGGTGCCGTTGAACTCCACTTGGAAGCTCCTGCTCTCGCGAGGGGCGAGGGTGGTGAGGAAGCACAGCTCGTCAGGACGCCCGTCTTGGTCGAGGTCGTCGAGTTGTGACGGCAGGATGCGCGCACTTGCCTTCTCGGTCACGGTAGCTGTGTTGACGAGTCCGTAGGCGGAGAGATCGATGACCACGGGCACGCAGTCTCTCTGGAACTTCGAGGGGTTTTGCACCTCAACCTGGATGGTTGCTGCCTGGGCGGAGAAGGCAATGACGAGGAGTAGGGCGGCAGTAGGAAGTCTTTTCATTTTTCGTGATGATATTTGTTGTCATGACGTCGATTTACATGACAAACTTACGGAATTATTTCAATAAAATAAAGTTAATTCAAACTTTTTTGGGGTGAATTTTAACTTTTTTAGCAAAATATTTTGTGAATTAAATAAAATTTAGTAATTTTGCAAAGAGTTAGAATAAAACGTGAAAAAAGCATCGGCATTCTTCTATCTTCTGACCTTTCTGATGGCTGTTTACTGTGTGGCCTGCGACTTCAAGTTGAAGTCGAATGAAGAGGTTGAGGCATCGCAACTGTTGAAGGTTCAACGTTACGACCGCCTGCAGAGCCGTTATCTTACCACGGGCGACTTCTCGGCGTTGCAGCAGATGAATACCGACTATCCCATTGAGACGCGCACCCTGCTTGAGGACATGTTGCAGCTGGGCGAGGTGAACGATGCGCAAATCAACGCCCGCTTCCTGAACTTCTATCAGGACAGTCTGCTGCAGGTCATCATCGCCGATGCAGAATACCAGTATGCCGACATGAGCGATATCGACAAACAACTGGACTTCGCTTTCACACGCCTGCAGAAGTTCCTTCCCTCGATGCCGCTTCCTGCTGTCTATGCACAAGTAGGGGCCTTGGGACAGAGCATCATCGTCGGCGACAGCTTGATTGGCATCTCGCTCGACAAGTATCTGGGTGCTGACTACCCGGCCTATGCGAAGTTCTACGACGAGAAACAGCGCTCCTCGATGACCCGCAAGAGCATCGTGCCCGATTGTCTGGTGTTCTGGCTGCTGAGCCACTATCCCATGAAGAATTTTGAAACCGCCTCGCAGGAAGGGCGCGATGTGCATATGGGGCGTATCATGTGGGCAGCCAACAAGGCGATGAACACGTTGTTCTTCAAAACCAAGTATACCGTTCTGGCCGAGCGGTATATGATCAAGCATCCAGGCACCAGCATGGAGTCGTTCCTGCAGGCGGAGTGATTATTATGCATTCAGCATAAAACCTTTGCTTACGCCGTTTCCTTATCAAGGAAACTCAAATGTATTTCGCTCACTTATTCGTACTTTGGCTTCGTCGAAGGTACTTTCGCTCAACAATAAAAATATTTGCAAAATATTTTGTATTGTTCTCACTTATTCGTACTTTGGCTTCGCCGAATGTACTTTCGTTCGGAAATAAAAATAAAAAATCCATTTTTATTTTGTATTTCGCTCACTTATTCGTACCTTTGCAATCAAAGAGAAAAACCTGTTTGATTTATGAAGAAATTTCTTATTGCATGTGCAGCGCTGCTCATGGCGGTAGTCGTTGATGCCGCCGACAAGCTGACGCTGAAGGCTATCACGGGTGGTGAGTTCTCGCCGCAGCGTGTTTATGGAGTAAACCCCATCGAGGGTTCCGACCGCTATGCCAGCATTTCAGGCGATGGCAAGCGCATCGTGGAGTATTCATTCAAGACTGGTCAGGAGACGGGTGTGCTCTTCGATGTGGAGAAGACGCTGGGCGAGAAGATAGAGCGCTTCGACGGCTATGTGATGTCGCCCGATGGCAGTCGCATGCTCATCCAGACGAATACCGAGGCCGTCTATCGCCGTTCGTTCAAGGCTGATTACTATATCTACACCATCAAGAGCCGCAAGCTGGAACGCCTCTCCGACGGCGGCAAGCAGCAGGTTCCACTGTGGAGCCCCGACGGCATGCAGGTGGCTTTCGTACGCGACAACAATCTCTTCCTTGTGAAGCTGCTCTACGATAATGCTGAGAGCCAGGTGACGAAGGACGGCAAGTTCAACGAGGTCATCAACGGCATACCCGACTGGGTGTATGAAGAGGAGTTCGAGTACAACCGCGCCTTCTGCTTCACCGCTGACGGCACGATGCTCTGCTGGGTGCGCTTCGACGAGAAGGCCGTGCGCGAATACTCGCTTCAGTACTTCCAGGGCATGAAGCCCCAGCGTGCGGAGTACGAGCTCTATCCGGGCCTATACAGCTATAAGTATCCGAAGGCAGGCGAGGTGAACTCGACGGTAACGGCGTGGAGCTTCGACATCAAGAGCCGCCAGACGCGCCAGTTGCAGGTGCCTGTCGATGACGACGGCTATCTGCCCCGCATTCTCCCGATGAGCGAGCCCGACAAGGTCATCGTAGCCTCGATGAACCGCCATCAGGACGTGCTGAACCTCTACACGGTGAACGCCCGCTCGACGGTTGCCCAGTTGTTGATTAAGGAGAGCGTGCCCAAATATGTGCGTGAAGACGTGCTCGGCCAGATGCAAATCGGCAAGAGCCACATCCTCCTGCCCAGCGACCGCGACGGCTATATGCACCTGTATCTCTACACGATGAACGGAACGCAGGAGCGGAAGATCGGCGACGGCCAGTACGACATTACCGACATCTATGGCTACAACGAGCAGACGGGCGACGTCTTTTATCAGGCTGCCACTCGTAGCGCCCGCGATCGTCAGGTGTATGTCAACCACAAGAACGGAAAGACCGAGTGCCTGACCGATCAACAGGGTTGGAATTCGGCCGTGTTCTCGGGCGACTATCAGTATTTTCTCAATACGTGGAGCGATGCCAACACCCCGTTTGTCTATACGGTTCGCGATCAGAAGGGCCGTGTGCTCTCGACGCGCGTCGATAATGCCGACCTCAAAGAGAAACTGAAGCGCTACGAACTGGGCAAGAAGGAATTCTTCGAGTTCACCACGGGCGAGGGCGTGAAGCTGGAAGGCTGGATGATGAAACCGGCCAACTTCAACGCTTCGAAGAAATATCCGGTGGTGATGTTCCAGTATAGCGGCCCCGCCAGTCAGCAGGTTGTTGACTCGTGGAATATCGGTTCGATGGGGCAGGGCGGTCTTTTCGACAGCTATCTCTGCCAGGAAGGCTTCATCGTGGTGTGTGTCGACGGTCGTGGTACCGGAGCCCGCGGAGCTGAGTTCGAGAAGTGCACCTATCAGGCTCTGGGCTTGCTCGAGGCCCGCGACCAGGTTGAGACAGCCTTGTGGCTGGGCAAGCAGTCGTATGTGGATGCCGACCGCATCGGCATCTGGGGCTGGAGCTATGGCGGCTATTGCACGCTGATGAGTATGAGCGAGGGGCGTCCCGTGTTCCGCGCCGGTGTGGCTGTGGCTCCCCCGACCAGCTATCGCTACTACGATTCGGTCTATACCGAGCGCTATATGCGTACGCCGAAGGAAAATCCCACAGGCTACAACGACAATCCCATCACACGTGCCGAGAAGCTGCATGGTGCGTTGCTGCTCTGTCATGGAGTTGCCGACGACAACGTGCATGCGCAGAACACCTATGAATATACCGAGGCACTCGTTCAGGCCGACAAGGACTTCAAGATGAATCTCTACACCAACCGCAATCACAGCATTTATGGCGGCAATACGCGCAACCATCTGCTTCGTCAGATTGCCCAGTTCTTTATTGATGAGTTGAAATAAGAAAACCGATTAGCATATGAGAATGTTATTTGTTTGGGCGCTCGCGGCACTCTTGATGCCTGCGTCGGCGATGGCCCAGAAAGTGAAGATTCGCGTCACCAACGACGAGAGAGAGCAGAGACAAGAGGTGGTGGAGGTCGATGCTGCTGCCGTCTACCAGCAGCTGGGCATTCGCCAGGGTGAGCCTTTCGTCGTGAAGAATGCGCTTGGCCAAGAGGTGGGCTATCAGCTGTCATACGACGGAAAACTCCTGCTTGATGTCGCTATCCGTCCTTGTGGAACCGCCGAGTTCACCGTTGAGCCTGGTCGGCCGCAGCCGGCAAAGGTGTTTGTCACAGGCCGCCAGTATCCTGAACGTGTCGACGACATAGCCTGGGAGAACGACCGCACGGCCTATCGCCTCTATGGTCCTGCCCTGCAACGTTCGGGTGAGCGTGCCTTCGGCATCGATGTGTGGGTGAAGAACACCCCCGACCTCGAGGTAGAGGGCCGTTACAAGACAGAGCTCTCCAACCATTCGCAGATTCAGGCTTTGAAGGCTGCCGGCAAGAATGCCGAGGCTTTCGAGGTGGAGAAGGCTACGACCTATCACTTCGATCACGGCTATGGTCTTGACTGCTACAAGGTCGGTCCTACGCTGGGTTGCGGAGCCCCTGCCTTGATGGATGGCAACAACCTGATCCTGCCTTATAGCTACGAGTCGTACAAGATCCTCGACAACGGTCCGTTGCGGTTCACCGTAGAACTTACGTATCCTGCCGTCGAGGTGAAGAACGACAAGGCAGTCGTGGAGCATCGCATTCTCAGCCTCGACAAAGGCTCGAACTTCAACAAGATGACGGTGGGGTATGAAGGTCTGTCGCAAGCTCGCGACCTCGCTGCCGGCGTCGTCATCCATGCTGAGGACACCGAGAGCGTCGTGCTGGGTAAGAACTATGTGCATTATGCCGACCCCACCGATAATCCCAATGCCCAGAACTTCCAAATCTATGTTGCCTGCCTCTTCCCCGAGGGCAACGTCGAGACCAAGAAGCTGCTTGATAAGAAGCCAGCTCCTGGTACGGTGGGGCATGCCGTAGGCATCCTGAAGAACTACAAGAGCGGCCAGAAGTTTACCTATTATTTCGGAAGCGCGTGGAGTAAGAATGATGTACGCACGCAACGCGAATGGCAGCTGCGCATAGAAGAATTCCTCGATGCGTTGGCTCAGCCGCTCGAGGCTACGGTCATAAAGTAACAAGAATTCAATCATTATCTATCAACATCATATGAAGAAACTATTATTAGGAGATGAGGCTATTGCCCAAGGAGCTCTCGATGCCGGCTTGAGTGGTGTCTATGCTTATCCGGGCACGCCTTCAACGGAGATTACCGAGTTTATTCAATTGTCACCGCTTGCCAAGGAGCGTGGCGTTCATAGCCGTTGGTCGACCAACGAGAAAACCGCTATGGAGGCTGCTCTCGGCATGTCGTTCATGGGCAAGCGTGCGCTGGTATGTATGAAGCATGTCGGACTGAATGTCTGTGCCGACCCGTTTGTCAACTCTGGTATGACGGGTGTCAACGGAGGACTGATCGTGCTTGTGGCTGACGACCCATCGATGCATTCATCGCAGGACGAGCAGGATTCGCGCTTCTACGGAAAGTTCGCCATGCTGCCCACGTTCGAGCCGTCGAACCAGCAGGAGGCCTACGACATGATGGCTGTTGCCTTCGACTACTCCGAGCGCCAGAAGCTGCCCGTGCTCATGCGTGTCACCACCCGTATGGCCCACTCGCGTGCCGTCGTCCAGGTGAAGGAAGAGGCTCGCAAGGAGAACGACATGAACTACAACGCCGAGGCCAAGAACTGGGTGCTCCTGCCAGCCAATGCCCGTCGCCGCAACGACTCGGTTACCGCCCAACAGGCCGTGCTCGAGGAAGATGCCGTTGCCTCTGTCTATAATCAGTATGTCGATGCTGCCGACCATTCGCTGGGCATTATTGCCATTGGTATCGGCTTCAACTATGTGTGCGAATGCTTCCCAACGGGGTGTCCTTATCCCGTGTTGAAGATCTCCCAATATCCGCTTCCCAGGAAGTTGGTACGCCGCATGCTCGACGAGTGTGAGCACGTGCTCATCGTGGAGGAGGGCCAGCCTTTCATCGAGGATATCGTGCGTGGCGTGGCAGAGATGCCTAACGTCATGGGACGCCTGACTGGAGAACTCCCCCGCACGGGTGAGCTCAATCCCGACGTGGTGAAGAAAGCCCTCGGCATGAAGACAGGAGATAACTTCGCTCCTTGCGAAGACGTGGCTCCGCGTCCGCCGGCATTGTGTCAGGGATGTGGCCATCGCGATGTCTACACCGCTCTCAACCAGGTGCTGCTTGAGTATGAGAACCCTCGTGTGTTCGGCGATATCGGCTGTTACACGCTTGGCTTCCTGCCACCCTATAAGGCCATTCACTCCTGTGTCGACATGGGAGCCAGCATCACGATGGCCAAGGGTGCTGCCGATGCCGGTCAATGGCCTTCGCTGGCTATTATCGGCGACTCCACGTTCACCCACAGTGGCATGACGGGTCTTCTCGATGCCATCAACGAGAATGCCGACATTACCGTTATCATCAGCGACAATCTCACCACAGGTATGACGGGCGGTCAGGATTCTGCCGGCACCAATAAGTTCGAGGCCATCTGCCGCGGACTCGGTTTGAGCGAAGAACATCTCCACGTGGTCGTGCCCCTGCCCAAGAACATGCCCGAGATCACTAGCATCCTGCGTCAGGAAATCAACTATCATGGCACCAGCGTCATCATCCCGCGCCGCGAGTGCATACAGACCTTACAACGTCATCTGAAACAAAAAAGAGCACAGGAGGAAAAGAAATGAAGACTGATATTATCCTTTGCGGCGTGGGAGGACAAGGCATCCTCTCCATCGCGACCATCATCGGCGAAGCAGCCATGAATGAGAACCTTTACATCAAGCAGGCTGAAGTGCACGGCATGAGTCAGCGTGGTGGCGATGTGCAGTCGAATCTGCGCATCAGCAGCGATCCTATCGCCAGCGACCTTATCGCCTTCGGTAGTGCCGATGTCATCATCAGCATGGAGCCGATGGAGGCTTTGCGCTACCTGCCTTATCTGAGCAAGGAAGGATGGATCATCACCTCAAGTAATCCTTTCAAGAATATTCCTAACTATCCTGATATGGAGGTCATTATGAGTGACCTGCAGAAGCTCAATCACGTCATCACGCTCGACCTCGAGCAGATGGCGAAGGACGGTGGCGTACCCCGTTCGGCCAACGTCATCCTGTTGGGTGCTGCCCAGAAGGCCCTCGGCATAGAGTATCAGAAGTTGGAGGATGCCATCCGCCGTGTCTTCGGGCGTAAGGGTGAAGCCGTTGTCGAAGCCAACATCAAGGCGCTCGCTCTCGGCAGGGCTGAAAGTGAAAAGAACTAGAAACAAGAAACTGGAAAATAGTTATGAAAACTCCTATCGATAAGGCGTTGGTTGACTCGCTGATTTCCCAGATGGGCATCCAGGACTTCGCCAAGGCCACCATTCGCGAGGTGAAGCAGGTGGCAGCCACCGCCGAGAAAGAGAGCGGCGTGGAGTATATCAAGATGGAGATGGGTATACCGGGATTGCCTGCGTCACGTGTGGGCGTGGAGGCGCAGATCCGAGCTCTTCAGAACGGCATCGCCTCCCAATATCCTGATATTCAGGGCTATCCAGAACTGAAGAAGCAGGCCTCACGCTTCGTCAAGGCATTCATCGGCGTCGATATCAACGCCGAGGGCTGCGTGCCCGTCGTAGGCTCCATGCAGGGTGCCTTTGCCTCGTTCCTCACCTGCTCGCAAGCCGACAAGAAGAAGGACACCGTCCTCTTCATCGATCCCGGCTTCCCTGTGCAGAAGATGCAGCTGCAAGTGCAGGGCGTAGCGTATGAAACTTTCGACGTTTATGATTATCGCGGTGAGAAGCTTGGCCCGAAGATTGAGAGCTATCTGCAGAAAGGTAATATCTGTGCCATCATCTATAGCAACCCCAACAATCCTTCGTGGGTGTGCCTGACGGAGGACGAGTTGCGCACGATTGGTGAGCTGGCTACGAAGTACGACACCATCATCATGGAGGACCTTGCCTACTTCGCGATGGATTTCCGCCACGACCTCAGCGTGCCCTTCCAGCCGCCTTATCAGCCGACAGTAGCCCGCTATACCGACAACTACATGTTGCTCATCTCAGGTTCGAAGGCCTTCAGCTATGCAGGCGAGCGTATTGCTGTGGTGTGCATCGGCGACAAGCTGTTCCATCGGCACTATCCCGACCTGGCAGCACGCTATGAGGGACTGCCCTTCGGACTCGTCTTCTCCACACGCATGCTCTACGCCCTCTCCTCCGGCACCAGTCATTCGGCACAGTTTGCGCTGGCCGAACTCTTCCGTGCCGCTTGCGACGGCGAGTACAATTTCCGTGATGAAGTGAAGGTGTATGGAGAGCGTGCCCACAGGCTGAAGGAGATTTTCTTGAAGCACGGCTTCTATGTGGTCTACGATCGCGACCTCGACCAGCCTGTTGCCGACGGATTCTATTTCACCATCGGCTATCCGGGCATGACGAGCGGCGAGTTGGCACGCGAGCTGATGTACTATGGCGTCTCTGCCATCTGCCTGATTACGACGGGCAGCCATCAGGAAGGCCTGCGTGTCTGCACATCGTTCATCCGCGACCATCAGTACGAACAACTCGATGAGCGCATGGCCATCTTCGCAGCAAACAATCGCGATAAGGCAGAAAAGTTCTATTCTACGTGTAACGGACAGTCGTTCTTACGATAGCCGCTTGAGGTGAGGAAGGCAATCGGTTGCCTTCCTCAACAGACCCCTTTATTTCTCCACCAGAATGCGGGCATCGACGGCGATGACGTCCTTCTCGTCGGCAAGGAGCGGGTTGATGTCCATCTCCTTGATTTCGGTGGCAAAGCGGAGTAGGGTGGAGAGCCGCACGATGATGTCGGCATAGCGCTGGCGGTTGATGCCTTGCTGTCCTCGTGTTCCCTTCAGGATCTTATAGCCTCTCAGCGATTTGATCATGCTCTCTGCCTCTGGGTAGGTGAGGGGTGCCAGACCGCTGGAGACATCCTTCAGCACCTCAACGAAGATACCGCCAAGACCACAGAGCACGACGTGGCCGAAACGTGGCTCATACTTCGCTCCGATAAAGAGCTCGGTACCCTTGATCATCTTCTGCACCATCACCGCGGTAGCATCGGGAATCTCCATCATGCGGTTGAACTCGGCGGCAAGCACTTCCTTCGAGCGGATGTTGAGGGCTACGCCGCCCACATCACTCTTGTGCACAGGTCCGACCACTTTCGCTACGACGGGATACCCGCACTTCTCGGCGAACTTGATGATTTCTTTCATGTCGGCGCTCACGAACTCCGGAACGGTAGGTATGCCGGCACTTTCCAGCAGCTGGTGTACAAGGTCGGGCGAGATGTATCCGTTCTCGCTGATGCCGTCGATGATGCGTCGTATGCGAGGCACGTCAACACCCATGATGTGGATCTGCTGTTCGGCAGGTGCTGGTGTGTGCATGATTTGCGTCAGAGCCGTAGCAAGCGTCACTTCATCGGAGAAGTTCACATGTCCGCGCGACAGGAACTCCTGCACCTCTGGTCCTGCTGTGTTCACGCTGGGCAGGATGGGGAAGATAGGCTTCTTGCACTCCTGAATTTTCTTGTCAAGCACGTTGTAGGTCTCGTAGAGTTGCACGAGGCCCGGCGTGCCGAAGATCACCATGATGGCATCGATGTTGTCGAACTTGTTTTCGCAATAGTCGATGGCGATGCCAAGTTGTTCGGCCGTGCCCGTTGCTAGGATGTCGATGGGGTTGGCAACGCTTGAGCCGGGGAAGAGTTTCTCCTTCAGTTCGTCAGCCATCGGACCCGAGAGGGAAGGCACCTTCATGCCACCCTTCGAGAGGGCGTCGGTGAGCATCACACCAGGACCGCCGGCATGGGTGACGATGGCTACGTTCTTACCCGTGAAGCGAGGCAGGGTGAAGATACAACCCACGGTGGTGAGCTCCTCACGCGAGAAGCAACGCACGATGCCTGCCTTGCGGAACAAGGCCTCCACAGCCGAGTCGCTCGAGGCAATAGCCCCCGTGTGGCTGCTGGCTGCCCTGCTGCCTGCTGCCGACGAGCCCGCCTTGATGGCGGCGATGCGGCAACCCTTACGGATGAGCGATGTGGCATGATAGAGCAACTTGTCGGGGTCGGCGATATTCTCTATATAGAGCAACTTTACAAGTGAGTCGCGTTCGGGGTCGAAGTTCTCGTCCATGAATTCCAGGACGGTCTCTATGCCAATCTGCTTGCCGTTGCCGATGCTCCACACGCTATTGAAGGGCAGACCCTTCGTCACGGCACTCTCGAGGATGAACACGGCGGTGGCACCCGATCCGCTGATGAAATCTACGCCCTTCGGATTGAGCGAGGGGATGGGTTTCGTGAATACGGAGTGGTGGTAGCGGTTCAGCATACCGATGCAGTTCGGGCCGATGAGCGCACAGCCATACTGCTCGCAGGTGTCGAGAATCTGCTGTTCCAGCTTGGCACCCTCGTGGGTCTCCTCGCCAAAGCCTGCCGAGATGATGATGAATGCGCGTACCTCCTTCTCCTTGGCGAGAAAATCCACATACTGAGGACAGAACTTCGCTGCCACGACAAGGATGGCGAGATCGGTGGGCGGCAGCTCCTTGGCATCGTGGAACACTTTCACGCCTTGCACCTCGTCTTCCTTCGGGTTGACGATGCGCAGCGTGCCCTTATAGCCGCCACTAATCAGATTGCGCACAACGGCGCCACCAGGTTTGTGAATGTTGTTTGAACCGCCTATGACGACGATACTCTCAGGTTGTAATAGTTGCTTGTTGATCATGGATTATTAAAACTTGATTCTTAATACTTCAATCTAAACTGCAAAGGTAGTGTTTTTTTCTCATATAGCCTTATTTTTTCAGAATATTTTTGCACTTGCCCCGTCATCATGGCTCCTTTTAAATAATTATGAACAAGAAACTTGCAGTTTGATACTTTTTTCGTAACTTTGCAACGCATCTTCGTACCCTGACATTCATTATATCAAGCAAACACAATTTGAATCGATGATAACAACCGAGAGACTGAGAAAGACGTTCAGCGAGGGCGGAGCGCAGGAGATATATCAGGACGTGAAGGCGACTGCCGACTTCCTGGGATTCGCCCGACAGTATGCGTTCAGCGAGGACTACCGCGTGGCAAGGAGCGCCCTGTGGGGACTCACCAAGGCCAGCCGTGAGGAATTATCGCAGCTGCAGCCGTTGCTCAACGAGTTTATCGAACAGGCCATGCACACCGACAACTCCTCCGTGAGGCGGCTGTCGCTGAACGTTATCGAACGCCTGGCGATGGAGGAGGACGACCTGCGTACCGACTTCCTCGATTTCTGCTTCGAGCACATGACCAACCCTGAGGAATTCCCCGGCATCCAATCGGTCTGCATGAAGCTCGCCTATCGTATGTGCAAGTTTTATCCAGAGCTCACCGACGAGCTCATCCGCACCCTGAAAGCTATGGAAGTGGACTATTACAAACCCGCTGTGAAAGGCGTCAGAAACCGAATCCTCAGCGGGAAGCTGCGGTGAGAAACAACAAAACAACCTATTACGTTTCCCAGATAACCAATTCTCGTGGTAGGTTGATGACTTTCAGCCGTTCATACCAGATGCGCGACGAGCCCGCAAAGCGCTTCGTGGTGTGGCTGCTGATGATATAGTAGCTGGCGCTGTATTCGTCCATCAACTCCAGAAAAGCACGCTTGATGCGCGAACACTTCTCGTTGATGGCATTGTCGAGCGGGTCGATAAGTCGGCTGACGCTTTCCTCCACCTGTTGCCGGTCGACGCTGGCAGGCGAAACACGCAGGTAGTAGTCGAGTAGCTCCTGCCGATAATCGCCCAGACGCTTGAACTCTATACCCTCGGGATGGGCCAGGAATAGCAGAAACACAGCCTTGTGGACGGGTTGCAGGACGACTTCCTTCTGCCCGTAGTCGAGCAAGAGCAGTCGGTGGTCTTTCGTGATGAGCAGACGGCTCAGCTTTCCGCGAGCGGCTTCGATGCGCAGCTGTTCCAGCAGAGGCACACCCAGCGCCTGCAGTATCAGGTCGTTCCTGTCCTGCAGCTGTAAAGCCGTCAGCAGTTGCTTCAATTCTGCTGCCAGCTCCTCGGGCGTCCTCTTCTGTTCTTCCATCACTCAATCAATCGTCAAGCACCACCTCTGTCACCTTCCGTTCCAGCCAGCGCTTCCAGCGTTCCACCATCGACACCGGTTTCTTGTCCTCCACAGGCTTCGGAGGCTTAGGCAACACAATCTCTTTCTCGTCCTTTTCGTCCTTCTCGATGTTTTCTGAATCACCGGTATTTTCGGAATCTTTGTTCTCTACGGACACATCAGCATCGTTGGACTGTTGTTCAGTTTCCTCCGTTTCGGGCACCTCTATCGTCAAGGGAGGTTCCTCCTGTTTCGTTACTTCGTCATTCTTCCTCAGCGGCTTGTAGAGTTTCGGAATCAGACTTTCGTAGTAGGCTGTGTCGTCAGCCAATCCTCTCTTCTCATCGCGTACTTCCTTTTCCTGCAAGTCGTCGTCGAGGTCGGCAGCCAGAATGATGACTTTGGCATCTTCGCCCAGCGAGTTGTCCTCGGCTGTTCCCCATATCACGTCGATGTTCGGGTCGAGCTGGTCGAAGAACTCGGCGATCTCCGATAGTTCCGGCACGAAGAACGGAGCCTCCTTACTCGCGTAGATATTGAACAGGATGCGTTTTGCCTTGCCGATGTCGTTGCCATAGAGTAGGGGTGAGTCAAGTGCATCGATGATGGCGCGCTCCACACGCCGTTCGCCCGATGCCCGTCCGATGGCCATGATGGCACCGCCACCGTTGCGCATCGTCGTTTCCACGTCGCGGAAGTCAAGGTTGATGCTACCCTCCGAGCTGATGGTGATGAGTTCCGAGATTCCCTTCACAGCATTCTTCAGAATGTCGTCAGCACGCTTCAGCGCCTCCTTTAGCGTCACTTGTGTGTCGTTATAGACATCACAGATGCGTTCGTTGTTCACGATGAGCATAGCATCGACATGCTTTCGCAACTCATCAACGCCGCGCAGGGCCTTCACAATCTTTCGCTTCTGCTCGAAGTAGAACGGAATCGTCACCACGCCGATGGTCAGGATGCCGCGGTCCTTTGCCACTTTTGCCACTACCGGAGCAGCACCTGTGCCCGTGCCACCGCCCATGCCAGCCGTCACGAACACCATCTTCGTACCGTCGTCGAGCAGGCGCTCAATGTCCTTGATATTGCTCTCAGCTTCCTTGCGACCTACTTCCGGGTTGGCACCGGCTCCCAAGCCCACCGTGCCCAGCTGCAGCTTCACGGGCACAGGCGACTTCGAGAGTGCAGCGCTATCGGTATTGCACACCGCGAATGTCACACCCTCGATACCCTCGTCGTACATGTTGCCGACGGCATTTTGTCCGCCGCCACCCACGCCGATCACCTTGATGATATTTTGCGACTGGTCCTCTACAAAGCCGAAGTCCAGCACCGGCATCTTCTCATTTCTTGCTTCTTCCATATTTTTAATTCGTGCCCTTATACTGCGATAAACCTTTTGAACTTCTTGAACGGCCGCAGGCCATTGAACTTTTGAAACGCGCGAAGCGCTCTTGGCCAATTCTGTGTGCAAAGATACAACATTTCCCGATACCACCAAACCTCGCAAGGCTTGCGGAGAAAAACTTCTTTGCAGAGAGTTAGATGCTCAGAGGCCTCCTAAAGGAGTAAGTGATCTTGGTCGTCTCAGTTATCTCAAATCTCAATTAAAAAATAAGGCACTATCTACATCGACTCCTCCCTCTTATATCTATTATAACTAATTGATTATCAATAATATAGATATAATAATATATATAAGAAAGAAAAGTGGGGGTACCTTATAAAAATAACTGAGATTTGAGATTTGAGATTGCAGCAGTATCAGCAGCTAACTAATTACTTGAAAATCAACGAATTACGTTGTTTCGTGGTACATCTCAGTAGTTGTTTATACCTGTAAAAGGCACATTAATAGTCACAAATCACAGTCACAGTTCGAAAAAAATGTCACATTTAACATCGAACCCTACTTATAAAAGTTTATAACTAATTAATAATCAATTATTTATATATATAATAAGGAGATGTGGATGTGGGTTTTAAACTAACTGTGACTCTGTGACTGTGACTGCAAAGGGTTTCAATAATTATTTAGAAACCCTTTAATTATTTGAAAATCAACGAATTACGTAATTTTGTTGTAAGACTCTAATCTTATCTATACCTACAAATAGCAATAATAAAGGTGGTTTTTTCCTTTATAAGGCCTCAAAAAACATGTGTGGGATGCTTGTTTCAATCCTTTTCCCTCTATTTGGCGCACAAATATGCATTGCGGAAAACAGTATCCCGACCTCATTTTGCAGGTACTTTGCTCTAAAATGACCAGTCAAGTGTCAAAAAATGGAGGTCAAAAGGCCTTTTTGTCACTACTTATTGGAATACTTTTGGAAACTATGTCGCATTAGACTCCTTATTATTTTATCAAGAATTTGAGAATTAGAGAATTTTATATTCACTCTCTGAATTAATAAGAATTATTAGGACAGACACAAGGTCTGCTCTTACTACAGACAATTGGAAAATGCCTGCATTTTCATCTCAAATTCTTTATGAATTCCCACTCATGATATAATTCTCAAATTCTCTAATTCTTGATAATCATATACTCTAGTAGGAGACAAAAAGCATATAGTTGCCCAATTCTTTGTGATTTCCATAGTGTACAGAGGCATGCTCCGTAGTGTACAGAGGCATGCTCCGTAGTGTATAGAGGCATGCTCCGTAGTGTATAGAGACGTGCTCCATTATGTATAGAGACGTGCTCCATTATGTACAGAGACGTGCTCCATTATGTACAGAGACGTGCTCTGTAAGGTTTTGTAAGATGCTTTACTTTGCCAATCTCCTGCCATCGGTGAGCACGATTCCCGATTCGGTTTCTATACCGATAACTCCATTAATAATCCTCTTTACGGGGGTGGTGCTGTGCTTAGAATCAGAACTTAACTCTTGAATGTTGATTCCTGTGGGCTCTTCAACAATAGTGCTAAAATCCGACCAGTACTGCGCGGTGCGGTAACTATTGGCCGAACCTGCAGGTACGTGCAATATTACGTAAAGCAAAGGGCTTTGGCTGATAAAGAATGGATCTTGTTGCAGTTCAATAGGTATTTCTCTTTTCGTGAAGACATCCTTTAATTTGTAATCGTAACAGAAAACGCCTAAACCTAAGTTTTCCAAACTTGCAGGTAAAGAGATGGATTCCAACGCTTCTAATTGTGAAAAAGCGAAGTCACCGATGGAGACGAGTCCTTCCTGTAGTTCTATATTCTTTAGTCGCTTACAAAAGGAAAAAGCTGAATGTCCAATGCTTCTCACGGTCTTAGGTATTTGAATGCTTTCAAGCATGCTATTCTGATAGAAGGCATAAGTGCCGATGCTTTTTATGTTTTCGGGCAAGTGCACATCTTTGAGATTGAAACAACCAGTGAAAGCTCCATCAGGAATTTGGGTAATAGCTGACGGTAATGATACAGACGATAAGGAGTTGCATCCGTAGAAAGCTTCAACTCCCAATGAACAGATATTAGTAAGGTCTGGCAACTGGGGAAGCGATGAACATCCATGAAACGCATAGTTGCCTATCCGGTATACTGATGCAGGAAAGGAAACTTCCTTCAAGCTCGTGCAGTTGTAGAATGCATCGCTGGGAATGCTGTCAAGAGGATTATGCAATATGGCCTTTTCAAGCCAGGATGCATTGGTAAACATTTGTGTGCCAAAGCTTTTTACCGATGTTGGTACAACTATTTCTCTGAGTCTTGTCTGGCCAAATGCTTGTTTCCCGATGGTTTCTATGGAAGTGGGTATATTTACTTTCTGCAACTGACTGCCATCGAATGCATAGTCGGAAATGGTCTTCACAGAATTTGGAATCTTCACCTCATTAAGAAATGTAAATATGAAGGCACCTTCGCCAATTACCTCTATCCCTTCAGGAATAGTATATACCTTTACATTTGACTCAAAGTCTGGGTAATGAAAGAAGTATTTATCGTTGTATAGCGGCGTCGTCAGTTTGGAACAGCGGAAGAATGCCTCATAACCTACGTATTCCAACGACTGAGGTATGTTGATGGTGGATAGCTTATCGCATCCTTCAAATGCATTCCAGCCTATTGCTATCAAATTGTCGTTAAGTTCTACCTTCTGCAAATGATAGCAATAACAGAAGGAAGCAGATTCGAGATACAACATCGTCTGGGGTAGATAAACTTCGGTCAATCCATCGCAATCGTAGAAAGCCATGATGCCCACGCCGACAACGGGCAACTGGCGCTCAGTTACAAATGCAGGAATCCGAATGACACCGGTGTATTTCTCTGGTGCTGCTACCAGTTCACAGTAATCTTGTTCAATATATCGATAATATAGCGTGTCTCCATCTGCATTTTCCTCACAGAAATCATATTCATTGGCATCGGTTTGCGTTTTGTCGTATTGATCTGAAAGTATAGCGGTGCAAGTGACGTTTGTCTTACTATGTGTTATTTCACACAGTTTTTTCCCAATAGAGTTCATAACTTGTGCCTGTCCTGCCAAGGAAAAGAGAGCGAGAAACAGGGTGATAACGGTTTTGCTCATAGCGTATAGTAAATTACTGCAGCAAAGATAGTCATTTTTTCGTAAAAACATATAGCTAGATGAAAAATAACGTCTCATTTTTTTTGTAGTTAACACAATTTGCACTATCTTTGCAAAAATGTTTAGCTAATCTATCGCTATAACCATGAAGAAGGACGGATTTTTGTATCGCGTGTGGGACCTGTACTACGACGGGTTCCGGCACATGACGCTTGGCAAGACGTTGTGGGCGATCATCCTCATCAAACTCTTCATCATCTTCGTCGTCCTGAAAATATTCTTCTTCCCGAACTTCCTGAAGACGCATGCGCCTGAAGGGGAGGAGGCGGAGTATGTGGCAACAGAACTTACAAAGGACATATAAGATTGATGTTATTAGACATACGTGACAGACGAACAGAAGATAAGAAACTTGAAACTTGAAACTCGAAACTTATAAACTTATAAATTATGCAGAATTTGTTATTAGACATTACAACGGGTACGATTGACTGGTCGCGTGCGCAATTCGCGCTGACTGCCATCTATCATTGGCTATTCGTACCGCTGACATTGGGTCTGGCTGTCATCATGGGCATCATGGAGACGTGCTACTACCGCACGAAGAAGCGCTTCTGGCGCGATACGGCGAAGTTCTGGCAGAAGCTGTTCGGCATCAACTTCGCGATGGGTGTGGCCACGGGCCTGATCTTGGAGTTTGAGTTCGGCACAAACTGGTCGAACTATTCGTGGTTTGTTGGCGACATCTTCGGAGCTCCGCTAGCCATCGAGGGCATCGTGGCTTTCTTCATGGAGTCGACGTTCGTGGCCGTGATGTACTTCGGTTGGAACAAGGTTTCGAAAGGCTTCCACCTCGCATCGACCTGGCTTACGGGCCTTGGTGCAACCATCTCGGCATGGTGGATTCTCGTTGCCAACGCATGGATGCAGAATCCTGTGGGCTGTGAGTTCAACGCCGACACGATGAGAAACGAAATGGTGTCGTTCATGCAGGTGGCGTTCTCGCCGTTTGCCGTGGGTAAGTTCTGCCACACGGTGACTTCGGCGTGGATTATCGGCGGTGTGTTCACGGTTGCTGTCTGCGCCTGGTATCTGCTGAAGAAGCGCGAGGTGAAGATGGCCGTCGAGAGCATGAAGATCGGTGCTATCGTGGGCTTGGTGGCTGCCCTGCTGGCTGGCATGACGGGTCACATCTCTGGCGAGCAAGTGGCAAAGAGTCAGCCCATGAAGCTGGCGGCTATGGAGGCTCTCTACAACGGCGGTATCGACCAGAGCCTGACGGCTGTAGCTTGGGTGAATCCCTTCAAGCAGGCCGACTATGCCAACGAGCAGGAGCCGCCGCTGCGCATCGCTATGCCTTACGCCCTCTCATTCATGGCTACGCGCGACATCCACGGCTATGTGCCTGGTGTAAACGACTTGCTGAATGGCTATACTACACCTGATGGCAAGACGGAGCCTTCGGTCGATGAGAAGATCAAGCGAGGACGGGCTGCCATCTATGCGCTGATGTCGTATCGCAACGCGAAGAAGACGGGCTCGGAGGCCACAGCACAGCAGCACTTAAAGGTGCTGAAGGAGAACATGCCATACTTCGGCTATGGCTACGTGAAAGACAAGTCACAAGTGGTGCCGAGCATCCCCATATGCTTCTGGTCGTTCCGCATCATGGTGGGCATGGGGTGCCTGTTCATCCTGTTCTTCGCCCTGGTGCTGGCCATTCTCTATCAGGACAAGCTGAAGGGCATCGGACGCCTGTGGAAGAACATGCCTATTCGTGAACATAAATACCTGCTGTGGGTGGCCATCGCCCTGGTGCCGCTGGGCTACATCGCCTCGGAGGCAGGCTGGATTGTGGCCGAGATGGGCCGTCAGCCTTGGACTATTCAGGACATGCTGCCCACGTGGGCTGCCGTCTCCGATGTCAATAGCAGCTCGGTAGCTCTGACGTTCTTCATCTTCCTCGCCCTCTTCACGACGATGCTGGCCGTAGAGATCAGCATCATGCTGAAGCAGATCAAGAAGGGACCGGGAATTGAAAATGGATAATGGGAAATGGAAATAGGAAAATGTTTAATGGATAATTGAGAAGTATTATGACATACGCATTCTTACAACATTACTGGTGGTTCCTGGTATCGCTGCTGGGAGCCCTGCTGGTGTTCCTGATGTTTGTGCAGGGCGCCAACTCCATGATCTTCAGCCTGGGCCGTACGGCAGAGGAGCGGCGACTCATCGTGAACTCGACGGGTCGCAAGTGGGAACTGACGTTCACCACGCTCGTCACCTTCGGCGGTGCGTTCTTCGCTTCGTTCCCGCTGTTCTATTCCACGAGTTTCGGCGGTGCCTACTGGCTGTGGATGATCATCCTGTTCTCGTTCGTGCTGCAGGCGGTGAGCTATGAGTTCCAGAACAAGTTGGGCAACCTGCTTGGCACGAAGACGTTCCAGACGTTCCTCGTCATCAACGGAATATTAGGACCGGTGCTGCTGGGCGGTGCTGTGGCAACATTCTTCACAGGTTCGAACTTCATCATCGAGAAGGGCAACATCGTCGACATGGCGAGCCCCGTCATCAGCCGCTGGGCGAATGCCTCGAACGGACTCGACGCGCTCCTCGACCCGTGGAATGTGGTGTTTGGCTTGGCCGTGTTCTTCCTGGCTCGCGTGCTCGGAACGCTGTATATCATCAATAATGTGCGCGACGAGGTCATCGAGAGCCGTGCCTCCGTGCAGCTTGTGGGCAACGCTGCGCTGTTCCTCGTGCTGTTCCTGACATTCTTCATCCACGTGCTGCTGGGCTATGGCTATGCCTACGACCCTGCAACGGGCGTGGCCGGCATCGTTGATGGTAAATACCTGCAGAACCTGCTCGACATGTGGTATGTGACGCTGGTGCTCGTCATCGGCGTGGTGCTGTTGCTCTATGGTATCATTCGAACGGTGGTGTCGAAGACCTGGCGCGGAGGCATCTGGCCTGCCGGCATCGGCGTGGTGCTGGCGGTGTTGGCGCTGCTGCTCTGTGCCGGTTGGAACAACACGTGCTACTATCCTTCGAACGAGGACCTGCAGTCGTCGCTGAACATCATGAACTCGTGCTCCTCGGAGTTCACACTCCGCACGATGGCTTGGGTGAGCCTGCTCATCCCGTTTGTGCTGGCCTACATCGCCTATGCCTGGCGTGCTATCGATAAGAAGCCGCTCGACAAGGAGGAGATCAAGCACGGGGAAGCGTATTAAGGGCCTGCGGCCGTTTAATGCGCTTCGCGCGGTTCAAAAGGTTCAAAGGCCTTCGGCCGTTCAAAAGGTTTAATGCGCCTGCGGCGCGGTTCAAAAGTTTAAGAGTAAACGGAAATGAAACGAATAGTATTATTCATAGGAATGATGGTGTGGTGTCTGGGTGGCTTCGCCCAGACCGACGCCGACACCTTGCGACATGAGGTGCTGCTCGAGACGTCGATGGGCGACATCCGCGTGGTGCTCTACAACGAGACACCGCAGCATCGCGACAACTTCCTCAAGCTGGTCGACGAGGGCTTCTACGACGGAAACCTCTGGCACCGCGTCATCTTCAACTTCATGATTCAGACGGGCGACTCCACCACGCGCCACGCCAAGCCTGGCGAGAGTGTAGGTCTGCATTCGCCTGACTATACGGTTCCTGCCGAGATTGTCTATCCGCAATACTTCCACAAGCGTGGTGCGCTCGCTGCTGCCCGCGAGGGCGACCAAGAGAATCCTGAGCGTGCCTCGTCGGCGAGCCAGTTCTACATCGTCTATGGCACCACCTACAGCTCTATGTCACTTGATAAGTTTCAGGAGCGCATCGACCAGGCTACCGATGGCAAGTACAAGATGACGGAAGAGATTCGCGACCACTACCGTAAGTATGGCGGCACGCCACATCTCGACGGCCAGTACACCGTGTTTGGCGAGGTCGTAGAGGGCATGGACGTGGTAAAGAAGATTCAGATGGTGCGGACCGACGACTACGCCCGTCCCATCGACGATGTGAAGATCATCAAGGCTACAAAGGTGAAGTAGTGAATAGTGATGAGTGAGTAGTGAATAGTTTATGATTTGCCATGTTTGTAGCGCTCATAAAACGAAACGCTGCCAGAAAGAGTAATCATAAACTATTCACTCTCAACTATCAACTAAAAGCTGCACGGCAGCGTTAACAGCTGATACATAAGGGTACGGGCCATGCGCTCGTGCCCTTTGTCGTTGGGATGCAGCTGGTCGGTAGCGGGGTTGGCGAAGTACTGCTTGTGCTCGTCAATGAGTGGATACAGGCCGCACGACGCATTCCAGTCGATAACGGGTACCGACCAGATGTTGCCAGCCTGCTTCACACTCTCCACATAGGCATCGACGAACTCTCTGCACTTGTTGGCGAAGTCCTCGGTGGGTTGCACGTTCGTGTTGTTCGGGCCGAAGTATCCGCGATGGATGGGGGTGAGCAGCACAATCTGCTTAGTGGGGTAGAGGGCCTTCACGGTTGACAGAGCATGATTGATACGGCCGCGATAGGTGTCGTTGCCCATCACGGGTGTGCGGTGGCGCCGCTTCTGCAGCGTTTTTGCCTCGCCGCGAGCTGCCCATGTTGTTTTTTCGTCTTCCGTAAACCATTCGCCGATGGGCACACTGTCGTTGAAGTCGTTTGTGCCGATGAAGATCAGGATGGCATCCACGCTGTCGCCATGCTCCACTTGCAGCAACTCTGCCTGGCGCGGAATGTCGTTCCATTGGCGTCCGCTGATGGCATACACCCATGGCGTGATGCCCAGCCACTCTTCGAGCCACTCCCAGTATTTCTTCTTTGCGGCTTTCACATTCGGGTCGGTAATCGAGTCGCCGAGATAGGCCACACGTTTGCCTGCCCACGGATGAGAGATAAGCCCTTTTCCATCGTTGTTTGTCTGTGCTTGCATGCCGATGATGAACAGCAAAGCGATTGTTGTAGTCAGAATCTTTTTCATTCGGTTATAATTATTTAGGATTTCTGGGTGCAAAGATACAAAAGTTTTTAGTAATTTTGTAACCTAATAAGAAAAAGATTACAAAGATGCTCTCGGAGAAAACACTTGAGAAACTCAGGATACTGACGGAGTCGGCGAAATACGATGTGTCGTGCTCGTCGAGCGGTACCGTGCGTAGCGGCAAGCAGGGCATGGTGGGCAACACCGTTGGTGGCATGGGCATCTGCCACTCGTTTGCTGACGATGGACGTTGCATTTCGTTGCTGAAGGTCATGCTGACGAACTATTGCAAGTACGATTGCGCCTACTGCATCAACCGCCGCACCAACGATATCCCACGTGCCACGCTCTCGGTATCGGAATTGGAGGAGATCACGATGGAGTTCTATCGTCGCAACTATATCGAGGGGCTGTTCCTGTCGAGTGGGGTAGTGCGCACACCCGACTATACAATGGAGCGCCTAACGGCTATTGTTCGCGACCTGCGTACGGTTCATCACTTCAATGGCTACATCCACCTGAAGAGCATCCCCGGGGCTAGTCGCGAGCTGTTGACTGAGGCTGGGCGCTGGGCCGACCGTATGAGCGTGAACATCGAGATTCCCAAGGAGGAATCGCTGAAGCTGCTCGCACCGGAGAAAGACCATCAGAGCGTGTTCCAGCCCATGCAGCTCATCCAGCAGGGCGTGCTCGAGAACAAGGAAGACCGCAAGAAGTTCCGTCATGCACCACGCTTCGTGCCGGCAGGACAGTCTACACAGATGATTGTCGGTGCCACAAAGGAGAGCGACCGCGATATTCTCCAGATGTCGTCGGCTTTGTATAACCAGCCTACCATGCGGCGTGTCTACTATTCCGGCTACATCAGCGTGAACACCTACGACCCGCGCCTGCCCAATCTGAAGCAGCCGCCCCTGGTGCGCGAGAATCGTCTCTATCAGGCTGACTGGCTGCTGCGATTCTATCAGTTTAGTGTAAACGAAATCGTTGACGACGAGCATACGAACCTCGACCTCGAAATCGATCCGAAGCTCGCGTGGGCGTTGCGACATCCGGAGTTCTTCCCAGTCGATATCAACACGGCAGCATACGAGCACATCGTCCGCGTTCCAGGCATCGGCACGAAGTCGGCATGGCTCATCGTCAACTCCCGGCGCTTCGGCCGCATCACGTCCTATCACCTGAAGAAGATGGGGGTGGTCATGAAGAAGGCGAAGTACTTCATCACCTGTGGCGAACTCACCAGCAACTTCTCGCAACCTATCGTCGGTATCAACGAAATGCATCCCGAGCGCCTGCGCCCCCTGCTCGTTTCCAAGGCACAACAGAAACGTGCCGCTCAGGAACAACAGCTCCAATTCGACTTCGGCGAAGATGGCACGTAATCGCTCAATGTTTAGACATACGTCTACACTCCTTCACTCCTTCACTCCTCCACTCCTCCACTCCTATAATAATATGTTAGTCTACACTTTCGATGGAACCCTCGACGGATTGCTTTCAGCCGTGTTCGACGCTTACTTTCGCCGTCAGCAGCCAGAGATGCTGATGGCTGAGGGAGAGCAGTTGCCGTTGTTCTGCGAGGAGGTCTATCAGGTGCCGACAATCGATGAGAAGGCACGACGCGTGTGGGCAGGACTTGAGAAGCGCCTGAAGTCTGATGTGCTGAAGCTCATCGCCACGAGCTGGCTGTCGGAGGAGAAAGATCTGGCTACGCCGCTGTTCCGATATATCTATAAGGTGTTTCAGTCGGATTCCACGAAAGCGAAAGCCCGTCAAACCCCAGTCCCTTCAGGAGGGGTAGGGGGAGGCTACAACTTCGCCGACCCAGACGTGCTCTACGTCACCAATACCGCCCGCCGTGTGATGCACGAGCAGCTGCGCATGAAGCAGTTCATCCGCTTCCAGAAGGCGAAGGACGGCACCTACCTCGGCGTGGTATCGCCCGATAACAACGTACTGCCGCTCATCATCAACCACTTCCGCGACCGTTTTGGTGACCAGTCGTGGCTCATCTACGATGCAAAACGACATTATGGGTATTATTATGCCGATGGCGAGTCACCCATCCGCGTCACCTTTGAGAATGAGGCTGAAGTGCCTTTCGACCTTTCAAATGGAAAACTCAACGATGATGTCCTTAGCACCGACGACCAACTCTTCCAAGAACTCTGGCGCACCTACTTCAAGGCCATCTGCATCCGCGAGCGCATCAATCCGAAAAAGCAACTCAGCGATATGCCCCGCCGCTACTGGAAGTATATGACTGAGAAGCAATAACATTATCCAACATTGACTGTCTATTTATGTATCCCGCTTGAAATGCACCTTTTGAATATAAGCGGCATTATGATAAATAGCATGATATAAAATATTCAAAATAAGAATTAGATCATCTACTCTATCGTTCTATTTCATTCGAAAATTTGTGTAAACATTATTAAACTCAGGACAAAAACTTGAGCTATTTGTTATATAGCTTTTAGCTTTTGGTCCTACAAACAGATTAATTCTTGATATAAAACTATAACTTGGCAGCAAGGATTTCGTTGCAGAGCGAATAAGACTTCACGAGCATGCGGGGAACGTGGAACGGGCCCTTGAAAAGGTTGCCCTTTGCTGGCTGAGCCACAGTACCATCGCGATGCAGATAGCCGTACCACTCACCATACTCGGCATCAGGGAAATGCTGGTAGGTCCACTCGCTGATGAGTTGATGGCGCAACCGGTACTTCTCATCGCCCGTTGCCAAATAGGCATAGAGAGAACAAATGATAGCCTCGCATTGCGGCCACCAGAACTTCATGTCCTGCGAATAATCCTGAGGTGGAAGGTTCTTGCAGTCGCGGAAGTTGATGATGCCTCCATACTCTTCGTCCCAACCCCAATCCCACGACCAGTCGAAGATCTGCAGAGCCAACTGCTTCAAGCCTTCATCCCAGCCGCGATATTTCGACTCTTCCAAGATGAACCACGCCGTCTCGATGCAATGGCCGGGATTGATGGTTCGAGTCAGATTGGTGTCGATGAACTCGCCATTGGGGCCGACGGTCTCCAGCAGACATTTGAACTCAGGATGAATGAAATAGCGTCTAAGCCGCTCGATGCTTTCGTCGATTTGCTGGGTGAGCTTCTGATCGGGAATGACCTCGCGGATGCGTGAACCCACATTGATAAGGATCATCACGATGGAATGGCCCTGCAGTTCCACGCCAGCCTCGAACTTCGGCTCCAGGAACCCGGGTGTGGCGAGGAAACGCTGCGTGTCCTCGAACACCTTCAGGGCCTTCTGGGCATACGACATGTCGCCTGTGGCCAGCGCATACTCCGACATGGCGATGGCTGCAAAGGTCTCGGAGAACACATAGCGACGCTTGCGCAGAGGACGTCCGTCAGCAGTAATACTGAAGTACATGTGTCCATTGGCATCGAAGCAATATTTCTCGATGAAATCAAGCGTGCTACGGGCAGCATCAAGCCACTCCTGACGGCGCTCTACGTGGTTGTAGGCAAAGGCGCACACGAAGGCGAAACGCCCTTGGAACCACACGCTTTTCGTGGTGTCCATGAGGCTTCCGTCGCGGTTCAGACAGGTGTACACTCCCCCATTCTTGCGATCCCAGCCATGCTTCATCCAGAAAGGCATGATGTTGTTGAGCAACTCGTCCTTGTATTGATCCGCCCATTTTTGGAAGTATAATTTGTCGTTATTCATGAGTTATATAATCATCTGATTATTAATGTGTTATCATCTAAAACTTGTTACAACGCTCGAAGAAGTGGATGGCTTCGAGTTCTGCCTTCATCGAGGCTTCTTCCTCGGCTGTCATATTGCGGAAAGGCACGCGGTTTGGCCCCAGGTCGAAGCCCATAAGCTTCATGATGCGCTTGCCACCAACGATGTTTCCGCGATAGTGGCAGATGACATTGATGACCTCCTGTGAGAAGTTCTGTTTCTCGCGGGCAGTAGCGATGTCCCCCCTACTCCATGCCTCGATGATTCCCACGAGTTCACGGCCATTATAGTTGGTTGTTCCGCCGATGCCACCCTGTGCGCCACCCTGTGCAAGGCTCGGCAGGATTGTCTCGTCCTGGCCATGTAGCATGTCGTATTTCCCGCCCTTGTAGAGGCGGCACTGGTTGTACTCATACAGGCTCTCGAACGTGTATTTGATGCCGGCGAAGTTGGGAATGCGCCCGTCGACAGCCTTTAGCAGGTCGAGCATGGGCAGGTAGGCACCATTGAAAGCGGGGATATGGTAGTAGTAGAACGGCAGCTCAGGGGCGGCAGCAGCGATGGCTTCGCAGTACTGCACCAGCTCCTCAATGCGGCCGATATGCGGAAACGGAGGAGCCATAGAGCCTATTCCCCACGCACCGATGGCCTGAGCATGACGTGCCAGCTCTTGACTCTCACGCAGACAGCAGCTGCCCACGTGCACAATCACCTTGAAGCCTTCGGGAGCCACGCTCATCCAGCGCTCTGCCAGCAGTTTCCGCTCCTCGGGGGTGAGCATGTATCCCTCGCCCGACGAACCATTGATGAACACGCCTTTCAATCCGTTCTTGTGCAGCATCTTGGCATACGCCTCGATAGGTTCCAAGTTCACATCCCCATTCGCGTGCATCGGCGTGAATGGCGCATCGATAAGCCCGATAATCTTTTCCATGATCTGTTATTGTTTAGGATAAGTAAATATAATCTCTAAGTCTTTATGTCTCAATCTCTAAGTCGAGTTATCACTAGCACCTGCCTCGTCTCTTTTGTCACAGCGCATGAATCAGCGGTACGCTCACCAATAAGCCAGAGGATTTGCCCTTTGGCATCGGTCATGACCAACTGACAGCGTTTGGCATAGATGGAGCGCTTGCGGTCGGTCAAATAGTCGCTCACCAGCTTCGTGCCCTTCATGCCATACGGCTGGAAGCGATCACCCTCTGCAGCAGGGCGGATGGTCAAGGGGAACTGCACCATCTCAGCATCGAGGCATGCCACAGCAGGCGACTTATCGACGATGAAACCGACGTTTTTCTCAACTGCCGACAACTCATAGCGCCCCATAGCGCCAAGGTTGTAGGTGAGTGGAGCCGCCGCCGAGTTTTCCGGAGCCAAAGGGAGTTTTCGGGGCTTCAGGTTCTCTGCTAGATGCGGGTCGTCGATGCGGAAGAGCACTAAAACTCCCCTTTCGGCAACAGCGGTATGCGATGCACTCATCCACTGGGGGCTGGTAAGCAGGTCATGCTCTTTCCTTGACAGCAGAGCATATATGTCTTCACATTGTGTGGAACTGAAGCCATACGGGCGCAGACACGTAAAGAGAATGTATTCGTTATGGAGGAGCGCAGCAATACTGAAAGTGACGAAATGCTCGGTTTCATCGATGATGGCAGCCTTGCATCGATCCTCCAACGCCTCACCAAATAACTGCTCTGCCCTATCTACTCTTTCTGCTGAAAGGGATATATTCTCGCGCGCAGCTGGATTGATCTCTTCGAGCAACGGGAGCACCTGCAGCCGAATCTTGTTGCGCACCACATCGGCTTCGAGATTGCTGCTGTCGGTGACAAACGACTGCCCTATCTGTTGCAGGTAGTCTTCAATTTCCTGACGGCTCACGCAAAGCAACGGCCGCAGCAAAAGTGTCGTCACTTGCTTGCCGTCATTCCCCACGATAGGAAGATGCGACAGAGGGTGCATGCCCGACAAGCCATGAATGCCCGTGCCACGCAGGAGGTTCATCAGGATGGTCTCCACGTTGTCATCACGATGGTGGGCAACACAAACTCCTTGTGCATCAATAGCTTGCGAAAGTTTATTAAAGTAATGATACCGCAATTCCCTTGCCGCCATCTCAATACTCAGATGATGGAGTTCGGCATATGAGCGTGTATCGAAGTGGACACGATGAAATGGGATATTATGTACTTTGCAGAGCTCTTCGCAGAATTGTTCGTCGCGGTCGGATTCCTCACCACGCAGGTGGAAATTGCAATGGACGGCCTCAATTTGATAACCCAACTGTTGCAGTACCCGTAGCAGACATACGCTGTCAGCTCCGCCTGAGAGCGCAACCAGATAGCGTTTTCTAGGCATAAGTAGCTTGTGGCGTGCGATGAAATCGCGTATTTTATTCTCTAACGGGTACATGATTCACTATTCTACATACAGTACCAATCCTTTGAGATACTCTCCTTCGGGATGATAGATGTTGATGGGGTGATCGGCTGGCTGATGCAATTGATGGAGTATGCGTACACGACGCCCTGCCTGTGCAGCAGCTGTGAACACAGCATTTCGGAACTGATCCTTCGTGACCACCTGACTACAGCTGAATGTGAACAGGATGCCGCCGCTCTTGATGCTCTTGAAACCGTGCAGATTCAAGCGTGTATAGCCTTTCAGAGCATTATGCAGAGCACCACGATGTTTTGCGAAAGCTGGCGGGTCGAGGATGATCAAATCATACTGATTCTCGTTGGAATCGAGGAATTTGAATGCATCTTCGCATATAGCCTCATGGCGGGTGTCGTCGGGGAAGTTCAGCGCTACGTTCTGGTTGGTGAGCTCGATGGCCTTGGCGCTGCTGTCGACAGAATGCACCAGCTCTGCCCCACCCCGCATGGCATAGACAGAGAAGCCACCCGTGTAGCAGAACATGTTGAGCACACTTCGCCCACGTGAGTATTGTTCGAGCAGTTGACGGTTCTCACGTTGGTCAACAAAGAAGCCTGTCTTCTGACCACGTAGCCAGTCGACACGGAATTTCAACCCGTTCTCAATAGCGATATTCTCTTCGCTGCCTCCCACGAGAAAACCGTTCTCCTGTCCGAGGTCGGCCTTATAGGGCAACGTGGTTTCACTCTTGTAATAGACGTTTTGGATGCGGTCGCCCATCACCTCGACCAATGCCTTGCAGATGTCATGACGGCACACATGCATGCCTACGCTATGAGCTTGCATCACAGCCGTGCGTCCATAGCAGTCGACGACAAGTCCTGGCAAGTTGTCGCCTTCGCCGTGAACAAGCCTGTAGGTGTTGTTGCTGCCGTTATCTGCCAAACCGATGGCTTTGCGCATTTCAAGTGCCGACTGCAGACGCTCACACCAGAAGGAATGGTCGATTTCAATGTCTTCAAAAGACAAGACGCGAACGGTAATGGAACCCACTTGCGCATGTCCTACTGCGATGAAATCGCCCTTTTCTGTCACGACGCGAACAAATTCACCCTCTTCGATGCCTTCATCAGCACGAAGGATGGCACCCGAGAAAATCCAAGGATGATAACGCAGGAGCGAGCTCTCCTTTCCGCGTTTCAGAACTATGGTCTTATAGTTAGCCATCATGATTTCTTATCTTTTTGAATTCTGTATTCGTCAATAAACGGTTTACGGGTTAGTCACTTCTTCCTCTACTATTTGAAGCGTATAATCGCCGGTTTCATGGAGCCGCACAATCTCCTTGTAGAGTTGGATGCATGCCCATGCATCGGTAGCTGCATAAAGTCGCTGGCGGTCGTCTAGAGTGTCGCATTCCCAGTTGGTGAGCTGCTGGCGCTTGCTGATTTTCTTTCCGAAGATGTTGGCATAGAGTTTCTGAAGGCTCAGGTCCTCGATTCCCAATTCGCCCACAAGGCTCTGAAGGTCGATGAAATAGCCGGGGTTGAAGTCGTGGCGGCGCTTCAGCGAAAGGATGTCGTCGTGCCAAGAGAGGCCTATCATGGGAACCTCGGTGTTTTCAAGCAGACGAATGATAGCAGGAGTCATACCTGTCATATTCAGTCGGAAGAGGAAGCAGGTGTCTTCGGTAGCGACTTGCAGTAATGCCACTTTGTGCACATCGCCTTTTCGGAAGGAAGGTCTTGTCTCGGTGTCAACGCCCAGAATCGTCTGTTTCAGCAGATAGCTTACTGCCTTCTCCGTCTCGCCTGCCGTCATGATGACAATGATACGCCCAGGGAACGAAGCAACGGGTAAATCGGTGATATTGCGCTTGTCAAACTTATTATAAATGACTTTTTTCATCGTTTTATGGCTTACGAAGTGCAAAATTAGAAAAAAAGTGCGAAAAATATGTCAGAATATGAGTTTTTTCCGCTAATTTTGCAGATAAATTTGATAAATAAGTATTTATGGCAAAGAAAAAAGCTGATCGCAAACCTAAAAACGTAGGGCAAGCGGTTGGATTTCAGAATATTCTCAGCAACGAGAAATCGGATTTCGTATTAGGAATCATCCTTATCTGTGTGGCAATCTTCCTGACGATTGCGATGGTGTCCTATTTCAAGACGGGGCAAGCCGACCAAAGCATCCTTGAAGACTTGCGACCAGGCGAATGGCTCAATACCGACCGACAATTTGCAAATTATTGCGGTTCCATCGGAGCTATTCTGGCTTATACCCTCATCACCATTAACTTCGGATTGCCCGCATTTCTCATCCCGGTGTTCATCGTCTTGGTGGGCTTGCGGCTGATGCGCGCCTACAAAGTGAACCTCTGGAAGTGGTTCTTTGGCTTGGCACTCGTGATGGTGTGGAGTTCGGTGACCTTCGCCAAGTTCCTCACCCCGCTCATGGGCGACCAGGTGTATAATCCGGGCGGCAATCATGGTTTGTTCTGCGTGCAGCAGTTGGAGAATGTCGTAGGTCCTCCGGGATTGACGGCCATCCTCCTCATCATCGCGCTTGCATTCCTCACCTACCTGAGTGCCGAGACGATTGAGGTCATCCGCAAGGCTTTGAACCCCGTGAAGTATCTGACGTCGAAGGTGAAGTTCACGGTGACCAACACGCAGCAGAAAGACTCCGACTCGCATCTTTATGATGAAATACAGTATGGCTCTGAGACAGGTTCGGGAGTGATTGACCGAACGGTTATGCCTCAGGATGAAGAGAAGCCCGTCGTGGTTGATCTGCCGGCAAATGGTGCCGAGGGTGCAGGAAAGCGCCCGAAGGCTGCCACAACGGGAAAGGCGGCTGGCGAACTGACGGTTGAAGTTGCCAAGGGCGACCTGAAGGCCGACGGCAAGACCCTCACGGAGGTGGACCTCAATACGCCTATCAATCCTCGTGAGCCATATCTCAACTACAAATTCCCCACCCTCGACCTGCTGAAGAAATACGACAACTCGGGAAGGCCGGAAGTGGATATGGAGGAAATCCGCGCCAACAACCAGCGCATCGTGGAGGTGCTCAGTTCCTTCGGTGTTGCCATCAAAGAGATCAAGGCAACGGTAGGTCCCACGATCACCCTTTACGAAATCACGCCTGGCGAGGGTGTGCGCATCTCGAGGATTCAGAATCTGGAGAAGGATATCGCCTTGAACCTCGCCGCCCTGGGCATCCGTATTATTGCCCCGATGCCCGGTAAGGGAACCATCGGTATTGAGGTGCCGAACAAGAAAGCCAACATCGTGTCGATGGAGAGCATCCTGAATTCGAAGAAGTTCCAGGAGTGCAAGATGGAATTGCCGATTGCGTTGGGTAAGACCATCACCAACGAAGTCTATATGGCCGACCTGGCGAAGATTCCACACCTGCTCGTGGCAGGTGCCACCGGACAGGGTAAGTCGGTGGGCTTGAATGCCATCATCACTTCCTTGTTGTATAAGAAGCATCCCAACGAGTTGAAGTTCGTGCTGGTCGACCCGAAGAAAGTGGAGTTCAGCGTCTATGCCACGCTTGCCAATCACTTCATGGCAACCCTGCCCGAGAACGATGAAGAGCCGATTATCACGGATGTCACAAAGGTTGTGCGCACGTTGAACTCGCTGTGCAAGCTCATGGATACCCGTTACGACCTGCTGAAGATGGCTCGTGCAAGGAACGTGAAGGAATATAACGAGAAGTTCATCAACCACCAGCTCGACCTCACGAAAGGCCACGACTACATGCCTTATATCGTCGTCGTCATCGATGAATTCGGCGATTTGATCATGACGGCAGGCAAGGAAATCGAGCTGCCTATTGCCCGCATCGCCCAGCTGGCACGTGCCGTGGGTATCCACATGATTATCGCTACCCAGCGACCCACCACGAACATTATCACGGGTACCATCAAGGCCAACTTCCCAGGTCGTATGGCATTCCGCGTGATGTCGCAGATCGACTCTCGCACCATCCTCGACCAGAAGGGTGCCGACCAGCTTGTAGGACGTGGCGACATGCTGATACTCATCGGTAGTGAGCCTGTTCGTGTGCAATGTGCCTTTGTCGATACGCCAGAGGTGGAGCGCATCAACAAGTTTGTGGAGAGTCAGCCAGGTCCTGTCGAGCCTCTTGAGCTTCCCGAACCTGCTGCCGAGGGTGGCGATGCAGGTGCTGGAGGCGGCGGAGGTGGTGCCAGTGGTCCTCTCGACCCGCTCTTCGAGGATGCTGCCCGAGCCATTGTGATGACGCAGCAGGGCTCAACAAGTATGATTCAGCGTCGTTTCTCCATTGGCTACAATCGTGCCGGCCGACTGATGGATCAGCTCCATGAGGCAGGAATCGTGGGTGAAGCCTTTGGCAGCAAGCCCCGCGATGTACTGATTACTGATGAGAACTCGCTGAACGAGCTATTCGAACGTTTGCGCGGATAGCCAACCGAAGGAAAAGCCTGCTATAGTTAAAGAAACGAAAAGCAGGCTAACTTTTTGGCTTCGCAGTCGTCATAGTTCATAGCAAACCAATAATTGACAACAATGAAGAAAACGATATTGACAATCATGCTGGGCTTGGCAACAATCGGCGTCGCCGCTCAGACAACAACAAAGGCAACGACTCAGAAGGCAACGACGACAGCTACTGCCAAGAGCACAAAGACAAATGCCCTGGAGGCTCGGAAGGTGCTCGACAAGACTGCTGCCGTCATCAGCCGCAAGGGAGGTGCCAGCGCTACCTTTAAGATCTCGAGTGCGAAGATCGGTTCCACCACGGGCACCATCGCCATCAAAGGGAACAAGTTCCATGCCCGCACGCCACAAGCCATTGTGTGGTTCAACGGAAAGACACAATGGAGCTACATGAAGTCGACCGACGAGGTGAATATCTCCACCCCTACCGAGGCGCAGCAGATGTCGATGAATCCGTATAAGTTCATCAACATGTACAAATCCGGTTACACGCTCTCCATGACGACATCTGGCACAAGCTATAATGTGCGGCTCGTGGCTCAGAACAAGCAGCGCAGCGTGCAGGAGATGTATATCACCGTGAACAAGAAGACTTTCACGCCCACGCAGGTGAAAATGCGCGAAGGTGGCACGTGGACAACCATCAACATCACAGGCTTCAAGGCACAGAATCAGAAAGACGCCACCTTTGTTTTCAACGCCAAGGACTTCCCGTCGGCCGAAGTCATCGACCTGCGGTAGACACACATGATAGAGGCAAAAACAACATTACCACATGACATACAAATTAGATAAGACGACTTTCGGTCTTTTCAAGACACTTCGCAAACATCGCAAACTGGCAGAAAAACGTGCCATCAACTACGAACAAAACAGAACGGCAAAAGTACTGATGTACGTGCTGAGTGGCTTCATGATCGGCTACCTGATATTCTTTGCCGTCATGCTGGCGATGATCGCCAACGACATCGATTCAATGACAGCCGTCGAACTCATGTTTGGCATCGCTCCGTTCGTACTGCTCATCGACTTCCTGTTCCGCTTCCTTGCTCAGCAGACACCTTCGCAAATTATCAAGCCGTACCTGCTGCAACCCATCCCGCGTGCCCTTTGCATCGATACCTTCATTTCCACATCGCTGTTCACGTGGGGTAATGTCATCTGGTTCGCTATGCTCATACCCTATGCCATCATGTCGGTGGTCTTCAGCGAAGGCATCTGGGTGACGCTGGGCTTCCTCTTCTGCTACTACCTGCTCATCCTGGCCAACAGCCAGTGGTATGCCATCGCTCGCACTCTGATCAATCGCAGCGTGCTCTGGTGGCTGCTGCCCATCGCCGTCTATGCACTCATGGCCCTGCCTATTATTATAAAAGGTGGCAGCGAGAAAGGCTTTGAGAATTTCTTCGACCTCTTTGCGAGCATCGGAACAGGTATCAGCGAAGGTCATGTGTGGCCCTACCTGCTGGCAGCTGCCGTGTTGGCTGTGGTGGTAGCCATCAATCGTCGTGTGCAGATGGAAAGCATCATGGCCGAGGTGACGAAGACGGAGAAGACAACCCTGCATAGTGTTAGCCGCTTTGCATTCCTCGACCGCTATGGTGAGATTGGCCAATACATGAAGTTGGAGATTAAAACCATCATGCGCAACAAGAACCCGCGCAAGAGCTTCATCTTCGCTACAATCTTCGTGTTCCTAATCAGCTTGGCCATCGCTCTCACCGACGTTTACGACGGACAGTTCATGACCAACTTCTGGTGCATCTACAACTTTGTTGTCTATGGTGCCATGATGCTCATCCGTGTGATGTGCAACGAGGGCAACTACATCGATTGCCTGATGGTGCGACGCGAGAACATCTTGAAGCTGTTGCGGGCGAAGTATTTCTTCTACTGCATCCTGTTGCTGTTGCCCTTCCTGCTCATGCTTCCCACCGTCTTCTCAGGCAAGTGGTCGCTGCTGATGCTGGTTGCATACGGACTGTTCACGGCAGGTTTCCAGTATTTCATCTGCCTACAGATGGCTGTCTACAACAAGCAGACAATCCCCTTGAACACGAAGTTCGTGAGCAAGAACGGCGTTGAGAACAACTATTTCCAGGTGGTCGTACAGCTCGTGGCATTCTTCTTCCCGCTCTTGCTGATCAGCATTCTGCAGGCATTCCTCCCCGATCATGTTGCCTATACTATCATGTTGGTGATAGGCCTTGCGTTCATCTTCACCCATCAGTTGTGGCTGCGCAACATCTATAACCGAATGATGCGTCGCAAGTACATACTGCTGGAAGGATTCCGCAGCTCACGCTAATTGATAGTTGACAGTTGACAGTTGATAATTGATAGTTGATAGTTGATAGTTATGATTTCCAAGAGTAATCATAAACTCTTCACTATAAACTCTTCACTATAAACTCTTCACTCTTCACTATAAACTCTTCACTATTCATGAAATTCATCGCAATCATTCCTGCCCGCTACGCCTCGACGCGCTTTCCAGGCAAGCCGTTGGCCCTTCTTGGAGGCAAGCCCGTCATACAAAGAGTTTGTGAACAAGTGTCATCGGTACTCGACGATGTCTATGTGGCCACCGACGACGACCGCATCTTCCAGGCTGTTGAAGCTTTTGGGGGGCATGCGGTAATGACCTCTCCCAATCATCGAAGCGGTACCGACCGCCTGCAGGAAGCAGCCACGACGATTGGTACAGATGCCGATGTGGTGATCAATGTGCAGGGCGACGAACCGTTCATTCATCCCTCACAGATAGAGGCACTCTGTCGTTGCTTCGACAATCCCACCACGCAGATTGCCACGTTGGGCAAGCCTTTCACGGATATGGAGTCGGTGAAGAATCCCAACTCGCCGAAGATTGTAGTCGACCAGCAGGGCTTTGCACTTTATTTCTCGCGTAGCGTCATTCCTTTTGTACGGGGTGTTGACGAAGCAGAGTGGCTGGGGCGCTATCCGTTCTTGAAGCACATCGGCCTTTATGCCTATCGTCGGGAGGTGCTGCGTGAAGTCACCCAGCTACCCCCGTCATCACTCGAGGTGGCCGAGAGCCTTGAGCAGCTGCGTTGGTTGCAGAACGGCTATCGCATTCGTGTGGCAGAAACAAATATCGAGACCGTAGGCATCGATACTCCCGACGATCTCGCACGTGCCGAAGAGTTCCTCCAAGAATTGACAGAGAGACAAAGAGAGATATAGTAGATTACGCAGATTCCGAGATAATTCTAAGGAAAGAAGGAATCTAAAGAAAAAATGATTCGAACGAAATCGGATTATGGAGGGCGATTCCGCACGCGGAATCATAACGTTTGACAGGTTCGGCACCGACAAACGATTTGACCTTCGGTCTTACTCTGTCACGACTCGGCATAGCTCAAGCAAGCTTGGCTTTGCTCTCGCTGCTCCATCGTTTGTCGTGCAGACCCTATCGAAC
>JAFZAP010000061.1 GCA_017557185.1 Prevotella sp.
AAAGAAATCCTATCTTTTTCTTAGACGCTACAAACTTAGAGCGTCATCAGTGGAATCTGTGGGTAAAAAACATCTGTCCGTCTGTCTCGTTTGTCTAAAAAGTTCGGAGGGTCTAATTGTATATAGTTCCCTTAAATAAACAAAATAGAGAAATAAATCGTAAATTGTAAATCGATAAATTGTAAATTAGTAAGATGGAAGCATTAAGATTTCAGGTTGTCGGTGAGGCATTCAAGAAGAAGCCGCTCGACGTGACAGCACCCAGTGAAAGACCTTGTAAGTATTTCGGTAAGAAGGTCTTCAACCGCGAGAAGATGTACAAGTACCTGCCGAAGGACGTGTATGAGAAGATGATTGACGTGATGGACAATGGCGCTCAGCTGGAGCGCAAAGTTGCTGACGCTGTGGCCGAAGGCATGAAGCAGTGGGCCTCGGAGAACGGCGTGACCCACTATACACACTGGTTCCAACCGCTCACGGAGGGTACCGCCGAGAAACACGACTCGTTTATCGAGCATGACGGCAAGGGCGGAATGGTGGAGGAGTTCACCGGCAAGCTGTTGGTACAGCAGGAGCCCGACGCCTCTTCGTTCCCCTCAGGCGGTATCCGCTCGACATTCGAGGCTCGCGGCTATTCGGCCTGGGACCCCACGTCGCCCGTGTTCATCATCGACGACACGCTCTGCATACCCACCGTATTTATTTCTTATAGCGGTGAGGCTCTCGACTACAAGGCTCCGCTGTTGCGCGCGCTGCATGCCGTGAATGTGGCTGCCACCGACGTATGCCACTATTTCGACCCAAGCGTGAAGAAGGTGAAGTCGAACCTCGGCTGGGAACAGGAGTACTTCCTCGTCGACGAGGGCCTCTATGCTGCACGTCCCGACCTGCTGCTGACGGGCCGCACGCTGATGGGCCACGACTCGGCAAAGAACCAGCAGATGGAAGACCACTATTTCGGCTCCATCCCTGAGCGCGTGGCTGCCTTCATGCGAGAGTTGGAGATTGAGGCGCTGATGCTGGGCATCCCCGTGAAGACGCGCCACAACGAGGTGGCACCCAACCAGTTTGAACTGGCGCCCATCTACGAGGAGACCAATCTCGCCGTCGACCACAACATGCTCCTGATGTCGGTGATGAAGCGCGTAGCACGCAAGCATGGATTCCGCGTGCTGCTCCACGAAAAACCCTTCGCAGGCATCAACGGTTCGGGTAAGCACAGCAACTGGAGCCTCTCGACCGACAACGGCGTACTGCTGCATGCCCCAGGCAAGACACCAGAACAGAACCTGCGCTTCGCCACGTTCATCGTCGAGACGCTGATGGGTGTCTATCGTCACAACGGACTGCTGAAGGCATCAATCATGAGTGCTACCAACGCCCATCGCTTAGGCGCCAACGAGGCACCGCCCGCCATCGTGTCGTCGTTCCTCGGAAAACAGGTCAGCGAACTCCTCGACCACATTGAGAAGGCCGACGTGAAGGACATCCTGGCAATGGCCGGCAAGCAGGGCATGAAGATGGACATCCCTGAGATTCCCGAGCTGTTCATCGACAATACCGACCGCAACCGCACGTCGCCCTTCGCCTTCACCGGTAACCGCTTCGAGTTCCGCGCCGTAGGCTCCGAAGCCAACTGCGCCAGTGCGATGATTGCCCTCAACAGCGCCGTTGCCGAAGCCCTCGTATCATTCAAGAAGCGTGTCGATGCAAAGATTCCCGAACTTGAGAAGCAACTCGAAGGCACCAGCCACAGCGCCACCTTCCACGCTATCATCGAGGTGCTGCGCGACGACATCAAGACCTGTAAGCCCATCCGCTTCAACGGCAACGGCTACTCCGATGAGTGGGTCGTCGAGGCTGAGAAGCGCGGACTCGACGTTGAGAAGTCCTGCCCGAAGATCTTCGAGCGTTACCTCGACGAGGAAAGCATCCAGATGTTTGAAAGTCTTGGCGTGATGACCCGCAAGGAGCTCATGGCCCGCAACGAGGTGAAGTGGGAAACCTACACGAAGAAGATTCAGATTGAGGCGCGTGTCTTAGGCGACTTGTCGATGAACCATATCATCCCTGTGGCCACCCGTTACCAGAGCGAACTGCTCACCAACCTGAACCACATGGCTGCGGTGTTCCCCGTCGATACTGCCGACAAGTTGTCTTCCCGCAACAAGAAGATAATCCTGGAGATTTCTGAGCGCACGAGTGCCATCGAGAAAGGAGTCGAGGAACTCGTCAACGCCCGTAAACTCGCCAATAAGATTGAGGACGAGCACGAGAAGGCCATCGCCTACCACGATAAGGTGGAGCCCTATCTCGACAAGATTCGCTACGAGATCGACAAGCTCGAGCTCATCGTCGACGACTCCCTCTGGCCGCTGCCGAAATACCGCGAACTGCTGTTCATCCGTTAATCGCGCCTTCCCTATCTTACACGCTGCGCAGCAGCTTTAAACCTTTACACGCGCCGTAGGCGCATTGTTCCCACCAGGAGGGGTGTGGTGTAGCAAAGACCAACCTATTATTAATATCGATTATGAGCATAGGCGTCCCACTACCACCAACACCCCTCCTCTACGCCTAGTTATCTCATTCTTTTTTCAAACTTGAACATTCCGTCCTCCTGATCGAACTGACCTGGCATATTGGGATCTGGGTGATGCTCGTTGAAAAACTCAACGGCATGAAAACCGCAGCGGTTGATGTAGAAGTGGATGTTGCGGCGGTCGAAATACGGGGTGCAGGTTTCCCACTCTTCTATCTCTGGATGCAGAGCCTCGATAGCCTTCCAGATGGCCTGACCGATGCCCTTGCTCTGAACGCCCACCTTCACATAGAGGAATGCGAGCTCGCCCATATTGCCGTTAACGGTAATGATGGCACCACCCACTCGCCGGCCATTCTCACTGACGGCTTCGTAGGCCTCGGCACCTTTAGCATTCAACGATTGATAGAAGTCCTCATCTGGCAACACCTGCCACTGATTTGATTCTTCTGCATCTTTGTTGTATGCCTCGAACCCATGTTGGAAGGCCTCCTGCATTTCCTCCTTGAAGGCTATGGTATGCTCCTCAGGGAGTCTGATGAGTCGAATACTACTACTGGGCATTTGGGGGGAACCTATCATTTCACAGAGTTTATCTTCTCTGATCATCTTTGGAGCGGCCTTGCCGGCAAGGACCAACACCTTCTTTCCATTGCGATAGATATGAAGCTGGCGGGAGCGCACTACTGCCGTCAGATCCGGATCATCCTGAATGGCAAGCCAGAGAGGATGATAGATGCCGTCCTCTTCAAACAGCTTTCGCTGCAGGTGCGAGCACATGTTTGTTGTATCGATTGTCATCATAATTCCATTCATTTCAAATCTTTCTCCATTCTGTAGCAAGTGAACGTCTCGCCGACAATCTTTTGTGAGTAGTCGGCCACGTAGCCGAATTGAAAAAAAACATCAAAAAACATCCTTTGGGATGGGAATAATCGTTCTGAGAGTCTGCCCTTTATCTATCAATGGTTTCAGTTCGTTCTCAAAGATGCGCCGTTCAACAATCCTATAATGAGGATGATAGGTTTCACGATAGTCGGACGAATGGCTGATGGCATATTTGCCAACAGACAAGATGCTGTCTATGAACTGCTTTTCCCGGTCATAGTCGGGCAGATTCAGGTTCTTTGCAAGCAAAGCGTCCCTATGGGCCGAGCGCATCTTGTCAATCGTACCGATAATCTTGTGCCATTTGCGACGCCAGGACTTGACTGACGGACGTTTCACATTAGCACTTCGGATAAATGCATCAAGAAGCATATCCTCCGTGATGAGTCCTTCCTTGACAGCTCTCAGGCTTACACGTATGTATCGTCCTTTGATACCGCATGGCTCATAGTACCACTGAGGCAGGCTTTCCGTTCCGGTAGTGTTCAGTTCCTCATCAAGATAGGCCTTGACACGCTCACGATCTGACACCAGATGCTCCGCCCCCATGTAATCCTGAAAGCACGACTTATAGATGTCGAGCAAATGCGACTTGGGGTACAGAGTCATCTGTTGCCTGATGAAAGGCTGGATGTCCTGTGCCGATACGACTGCAGATAGCAGAAATGATAGAGAAAGAAGGATGATCCTCATAAGATGGTGCGAGCCTCGACTATGTCAAGAATAACATGATTTCATTTGTCGATACTTACCAACGTGTACTTGCGGCTGCCGAGCCCAATCTTCTCGGCATGCTCGATGGTATGCACACCGTGCTGCTTGTCGATGCGGTTCAGCAGGTCGGTCGGGTCGTTCTTGGCAGTTACCTGCTGGTTATTGATGATGTCGATGCAGGCTTGGTCGAGAGCCACAGGGTCGGTCGAAGCCAGAATGCCGTAGTCCTCTAGTTTCACGGGTTCGGGATGGTCCACGCAGTCGCAGTCAATCGACATATTGTTCATCACCGAGATGTAGATGATGCCCTTCTTGGCACGGAAGTAGTCGGTCACAGCCTGCGCAGCTGCCGCCATCGACTCCAGGAATCCGTCCTGGTCGCCGATGTATTCAGGCGTCCAGAGTTTCGCCATATCGAGCACTTCCATCTTGCCGGCCGAGTGGATGTAGGCCTTGCCGTTCTGCGAACCGCAGCCTATGGAGAGGTTCTTCAGCGCGCCGCCGTAGCCGCCCATAGGGTGACCTTTGAAGTGGTTCAGCGCAATCATGAAGTCGTAGTTCGCCATATGCGTTCCTACGATATCGTACTTGATGTGCGTCGTGTCCTGCACGGGAATCTTCATGTCGCCCTCCTCGTCCATGATATCCACCTTGAAAGTCGGCGTAAAACCGTGTCGCTCGATGACCTTCCAGTGGTTGGCGGACGAGTTGCGGTCATCTTGCTCGTTACCGGGCCCGCTGCTATAGGCTGTGTTGCACTCCACAATGGTGCCATCCACCTCGAATATCAGGTTCTTGATGAGTTCGGGCTTCAGGTAGTTGGGGTTGCTACCTTCGCCGGTACTCATCTTGACAGCCACTCGTCCATTAGCCTCTACGCCCAGTGCTTTGTAGATTTTCACTAACGATTCGGGCGAAATCTCCCTTGTCAGATAAACTGTAGGGGCATTCTTGTTTTCAATTGCTTCCTTTTCAGGGTTGTTTTTCTGTGTGCATGCTGTCAGCATACCGACAGCCAATGCCATTAAAAAAGCTGTTTTCTTCATACCTTGTGTTATATGATTTTTGGTTGTTAAGTTTATTATAAACCTTTTAGTTTCACATTCTGCCAGTTTTTGTTAGTCAGTATTTCTGCATCTTTGCCTACGAAGCAGCGGGCGGCAAGAGTATCGTCGTAAAGCCAAAATAGCATCCAGGCAGTCATGTAAGCATCGCCACGTGGAAGCATGTCGCCATGGTCAGTGCCTTTGATGCGTCCCATAATACGCTGCTCAGAGCTGATGCCCTCGTAGCTTTTCAGCAGATCATCCAATTTGCAAAGTGCCTTGTCGTCGAAGTAGCCGCAGCCGCCCATCAGAAGCATGGGAGCCTTGATGTCCTTCAGGAAATCGGCACCTAGACTGTCAACAAGCATGGCCGCCGTGCCGCTTTGAGTACAAAGAGCCTTATACAGATGGCTGTTCTTGAAAAGTGAAGCGGCGGTGTAGACGCACATGCCCCCTTGTGAATGTCCTGACAAGCCGACGTTTGTCGTGTCCACCTTCTGATAGAAAAGACTTGATGGGTCTGCATTCGCTTTTAGCATGATGTCAAGCGACTTGCTGATGGTTTTACCGTCCCACGTCCATTCGTCCTCATTGCCTACGACAATGAAGCCCCATGAGGCAAGATGTCGGAAGATAGCCTTGTACTTTGAGGCTCGTATGCCCGTGCCATTGGCCATGAGGACCAAGGGCCATTTCTTCTTTGAAGTTTTCAAATCTGCGGGGTAATACACCTGCAAAAACTTTATTCGCTCGTCGCTATCCTCCAGCGTGAAGAGCTCCGCCTGATACTGCCCGTTGTAAGCATACTTCTTCTCCAGAGTGCCTTGATAGTCAAACCTGTTTTGATAGTCCTCCGAGACGACTTGCATATTTTTCCAGAACAATTCGTTGCATCCCCAGAGACATGCCAGGATGCAGCCAATAATCAATAATATCTTCTTCCACTTTTTTTTCTTCTTCATCTGGTTATTTTTTTGAACTTCGTTCGAGTTTGCTCACGCTCGGAAATGAAGTTTCACGGATTTATTTCTTGTTTTTTTAATATAACTTCATTTAAGGCGATAGCTGATAAAGGCAAGACGGCGGCTGTCGGGTGCCCAGGAGTTGGTATTGATGGTTCCCTGCCCGCCGAAGAGTTTTGTAATCAGTTTGGGCTTCCCGCCCTTTGCCGGCATCATCCAAAGCTCCACATTCTTGTTGGCGAGGTGTTGGTCGGGCTCCAAGTCTCCTTTATGATATGTGATGTAGACGACGCGTTTCCCGTTGGGGCTGACGTGTGGGAACCATGCATTGCGGTCTTCGTGGAAGGTCATCTGCGTCTGCTCCGAGCCGTCGGCTTTCATGCGCCACACCTGCATCAAGCCAGTACGGACGCTGTTGAACCAAATGTATTCGCCATCAGGACTATACTCCGGCCCGTCGTCAAGGCCAGGAGCGTCGGTCAGTTGTTTCTCTTCACCACCGCTGGCGGGAATGGTATAGATGTCGGCACCCTTCTCGTCGTTGCGGAAAGCGCAATAGGCCAAGGTCGTGCCGTCGGGACTCCAGCCGTGCAGGTAGGAAGGGGATTTGGGCGTAACCTGACGAGGTGTGCCTCCATTCACAGGAAGCACATACACATACGACGACCACCCCGTCGGGGAGTTGTCGGCAGAACTTACAGCCAGCCATCTGCCGTCGGCAGAGAGCACGTGGTCGTTGTTGCAACGGCTGATGGGCTGCGTGTTCACCACTTGCGGAACCTCTTTGCCGTCAACGTCGATCTTATAGATCAATCCGCCGGAGTTGTAGTACAACCACTTCCCATCCTTTGTCCAGTTGGTAGCCTCGATGAGATAGTCGAACTCCTTGACGACGGTACGCTTGCCCGTTTTCGTGTCAAGCACCTCCAAAATGCTTGTAACATTATTCTGCTGAGCAAATGCGCCCATAGCAAAGCAGAGAAGGAGCAGGGTGAAAGAAAGGGTGTTAATTCTTACCATATTGCTTCTATTAATAAGGAAATTATTCTATCCTATAATCCATTTGCTGCCGGGCACCAATGAGATGAGCTTCGTGGTGATGGCACAACCGACGAACGTCAGCACGGCGATGCAGGGAATGGCCAGCCAAACGGGAACGAGAGGATTAGCCTGGTCGCCTGCCACAAAGACCGTAGCGATGTTGCTCAGGAAGAAGAGATGCATCAGGTACATGCCGAATGAGAGCTTCGACAGACTTGTGATCCATCGGGGAGCCTGCTGCTGCTTGATGCACGTAAGGAGTAGGAAAGCGCCAAAGGTTGCACACAGCACATTGGGTGTGCAGAATTCCCACGACCACTCCAGCATGGGGGTCTCAATCAGCTTTCCCGGTAAGCCGGCGTGCCAGAACGACCACCCTGTAAATGTGGCTCCGACGAGCAGGCAGAAAGTACCGATACGCAGTTTCTTCGCACGGTTCCAAGTAAGATGGAATCGGATGTAATGGGCCATCACCAGATAGCCGAGGTAGCCTGAGCAATAATAGAACATGCCGAAATAGGGATTCCAGAAACAGGTGCCCCAGAGGTCGCTACTCACAAAGCGCACGAGCCAGGGTACGAGGGTTGAGATGGCGAAGAAGCAAAGGAAGAGCCGTTCATCGCGTGCTGATGCCTTTTCCAACCAGGGCGAGACAACAGGCATGATGAGATAGAGCGAGATGAGCGGATACATGAACCACAGGTGTCCGGCCATCGACGGAAAGGTGAATGGCAGCTTCGTGAAGTCCGTCCACGACTGCTCCCACGTCATCTGACCCCACAGCAGGGGCAGGAAGGTATAGAGCAGCATGAAGGCAATCATGGGTGGCAGCACTCGCTTGAACCGGCGCTTGTAGAAGTCGCCCATACTGACTCCGGGCTTGAGAGGTACCAGCAGGAAAGCACTTGCCAACATGAACAGCGGCACACTGATCCTGCCTAATGTCCCGTCATAGAACGCCACCCAGAAACGGTTCTGCTCATTAACGAGCATCGATACATTGCCAGCCAACCCCGAAGCGTCGGCAGCATAGAAGTTCTCACTGGCATGTACCAGCATCACCAGGAAGCATGCAACCACACGGAGGTAGTCGACAAAGACGATTCTATTCTCTTTCATTTCTTTGTATCTTCTTTGTTCTTTGTAGCGCAGTTTTCAGCGCAAAGATACAAAAAATCCTCCATATCATTGCGATACGGAGGATACTTTTTATTTATTTATGAGAATTGTTGTTCTCCGGTGTGGCGATTTTCTCTAAATCTCTATCAACTTACCGTTATTCTTTGCCTCGTCAATCCACTTGGGAACCACTTGGTCGAGGAACTTCTGCTTCTTGTCGTTCAACTTCTGCATGTCGAGACCGATGGCTTGCTGAGCCTTAGCCTTGGTTGAGTAGTCGGGCACTGGAATCTCACCAGTGTGTCCATATTTGGCTGCCACGCGAGCTATGAGGATGCGTGCCTCCTTGGCATAGTCAATAGAGGCAGCAAGCAGACGGATGACCTCCTGAGGTGCGTGGAAGGTGGCTCCGTGGGAGGCTATGGAGTAGTCCCAACGCCATTGACTCTTGCGTATCAGAGCATGTATAGGCTTCAGCTCAGCCTCGGTTGCACCTTTGTCGATGATGAACTTGGTCTCGAAGTGAGCGCGGGCCAGTTCCTTCTCTGCACGGTTGCGAATCTCCGTACACTTCTCCTGACGGTCATAGACATTCTGGCGCAAGGTCTCGGCTTCCTGACGGTGGCAAGTCTGACACGTGCGGTCAATCTTTGCCAGCGGCGACATGATCTGGTGGTCGCTAAACTTCACACCACCCTCTTGCTTATAAGGCATGTGGCAGTCGGCACAGCTCACACCACGCTGGGCATGTATGCCGTGCTGCGAAATCTCGTAGCCCGGATGCTGAGCTTTCAAGATGGGAGTCTTCGACAGCGGATGGATATAATCGTAGAAACCTATGCTGTCGTAGTATTCCTCAGCAGCTTCGCAGGTCAATCCCTTGTCGTGCGGGAACATCAGATAGTTGGCCTTGTTGGGATTATTCGGGTCGTCGGGCTTGATGAAATAGTATTCCACGTGGCACTGGGCGCACACCAGCGAGCGCATTTCCTGATGACTCTGTTTCTTCACATCGAGACCTCTGCGGGCAAAAGCCTCGTAGATGGCAGGACGGGCAGGACGCAGATCCATCGTCGTGGCATCGTGACAGTCGCTACAGCCAATGGTATTCACCTCTTCGGCACCCAACTCGCTCCACTTCTTCGCATAGAAATTGGCGGGATCCATTACCGACTTCTTATCGCTCAGCTCGCGCATCATGCGAGGCACGTCGGGGCCCTTACACGTCCAACAGGTGGCAGGCTGCATATCGCCATCGCCATCGATGCCAGGATTGCCCGTGCGCAGAATCTTGCGCATGTCCTCCAAAGCATGCTTGTGTCCGCGAGGCGTGTTATAGTGGCGCGAAAAGGCATAGCCAGCCCACAGCACAACCATCTCTGGACGCTGCTCAAGCACGTCAACCTCTTCAGAACCGTTGTACTTCGACTCGAACGAGGTGTCCTCGGTCATCGCCCACGTCTCGTACTCACGCGGATAGTCGGCCTTGAACTTCTCGTTCTGAGCCACGATACTGTCTTCAAACACAGTTCGCTTGTTGTTGAACACACTGGCTACTTCGGCACGGCGCTCCAGCAACGACGATACGAGCAGTCCCAACAGGAACACTACGGCCATTGAGCCCAAGAATAGTATCCAACCTTGCCATTTCTTTAACTTCTTTGCCATAATATCTTTGATATTTACGATTTGACGATTTACTATTTACGATTTGTTATTAGGCAGTAGCAAACTCTTCACTTTTCACTTAGAAGGTTCTGCAGCCAATCAGGAACGGGCGATGGCGGCAATGGCGTGACAAATTCCGCATTGGGCGTGGCCATCAGCGAGTTCATCCCACCATGGGGCACGTTGCGATGGCAGTCCCAGCACACCTTTCCGCCCTCGGCCTGCTGCTGCATGTAGCTCAGGCGACCCGTATTCACAAACTCCTGGTTCAGTTGCGTGTGACAGCGTATGCAATTATCCATCACTACCTGTCCTGTCATCGTCTCGGCCATCGGAGCCTGTCGTTCGGCATTGGCCACGAAATAAGCCGTGTGCTTCATTCCGTCCATCGCCTTGAAACCATACTTCATGGCCAGGTTCTGGTGGGGCACATGGCAGTCGTTGCACGTGACGTCGCGTCCATGCGAGGAGTGGCTCCACGTGGCATAATAAGGGGTCATGATGTGGCAGTTCACGCAGGCCGACGGATTGTCGCCAACGAAATACGTATGCGCTCGGAGCAGGTACATAAACAACCCACCGAGTCCGCAGATCACACCTGCCACAACCAACAGACCCACTTTCTGCCTATACGAAAACCGGTCTTTCAAGGGTAGTAGTTTCTTTAACTTCATGCGGCAAACATGGTTTTTAGGCTATAAATGTACGATAAAATCCCCAAATTTGTGGATTTTTGATGCATTTTTTATGAAATTTTATGAAAACCGATTTGCGTTTGTAGTAAAGAGTTTCTTCTTCAGCCACTCACGCACGGGCAGGTCATAGAGACGATAGGCTCCGTAGGCTACCAATACGGCAGCCACTCCACGCAGTCAGTCGAGGATTTCATAGCGCGGTTTTGAGGCGAGGTAAACGTTACTGTTACTCATAAACTATTCCATTCTTTGCCATTTCATCTCTTCACCTTGTTTATCATACTGTTTGCGCTTACCAGTTGGAGGTGCCGTAAGAGTAATCTTTACGACAGCTGTGCGTTCAAGGCTACGGGTGATAGCATCATCAAAAGCATCCATGTGTTTGGGAAGGAAACGCTGGCAGATAGCTCTCAGGGCTTCTATCTTTTCGCCTCTATCCGTTACAATCTCAGCTTTACCAACAGCCATTGCTGATTTATACTGGAGTGTGAAACTACCATCCTTGGGGCCAACAGTCGGGGCACATTTTGCAACTGCCGAAAGTGCCACACTGGGATTAGCTGCAATGCAGTCCAACTTCTCGCCATCCAGAGCACAATGGAAATAGAAGGTCTTATCGTCTGTGCGAACCAGCGACAGGGGTACACCATAGGGCGTGCCATCTGGGCGCGTAAAACTGACGGTAATATACGGTGCCTTATCTAATATCTCTAAGGCGAAGGCGGCATCCATC
>JAFZAP010000062.1 GCA_017557185.1 Prevotella sp.
AATGCTCCCGTTCAGTAAATTAACTTAATTTGATCGGTAAATTAACTTATTTTACTCAGTAAATTAACTTATTTTACTTGGTAAATTAACTTAATTTACTACACAAATTAACTTAATTTACTGAACAATTTAAGTTGATTTATAAAATAAGGTCATTGCTCTGTCATAACGGGAGCATGCAAACAGAGCAATAAAAGCATGCAAACAGAGCAATAAAAGCATGCCTCTAGTGATATAAAAGGGTGCCCCTAGAGATATGAACGTATGCCTCTAGCGATATAAAAAATGCCTCTAGTGTTACTAGAAGCATGCTCAAGAGTTATTGGAGGATGTGTTTTGACGAACTGGATGATTTCTTCCTTCGGAAACTATGATTTCTTCCTTCGGAAACTATGCTTTCTCCTCTTCTGCCCGAAGGATGATGCTGGTGGCTCCGATGGTGAAAAGAGTGCCGTCGGTGATGACGCGACGCTCGCGGTCGCCGAGAATCTGGTTGTCGACAAACGTGCCTGTATTGCTGGGTCCGTCGCGAAGTACATATTTCAACTTCCCGTGTTTATCGCGACTTACGTTGATGACACAATGTGTGATGTCGACGCTGGGATCGACGGTCTCGATGGGGCAGTTGACGCGGCTGTCCTTCTGGTAGCGGCCGATGATGTTATCGCCCATCGAGAGGGGAATGACCTGCTTGAAGTGGAACACGTTCTCGATGACGACAATCGAGCCGCAGCCGCAGGCATTAGCCTGTTCGTCGGGATTCATGTCGTCGCGCTGGGTGTTGCGAAGCTTTGAAACACCGATGCGAATGCCGAACTGCTTGCCGCAGTTGGCACACTGAAACACCAGCGACTGGCCGGCTTCGTACTGTGTTTCATCAAAGATCGTGAATTGATCGCACTTCGGGCAGCGAACTCTCTTCATAGCAACAATAAGGAATTAGAACTTCATCACCCATCCTTCAGCAAAATCTGAAGACTGCTTGCGCAAGGGACGAAGAGCATTGTAGGCTTCGTTTTCAGAGCTATAGCGGCCGTAGAGAACACGCGTGTTCTTGCCGGCTTCCCAAACGCGGGCTTCGCTGAAGCCTTTCTTGTGAAGCTGCTCAACGAAAAAGTTGGCGTTCTTCTTGCTCACCTGACTGGCAAGAACAATAGCGTAATAGTGCTGGGGCTTCTCGACTTCGGTTGTGGCAGGAGTTTCCTGACGGGCTTCCTGAGTCTTCACATCGGTCGTCGCCTTCACTTCGGTGAGTGCTGATGCGGGAGCTGAAGGCTGGGAAGGAGCAGCGGTTTCTGTTGTCGAAGGATCGATGGTGATGTTCCTGGGCATGATGCGCTGCAGCAGTTCGGTGTTAATGCCGCCGTTATAGGCACTCTGCGAATCAGATGTGGTAAGCTGCTTGGGGAAGAGCAGGAAGGCAACGACGGCGATGCAGGCAGCCGCGATGTTGCGCAGCACGCTCACCTTGATGCTGATGGTGCGGGCATAGGAGGTGTTTATCTCCTCCTCATCTGCTTCATTCTGCTCAGCAACGGGTGTTTCTTCTTCGAGTTCGACGAGAGGCTCGACGGTCTGAGCGCCAATGGGCGTGAGCGAGGGCATTGCGGGCATCATCTTTGCGTTGACAATCGGCATCTCGAACGAGCTCAACCCATAGAGGCCGGGCGTGAGAATGCCTGACTCGCAGGGCGAAAACTCGTATCGTCCTTCATCGTTTACAAAGATCGTACCCAGGTCGTTGAGCTCGTAGCTGCCCTCATTACTGAGGTGCTGCTTCAACTCGTCCACCTCGCTGGCGATGCGCCGCAAGGCCTCCGGGTAGCTGATGTCGTAGGCTTCGATGTAGGATTGTGCAAGGAGAGAGTCGTTGAGACGGAGCTGGGGATTGAAGCCGAGCGTGCGGAGGGGCGGCAGGAACAATCCTTCCTCCTCTTCGTAGTGCGCGTCGACATGATGAGCCATGAACCCACCAAAATCGGGAACAATGACACAATCATTGTTCAACAATAGTATCTCAATATGTCTCTCAATTTGAATCACATTGCAAAATTACGCTATTTTATCGAAAAAAACAAATGAATTTTCGAAAAAATGAAAAAAAAAACGTAACTTTGCGTGCGATTACAGACAACTTGTAGAATGGAGTATATCAAGACTGAGATAGAAGGCGTGCTGATCATTCAGCCGAGAGTGTTTGAAGACGCTCGTGGCTACTTCTTCGAAGCATGGAAAAAGGCTGAATTCGAGGAGCATGTCGGCAAGGTGGAGTTCATTCAGGACAACGAGTCGAAGTCGTCGTTCGGCGTGTTGCGCGGGCTTCACTATCAGCGTGGCGAGTTCTCGCAGGCCAAGCTGGTGCGCGTCATCAGCGGCCGAGTGCTCGACGTGGCTGTCGACTTACGCAAGGATTCGCCGACCTTCGGCCGTTATGTAATGGTGGAACTGAGTGCTGAGAACAAGCGGCAGTTCTTCATCCCGCGCGGTTTTGCTCACGGTTTCCTTGTCTTGAGCGACGAGGCGGTGTTCACTTATAAAGTTGACAACGTCTATGCCCCTCAAGCCGAAGCCTCGATTCGCTGGGACGATGAGCAGATTGGAATCCAGTGGCCGATAGCTTCTGAGCAGCTTCTGCTGAGCGAGAAGGATCGGAATGCCAAGCCTTTCGGCGAGGCAGAGTTTTTTTGAACATTAAGCGCTGCAGGCGCTTTTGAACCATATAATAAACTATGAATATTGCAATTGTAGGAACAGGATATGTAGGACTGGTGTCGGGTGCTTGCTTCGCCGATACGGGTGCTCAGGTGACATGTGTGGATGTTGATGCAGCGAAGATTGAACGGCTGAAACAAGGCGATATCCCCATCTACGAGCCTGGCCTCGAAGACCTGGTGCTGAAGAATGTTCGCGCCGGCCGACTCACGTTCACTACGTCGCTGGCTGATGTGCTCAACGACCAGCAGATTGTCTTTTCTGCCGTAGGTACGCCTCCCGATGAAGACGGCTCTGCCGACCTGACGTATGTGTTGCAAGTGGCCGAGACCATCGGAAAGAACCTGAATAAATACATGGTGGTGGTCACGAAGAGCACGGTGCCCGTCGGTACGGCGCAGAAGGTGAATGATACCATTCAGCGCGAACTCGACAAGCGCGGCGTCGACGTGAAGTTCGATGTGGCCAGCAATCCTGAATTCCTGAAGGAAGGTAATGCTATCAAGGACTTCATGAGCCCTGACCGTGTGGTTGTGGGCGTAGAGAGCGAGCGTGCAAAGAAACTGCTGTCACGACTCTATAAGCCCTTCATGATGAACAACTTCCGCGTGATTTTCATGGATGTGCCCAGCGCTGAGATGACGAAGTATGCAGCCAACTCGATGTTGGCAACGCGTATCTCGTTCATGAACGATATCGCCAATCTCTGCGAGCTCGTGGGAGCCGACGTGAATATGGTGCGACAGGGTATCGGTAGCGATACGCGTATCGGTCGCAAGTTCCTCTATCCCGGTTGCGGATACGGTGGTTCGTGCTTCCCCAAGGACGTGAAGGCGCTCATCAAGACAGCCGATCAAAGCGGTTACTCGATGGAAGTGCTGAAAGCTGTCGAGCGGGTGAATGCACATCAGAAGACGATCCTCTTTGAGAAGCTGCAGAAAGCCTTCGAAGGTGAGTCGCTTGCCGGTAAGACCATAGCGCTATGGGGATTGTCGTTCAAGCCTGAGACCGACGATATGCGTGAATCGACAGCACTTGTGATGATCGATCTTCTGCTGAAGGCCGGTTGCCAGATCAGAGCCTACGACCCTATTGCTATGGACGAATGCCGCCGTCGGCTGGGTGATGCCGTTCACTACTGTCGCGACATGTACGACTGTGTGTTAAACGCCGACGCCCTTCTTCTGCTGACCGAATGGAAGGAATTCCGCCTGCCCAGTTGGGAAGTTGTTGGAAAGGCGATGAACAGACGTCTTGTCATCGACGGCCGCAATATCTTCGACCATGCTGAATTGGAAGAGGCAGAGTTCGAATATCATTGCATAGGCAAGAAATAGACGACGTGAAGCGCGGTTGCTTTCCACGTGGTGTTTTTTGAAACGAAATGACGATGAAGAGAGTAAGGTTTGAGAAAGGAATGGTTTCCTCTGCATGGGTGATACTGATTTGGGTTTCATTCATGATTGGTCTTGTGGCCTGCCAGAACAAACCGGCTGCAGAGGCTGATGCCGACAGACAGGAAGACACCAAGGCCAAGCAGATGTTACAAGGTGTTTGGATTAATGCTGATAGCGAAGATCCTGCCATCCGCGTTCAGGGCGACACCATCTTCTATCCTGATTCCACAAGCATTCCTGTTCGTTTCCAGATTTTTGGCGACACGCTTGTCCTGCATGGTGCCAGCGATGTCCGTTATGCCATCGTGAAGCAGATGCCCCATGTGTTTGAATTCCGCAATCAGAATGGCGACATCATCAGGCTGGTGAAGAGTGATGACGAAGAGGAAATGATGGAGTTTGAGAAGAGCGAGCCGACGGCCATCAACCAGAACCGGCTCATCAAGCGCGATACGATCTTCAATGTCGACGGCCGCCGCTATCATTGCTATGTGCAAGTGAATCCAACGACCTACAAGGTCATTAAGACTACTTACAACGATGAGGGCGTGCAGGTGGGAAATGTCTATTACGACAACATCATCAACCTTGCGGTGTTCCAGGGGGCACAGCGCGTGTTCTCAAGCGACTTCCATAAGAACGATTTCGCAAAACATGTTCCTGCCGACTTCCTGAAGAATAGCATCTTGAGTGATATGGTCTTCAGCCACGTTGATGCTGAAGGCATTCATTATACTGCCTTGATCTGTGAACCCGATTCACCCAGCAGCTATGCCGTTGATGTCCTTGTCGCCTTCAACGGAAAGGTAACGTTCAATAAAAAAGCCGAAGAACGCTAGAACTCGCTGGTGAAGTGGAAGCGGATGTGCTCGAAGTCCTGCTGTGCCATTGAGAGAACATAGCCGGAGTCGGCAAGGAAGACATCACGGCCTTCGCGGTCTTTCGCCATATACTGATACTTTCGCTTCTTGAAGGCTTCCAATTCCTTTTCATCGTCGGCCTCCACCCAGCAGGCTTTATACAGGTGGACAGGTTCCCAACGACAGCGTGCATTGTATTCGTTCTCCAGTCGGTACTGGATGACCTCGAACTGCAGCTGACCAACCGTACCGATAATTTTGCGATTGTTGAACTGGTTGACGAATAGCTGTGCAACGCCCTCGTCCATGAGTTGGTTGATTCCTTTCTCCAATTGCTTCGACTTCATGGGATCGTCGTTCTCGATATACTTGAACATCTCTGGCGAGAACGAAGGAAGACCGCGGAAGTGAAGCAGCTCACCTTCTGTGAGCGTGTCGCCAATCTTGAAAGTGCCGTTATCAGGAAGACCTACGATGTCGCCAGCCCATGCTTCATCGATGGTCGACTTGCGCTGTGCCATGAATTGTGTGGGCGATGAGAAGCGAAGCGTCTTGCCTTGCCGCACATGCAGATAGGGCTGGTTGCGCATGAACTTTCCTGAACAAACCTTGCAGAAGGCTATACACGAGCGATGGTTGGGGTCGATGTTCGCTGTGATCTTGAAGATGAAACCTGTGAACTTCTCTTCTTCAGGCTTCACCATACGCTCTTCGGCTTTCGTAGGACGTGGTGAAGGAGCTATCTCTACAAAGCAATTCAGGAGTTCCTGCACACCGAAGTTGTTGAGTGCAGAACCGAAGAACACAGGGGCAACCTCTGCTGAGCGGTAGGTTTCGACTTGGAATGCAGGATAAACACCGTCGACAAGTTCCAGGTCGTCGCGTAACTGCTGGGCATCACGCTCACCAACATAGCTGTCAAGGTCGGAGCTATGAATGTCGACTTCCACCTTGTCGGTGACGCGTTGCTTGTCGGGAGTGAAGAGATCCAGCTTCTCTTCATAGATATTGTATACTCCTTTGAACTTTGCGCCCTGATTGATGGGCCACGACAGAGGACGTACGCTGATCTTCAGTTCTTGTTCCAGTTCGTCGAGCAGGTCGAAGGGATCGCGTCCCTCACGGTCCATCTTGTTGATGAAGATGATGACGGGGGTCTGTCGCATACGGCATACTTCCATCAGTTTGCGCGTCTGAGTCTCTACACCCTTGGCGCCGTCGACGACGATAATGGCCGAGTCGACAGCTGTCAGCGTGCGGTAGGTGTCTTCGGCGAAGTCCTGGTGACCAGGGGTATCGAGGATGTTCACCTTGTATTCAATATCCTTTCCCTCAGGTGTATAGTCGAACTCCATCACCGATGTGGAAACCGAGATACCGCGTTGTTTCTCGATGTCCATCCAGTCGCTGGTGGCAGTCTTCTTGATCTTGTTGCTCTTCACGGCGCCGGCCACCTGTATCTGTCCACCGAAAAGCAGGAACTTCTCTGTGAGCGTGGTCTTACCGGCATCAGGGTGCGAGATAATCGCAAACGTACGTCTTCTTTCTATCTCTTGATTCATAGGATGGTCTGCTTCTATTTGTTCAGTTTCTCAATGCATTCACGCAGCGACTCCTCCCAATAGGGGATTTCAACGCCGTAGGTCTGCTTGATTTTCGTCTTGTCGAGAACGGAGTAGGGGGGGCGCTGAGCTGCAGTCAGGTATTCGCTGGTGTGAAGTGGACGAACGTGACAGGTTGTGATGCTTGCCAGACGATGAATGGCTTTCGTGAAATCATACCACGAGATAACTCCCTCATTGCTGAAGTGGTAGATGCCTGGCTCAATGCCTTTTGCGATAGCGGTCATAATCATTTGTGCCAAATCGCGGGCATAGGTGGGTGTGCCAATCTGGTCGAAGATGACGCCCAGTTCTGTTTTCTCCCTGCCCAGACGAATCATCGTTTTCACGAAGTTGTTGCCAAAGGTGCTGTAGAGCCAAGCGGTGCGGATGATCATCGAGCGCTTGCAGAGCTTCAGCACATTGAATTCGCCAACGAGCTTCGTGCGGCCATAAACACTATTGGGACAGGTGTCATCGTCTTCACGATAGGGTGTGTGCTGGGTGCCGTTGAAAACATAATCGGTGGAGATCTGGATTATCCAGCCGCCTCGCTTCTCAATGGCTTGTGCGAGATAGGCCGGGGCTTCAGCATTGAGGCGTGTGCACAGCTCTTCGTTTGCCTCCGCCTTGTCGACAGCTGTATAGGCAGCACAGTTCACGATACCATCGATGGAGTTTTCTGTGACGAATTGCTCAATCGCGACCAGATCGGTGATGTCGAGTTCTTCGACATCTGTATTGAAATAATTATTTTGAGTGTCAACGTTTTCCAGCAGTTGTATTTCATTACCCAACTGACCGTTGCAACCAGTAATCAGGATATTCATCTTGTGATTTGTTTTGATTTCAGGGTGCAAAGGTAATAATTTATTTTCAGACAGGCAAGAATGAGGCTGTTGAAAACGTTATTTTCTTCTTTACGGCAGCAATAAACGAAGATCAGGGATCTCGATGCATCCTCTTTTCAAAACCAAAAGGCCTTGTTCCATCATTTCATGCAGGGCGTTCGAGATGTCAAGACGGCTGTCGTTCAACTCTTCTGCCAATCGTGTCATCTTGATACGTACGGTCTTGGGGCCAGTAGGCTTCAGACAATGAGACTCGAAGAAACGGGCGATGCGCTGTTTAAGATTCTGGGGCGGTGTGTGCCACAGCCGTCTCTGCTGGCGCTGGCTCTGCGTGGAGATGATGTTCAGAAGATTCAGGCGGAACACAAGGAATTCATCGGTCAGTCTCATGACTTCCGATTTGTCGAGTGTCATCATGTTGCAGGGAGTGACAGTCTTGAAGGTGCGCGTGTAACGCTGGTTAAGACCGAAGATATGCTCTGGTTGCAAGATGTCGGGAGCCTGTATGAATTCGGAGATGGAATAGCCGTGATCATAGGCTGAAGAAGTCACTTCTAACGTACCCTTCATCAAGAAACACAGATGGTCGCAGACATCGCCTTCGCTGATGATAGTCTTCCCTTGGTCATGATGCTGGAATCCAAACTTCGTCTGACCAGCGACAATGTCAAGGTCAGTACTGTTCATTCCTTGAAATAAAGGAAGAAGTAGAAGTCTGTCGTATATGTTCAACTGTCCAGTCATGATTGATGGGGCGTATATTTAACTATCAGGAAACCAAGAGGTTGCGCTAATTGCTTTTAATAAAATCTTTGAGTCCGTCTGACTGCCATATTGCATAGTTGCCCTGGGCGTCAGTGTATATCAGATAAGCCATGATTTCAGGATGGCTGGCGAGAATCTTCTTCGTTTCCTCCAATCCCATCACCATGAACGATGTGGCATAGGCATCGGCAATAGCACAACTGGGTGCTATCACTGTGGCTGAAAGAATGTTGTGCTGAACGGGAAAGCCCGTACGCGGGTCTATGGTGTGCGCATATCGCTTACCATCTTTATAATAGAAGTTGCGATAGTTGCCGCTTGTAGCGAGAGCTTTCAGCTTTGTCTTGACGTTGTTGCCAGCCATTGGCAGATTGATGACGGCTTGCAGATCATTGTTGGTGCTTGTCGGGTCTTCAGTAGGCTTGTTAACACCGATACGCCACAGGTCACCTTGCTCATTTTTCCCGTCGACAACGACTTCGCCACCAATCTCAACCATGAAGTTCTTTACATCGCGGCTGCGCAGATAATTGGCAACAATATCTGTTCCGTAACCCTTGGCGATTGCTGAGCAGTCGAGCATTGTTCGTGGATCATCTTTATCAATGCAGCGTTGTTTGCCAACTGTTTTCATGTGCAATTTCTCGAAGCCGACAAACTGCCTTAGTGAATCGATTTGTTCTGGTGTAGGCATGTCGCCCTGTTTGAATCCGAATCCCCATGCATTGACCAATGGTGCTACCGTGATGTCGAAAGCCCCGTTTGTTTCACGCGACACCTCCATAGCCAACTGGAACACATCGGTGAACATCTTTCCTTCGGGAGTGTTCGCAATCATCCCATTGCCTTTGTTGATTAGAGAGATGACGGAACTGTCGTTGAACATCGACAGGGAGTAGTCTACTTTCATCAGTTCAGCCTCGATCTCCTTCTGCAGGTCTTTATCACACTGATAGGTCAGATGATAGATGGTTCCGAAGATGCGGCCTTCGTTATGGTGAAAGGGCATGTTGTGTTCCTGTCGGGCAATATAGATTGTGCCGATAATCAGAAACAGTAATAGCGGTATCTGCCAGAAAAGTTTCTTGTTCATGCTCTTTCTTAATGATCTCAAAACTCAATGATAATATTGAATGTTCCTCCTAAGCGGGCATTGCCTTGCTTGCCGTAGCCAGGAACATACCAAGGACGTCCTACATAACCGTCGTCATGAAATAAACGGCGCTTGTAACGTGCTGACCAACCCATTCGGATTGGTCCCCACATTTTTGCATCGATGCCGAAGACGAACTCCAGCCAGTGATAATAGCATTTCACGTCCTTTACCATAAAATCAGCCGAATCACCCCAGATAGGATCTGTGACATCCGAGCAGAATAGGTCGAACTTGTAATTCGTATAGGCATAGCGCACACCGCCATAAACGCGATAGTCGTCGTGTTTATTTCGCATCAAATTGAAATCCACACCAACACGGCCATAGGGAGCGCTGGTTTTGTAAGAAAGTCGCGTGGCTGCATCCTCGGCGTCGGCCTTACCTAATCCCAGTTCAACGATGGGGAAATACTTGTCTCTGATGTTCAGTCTTACGGCAGCTTCCAACTGTCCATAATCGCCAAAAGCCAGTTGGGCAGGCCCCACCAGGTCGGTCATCACAGCAATCCCCCTGAAGAAAGCCGTTGTGTCGCCTTTCAGGGGATTCGGATATGTAATCTCTTGAGCCCGTGTCGGTGCGGCCCACGACATGAGAATACTACCGATAAAAATGCTTAAAGTATATAAATAGGTGTGGCTTCGATGTATCATAAGTCACGTTTTTATTATTGATGACAATAGAGTCGATTCCCAGCCTTGTATGGCGTACTTTCTTGATGGTGTGGAAATAGTTGGGACTACAATCAATCGACTCAAAATGAGGCATGTCTTCTTTCTCTATGAACACAGTGTCGGTAACGCTCCAGCCTGTATTGTTGCTGCGACGGAAGAAAAGAATGTCCTCGTGGCGCCGGTAACTGACGGGGAGCATAAAACTATCTACATTAATAGCTCTGTTGAGGCGTACGGTGTCGTTTTCATCAGTACGGTTGGAGTAGATGGTCAGCGAGTCACTCAGGGGAACCTCATCTCCTTGCAGCTTGTAAATCATGTAGACACGATTGTTGAGTGGGCAGTCAATACTGCTGCACGAGATAGCCAGCATGCACCAAAGGAGCACAACTAACTTTCGATGGGTATTGATAGGTGAGCGAGAGCGCATCTTAATCAGAACTATCAACTATAAACATTCAACTATCAACTATTACTGATTCCTATGGTTTCCTTGATTTGGTAGTCGTTGCGCGTCTGTGAAGAACGACTGATGAGGTCGCCGAGGAAGCCAGCCAGAAACAGCTGCGTACCAATGAGCATAGTGGTCAGGGCGATGTAAAACCAAGGCGACGACGTGATGAGACGCTGCGGGATGTTGTTAGCCAGACACCACAACTTGTCGATGCCCAGTCCGAGAACCGAGAAGAAACCAATGAGGAACATGATGCTACCAAGGAAGCCGAACACATGCATGGGCTTCTTGCCGAATGTGGAGAGGAACCACAGTGTCAGCAGGTCAAGATAGCCGTTTACGAAGCGGTTGAGGCCCATGAACTTCGATGAACCATACTTACGAGCCTGATGGTGGACCACCTTTTCGCCAATCTTGTCGAACCCGGCATTCTTAGCAAGATAGGGAATATAGCGGTGCATCTCGCCGTACACCTCGATATTTTTCACTACATCGCTGCGATAGGCTTTCAACCCGCAGTTGAAGTCATGCAGGTTCTTGATGCCGCTCACTCGACGGGCCGTAGCATTGAAGAGCTTTGTGGGCAGTGTCTTCGACAGCGGGTCATATCGCTTCTGCTTGTATCCCGACACGAGATCAAAGCCGTCAACGGTAATCATATGGTATAGTTCTGGAATCTCATCGGGTGAATCCTGAAGGTCGGCATCCATCGTCACCACCACATCGCCCTTGGCTTCCTTGAAGCCGCAGTACAGGGCTGGGCTCTTGCCGTAGTTGCGGCGGAAGGAAATGCCCTTCACGTTTTCCGACTGTCGGCTAAGGTCGTCGATAACCTCCCACGAATGGTCGGTGGAGCCATCATTCACAAAGATTACTTCGTAGGAGAAGCCGTTGTTCTTCATCACCTTTTCGATCCAGCTATAGAGTTCGCCAATCGATTCTTCCTCATTGTAAAGAGGTATTACAACCGAAATATCCATATTTTAAATTATTAATTGTCAACCATCAATAACTCAACTTCCTTTTACACACGGCAGCAACAGGCAGAGCAAGCAGCGAACCGACAACGATGTTCTGCAGCATCAGCATGAATGCCCATTGCACAGGAGTTACTTCCCTCATCGCCTCTATGCTCCTTGTCAGTTCGGATGCATCGAGTCCTTGTTGTCTGTAGACCTCCTCAATCACCTTCACGCCATCATTCATGATACCCATGAACGTACCGTGATCGAGAAAGCGGAAATACACGTATTGTACCAATGCAAATACCAGCGAGGCATAGAATACGCTGTAGATACCATGAGCTACACCGCGACGAAAGGAGATTTCGCCGTCGAGGGCAACATCGCGAAACGCACAGAGGCGCCAACCCATGAAGAACGGAGTCGCCAAGGCCAGCACATTGCCCCAGATAGATTGCGGTGCCAACATAGTCATAGCGAAGCTGGCTGTCCAGAACAAGGCCAGCAGCAACCCATCTTGACGGGCAAACGCTTTCAGCTGTGATAGTGTCGCAGGTGTAATCATATATATGTTTCAATCGGCAAAATTACAAAAAAACTAGGAATTAGGAACTAGAAACTTAAAAATAATGCAGTAGAGAGTGAAAAATATGTTAATTAAGAAAAACTTTCAACCTTGTACTTTGAACTTTGAACTTTTATTCGTACCTTTGCACCCGCAAAAATGGGCAAGGGTCGTGCCAGCGAGGGCAGAGAACTCGTTCTATGCCGAGCGCAGCCGACACTAGCACATTCTTCAACGAAAAATGGGCAAGTCCCGTACGGCCAGCTCCTTGTGAATCCCCCAGGGTGGGAACGCAGCAAGGGTAGCAGGTTGTAGCGGCGCGATGCGGGTAGCTTGCCCACCCGCCTCTTTAGCTCAGTTGGCCAGAGCACGTGATTTGTAATCTCGGGGTCGTTGGTTCGAATCCGACAAGAGGCTCAAGAAAAAGGAGAACTGGTTGTCAGTTCTCCTTTATATTTTGTCTAATCAGAAACCTCCGCCCCCTGGGAAGCCGCCTCCTCCACCTGGGAAGCCTCCTCCTCTTGGGAATCCACCGCCTCCTCCTGGGAAGCCTCCACCGCCGCCTGGGAAACCTCCGCCTCCGCCGAAGCCACCCATATTCGGGAATGAGGGCACAGGTTCTTTACCGAGGTCAATCAGCAGTCGTGTGAGAGCACGGCGCCGCTGAGCCCATGTAGCAAAGTCGTCGGCACGGAGAGTCTTCATCCTCATGCCCATGCCCGGCATCTGCGGTCCATTCTGCATGAACTCCAGTTTGCTGGTCGTGATGACACAAGGACGCGTCTTGCCTGTTGACAGCAGCTGGTCGGCAATAGCATCAGCACCGCCAACTTTAAACCAGCTCTCCATAGTGTCGCCTTCGCCTGGTATGAGTTGAATGAAAGCCGGCATAACCATGCGTCCCTCTTCCATCGGGGCAATATACCATGCTTCCTGACGCTCAAGGTCATAGCTGGTGCGACCATGCTTGATGTCGCCTTGCGATGCGAAGTTGAAGTGTGAATGAGGATTGCTGGCGATACTCCATTTGAAGCCTACGTCGGGCGAGAGATACATGTTGCTGGGATCGGCAACAAGGGTTCCGTCAACGTCGAAACAGTATTTGAATGTTTCAAAGAGATAGTCTCTGACCATTGCACTCCACACGCCGTCGCTGTCGCGTTCCATCGTGATGTTCTTAGGCAGCATCTCGCATTTCAGTTCAACATTCTTAGCATCGGGGGCCTTGAAGCGGAAGGTGATGCCCTCTTCGCTATATTCCGGCGAGATGATGGGACGTGGGAAGAGACGAGCCATCACACCAGGTGTGAACTGCTGTTCCTGTCCCGTTGCTGCAGGGGCAGGCTTTGCCTCAGCCATCGCAGCATCGGCAGCTTTCTTGTTGAAGAGTAGGGGGAGCGTCTGGGCAAGGAAGTATTTCGCATTCATCCACGTATGACCGAACTTACCCGTTGTGAACACCTTCACCGAGCGGATGCCTTTCTTATCGAGGAACTCCATATAGTCGCGGGCATTGCCATAAAGGAAGTCGTCGGTTCCCACGCCGAGCCAGAACAGATGGATTTGCTTGTTGGTTTCATCAGCTTTGTCGTAGACATTGGGAATCGTCGTTGAGGTGAACGAGCTATAGCTACACAGATAGCTGAACTTATCAAGATTGCTCAGACCATTGAAGAGACCTTGGTTGCCGCCACGCGAGAAACCGCCAATGGCACGATAGTCTCTGTCGTTTCGTGTGCGATAGTTATTCTCGATATATGGCATCAAGTCGTTGATGAGGTCCTTGCTGAAGACGTCGCCACCGAATTGTGTCTGTGGCATTCCTTGTGCAGGCGGTGTGGCGAGCAGTTTCATCGGATTGCCATAGGGCAGCACGACGATCATTTCCTTTGCTTGTTTATCGGCGATGAGGTTGTCAAGGATGTAGTTCACGCGTCCCACCTTATAATACACTTCCTCAGTATCGGTGGTGCCGCTGATAAGGTAGAACACCGGGTAGCGTTTCTGCTGGCTTTCCATATAGCCTGGCGGCAGATAGACGATAGCAGTATTCGTTGCGCCTAGACTTTGAGAATAATAATGGATGTACTCCAGGCGTCCGTGGGGGACGTCGCGTATGTCGTGAGGCAGGAATCCTTCCTTCGACTTTATCTCGAGCAAGCTGTTCTTGAAGCCCTCGTTGGGGAAGTAGAGCGGATTTTCTGGATCCATGACGCTGATGCCGTCGACGATGTAGCAATAGGGATACATATCGGGTTCAGCAGGTCCGAGCGTAGCGGTCCACATGCCGTCGGCATCACGTTTCATCTCGTTACGGCCGGCAAACTGCACATCGACCATCACAACCTTTGCCGAATCGTTCTTGTAACGGAACGTCACAGTGCCGTCATCATTGATGCGTGGCTGAGCCATAGCAGTTGTCGCAGCCGCGATCATTACAAGAGATAATAAAATCTTTTTCATACTCAAGCTTATTTTTTTCCGCCAGCCTCGTTGAGGAAGCCGACCATCTTCTGTAAGTTGTCTTCCGAATACATACCCATGCCGTGTCCACCTTCGGGAACGAATGTTGCTTCGGTCTTGACTCCGGCAGCTTTGAGCAGCTCATAGAATTTCTTACCCTGACAGCAGGGCACCACGTTGTCTTTCTCCCCGTGGAAGATGATGATGGGCGGGTCGTTCTTGTCGACGTAGTTGGTGGCGCTGAGGCTGAGGTATTTGTCGGGTTCCTCGGCCAGGCTTGCGTTCAGCAGAATGTCCTCAGGGCTTTTCTCACCCATCTGCATGTGGTCGCCGCAGTCCATCGCCGTCAGGTCGACGGGTCCCGACCAGTCGCAAGCCGCATTCACGGTGCTGAGCTCATTGCAGTAGTTACCCACGCTGCCCTCAAGGTCAATATCAATACTGCCAACGGTAGCCTGCTTCTGACCACTGGTGGTGGCGGCGATTGATGACAGATGACCGCCCGAGGAGAAGCCGCTTGTTGCAATAAACGATGTGTCGAAACGATATTTTGCAGCCTCGCCGCGTACGAAGCGGATGACGGCACGAATGTCATGTAGCTGGGCGGGCCACTTGGCGTCAATGCTTGAGCGGTGGTTCGGACAAACTACCGCATAGCCAGCATTGAGCAGGGCTTTCACGATGGTGCCGAGGTCGGCAGCTCCTTTGCTGCTATTGCTGAACCAGGCGCTGCCATAGATGTGTATGACAACGGGGTAGGCGGCTTTTGCTTGTTTGGGCAGATAGATGTCGCAGGTGTGGAAAGCCTGGTCGTCGCCGGCATAGTTGACGTCTTTCCATTCTTGTGATGTTTCCAATGCGGCTTGCTGCTGGAATCCGCCAAATCCGCCAAAGCCGCCTCCCGGCTGTGCTACAGCCATTGTTGCTAAGCACAGCATCGATAGTACAGATGAAAGTTTCTTTTTCATACTTTTCTTTTCGTTAGTGAGAACGTTTGATATTTGTTAGTTGGTACTTCTATTTCAAAGTGAACGGCAAGGCCTTCAGGTCGACATCGCGCGAGGATGTACCGTAAAGAATCTGGTACCGGCCGGCGCGCGGGCTGAGCTCGTCGATCATCTCGTCGTAGTATTCAAATGCTTCGCTGTCGAGTGTGATGCTGAACTGCTTTGTCTCGCCAGGATTCAGCATGAGCTTCTGGAATCCCTTCAGCGCCTTGATGGGAGCATCAGGGTTAACGAGTGCCTTCACGTAGACTTGTATGGTTTCGGTTCCTGATCTCTTTCCTGTATTCGTGACGGGAACGGTGAGCGTCACCTTGCCTGACTTCTTCATCGACTTGGCCGACAACTTTCCTTTGCCAACGGCGAAGGTGGTGTAGCTCAGGCCGTAGCCGAATGCGTATTGCGGCTGACCAGTGAAGTAGCGATAAGTGCGGTTCTGCATGGAGTAGTCGAGGAAGTCGGGCAGGTCGGCCGTCGAGCGGTAGAAGGTGACGGGCAGCTTGCCGCCTGGCGTATAGTCGCCCAGCAGCACCTCAGCCAGAGCCTTTGCACCTCCCTGTCCGGGATACCAGGCCTGCAGGAGCGCATCGTATTGTCCCTCGACGCTGCCGAAGGCGATGGCCGAACCTGAACAGTTCACGAACACTACGGGCCGTCCTGTCTTATGCATAGCGGTGAGGAGCATCTGCTGTACCTTCGGCAGCTCAATGTCCTGCTTGTCGCCGCCTTCACCCTCCATGCGTGCCGAAATGCCGCCGATGATGATGATAGCATCGGCTTTGCTCACCTCATTGGCAAGGTCGGTGAAGTCAGCCAGCCTGCGCTCACAGATGTCGCCGCGCAACATGGCGAACTGACCATTGCCTCGACGATATTCTATGATGATATCATAGGTCTTTCCCTTCTCCACGTTGAACGACTTGTAGTCCGGACGGCGGCGTCCGAAGCCGAAACCACGTCTTCCGTTGCCTCCGGTTGACTCCTCGACAACCTCGCCGTTCACCTTCAGAATGTATCCGTTGTCGGTGGTAAGGGTGTACTTCATCTCGCCTGTGAATGTAGCGGTATATTGTCCGCTGACGCGCACCGACAGCGAGTCGTTGTTGATGCCTTCAGCAAAGCCCCAGGCGCCGAATGTCGAGAAGTTCAGCTCGTTGTAATAGCCGATCTTTGCGGGTTCTCCGCTCAGCTCCCTGTTGTTCCAGAACTCCACCTTCACGCCCTTGCCATCGTTGAAATCCTGCAGGTGGTGAACTGTGGTATATTCGTCGTTCAGCTCGCAAGCCTTCTGATAGATGATGTTCGTGTTGGGCAATGCCTGGCGGATGCCGTCGAGCAGCGAGTGTTGATGTTCCTTGGTGGGCGTGCCGCCGTAGTTGCCGTTGAGCAACTCGATGTCGTCGGCATTGGGCCCGAGCACAGCTAGCGTCTTGATGGTCTTCGACAGAGGCAGAACACCGTTGTTCTCAAGCAGTACCATCGACTCGCGGGCGGCTTGTGTGGCGAGAGCGTCGTGCTTCTCGCTGCTGATAACATCGGGTCCCAGCTTCGCCCAAGGCATTGTCTCGGGAGCATTGAACATGCCCAGCTCGAAGCGACCAGCCAGCGTCTTGCAGAGGTGTTGGTCGAGCACGCTCTCTTCAATGAGACCTTTCTCCAAACCTTCGGTGAGGCTCATGAACACCTTGCCGCACTCCAGGTCAGTGCCGTTGAGCACAGCGTCGACTGAGGCCGACAGCCCGTCTTTGTGCGTCTCGTGCTGTCCGCGATTGAAGAAGTTATTGATGGCGTCGCAGTCGGTGAGCACGATGCCGTCATATCCCCATTTGTTGCGCAGGATGTCGATGAGCAGGCGGTCGCTAGTGCAGCAGGGCTTGCCCTCGAAGCGCTGGTAGGCGCACATCACCTCGCGCACGTCGCCTTTCTTCACCAATGCCTTGAAGGCGGGAAGATAGGTCTCCCAGAGGTCGCGGTTGGTGGGTTCTACATTCATAGAGTGGCGCAAGGGCTCGGGACCGCTATGAACTGCGTAATGCTTGGCGCAGGCATGCGTCTTGTAGAACACCTCGTCGCCTGCTCCGGCAATACGGGTGGGCTGCTGCATGCCCAGCACGGTCTGCACTCCCAACACAGCATTCAGATAGGGGTCCTCGCCGCACGTCTCCTGTCCGCGTCCCCATCGTGGGTCACGGAAGATATTCACGTTCGGGCACCAGAACGTCAATTCAGGATTGCCTGGATAGTACACTTCGCCCATACCCACATGCTTCACGCTGTGGTCGGAGCGGTTCCAGTTGGCGCGTGCTTCGTCGCTGACCTGCGAGAATACATCGTAGACCAGCTGCTCGCTGAAGGCTGCCGCCATTCCGATGGGCTGCGGATAGACGGTGTAGCCTCCCTGTCGCACACCGTGACAGGCCTCGCTCCACCAGTTATAGCTGGGAATGCCCAAGCGGTCGACCGATATCGACTTGTTCATCATCAGTCCCACCTTCTCCTCAGCGGTCAGCATACCCAACAGACTCTCTACTCGTTGCGACCTCGACAGCTGTGGGTTCTGCCAGGGGTACTTGGTTTGAGCCGACACACAGTTCGTGCCCACGACGATGGCGATAGCCGCCATGATAATTGCTTTCTTCATACAGTTAGTGTTTAATTCTGTTGCAAAGTTACAAAGAATCACGCAAACAGAATACACTTGGTGTATCAAAAAATATATCGAATGTAACATGGGGGATAAGAAGCTGTTGATATGCTATGTTATTGCACAAAAAAATAAAGCGACGGCCTGTCGCAGGCGATCGCTCTAAATCTTCAATAGGTATTAGTCTTTTAAGGTAAAAAGATTGTTTTCAGGATAACGTCTGCAAAGGTAAGTATTTTTTTATAACTTCCAAACTTTTATGAGAGTTTTTTTCACTAAAAAAATCTGTGTGCCCACACAATTGTGTTTTTTTTAGAAAGCGCAGAAAAAGTTTGCTGAAATTGGTGAAAAATTGTAACTTTGTCACAGATTATTTGATTCACATCAATTCCTTATGAACAAGTTGAAAGTATTTTTGTGCACAATTGTGATGATTCCAATTGTGACGAACGCACAGACGCACAGTGAACTTACAATCCGTAACTGGGATTTCTCGCGCGACAGGCAGTCGTGGAAACAAGTTGAAGTGCCCCACGACTGGGCTATCAGCGGACCCTTCGACAAGAAGTGGGACATACAGGTGGTGGCCATCGAGCAGAACGGTGAAACCGAGAAGTCGGAGAAGACGGGCCGCTCGGGTGCGCTACCCTGGATAGGCGAAGGCCATTACCGCACTTTTGTTGCCCTCGACGCCCTGCCCGGACATGCTGAACTCGTGTTCGACGGTGCGATGAGTGAGCCGGTGGTGAAGGTGAACGGTCGTGAGGCCGGTCGCTGGGCTTATGGCTATAACGCCTTCCGCATCGATGTTACACCTTATTTAATAATAGGGCAGAACCAGATCACGGTCGACTTGCAGAATATCGAGGAGAGTTCGCGCTGGTATCCCGGCGGCGGCATCTATCGTCCTGTGAAGCTTGTGATGACTGCGCCCACACATTTCGACACATGGGGAACCTACATACGCACCACATCGGCAACGGCCGAGCGGGCAGGCATCGATGTCGTCGCGAAGGTATGCGGTCTCTTCACCAACACCCAGCAATCTCCCTCTGGAGGACAGGAAGCTGGCTTCACGGCACGCATGTCGCTCTTTGATGCCAGCGGTGCGCTCATTGCCGAGACCACCCCTGCACGCCTTCAGAAGGACAGTATCGTCAGAGGCAGTTTCGTATTGAAGCAGCCGAATCTGTGGTCGCCCGAGACGCCTTATCTGTACACGCTAAAGCTGCAGCTGCTGAACGGTGGAGCCGTCGTCGATGAGCAGAGTCATAAGGTAGGTGTGCGCTCCATCTCCTATACCGCCGAGCGTGGCTTCGAGCTCAACGGCCGGCAGCGCAAGTTCAAGGGTGTCTGTCTGCATCACGACCTCGGTCCGTTGGGTGCCGCTGTCAACAAGGCTGCGCTCATTCGTCAGGTACAGATCCTGAAGCAGATGGGCTGCGATGCTATCCGCACCAGCCACAACATGCCTTCGACGATGCAGATGGAGGTCTATGACTCGCTGGGCATGATGGTCATGGCCGAGTCGTTCGATATGTGGATCTATCCCAAGTGCAAGAATGGCTATGCGCGCTTCTTCAACGAGTGGGGCGACCGCGATATGGAAAACCTCGTGTTGAATCATCGCAACCACCCGTCGCTCGTGATGTGGTCGATAGGCAACGAGATTCCCGAACAGGGTAGCATCGAGGGGCGTGAGCTCGCCGTGCGCCTGCAGGAAATCTGTCATCGCCTCGACCCTTCGCGTCCCGTCACACAGGGTCTCGACCGCGTCGACAACGCCCTCAGCTCGGGCTTCGCACAGGTTATGGACATCCCCGGCTTCAACTATCGTCTGCACCGCTATGTGGCAGGCTTCGAGAAGCTGCCGCAAGGCTTCCTGCTGGGTAGCGAGACTGCTTCTACTGTGAGCTCGCGAGGCGTCTATAAGTTCCCGGTGGAGTATTCCAACCACAAGACCTACGATGACGGACAGTGTAGCGGCTATGACACAGAGTGCTGCTGGTGGAGCAATCTGCCCGACGACGACTTCATGGCGATGGACGACCTGCCTTACACCATCGGACAATTCGTCTGGACAGGCTTCGACTATCTGGGCGAGCCCACACCCTACGACGGCTACTGGCCCTCGCGTTCCTCTTATTTCGGCATCTGCGACCTCGCAGGCCTTCCCAAGGACCGCTACTATCTGTACCGCTCCGTGTGGAATACAGATGATCACACCATCCACCTGCTGCCCCACTGGACGTGGCCGGGACGCGAAGGGGAGGTGACGCCCGTCTATTGCTATACTGACTATCCCGCCGCCGAGCTCTTCATCAACGGGAAGTCGCAGGGTAAGATCACGAAGGTGGGTCGCGACAAGGCGACCTTCGTTACTACCGACACCCAGCATCCTGTTGCCAACCCTGAACGCTACGACCGCTACCGCCTGCGCTGGAACGATGTGCGCTACGAGCCAGGCGAACTGCGCGTGGTGGTCTACGACGAACAAGGCAACAGGGTAGGGGAGCAGGTGCTTCGAACGGCTGGTAAGCCAACTGCGCTGAAGGCAGAGGTGTGGACACAGAACGGCGATCGCACGCTTCGAGCCGATGGTGACGATCTTGCCTATATTACCGTCTCGCTGGTCGATAAGGCTGGCAACGAGGTTCCCGATGCTGCCGATCAGCTGACGTTCGATGTGAAGGGAGCGGGCCGTTTCCGCGCAGTCTGCAACGGCGATGCCACCTCAACGGAAGTCTTCACTAATCCCACGATGCGCCTCTTTGCAGGCAAGCTCGTCGTCACGCTTCAGGCTGCCGACCACGCTGGCAAGCTGCAGCTCACCATCCGCGACAAGAGTCGCCGAGTGAAGCCCCAAACCCTAACGCTTGAGGTGAAGTAAGGCAACACAGATAAAAATAGCTCTGTGTTCAACAAAAGCATAGCTTTAATAGTAACGGAGCATAGCTCTAATAGCAACGGAGCATAGCTCTAATAGCAACGGAGCATAGCTCTAATAGCAACGGAGCATAGCTCTAATAGTAACGGAGCATAGCTCTATTAGCAACGGAGCATAGCTCTATTAGCAACGGAGCATAGCTCTATTAGCAACGGAGCATAGCTCTATTAACAACGGAGCATAGCTTACGCCTACTTGTGGAAGACGAGGCAGGACCAGCCGTTGTCGGATGTGGTGCTGACGTGCTGCAGGCCGTGGTTGGCTGCCTCTTCGATGAGTTGCGGACAATCGGCGTCGTAGAAGCCGCTGAGGACGAGGATGCCGCCTGAGGCCATCACATCGTTGAAGTGGCGCATGTCGGCCAGCAGGACATTGCGGTTAATGTTGGCAACGATGACGTTGAATACTCCGCTGACATGCGATAGCACACGCGAGTCGCCGCGCAGCACCTCGATGTTCTTGACTTTGTTCAGGGCCGCATTGTGAAGGGTGTTCTCCACGCTCCATTCATCGATGTCGTAGCTCACCACTTCCTTTGCGCCGCGCTTCGAGGCAACGATGCCGAGGATGCCTGTGCCGCAGCCGCAGTCGAGGACGCGCTTCCCTTTCAGGTGGAGCTTCAGCAGGGTAGCAACCACGAGGCGCGTGGTGCTGTGGGTGCCTGTGCCGAAGGCCATACGTGTCTCGATGCCGATGCGCAGCGGAGCGATGAGCGACGACAGGGGTGTGTTGCCTTGCTGGCGGGCATCGTAGATGACACACTGGTCACCTATGAAGATGGGGTCGAAGCCCTGCTGCTCCCAGGTCTCGTTCCAGTCTTTCTGTTCGGCTTTCGCGATGGAGTAGTCGATGACTGCCTCGCTGATGGGGAACTCGTCGATGGCTTGCTGGAGGCGCACCCGGTCGAGCTGGTCGGTCTGCACATAGCCTACGATGCCGCTGTCGGTATCCTCGAACGACTCGAAGCCTGCTTCGCCGACTGCGTCGGCCAGCAGTTCGCGTGATGCCTGCAACAGCGCCTTGTCGCATGTGATTTTGAATGTTACGGCGTAGTAATTCATGACGTTTGCGTTAAATTTCTCTGCAAATTTAGTTAAAAATAGGGAAAAACCTATCATCGTTTAGGGTTTTTCCTTAATTTTGCATGAAAAATAGTGGTATTTTTGCATCGTGAAAGAGTGAGAAGGCCAAAACAGGGGTCAAAAAAGTGACATACGGCGACATAAAGTTGCTTGCGTCGGAACCCTGAAACCCGATGCCTCGAACTCTCTTCACAATGTGATCATGAACAGACAAATAATTAAAAGGAGTAAGAAAATGAAGATGAAGAAATTGTTTCTGCTTTTCGTCCTTGCTGGAGCGATGCCACTCTCGATGATGGCTCAGGACGACGACCTTTACTTCACCCCTTCGAAGAAGGCCGTGAAGACGAGCTCCTCAGTTAATCATAAGCCAGAAAAGCCTACGTACTACGTCGGCAGCAATCGTGATGTAGATGAATACAACCGTCACGGCAAGTTCCGCAGCACCTATCAGAAGATTGGTGTCGACTCGCTGGGCAACGACATCATTGAGTTCCAGGCTGGCACAGGCATCTATCCCGACACTTCGTATGTGGATACGATGTGGGTGTCGCCGAAGAAGAAGTATCAGGACGACGAGGACTATGCCTATAGCCGCCGCATGAGTCGCTGGGATGGCTATTACGGCTGGTACGATCCCTGGTATTATCGCCACTGGGGTCCTTGGGGCTACTACGGCTGGTACGATCCCTGGTATTACGGCTGGTACGGCTATCCCTGGTATTACGGCTGGGGTCCCTATGATCCCTGGTACTACGGCTATTACGGCTATTACGGCTACTACGGCTGGTATGATCCCTGGTATTACGGCTATTATGGCGGAGGCGGCTATGGTGGCAGAACCTACTATGGAACAGGTGTGAGCGGCACGCGCAATCACGGCACAGCCTCGTATAACGGTCCTCGCGGCTCGTTCAACGGCAGCTCGCGCACTTATGCCAGCGGCACCTTCGGCGGTTCGCGTGCAGGCAGCTTCGGCTCGCGCTCCGGCAGCACGGCATCGTCGAATAGTGGCATCAGGGTGTCGTCGCGCAGCAACAGCAGCGGCGGTTCCTATAGCAACAGCTATGGCAACTTCGGCGGTTCGAGCACTACTTCTACTTACAGTCCTCCTCCCACGACAAGCAGCAGCTCGTCGGGCAGCTACAGCGCTCCTGTCTCCTCAGGTGGCGGCTATAGTGGCGGCGGCGGAGGCGGTGGAGGTACCTTCGGCGGTTCCCGCTCCGGCGGTGGCGGCGGTGGCGGCGGTGGTGGCTTCGGCGGCCGACGCTAATTCCCTACATACGTCTTATATAATATAATGTGGCAATTAACATCATAACAAGATACGACAATGAAGAAATACATCATAATAGTAGCGCTGGCATTCGCAGTAATGCCCGTGCTCGCACAGGAAACCTATGAGAATGCAAAGGTTACAGCACAGGACCTGAACGGTACTGCCCGCTACGTGGGTATGGGTGGCGCTATGGAGGCTCTGGGTGCCGATATCTCGACCATCTCCACCAACCCTGCCGGCATCGGACTCTTCCGCAAGTCGACCGCTAACATCTCGTTTGGCCTCGTCTCGCAGCAGGACGCACAGGAGTTTGCTGAGGGCAACAAGACCAATATGAGCTTCGACCAGGTGGGCTTCGTCTATGCAGCCCGCTCAGGCCAGAACTCATTCCTGAACTTCGGCTTCAACTATCACAAGAGCCGCAACTTCGACTACATCCTTTCGGCTGCCGACGGCCTTGATAATGCATCGCAGAACAAGCTCTCCTATGCCAAGCAGAAGAACGGCCTGCTGTTCCCTGCCAATTCCGAAGGTGTGCCCGACTTCAGCAATCCCTATGTGTCGTGCAACCAGCTTGATGACATCTACGCCCGCAACCTGAACTACGACACAGACGACAACATGTGGTACTACGATCCTGCAACAAGCTACACGCTCGACCGCGCCCATAAGGGATATGTGGGACAGTACGACTTCAACATCAGCGGAAACATCAACGACCGCGTGTATCTCGGTATGACCATCGGGCTCAGCGACATCAACTATCGTCACTATGGCGAGTACACCGAGCAGCTGCAGGGCCCCAACGGCAACTACGCTATGACGGTGGCCGACGAGCGCAGAATCGACGGAGCTGGTGCCAGCGTTACGGCAGGTGTCATCGTGCGTCCTGTTGAGATGTCGCCGTTCCGTGTGGGTCTTTCGGTTGCTACTCCCACCTGGTATGATATGACGACCAGCAATTATACGCGCGTCTTCGATAATATGGGTGCCAGCGTCGACAACAGCGAGACCTATGATTTCAAGCTCTATACCCCTTGGAAGTTCGGACTCAGCATGGGTCACACCGTTGGCAACTATCTCGCCCTCGGTGCCAGCTATGAGTATGCCAACTACGCTCATCTCGACTCGCGCTACAAGACCGGCAGCTACTATGACTACTGGTATGGCGAATACTACGATGAGAGCGAGAGCGACCGCGAGATGAACACCCACACGAAGGAGACGCTGAAGGGTGTGTCGACGCTGAAGCTCGGATTGGAATACAAGCCCGATCCCGCTATCGCCGTACGCTTCGGCTACAACTATGTGAGCCCGATGTACAAGATGGAAGGCTATAAGGACGGCACCATTCAGAGCGACGGCAGCTACTACAGCTCGGCTACCGACTACACGAACTGGAAGGGCACCAACCGCATCACGTGCGGCGTGGGCTATGCCGCAGGCAACTTCAATTTCGACGTGGCCTATCAGTACAGCGCTACCGAAGGTGAGTTTGCCCCGTTCATGAACTACTGGGACAACGTGACCAGCCTCGATGACAACGTGGCCAATGTGGTCAACGTCTCCAACAAGCGCCATCAGTTGCTCGTCACACTGGGCTACAAGTTCTAAGGCAGAAGTAGGGTGGTGCGGTCGCAATGGTTAAGAAATTTAAATTTTGCGGCCGCATTCACTATTTTATGTAAAAAAGTTGCAGATTTATTTGCAATTCATTGAAATAATGACTATCTTTGTACCGATACTACTCGTTGGAGTATGTATCTTGTAAGAATATTAGTTTTTTTAGTGGTTAATTTAGTTTTAGTAAGTATTGAGAGCCTGTCGTGAGACAGGCTCTTCTTTTTGATAATAAAAAAAACTAAAAAGTAATGATGACATAGCTCATTCTACATGTTTTTTATTAACTTTGGCTATCGCCGAAGTTACTTTCGTTCGGAAATGAAAAAGAAAAACCGTTTTTCTTTTTGCATTTCGCTCACTTATTCGTAACTTTGCATCAAATTCTTAGAAAACGCAATGAAAATGAAATCATTCTCACGACTTCTGCTGGCGATGCTGCTGATAGGCTGCGCGCAGGGGATGTATGCTCAGAAATCTCACAAACGGGAATTCCGCGGAGCATGGATACAGTGTGTTAACGGACAGTTCCTGGGTATGGGAACGCAGAAGATGCAGCAGACGCTGACGGCTCAGCTCGACGAGTTGCAGCGCGATGGTGTCAATGCCATCATCTTCCAGGTGAGGCCTGAGTGCGACGCACTCTATAAGAGCAGCCTCGAACCGTGGAGCCGTTTCCTGACAGGTCAGCAGGGACAGGCGCCGTCGCCCTACTGGGATCCGCTGGAATGGATGGTGAACGAGTGCCACAAGCGGGGTATGGAGATTCATGCTTGGATCAATCCCTATCGTGCAAAGACGAAGACCACGACTGCGCTGGCTATGAACCACGTGGGCGTGCAGCATCCTGAGCGCACGTTCAACTATGACGGTCAGCTGCTGCTGAACCCCGGCTTGCCTGAGAACCGCAAGTACATCTGCACGGTGGTACAGGACATCGTGCGCCGTTACGACATCGACGGCCTGCATATCGACGACTACTTCTATCCCTATCCTGTTGCCGGCCAGCAGATTCCCGACGATGCCGAGTATGCGAAGTATAGCAACGGCATTCGCGATCGCGGCGACTGGCGGCGCTACAACGTGAATCTGTTCATCGAACAGCTGTCGTCAGCCATCAAGCAGGTGAAGCCCTGGGTGAAGTTCGGCGTGTCGCCCTTCGGCATCTATCGCAACAAGAGGAACGATCCGAAGATGGGCAGCGAGACGGCAGGCTTGCAGAACTACGACGACCTCTATGCCGACGTGCTGCTCTGGGTGAACAAGGGATGGGTTGATTATTGCGTGCCGCAGATCTATTGGGAAATCGGACATAAGACAGCCGACTACCAGACGCTGATCAACTGGTGGAACCGTTATGCTGCCAATCGGCCGCTGTTCATCGGTGAGGACGTTGAGCGCACGGTGAAATATCCCGATCCCAGCAACCCCAACAGCCACCAGATGCCTGCCAAGTATCGTCTGCATCAGCAGATGAGGAATGTCAACGGAACGGTACTTTGGTATGCGAAGGCTGTGGTCGACAACGTGGGCAACTACGGAACGGTGTTGCGCCAGTCGTATTGGAAGAATCCCGCCCTGCCGCCGCTGATGACATTCCTCGACGACAAGGCCCCGAAGAAGGCGAAGAAGGTGAAAGCCCACTGGTCGCCGCAAGGCTATTTCCTCAGTTGGGGCAAGCCTTCAGGCAGGAAATGGGGCGACGAGGTGAACCGCTATGTGGTGTATTGTTTCGAGAATGGTGAACCCGTCGACTTGACAAATCCCGACAAGATCAAGGCGGTAACCTATGGAACAACCTACCAGTTGCCCTATGATGGCGGCCACCACCGCTATACCTACGTGGTGACAGCCCTCGACCGTGTGGGCAATGAGAGTAAGGCGGTGAAGAAGAAAGTGAAGCTCTGAGCCGAGAAACTTTTTTATCAAGAATTAGAGAATTTAGAGAATTTATGCTGCACACTCTGAATTGATGAGAATTATTCGAGCAAAAACAAGGTCTGCAACTACAGCCGACAATCGGAAAATGCCTGCATTTTCATCTCAAATTCTTTATGAATTCCCACTCATATTATAATTCTCTAATTCTTGATAATCATAAAAAAAGAAGGGGGTCAAAAGTATATAATTGCCAAAACAGAACATGTGGCATTGTGAACGACGAACGTTACAATGCCACATGTGTTTTTATGCCTGATTCGCTTAGTCCTTTAGCAGATTGTTGAAGAAGGCATCCAGGTCTTCGTCGAGTCCCGACATCAGGTCGCCGCCGATGATCACGGTGTCGTCGTCGGCCAGATAGAGCTCGGCGATAGGCTCCTTGTCGTCGTCCTCGAGCACGAAGTTGTAAGGTTTCAGAATGCCCATGTTGTCGATGATCCTGTTGTTGCGCTTCAGCTCGTTGCGCAGGATGATCGTCACCGAGTCGTAGAAGTTCTCATCCTTGTTGTCAATCCACTGTTCGATGACACAGCGGTTGATCTCCTGTTCGTCGTCGTCGAATGCAAGCAGTTCGCCGCTGTCCTGCGACACACGCAGGTGGATGTCGGTGAGGATGCTTGTCTCTTCATCGGCAGGAAACTTCTGTGCGATCTTCCTGATGGCCCGCTCAATCTGCTGGATGGTTTGTTCCGTAGGTTTCATTTTCTATTGTTTTACTAAGGTTGCTCGCGAATGCAGTTGCAAATATACGCTAATTCATCGGAATGACAAAACAATTTCGGGAAAATCTGCTGCCGAGGCTCACTTTTTTTCGTTTCTCAGTACGTCGTGCAAATCAATCATCCACCGTTGTGCTGCTGTGGTATAGACGGCATCGAGGGTGAAGCTGCCTTTGTCGACGAGTCGTGCCGGTCGGCCGATGGTGTCGGTGAGCAGATAGTTTTGCACGGTGATGCTGACGCGCGCCGTCGAGTCGTCGATAAGCTCCAGTTGGTCGATGACGTACGAAGGTTTCTCCACTTGTTTGTTCAGCAGGTCTACGTCCTCTTGCGTGAGCTGACTGGCGCACAGCCGCAGCCATTGTTCCGACTGGGGAGTCGTGAAGCGCAACGCCCGTTGGAACTGCCAGTTGTAGTAATAGGTGGCAAACGAGTCCACCGTCTGCGTGAGCTTGCTCTCGCTGGCACCCGAATACTCTCCGCAAGCCGCCATCAGCAAGGCAACCATCGATAGCCAAAGCGGCAGAAGGAGTCGATGCAAGATGTTGTTTCGTCTGATAATCATAATTAAAAACACTTAATTTAGGACAAAGGTAAGAAAAAGTTTTGGTTAATTCAAGGGTTTTCTGTAATTTTGTACTTAAAATACTACGAAGATGCTGAATTTCATCTCTTTTGGTAGCGGAAGCAGCGGAAACTGCTATCTGCTATATACTGAAAGTGACGCGCTGCTCATCGATCTCGGCATCGGTACGCGCGCACTTCGGAAATATTTCAGGGAGTATGGCATTCCCCTCTCTCGTGTGAAGCATATCCTCATCACGCACGATCATGCCGACCACGTGAAATCAGTTGGGAAGATCAGCCACGACCTGGAGCTTCCCGTCTATACGACTCGCGATGTCCATAAGGGCATCGACGGCAACTATTGCGTACGTTGCAAGGTGCCGCCCACGATGACGAAGATCCTTGAGAAGAACAAGACCGTACAGATCGGCGAATTCAGCGTGACGCCGTTCCGCGTGCCTCACGACAGCACCGATAATGTAGGCTTCCGCATCGAGTGTCAGGGTGTTGTTTTCTGCATGATGACCGATGTGGGCTTCCTCAGCGATGAGATGCGGACGATCATCGGCGAGGTCAACTATCTGGTGTTGGAGGCCAACTACGATGAGGAGATGCTGAAGGCAGGTCCTTACCCGGAGCATCTGAAGGTGAGAATCATGGGAACGGGAGGCCATCTGTCGAATCTGGAGTGCGGAAAAGCGTTGGCCGAGAATGCCACGCCTGCGTTGCGTCACGTCTGGCTGTGTCATCTCAGCGAGGAGAACAACCATCCCGAGCTGGCCCGCAAGACCGTCGAGCAGGTGTTGCGCAGCTACGGCATCGCGCCTGGTAAGGACTTCCAGCTCGATGTGCTGAAGCGCAAGACGCCGACTGGCATCTTCGAGCTTGTTCGCGACAGCGCCCCTGTTGAGCAGCAGCTGTTCACGAATGAGGAGATGGGAAGGAAATGATATAGGTGATGACCAAATAGAGCACTGAAAGTGCGACAGAACACAGGCAGGGGTGCAACCCCTGTGAAAAGGTCAACAATAAATCTAAACCCCGACGGGGTGACAGAATCTGTCGTACCTTCGGCACTAGTTTTCTTCTGGCATCAATAGCAGGGGTTTCGTGCTACGCACTTCACACCCTGCCTGTAATCTTAACGCCCCTTCGGGGCTCAGGCAATGAAATACTTTGAATATCAGGTCATCTCCTATATCATTGCCTTGGGAAAAAGGTAACTATAGCGAGAGATAGTATCCCACTTTATAGAGTTTGAACTGGAGAAGCGATGGTGCACGCCCGCACAGGTTGCTTCTCCAGTTTTCTTTCATTCGGTTATATATAAATAGGTATGGGCGCACAAGGCCCCATTTCTTGAGCTTCCCTGCTACATCGAGCATTCTGGAATAGCCGGTCAGTTCCTCGCGGAAGTCGTGAAGCGTCTGCAGCGCCTCTTCGGTCTTCTCGACAAACCGCTCGTTGCTGTCGAAACGGTCGAAGAGGACGGGGTTGTCGATGTGCTCGATGGCGATGCCCGCCTCCTGCAGCTGCTTTCCCATCAGAACGTCCTCATAGCCATAGCGGCGGAAGCGCGTGTCGAGCGGGTGGGCAAGATAGATGCTTCGCGCCATCAGGAAGTTCGACGTGTGGAAATTCTGATAGGGGGCAGCGCTCCTGCTCTCTTTCGAGAGCTTTTCCTCAGCCGCCTTCTCGTAGCGATAGCGGAGGTTGGAAAGGGGGTTCAATGCGACTGCGTCGCGGTTCAAATGGTTTAATGCGACTGCGTCGCGTTCAAAAGTTATCTCCCTCGCTGATTCGTGCACCACGCTCCGCGTGACAGCACTGCTTCGGTCGATGACCTTCGGTTCGATCACTTGATAGCCGCCACAGACCACATCGGCATCCGATTGCAGATAGCGGAGCAAGAAGTCATCATCAGCGATGCTCATACCGCTATCGAGGAACAGCAGCCAGTCGTAGGCGGCAACGGAGGCCAGGAAGTTGCGGATGGCCGCGCGCCCCACGTTCTCCTCTCTTTCGATGTAGCGACAATGGGGTAGGAGGTTGATAGCCTGGTTCTTGAGCTTCGCGTCGTCGTCAGTTGAACCGTCGTCAGCCACAATGATCTCATACGACAGACCGTCGATCTTCTCGGCTTGTCGCTGAAGCACTTCCACCGTGTCTTTGCAGACGTCGTTGAAGGTTGGGATAAGGATTGATAAATCAGACTTCACGGCTCTTGGTTAAAGTTTAATTACATACTTTTTGACCACCTGCAGGATCACATGTAATTAGGATTTGAAAGAAACATAAAAAACCCCAGTCGAAGCGGTGGGCACTGCGTGCCTTGATGTCTGTGAGGGTGTTGGCTCTGGTGAGCGAGCTCACCGATCCACTCCCTCACATTCATCATTTCTGCGAAATCACCTCTTCGGCTGGCAAAAAACATAAAAAATTTCTTGCAGCACATGTGTGGGAATCTTTTTTTTGTTTTTTGCCGCTGTGAGGGCTGAGTTTTGGCACAAAACCGTGATGTTCTTGCAGGCTGTGCTAAAAGCTTGCTTTTAAGCACAAGACTGAAAGGACAGCATGTTAGGTCGTAGACCTCAGCCTTCACAAGCGGTGTTTTTATTGTTTTTTTCAACATATTGTTTCGCGGTCTAATTGCATATAGTTTCTTAAAGTTTTTCTTGAAGGTATTTGCCGGTGAGGCTTTCCTTGCATTTCGCCACCTCTTCGGGTGTTCCCTGACAGACGATGCTGCCGCCCTTGTTGCCGCCATCGGGGCCGAGGTCGATGATGTAGTCGGCGCACTTGATCACCTCGAGGTTGTGCTCGATGACGATGATGCTGTGACCGCGCTCGATGAGAGCGTCGAAGGCAGCGAGCAGGCGCTTGATATCGTGGAAGTGGAGGCCTGTGGTCGGTTCGTCGAAGATGAACAGCGTCGCATCTTGCCGTTCCTGTCCGATGAAGTAGGCCAGCTTCACGCGTTGGTTCTCACCGCCCGAGAGCGTCGATGAGCTCTGTCCTAGCTTGATGTATCCCAGTCCGACATCGGCCAGCGGCTTCAGTCGCTCCACAATCTGTCGAGCCAGCGTGTCGTCTCCGCTACCGAAGAACTCGATGGCTTCAGCAACCGACATATTCAGGATGTCGTCGATGTTCTTCCCCTTGTACCTCACGTCGAGGATGTCCTGCTTGAAGCGGTGCCCGTGACAGGCCTCACACTCCAGCTCGAGGTCGGCCATGAACTGCATCTCCACATTGATGACGCCGGCACCCTTACACACCTCGCAGCGTCCGCCGTCGGTGTTGAACGAGAAATACTGCGGCGAGAACCCCAGTTGCTTGGCGAGCGGCTGTTCCGAGAGCAGTTGGCGGATGCTGTCGTAGGCCTTCACATAGGTGGCGGGATTCGAGCGCGTGCTCTTGCCGATAGGATTCTGGTCCACCATCTCCACATGCCTGATGTGCTGCCAGTCGCCTTCCAGCGCGATGTATTCGCCCGGCAGCTCAGCCACTTCGTCGAGGTGGCGCTTCATAGCGGGGTAGAGGATGCCTTTCACGAGCGACGACTTTCCGCTTCCGCTCACCCCCGTCACCACTGTCAGCGTGTTCATCGGGAAGCTCACGTCGATGCCCCGCAGGTTGTTCATGCGGCAGCCGGTCAGCTTGATCGCCATATTCCACGGGCGTCGCGACCTGGGCACATCGATGGTCTCGCGACCCGAGAGGTAGTCGAGCGTGTGCGAGCGATGGTCCTTGTCCGCACAGCCCTTGTCGAGATCTCTCGTGTAGCCTTCGAACACCACTTCTCCTCCGTGTCTGCCTGCGTCGGGACCGATGTCGATGAGGTAGTCGGCAGCCCGCATGATTTCCTCATCGTGCTCCACCACGATCACCGTATTTCCTAGCGATTGCAGCTCCTTCAGCACGTGGATCAGTCGGCCGGTATCACGGCTGTGCAGGCCGATGCTTGGCTCGTCGAGGATGTAGAGCGAGCCTACGAGCGACGATCCCAGCGACGTGCAGAGATTGATGCGCTGGCTTTCGCCGCCGCTCAGCGTGTTCGAGGCGCGGTTCAGCGTGAGGTAGTTCAGTCCCACTTCCGAGAGGAACCCCAGCCGGCTCTTGATCTCGGTGAGCAGGCGTCGCGACACCTCTGCTTCGTGCTCGTTCAGCTCCAGCATCTCAAACCAGGTCCTGAGATTCCCGATGGGCATCTCCACGAGGTCCGATATGCTCTTTCCGCCTATCTTCACCCAGGTGGCTTCCTTCTTCAGGCGCGTTCCGTGACAGACGGGGCACACCGTCTTTCCGCGATAGCGGCTCAGCATCACGCGATACTGAATCTTATACTGGTTCTCCTTCACCATTTGGAAGAAGGCGTCGATCGATATCTGTTCGTGGATATCCCTCTTGCGCTCCGAGGGGAGTCCGTGCCAGAGCATGTCCTTCTCGTTCTGCGACAGCTCGTAGTAGGGTTTGAAGATGGGGAAGTCGTCTTTCGCAGCCCTGCGGCAGAACTCATCCTTCCACATGCCCATCTTGTCGCCGTGCCAGCATTGCACGCAGCCGTCATAGACGCTCAGCGAGCTGTTCGGAACGACGAGCTTCTCGTCGATGCCGATAATCTTGCCGAAGCCCTCACACTCCGGGCACGCGCCCAGCGGCGAGTTGAACGAGAACATCTGGTCGCTGGGTTCCTCGAACGTGATGCCGTCGGCCTCGAAGCGCGTCGAGAAATCATAGCCCAGCCCCGATGGCAGGAACACCAGCCGGCACATGCCGTTGCCTTCATACATCGCCGTCTCGGCCGAGTCGGTCAGTCGCGAGATGGCGTCGCGCGAGAAGTCCACCTTCAGGCGGTCTATCAGCAGCCACAGCGGCTCGTCGTCGGTTCTCTCCTCAGGTGCCGAAGTGGCCAGATAGTCCTCGATGCGCTGCGGTTCGTTGTTCAGCCACAGGCGCGCATAGCCCTGCTGCACTTCCATCTCCAGTTGTCGGCGGATGGTGCGTCCCTCCACCACGTGGAGTGGGGCGAGGATGACGAAGCGCGTGCCCTCGGAGTACTGTCGCGTACAATCCACGATGTCCTCCGCCGAGTGCTTCTTCACCTCTTGTCCGCTGATGGGCGAGTAGGTCCTGCCGATACGTGCGAACAGCAGCCGCAGGTATTCGTATATCTCGGTCGATGTGCCCACCGTAGAGCGCGGATTGCGCGCAATCGTCTTCTGTTCGATGGCGATAGCTGGCGGCAGTCCTTTGATGAAATCACATTCGGGTTTGCTCATACGCCCGAGGAACTGGCGCGCATACGACGACAGCGACTCCACATATCGGCGTTGTCCTTCGGCATAGAGCGTGTCGAAGGCCAGCGACGACTTTCCGCTGCCGCTCACGCCTGTCACGGTGATGAGCTGATTGCGTGGGATTTTCAAACTGATATTCTTCAGATTGTTCACCCGTGCCCCCTTGATTTCAATGTATTCTTCCATTTCTTCGCCAACTTGTTGGCAAAGTTACAACAAATAATTGACACTGCCAACACGCAACAGGAAAAAATGAAAAACTCTGCCTGCCTCCAGCCGACGAAGTCCGCAGGTCAAAGTTACAAAAAAGTTGAGAGTTGTGAGCGGAGAGTCGAATGTTTTTTTGTTTCTTTGTCATTCTTTTTTATGAATCATGTTTACAAATGTTTGTCGCCGACATGATGCAATCTAGAAAATAAAGAAGGGAAATGCTGGAGATTTTCAATAATTTTGCTCTTTTCCAGCTCTCACATTGTTCCCGAAAAGAGCGAGCATCGAGCCGGCAAAGACGGATTTATACCCCAAAACCGCTAAAGCATTGCTCTAGACCCTCCAGAGCAATGCTCCAGACCTTGTGGAGCAATGCTCCCGAGTGTGTGGAGCAATGTTCTAGAACCTCTGGAGCAATGCTTTTATACGCTTGGAGCGATGCTCTTCGCGTCTGTTTTTAGAACTCCAGCGCTCCAGAAACATGTTAGTTGGCTTCCGAAATAATTGTTCTAAGGCTCTAAAAGCATGCTTTTGAGGGGCAAAACCACATCAAAATAGGGTCGCTGAAATGCTTTTTAACCATAACACATTGATTTTCAGCGAGTTGCAGAAACACTCAAAAACAGCCGTTCCTCGTGCGAGAGAGCGTTTGGATGAATCCGTGCGATTCTCAGAGACGTTTTTGGACCAATTATTTTTACATATCGCCTTTTTCTTTGAATCGTGCATTTTTGATTTGAGAAACTTTTTTAATATTATTTATGTGCGTTTTTTCGCTACTTCTCTGAAGTTTGTTGTAATTTTGCACTAAAATTGTAAAAAACAATAAGGTATAAAGAAATTATGGCAGAATCTATTGATATCCGCGCGCTGAATATGCGGATTGAACAGGAGAGCGGCTTCGTCACCAATCTGGTGACAGGTATGAATCGTGTTATCGTCGGACAGCGGCATCTGATCGACTCGCTGCTCATCGGGTTGCTCAGCGACGGGCACATCCTTCTCGAAGGTGTGCCGGGACTTGCCAAGACGCTGGCCATCAAGACGCTGGCACAGCTTGTGGATGCCGACTACAGCCGCATTCAGTTTACCCCCGACCTGCTTCCTGCCGACGTGGTGGGAACGATGGTGTATTCGCAGAAGGACGAGAACTTCCAGGTGAAGCGCGGCCCTGTGTTTGCGAACTTCGTCCTTGCCGACGAGATCAACCGTGCTCCGGCGAAGGTGCAGAGTGCGCTGCTCGAAGCGATGCAGGAGCATCAGGTGACGATTGGCGAGAAGACATTCCCGCTTCCGAATCCCTTCCTCGTGATGGCCACGCAGAACCCCATCGAGCAGGAGGGCACCTACCAGCTGCCGGAGGCGCAGGTGGACCGTTTCATGCTGAAGGTGATGATCGGCTATCCGTCGCTCGAGGAGGAGAAGCTCATCATCCGTGAGAACCTCGCCGGTTCGCTGCCGGAGGTGAAGCCTGTCACGACGGCCGACGAAATTCTGCGTGCCCGTCGGGTGGTGGGCGATGTGTATATCGACGAGAAGATTGAGCAATACATCGCCGACATCGTGTTTGCCACCCGCTATCCCGACCGCTACAGTCTGCCTGAGGTGAAGGATATGATTACGTTCGGCGGTTCGCCGCGTGCCAGCATCAACCTGGCGAAGGCTGCCCGCGCCTATGCCTTCATCAAGCGTCGCGGATATGTGGTGCCTGAGGATGTGCGTGCCGTTGCCCACGATGTGCTGCGCCACCGCATCGGGTTGAGCTACGAGGCCGAGGCGAGCAATATCACGAGCGAGGAGATCGTGTCGAAGGTGATCAATAAGGTCGAAGTACCGTAAACCCACCCCCAACCTGCCCTCCGTCGCGAATGGGGATTCGCTCCCCTTTGTGGGGCCGCAGCCATATCGATGGCTGCTCTGAAGACCCCAGTCGCCCGAGGGGAGTGGAGTTGGAAATGAGAAAAAGGGTAGGTCGCTAGGTTATGTCCCTTTAAGCCCTTTCACTCCCCTTTAAGCCCTATATACTCTAAAAAGTTGAGATGGAAACATCAGAGTTAATCAAAAAGGTCAGGAAGATTGAGATCAAGACGCGGGGCTTGAGCTCGAACATCTTCGCAGGGCAGTATCACTCGGCCTTCAGGGGTCGCGGTATGGCCTTCTCTGAGGTGCGCGAGTATCAGTTCGGCGACGACGTGCGCGACATCGACTGGAATGTCACGGCCCGGTTCCATCGTCCCTTCGTGAAGATTTTCGAGGAGGAACGCGAGCTGACGGTGATGCTGCTGGTCGACGTGAGCGGCTCGCTCGATTTCGGTACGACGCGACAGATGAAGCGCGATATGGTGACCGAGATTGCGGCCACGCTGGCGTTCTCGGCCATCCAGAACAACGATAAGATCGGCGTCATCTTCTTCTCCGACCGCATTGAGAAATACATCCCCCCGAAGAAGGGCCGCAAGCACATCCTCTACATCATCCGCGAGATGCTGGACTTCAAGTCGGAAAGCCGGCGCACGGATGTGGGGCAGGCGGTGGAGTTCCTGTCGGAGGTGATGAAGCGCCGTTGCACGACGTTCCTGCTGAGCGACTTCTTCGAGCAGCCCGATGTTGCCAACAAGGGTTCGAAGCTCGAACACGCGCTCACCATCGGCAACCGCAAGCACGACATCGTGGCCATTCAGGTGTACGACCCGCGTGCCAAGACGCTTCCCGACATCGGCCTGATGAAGGTGCGCGATGCCGAGACGGGTCACGAGATGGTGATCGACACCAGTTCGAAGAAACTCCGCCTGGCCCATACCCGCTATTTCATGGAGCGACAGGCCCGGCTTCGCGAGGTGTTCACGAAGACCAACGTCGACTGGATATCGGTTGCCACGAACGAAGACTATGTGAAAGCATTGATGTTGTTGTTTAAACAAAGAAGTTAAAGCATGCGACGAAATCTACTCATTATCAGCCTGTTAGCTGCTATAAGCATGAGCACACACGCCCAAGGGGTGTCGGTCGAGCAGAAGATTGACTCGGTCAACGGCATCTTCATCGGGCAGCAGGCTCACATGACGGTTGACGTGACTGCCGACAAGGGTGCCAAGGTGACGTTCCCCGACTGGAAACCGCTCACTTATCTGGTGCCTGGTGTGGAGCTGCTGGCTATCGACGGCGATACCGTTGATGCCGACAACGGGCAGCAGACGATTCGTCGCAGGCTCACGATCACCAGTTTCGACGAGAACCTCTATCCGCTTCCGCCTGTCGAGGTGAAAGTGGGGGGAAAGGCTTATCAAGGCAACCAGCTGGCGCTGAAGGTGGTGACGGTGGATGTGGACACCGTGCATCCCAACCAGTTCTACCCGCCGAAGGACGTGCAGAACAACCCGTTCCTCTGGAGCGAGTGGCGCACGCCGTTCCTGCTCAGTCTGCTGTTTGTGGCGTTGCTGGGCATCGCGTTGTGGCTCTATCTGCGCCTGAAGGCCAATAAGCCCATCATCACGAGCATCCGCATCATCAAGAAGATTCTTCCTCACCAGCGGGCCATGAAGGCCATCGACGAGATCAAGGCCGAACACATGACTTCCTCGGAGGACCAGAAGGAATACTACACCCGCCTCACCGACACGCTGCGCCAGTATATCCGCGAGCGCTTCGGCTTCAACGCGATGGAGATGACCACTTCGGAGATCATCTACAACCTGCAGGAGAGCGGCGATAGCACGATGATTGCCGAGCTGAAGGATCTCTTCGAGACCGCCGACCTCGTAAAGTTCGCCAAGTACTCCACGCTGATGAGCGAGAACGACATGAACCTTGTCAACGCCGTGAACTTCATCGACCTGACGAAACTCGAAGGGCAGCCCACGGAGGAGCGCATCGTGCCGCAGCTCACGGAGGGCGACAAGAAAACGCGCAAGAACCGTATCACCATCAAAGCGCTGCTGTGGACGATTGCCGTCGTCGAAACGGCTCTGCTGGTCTATGTGCTGTACTCGGTGATGCAGTTGATGTAGGACCCACCCCCAACCCCTCCCAAGGGGAAGCCTCACCCCCAGCCCCTCTCCAAAGGGCGAGGGGAGTAGATAGTCCGGGCGTGACAGGCATCAAGCTCATGTAGGGACGCGGCGTGCCGCGTTACTGGCGAGGACATCATCCATTTACGCGACACGTCGCGTCCCTACACGCGAGGACATCATCCATTTACGCGACACGTCGCGTCCCTACACATCCGGGGGTCAAAAAGTATATAATTACCAATGAATAAGCGCTCAAGGATTGAGAATATTAATAAAGGAAAATGGAATTTGCAAACAAAGAATATTTCCTGCTGCTGCTCCTGCTCATACCATACTTGATTTGGTATGTAGGCTACAGAAAGAAGAGCGAGCCCACCATGCAGCTAAGCGACACCTATGCTTACCTGAAGGCTCCGAAGAGCTGGCGCATGCGGATGATGCACCTGCCCATGTTGTTGCGGCTGGCGACATTCGTGCTGCTTGTGGTGGTGCTGGCTCGTCCGCAGACAAGCAATTCCTGGGATCAGCGCACGACGGAGGGCATCGATATCATGATGGCGATGGACGTCTCGACCTCGATGCTGGCGGAAGACCTGAAGCCCAACCGCATGGAGGCTGCGAAGAGCGTGGCGGCAGAGTTCATCTCCGGTCGCCCGAACGACAACATCGGTCTGACCATCTTCGCCGGCGAGGCGTTCACCCAGTGTCCGATGACCACCGACCACGCGTCGCTGCTCAATCTGCTGCAGGGTGTTCGCACCGATATCACGGCAACCGGCCTGATGAGCGACGGAACGGCAGTAGGCATGGGCCTGGCGAATGCGGTGTCGCGACTGAAGAATTCGAAGGCGAAGTCGAAGGTAGTGATCCTGCTCACCGACGGCTCCAACAATATGGGTGACCTGTCGCCGATGACGAGTGCGCAGATAGCCCGGAGTCTTGGCATCCGCGTCTATACCATCGGTGTGGGCACGAACAAGACGGCTCCTTATCCGATGCGTGTGGCAGGAGGTGTGCAGTATGTGAATATCCCTGTGGAGATTGATACGAAGACACTCTCCGACATTGCTGCCGCTACCGAGGGAAACTTCTATCGCGCCACCAACAACCGCGAGCTGAAGCAGATCTACAAGGACATCGACAAGCTCGAGAAGACGAAGATGAGCGTCACGAAGTTCTCGAAACGCTATGAGGCTTATCTGCCTTTCGCCCTTGCCGCCTTCGTGCTGCTGTTGCTGGAGATATTGTTGAGGACGACCGTCTTGCGACGGATACCGTAAACCCACCCCCAGCCCCTCCCGAGGGGAGGGGAGTTGGAAATGAAAAAAGGGAAGGTTGTTAGGTTAAGACCCTTTAAGCCCTTTCACTCCCCTTTAAGCCCTATATACCGTAAGAGTTGATAGTTGATAGTTGATAATTGATAGTTCAAATGTTTAGATTTGAGAACCCTATATTTCTCTGGCTGCTGCTGGTGATTCCTGTGCTGGCCATCCTGCGTTTCTGGGGATGGAGGCAGAGGCGGCGGAAGCTGCGCAAGTTCGGTGATTCTGCGTTGCTGAAGGAACTCATGCCCGATGTGTCGAAGTATCGGCCGACGGTGAAGTTCTGGCTCTTGCAGGCAGCCTTGGCCTTGTTGATAGTTGTGTTGGCGCGTCCGCAGATGGGCACGAAGATCTCGCGCGAGAAGCGCAACGGCATCGAGACGATTATCTGTCTTGACATCAGCAACTCGATGATGGCTGAGGATGTGGTGCCCTCTCGCTTGCAGAAGAGTAAGATGCTTGTTGAGAATCTGGTCGATCACTTCACGAACGACAAGATCGGTCTGATCGTGTTTGCCGGCGATGCGTTTGTGCAGCTGCCCATCACGAGCGACTATGTGTCGGCGAAGATGTTCCTGCAGAATATCTCGCCTTCGCTCATCGATTTGCAGGGAACGGATATGGGACGCGCCCTCTCGCTGGCCTCCAGCAGTTTCACGCAACAGGAGAAGATTGGTCGTGCCATCATCCTGATCACCGATGGCGAGGATCACGAAGGCGGTGCTCTCGAAGCTGCCGAAGCAGCCAAGAAGAAGGGAATCAATGTGTTTATACTCGGTGTCGGCGACCCGAAGGGCTGTCCTATTCCTGACGGTGAGGGCGGCTATATGCGCGACGAGCAGGGAAGCGTGGTGATGTCTGCTCTGAACGAGGCGATGTGCCAGCAGGTGGCTCAGGCAGGAAGCGGCAAGTATATCCACGTCGATAACACCAGCGAAGCGCAGGAGAAGCTGAACGATGAGCTCATCCGCCTGCAGAAAGGCGAGACCGACAGCGTCATCTATAGTGAGTACGACGAGCAGTTCCAGGCGTTCTGCATCCTGGTGTTGCTGTTGCTCGTGATCGAAGTGTGCATCCTTGAGAGCAAGAACCCGTTGCTGCGCCGCTTCTCACTCTTCGGTAAGGGGAAGAAGGCGGCCGTTGTGGTATTGCTGCTTTGCTGTTCCACGGCGATGATGGCCCAGGCCGACCGTCAGCATATCCGTCAGGGCAACAAGCTCTATCGTCACGGGGAGTTTGCGAAGGCCGAGGTGGAGTACCAGAAGGCCCTTGCAGCCAATCAGCGCAATACGCAGGCGCTCTATAATCTCGGCTGTGCCCTGATGATGCAACAGAAGGACTCTGCCGCCGTCGTGCAGTTCGAGAATGCCGGTAAGCTGGAGACCTCGAAGAAGCGTAAGGCGATGTCCTATCATAACATGGGCTGGATCTGCCAGAAGCACCAGATGTATGGCGAGGCTATCGATGCCTACAAGGAAAGTCTTCGCCACAACCCCGATGACAACGAGACCCGTTACAACCTCGCGCTCTGCAAGCGACAGCAGAAACAGCAACAGCAGAACGGCGGAGGTAGCGACAATAAAGACGATAAGGAAAAGCAGGATCAGCAGAAGAAGGATCAGCAGAAGCAGCAGGAGCAGAAGCGTCAGCCTAAGGAAGAGATGAGCAAGGAGAATGCCGAGCAGCTGCTGAATGCTGCGATGCAGGAGGAGAAGGCTACGCAGCAGCGCATGAAGAAAGCCATGCAGCATCCGAATCGCCGTCAACTGCAGAAGAACTGGTAAGGGAATACAATATTGAACCATGAGTAGAAGAAGCATATTGTTCTATAGGAATGCCGACAAGGCGGGCGATGCCATCAGATGTGTTGCTGTCTTGTTGGTTTGCTGGTTTGCCGGTTTGTCGGGTGCTGCCCAGACAATTACGCTGTCGGCCCCCTCACAGGTCTCGGCAGGCGAGAATTTCCGTGTTGCCTATACCGTCAACACGCAGGACGTGGAGGATTTCCGTTCGGGTATCCGTTCGAACGAAGTGGCTGAGGTGATAGCCGGCCCCTATACATCGTCGCAGTCGAGTTTCCAGATGACGAACGGCCACACAACCTCTTCGTCGTCGATTACCTACACCTATACCCTCTACGCGCTGAAGAGCGGTACGTTCAACATCCCTGCTGCCCAGGCTGTGGTGGGAGGGAAGACCATCTCCTCGCGACCTGCGAAGATTGTTGTGTCGGGGACAGCAAGGCAGAGCAATAGCGCTCCCGACATGCATCAGGATCAGGAACCGCAGATGCGTGCAGCGGGTTCGAAGATTTCCGGCAACGACCTGTTCATCAAGGTGAGTGCGAACAAGCGTCGCGTTCACGAACAAGAGCCTGTCCTGCTCACCTATAAGGTTTATACATTGGTTGACCTGACGCAGCTGAACGGTAAGATGCCCGATTTGACGGGCTTCCACACGCAGGAGATTCCGCTGCCGCAACAGAAGAGTTTCCATGTGGAGCAGGTGAACGGCCGCTCGTATCGCTGTGTGACCTGGAGTCAGTATGTGATGTATCCGCAGATGACGGGCAAGCTGGAGATTCCGAGTATCACTTTCAAGGGCATCGTCGTCCAGCAGAACAGGAATGTAGATCCGTTCGAGGCTTTCTTCAACGGCGGTTCCGGCTATGTGGAGGTGAAACGCGACATCGTTGCGCCGGGCCTGACGATTCAGGTTGACCCGCTGCCCACGCGCCCGGAGAATTTCTCGGGTGGAGTGGGGCGTCTGAATATCTCTGCCCAGATCGACAAGACGGAAGTGAATGCCGGCGACCCTGTCTCGCTGCGCGTCGTCGTTGGCGGAAATGGTAACCTGAAGCTTATCAAACAGCCCGTCGTCGCCTTCCCGAAGGATTTCGACACGTATGATGCAAAGGTGACCGACAAGACGCGCCTGACGGCCAACGGTGTGGAAGGCAATATGGTGTATGACTTCCTGGCGGTTCCCCGCAATCAGGGCAACTACACCATTCCTCCTATAGAGTTCGTGTACTACGACACCTCTGCCAATGCCTATCGGACGGTGAAGACGCAGGCCTTCGAGCTGCAGGTTGGCAAGGGTTCCGGGCGCGCTACAACGGTGACCGACTACGGCGTTTCGGAGGCGAAGGACATCCGGCCAATCAAGTCGGGCGAGAAACTGGGCAGTAAGCCCAGCGAGCGTTTCTTCGGCACCACAGCCTACTGGCTCTCGTTGCTGCTGCCGTTCATCGCGTTCATCGCTCTGCTCATCATCTTCCGCAAGCGTGCTATCGACAACGCGGATCTTGGAAAACTGCGCGGCAAGAAGGCAAACAAGGTGGCTACGAAGCGTCTGCGCAAGGCTCGCGGTCTGATGGAGAAGGGGCAGTCGGCGGCGTTCTACGAGGAGACTCTCCGCGCTCTGTGGGGCTATGTCGGCGACAAGCTGAACATGCCCGTAGAGCAGCTCTCGCGCGACAACATCTCCGACAATCTGCGTTCGCGGAATGTGGGTGAAGAAGTTGTTGAGCGTTTCCTGACGGCTCTTGACGAATGTGAGTTTGAACGGTATGCGCCCGGCGATGCTACAGGAAACATGAACAAGACGTTCAGCGCTGCTATGACCGCTATTGAGCAAATAGAAGCGGATATGAAGAAGAAAGGTGGAAATGCTGCTGCGCAGCGTTCGAGTAGTTCAAGTGCTGCTGCGCAGCGTTCAAATGGTTCAAGTGCTGCTGCGCAGCGTTCAAGTGGTTCAAATGGTTCAAATGGTTCAAATAGTTCAAAGGTTACCTCCCTCGCTGATTCGTGCACCACGCAAGGCGTGACTGCACTGCATCGGTCGGTGACCTCCGGTTCAAGTAGTTCGAATGGTTCGAGTGTGAAGATGATTCTTGCCCTGTTGTTCTTGACTGCTGCTACAGCAGCCTCTGGGGCGGTGACGAAGCAAAGTGCCGATGAAGCCTACAAGACGGGAAACTACCAGAAGGCCATCGAGGATTACCAGCAGTTGCTGAAGGAAGGACCGGCGGCGACGCTGTACTACAATCTCGGCAACGCCTACTTCCGTACCGATAACATCACGCAGGCCATCATTGCCTATGAGCGGGCACTTGTGCTGGATCCCGGCGACAACGACACGCGCTATAATCTGGAGTTCGCCCGCAGCAAGACGATTGACAAGGTGACTCCCGAGAGCGAGATGTTCTTCTTCTCGTGGTATCGCTCGCTGGTGAAGCTCTGCAGCGTTGACGGCTGGGCCCGCCTGGCTGTCATCTCGGTGATACTGGTATTACTGCTGGTGCTGTTGTATCTCTTCGGTCCCCGTCTGATCCTTCGTCAGATCGGATTCTATGGAGCCGTACTGTTCCTGCTGCTGTTTGCCGTCAGCAATCTCTTTGCCTGGCAGCAGAAAAGATATCACGACCAACATCGTGCGGCTGTTGTGACGGCGCCGTCGGTCAGCGTTCACAAGACGCCAGGTGCCAACGGTAGCGAAGCCTTTGTGCTGCATGAGGGCACACATGTGAATATCAACGATACGACAATCCGCCAGTGGTACGGAATTCGGCTTGATGACGGCCGCGAAGGATGGTTGCCAGTGAATAGTGTTGAAGAGATATAAGGAGGTTTGAGTTATGAGCTTTGAGTTTTGGCAGCATATCGACGAGGCAGTTCTATTATGGTTCAATGGCAGCGACTCGTTATACCTTGACAACGTAGTGATGGCGTTTACGTCGGGACTTACGTGGATTCCCCTCTACGTGGCGCTGCTCTATCTCGTCATCAAGAATAGCGAGAACATGCCGCAGTTCTCCTTGATCGTTCTGGGCGTGATCGTGACGATGCTGCTCAGCGACGGCCTTGCCGACTATATCGCCAAACCCTACGTTGCCCGCTGGCGGCCCACCAATGATCCTGTGTTGAAATACAGCATCGATGTGGTGGGTAACTACCGCGAGACCTCGTATGGCTTCTTCTCGGCACATGCCTCCAACACGATGGCGGTAGCCCTGTTCTTCTGCCAGTTGGTGAGAAACCGTGCGCTATCGATAGCCCTTATCGCCTGGTCGCTGATGAGTTGCTGGACGAGGCTGTATCTGGGCGTTCACTATCCCTCTGATATCCTGGTGGGATTGATGTGGGGATGCGTGTCGGCGCTCGTCGGATACTTCTGTTACAGGAAGATCTATTTCACCATCAAGCCCCGTCTGCGCTACGTGTCGTCACAGTACACATCGACCGGATACAGCCATCAGGATATCGATGTTGTCCTTCTGACGATGGCCGTATTGCTCCTGTATATCGCATTCTCTCCAATCATCCCTTGTTTCTGAATCTGTCAATATGGATATCAATATCAGCGATTATAACTACACATTACCTGACGAACGTATCGCAAAATACCCTGTTGAAAAGCGGGATCACAGCAAGCTGCTGGTTTACAATCATGGCGACATCAGCGAAGATTTCTTCTACAATCTGCCCGAGTATCTCCCGGCTGGAGCGCTGATGGTGTATAACAACACGCGAGTGATTCGTGCCCGGCTGTTGTTCCGAAAGCCTACAGGTGCCCACATCGAGATATTCCTGTTGGAACCATATTCGCCAGCCGATTACGAACAGAACTTTCAGTCATCTCAGCAATGTTCGTGGCTGTGCCTGGTGGGAAATCAGAAGAAGTGGAAGGAAGGAGAACTTCAACGTGTTCTGCAGGTAGGGGAACGTGAATTTGTTCTGACGGCTACGCATCTGGGCCCTCATGGAACCAGCCAGCTGATTGAGTTCCGTTGGGAGAGCGTCGCTTCCGATTCCTCCCACGTAGGAAAGGCTGGCTGTTCGTTCTCAGAGATCATCGACGCTGCCGGCGAACTGCCCATTCCTCCTTATCTCAACCGACAGACAGAAGAATCCGACAACACGACTTATCAGACTGTCTATTCGCGCATCAAGGGTAGTGTGGCTGCCCCCACAGCGGGGCTTCACTTCACGCCCGAAGTTCTTAGCGCCATTGATGAAAAAGGCATCGAGCGCGAAGAGGTCACGCTGCATGTCGGGGCGGGTACGTTCCGTCCTGTGAAGAGCGAGAATGTGGCCGATCACGAGATGCACAGCGAACACATCAGCGTGACCCGCGACACGATTCTCCGGCTCATCGCTCACGAGGGCAAGGCCATCGCTGTGGGCACAACCAGCGTGCGCACGCTCGAGAGCTTGTATTATGTAGGCTGCAAGTTGTTGCGCCAGCCTGACCTGACCAAGGAACAACTCGATGTAGCCCAGTGGGAGCCTTATGAGGAGGAGAGAGGAGAGGGTAGTGAGGAGAGTGGAGTGAGGAGAGAGGAGAGAGGAGAGGGGCCGAGTGCAAAGGAGGCGCTGCAGGCCATCGTGGATTGGCTCGACAGACACCAGCTGACCACACTTCATACCGCCACGCGGATTATCATCGTGCCGGGCTATCGCTATCGTATCGTACAGATGCTCATCACCAATTTCCATCAGCCGCAGTCGACGCTGCTATTGCTTGTCAGCGCATTTCTTCGCGGCGACTGGCGACGCGTCTACGATTATGCCCTTTCGCACGATTTCCGGTTCCTCAGCTACGGAGACTCATCGCTGCTCATTCCTTGATTTACCCGTTAAGATAGGTTAAATTATTGATAAAATAATTGTACGTGCGTACGCGAGTGCATATTTTTAGTTATATTTGCACCTCGAAAAATAAAAGGTGGTCACAGCAGTTGACGATCAGCCGATTTGAGAGAAAGAACAAATAAAGAAGGATAGAACAGCAACAATGACTAAGGAAGCTTCATCAGAAAAGAGAATCAATCCTTTTTTCCTCCCTTATAACACCCCCCACGAGACGGTGCCTTTCGGCGATATCCGTCTTGAAGACTATGAACAAGCCTTCATGGAGGGCATTCGTCGTGACGATGAAGAAATCGAGAAGAACATCAACAACCCTGAAGAACCCACTTTCGAGAACACCTTGCTGCGCACCGACTATTCGAAGGGCGACCACTACTACGATCTGTTAGACCGAGTGTCGACGGTGTTTTCGAATATGCTCAGCGCCGAGACCAACGACGACCTCGACGCATTGGCTCAGAAGATGAGTCCCATCCTCACCAAGCACGCTAATGATGTGGCACTCAACAGCAAGCTCTTCGCACGCGTCAAATATGTTTACGAACATCATGGGGAGCTCACTCCGGAGGAAAACATGCTGTTGCAGAAATCCTATGACGGGTTTGTGCGTAGCGGTGCGCTGCTCGACGACGCTGGGAAGGAACGTCTGCGAATGCTCACCGAGGAGGCCAGTCTGCTCTCGCTGCAGTTCTCGCAGAACCTGTTGAAGGAGAACAAAGCCTTCGAGCTGCATATCACCGACGAACAGGACCTCGACGGACTTCCCGAGACAGCCCGCGAAGCCGCTGCTCTTGCTGCCCGCGAACGCCAGAAGGAAGGCTGGGTGTTCACTCTCGACCATCCGTCGATGTCGCCTTTCATGACTTATTCCACCCGCCGCGAGCTTCGTAAGCAGATGTATATGGCGAAGAACACGGAGTGTATTCATGACAACAGCGAGAACAACCTCGAGATTTGTAAGCGGCTCATCAATCTGCGTCGCGAGCTGGCACAACTCCTTGGCTATGAGACATTTGCCGATTACGTGATGGTACACCGTATGGCGGGAAGTGCAGCCAACGTCTATAAACTGCTGCACGAACTGATTGACGCCTATAAGCCTACGGCTGTTGAAGAAGTGAAAGAGGTGGAAGCACTCTTTGCCAAGGATTTCGGTGACGAAGAGAAGATGCAGCCTTGGGACTTCGCATTCTATTCCCACAAGCTGCAGATGGAACGCTATAATCTCGATTCCGAGATGTTGCGCCCTTACTTCCAGCTCGACAAGGTCATCGGCGGTGTGTTCGGTCTTGCCAACCGCCTCTATGGCATCACCTTCAAGGAGAACAAGGACATCCCCGTCTATCACCCCGACGTGAAAGCCTATGAGGTGTTCGACCGCGACGGCGCTTATCTGGCGGTGTTCTATGCCGACTTCCATCCGCGCAAAGGCAAGCAAGGCGGCGCCTGGATGACAGAGTTCCAGGGCCAGTGGATAGAAAGAGAACACAAGAACGCCCAGGGTGAGATTTGCCCCGAAGAGAATGTGCGCCCGCATGTGAGCGTAGTGATGAATCTCACGAAGCCCACCGACGAGAATCCCGCTCTGCTGACGTTGGGCGAGGTCGAGACATTCCTCCATGAGTTCGGACATTCGCTGCACGGCATGTTTGCCAATACGCGTTTCGAGAGTCTCAGCGGAACCAGCGTCTGGTGGGATTTCGTTGAGCTTCCTTCACAGTTCATGGAGAACTACGCCATTGAGCGCGACTTCCTGCGCACGTTTGCTTTCCACTATAAGACCGGTGAACCGCTGCCCGACGAACTCATCGAGCGTATCGTCCGCAGCCGGAACTTCATGGCTGCCTATGGCTGTCTGCGACAAGTGGCATTCGGTTTGCTCGATATGGCTTACTATACAAAGAGCGAGGAGTTCAACGATGACATTATTCGCTTTGAGAAAGAAGCCTGGAAAGATGCGATCATCTTCCCGCAGCTGCCCGATACGTGTATGACGGTGCAGTTCTCGCACATCATGGCGGGAGGCTATGCAGCCGGCTACTATAGCTACAAGTGGGCAGAAGTGCTCGACGCCGACGCATTCAGCGTCTTCAAGCGCGAGGGCATCTTCAACCAACAGACGGCACAGCGCTTCCGCGACTGTATTCTCTCGCGTGGCGGTACCGAACACCCCATGAAGCTATATAAGCGTTTCCGCGGCGGAGAACCAACCATCGATGCCCTGTTGGAAAGAAACGGCATCAAGAAGGCAGAAAAGTAATTCATTCACCATAATACAACAGAAAAGGATGAGCACGAAGCAAGAACTACTCGACCAGCGCTATCTACGCATGGCTCGCATTTGGGCGGAGAACAGCTACTGTCAGCGACGTCAGGTCGGCGCTTTGGTTGTCAAGGATAAAATGATCATCAGCGACGGCTATAACGGCACACCAAGTGGATTCGAAAACATCTGCGAGGATGAGAATGGCGTTACGAAGCCCTATGTGCTTCATGCCGAAGCCAATGCTATCACGAAGCTGGCGCGGTCGTCGAACAATAGCGACGGCTCAACGATTTATATCACCGCCTCGCCTTGCATAGAGTGTGCCAAGCTCATCATCCAGGCTGGCATCAAGCGAGTGGTGTATGGCGAGAAATACCGCCTTACCGACGGCATCGAATTGCTGGAACGTGCCGGAATCGAAGTCATTTACTTGGGCGATTAAGTCCATCATACATATTACCATACAATGAACAACAAGAACAGATATATGCCGGTGATGCTCGCGATCAGTATCGTGATTGGCATCCTGATTGGTACATTCTATGCCAATCACTTCAGCGGCAATAGACTTAACATCATTAACAGCGGAAGTAACAGGCTGAACAACCTGCTGCATATTATCGACGACCAGTATGTGGACAAGGTGAACCTTGATTCGCTCGTCGAGAAGGCTATCCCGCAGATTCTGGCCGAGTTAGACCCGCATTCTGTTTACATGAGTGCAAGCGATGTGCAGGCTACCAACGACGACCTGAAGGGCTCGTTCTCGGGTGTGGGTATTGAGTTTGTCATTCGTGAGGACACCATTCATGTGCAGGCAGTCATCAAGAACGGTCCTGCCGAGCGTGCCGGTTTGTTGGCTGGCGACAAGATCGTGACCATCGACGATAGTACTTTCGTCGGAAAGCAAGTGACCAATCAGGAAGCTATGCGCCGTCTGAAAGGTCCGAAGGACACGAAGGTGAACATCGGCGTGATGCGTTATGGACAGAAGGGCATTAAGCAGTTCACGGTGACACGCGGCGAGATTCCGCAGCGCAGTATCACTTCCACCTACATGGTTGACGACAACACGGGCTATATCCGCATCAAGAACTTCGGTGAGACCACCTATGGCGAACTCCTTGTCTCGCTGGCCACGCTCTCTCAGGAAGGATTCGACAATCTCATCATCGACTTGCGCGATAACACGGGTGGCTATCTCGACCGCGCCATCCAGATTAGTAACGAATTCCTGCCCAAGAACAAACTCATCGTCTATACGCAGGGACGCAAGTCGCCGCGCCAGGAATATCGTAGCGACGGACACGGCAGCTATCAGCAGATTCCACTCATCGTGCTCATCAACGAGGGCTCGGCTTCTGCCGCCGAGATCTTCGCCGGTGCCATGCAGGATAACGACCGTGCCACCATCATCGGCCGCCGCTCGTTCGGAAAGGGACTTGTGCAGCAACAGATTGAGTTCAACGACCATTCACTGATCCGACTGACCATCGCCCGCTATTACACACCCTCGGGCCGTTGCATCCAGAAACCCTACGAGGCTGGTCACGACCAAGACTACGAGCTTGATCTCATCACGCGCTATGAGCACGGCGAATTCTTCTCACAGGATAGCATCAAGCACACTGGCCCAGCTTATCATACTGGTATCGGACGTGAAGTCTTTGGCGGTGGCGGTATTACGCCTGATATCTTCGTTCCTGAGGACACCGTCGATATGACCAGCTACTATAAGCAGGCTGCGATGAGTGGACTGATTCTGCAGTTTGCCTTTGCCTATACCGACAACAATCGTCAGAAGCTGTCGGAATTCAAGGACCTGAAGAAGCTTTCCGATTACCTGAATAAGCAGAATATGGTGGAAAAGTTTGCCGTCTATGGCGATAGTCACGGCTTGAAGCGCCGCAATCTGCTCATTCAGAAATCGCATAGGCTGCTGGAACGCTACATCAACTCGCGCATCATTTACAATATGCTCGACGAGAACTCCTGGCATCAGTACATCAACCAGGATGATCCGGTGATGCTGAAGGCATTGCAGATTTTCAGCGAAGGTGCTTCGTTCCCCAAGCGCCCTGAAGCGCAGGAAGAGACCGAAGCAAAACAGCAGAAAGTAGCATGGGCTGGAAAGAAAGGCTACGACTATCAGCCCTTGCACTATCGTGCAACGATTGTCGTCAGAGCATAAAGGCTTTAGTAAACCCTTACATCGGAAATAATCATCGCGCCGACCTCGGCATTGAGTCGTTTCACCAATTGTGAACGCATCATGGAGAGGTCTTGGCGCAATGCCGGGTTGTTGATTTTCACGTTGAGCGTTTGGTTCTTGATGAATTTCTCCCCCGTATATTTTGCAACCACCGGTCCTGCCACTTTCTCCCATGACTCGATGAGCCGTTTCTGTTGAAGCGGTGTCTCCAGTCCTTCTTGTCGTAACAATTGTTGAAGGACTTCGGCTATGGGTTGTATCTTGCGTCTAAACATTGATGTTTCCTTGTTCTACATGGAACAGCCGATAGTCGGTTGTGCCGTTGCTGAGTATCTGGTCCAAGTGATCGCGGTTCGTATCGGTGATGAAAATCTGGCCGTAGCCGTCGTCGGAAACCAGTCTGATGATCTGTTCCACACGTCGGGCATCGAGCTTGTCGAAGATGTCGTCGAGCAGGAGTAGTGGGGTAGTGGTGCTCGAGGTGCGCTTCAGGAAATCGAACTGAGCCAGCTTCAACGCCAGGACAAAAGTCTTGTGCTGACCTTGGCTGCCCTCGCGTTTCACCGGGTAGCCGCCAAGCAGCATCTCCAAGTCGTCACGATGACTGCCGTGCAGCGAGAAGCCTACAGCGCGATCCTTGTGGCGGTCGCGCTGGATGACCTCGAGCAGCGGTCCGCGCTGACAGTGTGAGATGTAGTTCAGCGAGACTTCTTCCTTGCCTTCGGCAATTTGCTGATAGATGCGCTGGAAGACGGGGATGAGTTCATCAACAAATGCCTTTCGCTTCTCGTAGAGCCGCTCGCCGTTGTCGGCCATCTCGTGTTCCCAGATATCGAGAAGAGTCGGGTCTGGTTCCTCCTCCTGCCTCAAGAGGGCGTTTCGTTGCAATAGGGCTTTGTTATAATTGCCGAGTGCTTCCATGTAGCTGTGGTCGTACTGCGAGATCACCATATCCATCAGCCGGCGGCGCTCCTCGCTGGCACCGTCGATGAGCAGCGTATCGGAAGGCGAAACAAACACGATGGGAATCAGGCCGATGTGCTGCGAGAGCCGCTTGTATTCCTTCTTGTCGCGCTTGAAGTGTTTCTTCGTGCCACGCTTCATGCCGCAATAGACCGTCATCTCGCCTCCGTTATCGTCGGCATATTCGCCTTCAATCACAAAGAAATCCTGGTCGTGGTTGATGACTGTCGAGTCGGCCGACGTGAACGCGCTTCGGCAAAACGACAAATAATAGATGGCGTCGAGCAGGTTGGTTTTTCCTTCACCGTTATGGCCGATGAAGCAATTCATCTTCGCCGACAAATCCAGATTTGCCGAGCGTATGTTTTTATAGTTGATGATTGAAATCCTTTTTAGAATCACGCTACTATCTCATTAAAACAGCGCAAAGATACATCTTTTATCACTGAAAAACGAAAAAAACAGCAAATATATTTCAGTATGTGCGAGAAATTCTGTAATTTTGCACAGTTTTTGTGATGCCTCATCGGCAGAGCGAAGCTATGGGGTATGATAAAACCTGCCCCGTCAGACGATAATAATCAATAAAAAATAGTAATTCAAACAATGGCAAACAAGAAACAACAGGAAGTTCTCGAGCAGAACGAGACCCTTAGCAAGTCAGAGGAATTCATCCTCAAGAACAAGAAAAACATCATCATTGCCGTGATTGCTATCCTGGCAATCATCGCAGGTATCTTCATCTACAAAGGCTACATCAGCGGTCCCCGTGAGGAAAAGGCCAGCACAGCCCTTGGACGCGGACAGGAGTATTTCAACGCCGATCAGTACGACAAGGCCCTCAACGGTGACGGAGCCAACTATGCCGGTTTCCTGAAGATCGCCAGCGACTACAGTAGCACAGATGCCGGCAACCTCGCCAACCTCTATGCAGGACTCTGCTATGCCAACCTTGGCAAGTGGGAAGAGGCTGTGAAGTATCTCGACCAGTATTCACCTGCTGATGATTCAATGGTGAGCCCAGCTGCCGTTGCCGCACTCGGAAATGCCTATGCTCATGTCAACCAGATTGACAAAGCCATCAGCGCTCTGAAGAAGGCTGCTGATATGGCCGACAGCAAGGGTGTCGACGGTGTCAACAACAGTATTGCTCCCACCTTCCGCCTGCAGGCTGCCCAGCTCGTTGAGTCGCAGGGCAACAAGGAAGAGGCTCTGAAGATGTATCAGGACATCAAGAAGAAGTATGTGAACTCCGCCGTTGTGCAGAGTCAGGAGATCGATAAGTACATCGAGCGCCTTAGCGAGTAAGTATCCTTCAACCTCCCAACACCCTTATGGCAACAGCATTGCATAATCTTTCCGAATACGACTTCTCGAAAGTTCCCGATGCCAGTAATATGTGTTTCGGTATCGTCGTAGCAGAGTGGAATCCTGAAATCACAGGCACGCTGCTCGAAGGATGTGTCTCTACACTCGAGAAACACGGAACATTGCCCGAGAATATTCACGTGAAGACCGTGCCGGGTTCCTTCGAACTCATCTATGGAGCGCATCAGATGTGCCTCAACGGAGGCTATGATGCCGTTATCATCCTTGGCTGTGTCATCAAGGGAGAGACGCCGCACTTCGACTACATCTGTCAGGGTGTCACCTACGGCATTGCCCGCCTCAACGCCAAGAGTGAGATTCCCGTCATCTATGGTCTTCTCACCACCAACGACCTGCAGCAGGCCAAGGACCGTGCGGGCGGACGTCTGGGCAACAAGGGCGACGAATGTGCCGTCGTTGCCATCAAGATGGCGAAGTTCTGATGCGGCGATGCTCCTTCGTCGGAGTTGATGAAGGCAGTCCGACATGCTGTCGGCGTTTTCCATACAGGCTATGCTTAGTTTTCTAGGCATAGCTTTTTTTCGTGTTATAGAGTGATGTTCCGTTTCATGTGTTCCATGAAGGGAGCTACATGTTGGAAGTATTGCCGGTAGCCTTCGCAGAGATAGTTGAGGCCGGGCTCTCCGTAGCGGTCGCGTAGGAAACGGTTCTTCGGGCATTCTCCGTGACAGGCAAACTGGAACTTGCATTCGCGGCACTGGCGGGGGAGCATCTGTCGCTTGATGCGGGCAAACTGCCTTTGTTTCTCTGAATACATCATCTCGGTGATTGTCTTCTCATGCAGGTTGCCGAGCCGGTGTTCAGGATAGACGAAGTGATCACACGAATACACGTCGCCATTATACTCCATCACGCCAGCATGGCCACAGTCCCTCGCCAGCGTGCACACGCCGGGAGTCACGCCGACCCAGTTGGCGAGTGTGGCATCGAAAATCTGAACAAACACTTTCCCGACGTCTTCCTTTACCCAGTCGTCGAACAATGTGCAGAGAAAGTTGCCCCACTGCTTGGGCGTGACTGATAATTCGGTGATGGTTCCGCCCTCGCTCATACCAGGAGCCAGCGTCAGCAGATCCTTTCTCTCAACGGTTCGCTCAACGATTGGTGTGAATTGAATGAATTGACAGTCGATGCTCTTGAAGAAGCGGTAAAATTCAAGCGGGTGATCGGCGTTGAAGTTGTTGACCACCGCCATCGCATTCCATTCCACCTGATGCTTGTTCAGCAGTTCGATGCCTTTCATCACTTTCCGAAAAGTCGGCCCGCCGTTGCCTGCAGCGTGACGGTAGTGGTCGTGGAATTCTTCAGGTCCGTCGATGGAGATGCCTACAAGGAAATGATTGTCGTGCAGGAATTGGCACCATTCGTCGTTGAGAAGCGTGCCGTTGGTCTGAATGCAGTTCGCCACTTTCCGTCCTCTCGCATAGATGCGCTGCAACCGCAGGGCCCGCTCATAGAAGCTGATGGGGCGCAGAAGCGGTTCGCCCCCATGCCAGGTGAAGAGCACTTCCGGCATGGTTTGCGCTTCCATATATTGCCTGATGAATTGCTCGAGGAGTTCGTCGCTCATGAAATGGCTTTCCTGCTGCTGGTATAGTTTTCCTTTCTCGAGGTAGTAGCAGTAGCGGCACCGCAGGTTGCAGTTTGCTCCTGCGGGTTTCAGCATGACATACAGCGGACGGCTGAAAGCGTAGTTGTCATTCATGTTGCTAGTTGTAGGCTTCTCGTTACGTTGATAATCTTTTTGCAAAAGTACGGAAAAACCTGCACATCACCAAATGAATGGGATAAAAAAAGAGGTGTGCCATCTGTGAATGACACACCTGAATTCTTCCCCATTTGCGACGGAGGGCAGGCTGGGGGTGGGTTTGGTTTAATAATCGTCGTCGTCGCTGACCTCGGCAGCGTCGAGGCTCAGGTCGTCGGGGTCGGTCTCGAAGGTTGTGCGATAGCTTTCCTCAGTGAGCTCGTCTTCATCGTAGTCATCGTCCTCCTCGTCCTCGTAGCTGTCTTCAACCTCGGGCAGATCCTCATCATCTTCGTTCTCGGAATCGTCAGAGTCGATATCTTCATCGAATTTGATTTTCGGCTTTTCGGAAATGGGCTTCAGCTTGGCGAAGATGGCCTCCACCCATGTGCCTTTAGGAATCTCGAGCACCTCGAATCCGTCGTTTACTTTCTTCTCATACAGTCCGCCGGGCTTATGCAGGCGGTCCTTCGGAAGCGTAGTGGTACTGATGTCGAATCCGCTCTCGATGATGTCCTGAATACTTTGCGACAGCGAGTCCCAGCCGCCGCCAAAGTTGCGGTCGATGACTTCCATGAGCTTTGCGGCAGAGATGTGTCGGATGTTCTCGTAGGTGAGGTCGGTGACACGCATGATAGGACGTTTCTTGATGGCGAGTGTCATACGGGAATTCTCGTCGAGCTTGAGGGAAGCGACCTTGAATCCGCGAGCCTCATATTTCTTGATGACTTCGGGCTTGTCGATTTTCACTTCCTCCATTTCGAAGGCACTACGAATAATATCCAGATAATGCCTGAAGTTCTCTTTGAGGTCGGCGTCTTTCTCGGCTGCTTCGCACATTCTGAAAATGTCATTTTCCTGCACGTCCCAGACACTGCTCTTGCTGAGCGTCTTCAGTGTGAGTACTTTTATCTCTTCTTCTTTCATATTGTTTGGTATACAGATTTTACTGCTGCAAAAATAAATACTTTATACTTAATGAGCAAACTTTTTCGTTGTTTTTTTCTAAAAACCGATAACTTTCTGTCGAAAATCAAAAAAACTTCCGACTTTCAATGATAAACTGCAAACTTTTTACTAATTTTGCAAGTTGATGGCTGAACCATTAGCAGAGAGAATGCGCCCGCGCACGCTCGACGAATACGTCGGACAACAGCATTTGGTAGGCGAGGGAGCCGTCCTGAGGAAGATGATTGACTCGGGGCGCATCTCGTCGTTTATCCTCTGGGGACCGCCGGGAGTAGGCAAGACCACGATTGCCCAAATCATTGCCAACAAGCTCGACACACCTTTCTACACGCTTTCCGCGGTGACGAGTGGCGTGAAGGATGTGCGCGATGTCATCGAGCGTGCGAAGTCGGGGCGTTTCTTCTCGTCGGCATCTCCCATCCTCTTCATCGACGAAATCCATCGCTTCTCGAAGTCGCAGCAGGACTCACTCCTGGGAGCTGTGGAGCGAGGCATCGTGACGCTCATCGGTGCCACCACCGAGAACCCGTCGTTCGAAGTCATCCGCCCGTTACTCTCGCGGTGCCAGCTCTATGTGCTGAAGTCGCTCGAGAAGGACGACCTGCTTGCGTTGCTCGAGCGAGCCATCAACACCGATGTGGAACTTTCGAAGCTGAAAATCGTCCTGAAGGAAACGGGTGCGATGCTTCGCTATAGCGGTGGCGATGCACGAAAGCTGCTCAACATCCTGGAACTCGTCGTTGAGTCGGAATCGGCCGAGGAGATTGTCATCACCGACGAACTCGTCGAGGCTCGCCTGCAGCAGAATCCGCTTGCCTACGATAAAGACGGCGAGATGCACTACGACATCATTTCAGCGTTCATCAAGAGCATTCGCGGTAGCGATCCCGATGCGGCGCTCTACTGGATGGCCCGAATGATTGAAGGCGGCGAGGACCCGGAGTTCATCGCCCGCCGACTCATCATCAGCGCTTCCGAGGACATCGGTCTTGCCAACCCCAATGCCTTGCTGCTTGCCAACGCAGCCTTCGATGCCGTGATGAAAATCGGTTGGCCCGAAGGGCGCATCCCGCTGGCCGAGGCCGTCGTCTATCTGGCCACCTCGCCGAAGAGCAACTCCGCCTATATGGGCATCGGTGCCGCCCTCGAAACCGTCAAGCAGACGGGCAACCTGCCTGTACCGCTCCATCTGCGCAACGCCCCGACTAGTCTGATGAAAGAGCTCGGCTACAGCGACGGCTATAAGTACAGCCACGACTTCCCCGGTAACTTCGTCGAACAGCAGTATCTCCCTGACCGCCTGCTCGACACGCGCTTCTGGCATGCTCAGCACTCCCCGTCGGAGGAGAAGCTCTACCAGAACATGCTTCGCAACTGGGGCGACAGATTTAAGGATTGAAATGGAAATAGATATATGAAAAAGAGAATGAATATCGTTGAACTCGATGGCTACGCAGCCAATCCCGGCGACCTGTCGTGGGAACCGTTACGCGAGCTCGGTGAACTCACGGTTTATGACCGCACACCTGCTTCGCTCGTTGTCGAACGCGCCAAGGATGCCGATATCATCTTAATCAATAAGGTCATCATCGATGAGGAAGTGCTTTCGCAGCTCCCGCGTCTGAAATATATCGGTGTTCTCGCTACGGGCTATAACGTCGTGGATGTTGAGGCTGCCACCCGTCGTGGCATCGTCGTCACCAACATCCCTGCCTACAGCACCGAGAGTGTTGCACAGATGACGTTCGCACACATCCTGAACATCACCAACCGCATTGGCCACTATGCACGCCAGAGCCGTGAGGGACGCTGGAGTAGCAATCCCGATTTCTGCTATTGGGACACGAAGCTCTGCGAACTCTCCGGCAAGACTATCGGCATCGTCGGACTGGGCAATATCGGTATGCGCGTGGCCACCATCGCCCGCTTCTTCGGGATGGATGTGTTCGCCTATACCAGCAAGAATTCTGCCGACCTGCCCGAAGGCATTCAGAAGACCACCCTCGACGGCCTCTATGCCGTTAGCGACATCGTGACACTGCATTGTCCGCTCAACGCCGACACCCGTCATCTCATCAATGCCGAGTCGCTGGCGAAGATGAAGGAGGGTTCCATCCTTATCAACACCGGTCGCGGACCGCTCGTCGACGAGGAAGCTGTTGCCGAAGCACTCGCCTCCGGCCATCTGGGCGGCTATGGCGCCGACGTGATGATCGACGAGCCGCCATCGCCCAACAATCCGCTGCTGGCACAGCGCAACGCTTTCATCACGCCGCACATCGCCTGGGCAACACGCGAAGCCCGCCAGCGGCTCATGGATATCTGCGTCAGCAATGTGAAGGCATTCATCGAAGGCAAGCAGCTGAACATCGTCAACCCGTAATCGTCATTGCTTGCGCCAGCCCTATGAACTACGAACTGACCACCGATCCGGAACTCATGGCAACCGTACAGCGCGTCATCGAGTTTCTCGGCACATTCGCCTTTGCCATCTCCGGCATTCGCCACGCGGCTGCTTGCCGGTTCGACTGGTTTGGCGGCTTCGTCTGCGGCGTGTGTGTGGCCATTGGTGGAGGAACGCTGCGCGATGTGATGCTTGGCGTCACGCCGTTCTGGATGACGTCGCCGTTCTACGTTGTCTGCACGCTGCTGGCACAGGCGTTCGTCATTCTCTTCGCCCATTCGCTGAAGCGGCTCGACAATGCCTGGTTCGTGTTCGACACGCTCGGCCTGGCGCTGTTCACGATAGCCGGACTGCAGAAGACGCTCGACTGCGGACACGCCATGTGGGTGGCCATCCTCATGGGCTGCATCACGGGAAGCGCAGGCGGTGTCATCCGCGACCTGTTCCTCAATCGCACACCCCTCATCTTCCGCAAGGAAATCTATGCGATGGCCAGCATCGTCGGCGGTGTTCTCTACTGGCTGCTCATGATCAGCGATGCAGGCGTCGGCGTAGCGTCAGTCGTCACGTTCTTCTTCATCTGCATCGTCCGCGCGCTGGCCATGAAGTATCACATCTCGCTGCCGCAGCTACGGCTTGAGGACGATCAGGCACCCGACAACGATTCTAAATGAAATATTCAATAGGTAAAAAGACATGAAGGAAAAACTGAGTCCCGCCACGCTTTGTGTACAGGGTGGCTGGAAGCCGAAAAACGGCGAAGCACGCGTGCTCCCCATCTATCAGAGCACCACGTTCAAGTATGACAACACCGAGGAAATGGCCGATCTCTTCGATTTGAAGAAGGAGGGCTATTTCTATACCCGTCTGCAGAACCCCACCAACGACGCTGTGGCTGCGAAGATTGCAGCCCTCGAGGGTGGAGTAGGGGCGATGCTCACCTCCAGCGGACAGGCTGCCAACTTCTATGCCATCTTCAACATCTGCGAGGCTGGCGACCATTTCGTGACTTCCAACGAAATCTATGGCGGCACGTACAACCTCTTCGGTGTGACGCTGAAGAAGCTCGGCATCGACTGCACATTCGTCAATCAGGAAGCATCCGAAGAAGAGATCGAAGCTGCTTTCCGTCCTAACACGAAGGCTCTCTTCGGCGAGACCATCTCCAATCCCGGCTGCCGCGTTCTCGACATCGAGAAGTTCGCCCGCATCGCCCATCGTCACGGCGTTCCGCTTATCGTCGACAACACCTTCCCAACACCCATCAACTGCCGGCCTTTCGAGTGGGGCGCCGATATCGTGACGCATTCCACAACGAAGTATATGGACGGTCACGCCACGCAGGTGGGCGGCTGCGTCGTCGACAGCGGAAACTTCGATTGGGATGCCCATGCCGAGAAATTCCCGGGTCTGTGCACGCCCGATGAGTCGTATCACGGACTCACCTACACGAAAGCCTTTGGCAAGATGGCCTATATGACCAAGCTCGTGGCGCAGCTCATGCGCGATCTCGGCAGCATTCCCTCGCCGCACAATGCCTTCCTGCTCAATCTCGGACTCGAGACGCTTCATCTGCGCATGCAGCGACATTGCGAGAACGCACAGCGCGTGGCTGAGTTCCTGCAGCAGGACGAGCGCGTGGCATGGGTCCACTACAGCGGACTCCCTGGCGACGATTGTCACGAGTTAGCACAGAAATATCTGCCCGACGGTTCGTGTGGTGTCATCGCCTTCGGACTGAAGGGTGACCGCCAGACAGCCATCAAGTTCATGGATTCTCTTCAGATGATCGCTATTGTCACCCATGTGGCCGATGCCCGCACTTGCGTGCTTCATCCTGCCAGCCACACCCATCGTCAGCTCTCCGACGAACAGCTCATGGAGGCAGGCGTGGCACCCGACCTCATCCGCCTTTCCGTAGGCATCGAGGACGTCAACGATATCCTTGCCGATATCCGCCAGGCATTGGAGCAGATTTAGCCTCCCCTTATCACCAGCTGTATCTCGGCAAAAGTCACATCAGGCGGGCAGAGGGCCTTCACGGCTTTCAGCCCGTTTTCTGTTCCCACGACGCCCAGCACGCGACTGATGGCGGCATAGTGCTCCTCGCCGATGATGTCGGCTGCCGAAAGCTCGCCCGACTCGATGTAGGTGGCCAGATGGCTGAGGACGGTGCTCAGTCCTAAGCCGCGCTCTGCGGCGATGTCCACAGGCGACAGGCCCTGCAGGAACATCCGGTAGGTCACGATGCGCGTGTTTTCCTTCTTCGGTTTCTCCTTCTTCACCTTCTTGGCTTTCTTCTCCCTCTTCTCGGTGCTGCCGTCCTGGATATCCATCGCGGCAACCTGCGACAGGCGCTTGTTGATGAGATAGCCCGCCGTCGTGAACCCCGACTCGGCGATGCGCTTCAGCAGGAAGCGGCGCGAGAGGAATGATTCCACCGTCTCTGCCAACGCTTCGCCCAGGCGCTTCATCGCCTCCTTGTTGTTGCTCTTCACGGGCTTTGTGAGCGCCAGCGGCTCGTTCAGGATGTCGCCCAGCTTCCCGTCGAAATACGCGCAGCTGCGCTTCACCCGTTCCAGAAACTCCTTGCCGTGCAGCTGTTCCACGCTCATCCGGCCTATCGCCAATCGCCACTTCGTCGCCACGTCGCCGACTTCCTTACGCAGTTCCTGCAGCGATTGCTTGTGCAGGTTCGTGACGTGAGTGAATGCGTTGTAGAAGTACTCGATGAACAGCCTTCCGAGGTGCTCCTCCTGATAGATGATGGAGGTGAAGTCGAACAGCTCGAGCAACAGGCGCCGATAGAACTCCTCCTTCAGCACCGGCAGCTGGGCGATGCTCTGGCGGGCCGCTTCCTCCTGATAGTCGATGTACTGGCTCACGCGCTGGTCGTTGATGATGGCTCGCGCCTCGATGGGCGAGGCCAGCTGCAGACCTTCCAGCGTGCGACAGCGGCTCAGCGCAACATACACCTGCCCGGGGGCAAACGACTGGTTGGCATCGATGATGGCATGCTCGAACGTAAGTCCCTGGCTCTTGTGTATTGTGATGGCCCACGCCAGTCGTAGCGGCAGCTGTGTGAAAGTGCCCTGAATGTCGGTTTTCAGCTCGCGCGTCTCGGCATCCAGCGTGTATTTCGCGTTCTCCCACGTCTGCGGCTCCACCTCTATTTCGTCATCGTCGCCCTCGCACTTCACGAACACGCGGGCCGCGTTTCTCTCCTCTCTTCTCTCTCCTCTATCCATTAAAATCATCGTCACCTGGGCGATACGGCCGTTGTAGTAGCGGTGCTCGCCCGATGTGTCATTCTTCACGAACATCACCTGTGTGCCGACCTTCAGTGTGAGCAGGTCGGAAGTGGGGTAGGAGTAGTCGGGGAAAGTGCCGTCAACCTTCGCCTGGAAGGTGAAAGGCTCCGTCGGCAGCTGCGAGAGCCGTTCTTCGTTGATGCGGTCGGCGGATGCGTTGTGTGTGCAGAGGCGTATGGAGCCCGACTCCGCGTTCTCCGACGGGGCCAGTCGGCTGTTCAGCATCGCGAGGTCTTCGCGAGTGGGAGTGCCCGTTCGCACGTGGTTCAGCAGCTCCACGAACCGCTCGTCCTGCTGTCGGTAGATGGTCTCCAGCTGTATCGTCACATAGTCGGTCTGCGCCAATGCCTTGCTGCCGAAGAAGTAGGGTGTGGCATAGTAGGGCCGAAGCATCGCCTCGTCGTCGGGCGTCACCACTGGCGTCAGCTGTCCGAGGTCGCCAATCATCAGCAGTTGTATGCCGCCAAACGGCAGATAGCTGTTTCGGAAGCGTCGCAGCACTGAGTCGATGGCATCGAGCAAGTCGGCGCGCACCATCGAGATCTCGTCGATGATCAGCAGGTCCATCGAGGCAATGATCTTGCGCTTTTCGCGGCTGAAGTCGAAGCGGCTCTTCATCTTCGCATCAGGCACAAACGGCGACAGCGGCAGCTGGAAGAACGAGTGAATCGTCACGCCTCCCGCGTTGATGGCAGCCACGCCTGTCGGTGCTACCACCACGCTTCGCTTCGTGCTCTCCGCCACCACCCGTTTCAGGAAAGTCGTCTTTCCCGTTCCAGCCTTTCCCGTTAGGAAGATGCTGCGCCCGGTGTGCTCGATGAAATCCCACGCCAGTTGCAGTTCCCGATTCGTCTGCTGTGCCTCCGATAGCTCGCTTCCAAGTTCCTTCTCCATGCTTGTGATTATTATTTGTTGGCAAAGGTACAAATAAGCGATGGAAAAACCAAATGTATTTGCAATATACCATAAGTTTGGTATGCAGATTACCACTGATTGGCTATTTCGCGGTTCTGATATTCGCCGTACCTTTGCACCCAGATATTTATATCCAACAAACAAAAAACGTAGAACTATGGCAAAGATTGCAAAACAGTTGACCGAGCTCATCGGTAACACTCCACTTCTGGAGCTTGAGAAAATTTCTAAGGCAAAAGGTATCGAAACCCCCATTATCGCCAAGATTGAGTATTTCAACCCGGGCGGCAGCGTGAAAGACCGCATCGCGTTGGCCATGATTGAGGATGCCGAAGAGAAAGGCATTCTGACGCCCGGTGCAACCATCATCGAACCCACCAGCGGAAATACAGGCGTAGGATTGGCACTGGTATCGGCCGTCAAGGGCTACCATCTTATCCTTACCATGCCTGAAACCATGAGCGTGGAGCGTCGAAACCTTGTGAAGGCCTATGGAGCCGAAGTGCGCCTCACCTCGGGAAAGGACGGAATGCCTGGTGCCATCCGTGCCGCCAACGAGTTGCGTGACTCTATTCCCGGCAGCGTGATCCTGCAACAGTTCGAAACCCCCGCCAATCCTTCCAAACACTATGCGACGACAGGTCCTGAGATCTGGCGTCAGACTGATGGCGAAGTCGATATCTTCATCGGTGGAGTAGGCACGGGCGGCACCATCTCGGGTGTGGGCAAGTATCTGAAGGAGCAGAACCCCGACATCAAGATTATCGCCGTGGAACCCAAGTCGAGTCCCGTACTGAACGGCGGACCGAGCGGGCCGCACAAGATTCAGGGCATCGGAGCCGGCTTCGTGCCGAAGACCTACGATTCGGAAGTCATCGACGAAGTATTCGATGTAGAGAACGACGATGCCATCCGCACCAGTCGCGAGGTTGCCCAGCAGGAAGGAGTGTTGGTTGGAATCTCCGCCGGAGCAGCCCTCTATGCAGCGTTCGAGGTGGCAAAGCGTCCTGAGAACAAGGGCAAGAACATCGTGGCCCTGCTCCCCGACACGGGTGAGCGCTATCTCAGCACCGTGCTCTATGCCTTTGAGGACTATCCATTGTAATTGGTTCAATGCGCCTGCGGCGCGGTTCAAAGTTCAAAAGTTCAATGCTGCTACGCAGCATGTAAGACCGAAAAAAGGCATTTATATACTATTTGGCCTTGTAGGGAATTGACAGGCATCAAGCTCATGTAGGGACGCGGCGTGCCGCGTTATTAGCGAGGACATCATGTATTTACGCGACACGTCGCGTCCCTACACATCTGGGGTCAAAAAGTATATAATTACCCAAAAAATCATTTCATGAGGACTTTCACTTCGGTGGAAATCCTTTTATGAAAAAAAAATAGTATCTTTGCAGCGTGAAACTGCTCATCGCGCTCATCCTGTCGTTAGGCACCGTTGTCGCTCATGCCCAAGTGGCTGAGGTTGCCGACACCTCGAACGTCAAGACGCTCGAGGGGAAGAAGTTGTCGGAAGTCACCATCTCGGCTCAGAAGGCCGGACGCGTGAAGGCAAGTGGAGTGGGGAATGCTGACCTCATTGGCACGAAGGAACTGCTTCGGGCCGCCTGTTGCAACCTCGGGGAAAGCTTCACCACCAATCCCTCCGTCGATGTGAACTACACCGACGCAGCCACAGGCGCACAACAGATCAGGCTGTTGGGGCTCTCGGGCACCTATGTGCAGATGCTCACCGAGAACATTCCCAACTACCGCGGACTGGCGGCGCCGTTTGCGCTGAGCTACATCCCAGGTCCGTGGATGCAGAGCATACAGGTTTCGAAGGGTGCCTCGTCGGTGAAGAACGGCTACGAGAGCATCACCGGCCAGATCAACGTGGAGTTCAAGAAACCGCAGGCGACACCCTTCGCCGACGCGAACATTTATCTGAATACAAAAGGAAAGCTCGAGGCCAACCTCGGGGGAAACGTCCATTTATCCGACAAATGGAGCACAGCCCTTCTCGGGCATTACGAAATCCTCGACAAGGCTCACGACGCGAATGGCGACGGGTTCGCCGATATGCCGAAGGTGCGGCAGGGATCGCTCCAGAGCCGATGGGCGTGGATGGGCGACAACTACATCTTCCAGGCCTCCGTCAAAGGATTGAAGGAGCATCGCGAGAGTGGACAGATAGGGCACCATGCGGCAGGTAACGCCCATCCCTACCTTATTGACATCACCAACGAGCGCTACGAGGCCTTTGCCAAGAATGCCTATATCATCAACGACGAGCATTCCACAAACATCGCACTCATACTCTCCGGATCGCAACACCACGAGAACGCTTCCTATGGGCATAAGCTCTATCGTGCCGACCAGCGCAACGGCTATGCCTCGCTGATGTTCGAAAGCGACCTCGGCGAGCATCACAGCATCTCGACGGGCGTGAGCCTGAACCACGACCATCTGAGCGAAAGCGTCGTCGCGAAAAGCGAAGAACAGACCACCGCCGAGGAGACGACACCCGGCATCTATGCCCAATACACCTACAAGCTGGGCGAACAGCTCACGCTGATGGGCGGTCTGCGTTGGGACCACAGCAACATCTACGGCAGCTTCCTGACGCCGAGGATGCACTTCAAATACGCCCCCAACGACATCATCACCCTGCGAGGCTCCGTCGGCAAGGGCTATCGCACAAGTCATGTGCTGGCCGAAAACAACTACCTGCTGGCCAGCGGACGAGAGATCATCATCGACAGCAACCTCGATCAGGAAGAAGCCTGGAACGCAGGAGTGAGCACCGTCGTCAGCATCCCCATAGGCAGCAAGAAGCTCGAGCTCAGTGCCGAATACTACTACACCAGTTTCCAGCATCAGACGGTGATCGACCTCGACAGCAATCCGCATGCCGTGCTGTTCGGCAATCTCGACGGCAAGAGCTATTCGCACACCTACCAGCTCGAGGCCACCTATCCCTTCTTCGAGGGATTCACGCTCACCGCCACCTATCGGCGAACCGACGTGAAATGCACCTACGGCGGCGTGCTGCGCGAAAAGCCGCTCACCAACCGCTACAAAAGCCTGTTCACAGCCTCCTATGCGCCCGGGCTCGGCAAGTGGCAGTTCGATGCCACCCTGCAACTCAACGGCGGCGGGCGGCTGCCCGACAACCTTCAGCAGTCCACATATCCCGCCTTCGAGCAGTTGAGCGCTCAGATCACCCGTTTCTTCCGCAACTGGAGCATCTATGCCGGCGGTGAGAACATCACGGGTTTCAAGCAGAAGAATCCCATCATCGGTGCCGACGACCCCTGGAGCAGCAATTTCGACTCCACCATGATTTGGGGACCCCTCCACGGGCCTGTCTATTACGTTGGCGTCCGCCTGAACTGGAACAAGATAAGCAGTCAAAAGATTAAAGATTCAAGAATATGAGAACAAAAGTATTATTCATCGCACTCGCCCTTGCCGCCTCATGTGCAGCCCAGCCGAAGGCCAAGGACATCAAGACCGTCGTCCTGAAGACTCAGCCCGAGATGCATTGCTCAGGATGTGAGAAGAAAATCAAGGAAAACATACGCTTCGTGAAGGGTGTCAAGACCATCAAGACCGACCTCACCGACAAGACCGTCACGATTGAGTATGATGCCGAGAAGACCACCGTCAAGAACATCATTCAGGGCTTCAAGAAAATCAAATACGAGGCCACAGAGGTCAAGAAAGCGGACAAGCAGTAGCGCAGGCCTCCGTCCTGAGAAAGCGGTTGCAAACAAATAGGTATGAGTTTTTTTATATTGGCTGACAACCAAGACCTGACAAGATTCGCATGGGAGAACCTGATCAGGCAGAATGAGGATAACGAAGTGCGGCGGGCCACCGACAAGGCAGGCCTGGTGGAGTTGCTGAAGGAACACGACCGAGCAGTTGTGGTCCTCGACTACACGTTGTTCGACTTCGTCGACGAAGAGCAGCTGCTCATCGTCAGCGACCGCTTCTCGACAGCGATGTGGATTCTTGTGAGCAACGACCTCACGGATAAATTCCTGCGGCGCATGGTGTATTCGTCGCACATGTTCAGCATCGTGTTCAAAGATGAGCCGCTGAAGGAGTTCCGCGATGCCCTGCGAAATGCCGCAGAGGGAAAGCGCTATGTGAGCCAGCGCGCAATGGAACTCATACTCGCTCAGAAGCAGGAGGAAGAGCCTGCCGTGCTGACGGCCACCGAGATTGAGATTGTGAAGGCGATTGCGCTGGGGAAGACGACGAAGGAGATTGCCGGCGAGCGCTTCTCGAGCACCCATACCATCACCACCCACCGCAAGAACATCTTCCGCAAGCTGGGCATCAACACAGCACACGAAGCGGTGAAGTACGCCCTCCGTGCGGGGTTGATTGATTCATCAGAGTTCTACATCTGATTTGTCCACATAGGGAATTTGTATCAAAAAGTCAAAGATCGCTTCGGGGGCGGCGCCTTCCGTTTCCGTAGAGCTATGCTCCTGTACGCGTAGAACAATGTTCCTGTGTGCGTGGAGCTATGCTTACGAACGACAAGAGCAATGCTTATACACGCTTAGAGCAATGGGTTTGCTCGCGGCGATGCATGCTTTCCACATTCGGGCGCAATGCCTTTCGCATTTGGGAGTCGCCATTTCCCAATTTTAGAACGCCGAGCGGCAGTTCTGATAGTTTTAAATAACGTGCTGACCTGTTAGTTTTAGTTGCTTTTAGTGGTCAGATATATATTGACGCAAGCCCCTTTTTCGGGCGATGCGGGATGTTCCTCATAGACACTGCAAATATACAAAAAAAATCTGAAAGTTGTATCACTAAGCGCGAAAAAATTAACAGTTTTTTCTAAAAAAATTTTTTCCTCCTCATCCTCTTCCTCTATAAGCGATTTTTGTCGCTAATTACAGAGGAGGAAGAAGAATTCTTCCTTCATTTTCATTTATCATTTTTCCTTTATCATTTTGTATGCGATCGCATAAGCCGATAATTTATCTATTTTTCTTTCGCAAAAAGTTTTCTTGTTCAGTTTTTTTTCGTACCTTTGCCATCAGAATCGCAGCTTGAAGAATACGACCTAAATACAACAAAAAAACATAGAGCTATGGTGAAGATTACGAAAGAAGCGGCGTTGGCCTATCACGTGGGCACGCGTCCAGGTAAAATAGAGGTGAAACCGACAAAGCCCTATCGCACGCAAACCGACCTGTCGTTGGCCTATTCGCCCGGCGTGGCCTATCCGTGTCTGGAGATCCAGAGCGACAGCAATGCCGCCTATCAGTACACGGACAAGGGCAACCTCGTGGCTGTGATCTCGAACGGTACGGCGGTGCTGGGTCTTGGCGACATCGGTGCGCTGAGCGGTAAGCCGGTGATGGAGGGTAAGGGTCTGCTGTTCAAAATCTACGGCGGCATCGACGTGTTCGATATCGAGGTGGACGAGAAAGACCCAGAGAAGTTCTGCGAGGCCGTGGAGCGCATCGCGCCTACCTTCGGCGGCATCAACCTCGAGGATATCAAGGCACCGGAGTGCTTCTATATAGAGGAACGCCTGAAGAAGACGCTCGACATCCCCGTGATGCACGACGACCAGCACGGCACGGCCATCATCTCGGCGGCAGGACTGAAGAACGCGCTGGAGGTGGCTGGCAAGAACATCGCCGATGTGAAGATCGTGGTGAACGGTGCCGGCGCTGCCGCTATCTCGTGCACGAAGCTCTACTGTGCGCTGGGTGCGCGCAAGGAGAACGTGGTAATGCTCGACTCGCGTGGCGTCATCACCAGCGACCGCGAGAATCTGAACGAGCAGAAGCGGCTCTTCGCCACCGACCGCCGCGATGTGCACACGCTGGAGGAGGCGATGCGCGGTGCTGATGTGTTCGTGGGCTTGTCGAAAAGCAATGTGGTGACACAGGACATGGTTCGCTCGATGGCCGAGAATCCCATCGTGTTTGCACTCGCCAACCCCGTGCCCGAAATCTCCTACGAGGACGCGATGGCCAGCCGACCTGACGTGCTGATGGCAACGGGCCGCTCGGACTATCCCAACCAAATCAACAACGTGATCGGATTCCCATATATCTTCCGCGGTGCGCTCGACGTGCATGCCAGCGCCATCAACGAGGAGATGAAGATGGCTGCAGCCCTGGCCATCGCCAACCTGGCGAAGGAGGCTGTGCCCGATGTGGTGAACGATATATATAAGGTGAACAACCTGTCGTTCGGTCGCGACTACTTCATCCCGAAGCCTGTTGACCCGCGCCTGATCACGGAGGTGAGCGCCGCCGTTGCGAAGGCCGCCATCGACAGCGGTGTGGCCCGTCGCAACATCGAAGACTGGGAGGAATACAAGGACTCGCTGAGCGTGATGCTCGGACAGGAGTCGAAGCTCACGCAGAAGCTCTATGCTTCGGCAGCCGCCCACCCGCAGCGCGTGGTGTTTGCCGAGGGTGCCCATCCCACGATGCTTCGTGCCGCCGTACAGGCGAAGGCTGAAGGTCTGTGCCATCCTATCTTGCTGGGTAACGATGAGATCATCGCGAAGCTCGCCGACGAACTCGATTTGAACCTCGAGGGTATCGAGGTGGTGAACCTGCGCCATCCGTCGGAGTACGACCGCCGCCACCGCTATGCCGCCATCCTCGCGCAGAAGCGCCAGCGCGACGGCTACACGCTGCAGGAGGCCAGCGACAAGATGTATGAGCGCAACTACTTCGGCATGATGATGGTAGAGACGGGCGAGGCCGATGCCTTCATCACCGGTCTCTACACGCGCTATAGCAACACGCTGAAGGTGGTGAACGAGGTGATTGGCATACAGCCGGAGTTCAAGACGCCTGCCACGATGCACATCATCAACTCGCCGCGTGGCACGTTGTATATCGCCGACACGCTCGTGAACCAGAACCCCGATACGGAGACGCTGGTCGATATCGCCCGTCTGGCTGAACAGACCGTGCGCTTCTTTAACGAGACGCCTGTGATGGCGATGATTTCGCACTCGAACTTCGGCTCCGACCAGAGCAAGGGCGCACAGAAGGTGAAGCTCGCTGTGCAGCAGATGCAGAAGATGTATCCGAATCTCGCCATCGACGGTGAGATGCAGATTGGCTTCGCACTCGACAAGGAGTTGCGCGACCAGCAGTATCCCTTCACGAAGTTGGCAGGGAAGGATGTGAACACGCTCATTTTCCCGAACCTCACCTCGGCGCGCTCGAGCTATAAAATGCTGCAGTCGCTGAATGCCGACGTGGAAATCATCGGCCCGATTCAGATGGGTCTGAACAAGCCTATCCACTTCGTCGACTTCGGCTCGACGGTTCGCGATGTGGTGAACATCACGGCTGTCGCCGTCATCGATGCGTTTGTGGATAAGGTGAAGAAAATGCAAGGGTGAGGGAGCCTCCCCCGGCCCCTCCGAAAGGAGGGGAGCCAGATAATAATTGATAGTTCTTTCCCCGCTTCGCTCTGAAAGCGCCCCTTCGGGTCGAGCGGATAGTTGAGAGTTATGATTACTCTTGACTTTTGAAACTCGAAACTCGGAACTCGAAACTCGGAACTAGTTATATTATTCATATGAAAGCAATAGCAACAAAGAACGCACCGGCCGCTATCGGCCCCTATAGCCAGGCTATCGAAGCTAATGGCTTTGTGTATGCATCAGGGCAACTGCCCATCGACCCCGCTACGGGAGCTTTTCCCGAAGGTGGCATCAAGGAACAAACGCGCCAGTCGCTGCTCAACGCTCAGGCTATCCTGCGCGAGGCAGGCCTCGAACTCAGCAATGTGGTGAAGACAACCGTGCTGCTGGCCGACATCGCCGACTTCGGTGCGATGAACGAGGTGTACAGCACGTTCTTCAGCCAGCCCTATCCGGCTCGCAGCGCCTTCGCCGTGAAGGATCTTCCGAAAGGCGCATTGGTCGAGATTGAGTGCATAGCAGCCCATCCCCGTAAATCGTAAATCCGGACTCGGCTTTGCCGCTTTCGTAATAAAATGGAGAAAGAAATCGTAAATCCGTAAATCGTAAATCTAAAATACTTATGAGTAAACAGACACAGATTATCGAGTGCGTGCCTAACTTCAGCGAGGGACGCAACATGGAAGTGATCAAGCAGATCACCAACGAGATTGAGAAATACAAAGGAGTGAAACTGCTCGACGTGGACCCGGGCGATGCGACAAACCGCACGGTGGTGACCTTCGTGGGTTCGCCCGAGGAGGTGTGCAAGGCTGCCTTCGACGCGGTGAAGCGTGCCGGCGAGCTCATCGACATGCGGTTGCATCACGGTGCTCATCCGCGCATGGGTGCTACCGATGTGCTGCCCCTCATCCCCGTCAGTGGTATCACGCTGGAGGAGTGTGCCGAGCTGGCTCGACAGCTGGCGAAGCGACTGGCCGACGAGGCCCGCATCCCGTGCTATTGCTACGAGGCTGCCGCCTTCAAGCCTGAGCGGAAGAATCTGGCTGTCTGTCGTGCCGGTGAGTATGAGGCGTTGCCCGAGAAGCTTGCCGTAGCCGAGAAGGCTCCCGACTATGGAGCGCGTCCCTTCGACGAGGGTGTTGCCCGTACGGGTTGCACGGCTGTTGGTGCCCGCGATTTCCTCATCGCTGTGAACTATAACCTCAATACTACTTCGACACGCCGCGCCAACGCGATTGCCTTCGACGTGCGCGAGAAGGGCCGTCCCATGCGCGAGGGCGGTCTGCTCACCGGTAAGCCGCTGAAGGATGCCGATGGAAACACGATTATGCAGCCTGGAACGCTGAAGGCCACGAAGGCTATCGGCTGGTATATCGACGAATATGGCATTGCCCAGGTGTCGATGAACATGACCAACCTGAACGTAACTCCGCTGCATGTGGCCTTCGACGAGGTGTGCCGCGCTGCAGCAGCTCGTGGCGTCAGGGTGACGGGCACCGAGATTGTCGGTCTCGTGCCGAAGAAGACGCTCATCGATGCCGGTAAGTATTTCCTGGAAAAGCAGCAGCGCTCGACGGGAATTCCCGAAGAGGACATCATGAAGATTGCCATTAAGTCGATGGGCCTCGACGACCTAAAGCCTTTCAACCCGCATGAGAAAGTGATTGAGTTCATGATGGAAGACGACGCTGCCGAAGCAAAGAAACTCGTGAACCTCAGCGTGAAAGGATTTGCCGACGAGACGTCGCGCGAGAGTCCTGCGCCGGGTGGAGGCACCATCTCTGCCTATATGGGTGCACTCGGTGCAGCCCTTGGCACGATGGTTGCCAACCTCTCCAGTCACAAGCGCGGATGGGACGACCGTTGGGCAGAATTCTCGGCGTGGGCCGACAAAGGTCAGGAGCTGATGAAGGAGTTGCTGCATCTGGTCGACGAAGACACCGAAGCCTTCAACCAGATCATGGCTGCCTTCAGTCTGCCGAAGGGAACCGATGAGGAGAAGGCTGCGCGGTCGGCAGCTATCCAGAAGGCTACGCTCTATGCTACGCAGGTGCCACTGAAGACGATGAAGGCTTCGTTCCGCGCCTTCGACATCTGCAAAGCGATGGCCGAGGAGGGCAATCCTGCCAGCGTGAGCGATGCCGGCGTGGGCGCTCTTGCTGCCCGTGCCGCTGTGCTTGGTGCCTGTCTGAACGTGAAGATCAATGCCTCGTCGCTGAAGGACCGTGAGCAGGCCGACACCCTTGTGGCTGAAGCCAACGAGCTCGCCCGTCAGGCCTGCGCCGCAGAGCAGGCAATCCTGGAGATTGTGGAAGGGAAGCTGTAAGCAAGGTTACCCTCTATACCTTCTATACCCTTTACACCCTTTACACCCTTTACACCCTTTACACCCTTTACACCCTTTACACCCTTTACACCCTTTACACCTTATTATATATATCTATCTATCATGACCAGAGAACAATTTCAATCAGAGATAAGACTTGGCATTCCCGACTATCTGCCTGAAGCTAAAGCCTATGATACACAAATCAACCATGCTCCGAAGCGGAAGGACATACTGACGCCCGAGCAGAAACGGTTGGCGCTGCGCAACGCCCTGCGCTATTTCCCGAAACACCTGCACGCACAACTTGCACCTGAGTTTGCCGAAGAGCTGAAGCGCTATGGCCGTATTTATATGTACCGCTATCGCCCCAGCTATGAGATGTTTGCACGCCCCATCGACGACTATCCGCACAAGAGTCGGCAGGCTGCCGCCATCATGTTGATGATTCAGAACAATCTCGACCCGCGTGTGGCACAGCATCCGCACGAGTTGATTATCTACGGCGGAAATGGAGCCATCTTTCAGAACTGGGCGCAATACCGGCTCGTGATGAAATACCTGAGCGAGATGACCGACGAGCAGACGCTGGTGATGTATAGCGGACATCCGCTCGGCCTGTTCCCAAGCCATAAGCTTGCACCGCGCGTCGTCGTGACGAACGGTATGGTGATTCCCAACTATTCGAAACCCGACGACTGGGAGCGCATGAATGCGATGGGCGTGAGCCAGTACGGGCAGATGACGGCTGGCAGCTATATGTATATTGGTCCGCAGGGCATCGTTCATGGTACGACGATCACCGTGCTCAATGCGAAGCGCCTGCACTCAAGAGCTGGCGAGAAGCGTTCGACGCTCTTCGTCACCGCCGGTCTTGGCGGTATGAGTGGCGCTCAGCCGAAGGCAGGCAACATTGCCGGCGTGGTGAGCGTGACTGCCGAGATCAATCCGCTGGCAGCAGGCAAGCGCTATGAGCAAGGCTGGGTGGACGAACTCCACACCGACCTCGACGAACTGATTCCCGCCATCAGAAAGGCCGTCAATGAGAAGCGTGTCGTCTCGATGGCGTATGTCGGAAATGTCGTCGACCTGTGGGAACGCCTGGCGAAGGAAGAGATGGATGTGGATTTGGGTAGCGACCAGACGTCGCTCCACAATCCGTGGGCAGGTGGCTACTATCCTGTTGGCTACACCCTCGAGGAAAGTAAGCGCATGATGGCTGAAGAGCCAGAGCGCTTCAAGGAGGCCGTGCAGGCTTCGCTGCGCCGGCAGGTGGCAGCCATCAACAAACTGGCTGACCGCGGCATGTATTTCTTCGACTACGGCAACGCCTTCCTTCTGGAGTCAGGAAGAGCTGGTGCAGATGTTTGGGTCCCGGAGGCCAACTCTCAACTAAAAACATTCCGTTATCCCTCGTACGTGCAGGACATCATGGGTCCGCTGTTCTTCGACTATGGCTTCGGCCCGTTCCGCTGGGTGTGCACCTCGTGCGACCCCGACGACCTTGCCACCACCGACCGCCTCGCTGCCGAGGTGCTCGAGGAGATGAGCCATCACGTTACTGACGACATTCGCGGACAGTTGCTCGACAACCTGCACTGGATACGCGAGGCCGGACCTAATCATCTTGTGGTGGGTTCGCAGGCGCGTATCCTCTATGCCGATGCTGAAGGACGCACGAAGATTGCGCTGGCTTTCAACGATGCCATCCGTCGCGGTGAACTCAAAGCACCTGTGGTGCTGGGTCGCGACCACCACGACGTCAGCGGTACTGACTCTCCGTTCCGCGAGACCTCGAACATCTACGACGGCTCGCAGTTCTGTGCAGATATGGCTGTGCAGAACGTTATCGGCGACTCGTTCCGCGGTGCCACGTGGGTAAGCATCCACAACGGCGGTGGAGTAGGCTGGGGCGAGGTCATCAACGGAGGCTTCGGAATGGTCATCGACGGCTCCGACGAGAGTGATCGCAAGATTCGCGAGATGCTGTTCTGGGATGTGAACAACGGCATCGCCCGTCGCTCGTGGGCACGCAACAAAGGTTCGATGGATGCTATCCGTCGCGAGATGGAGCGCACGCCGGAGCTGCGCGTCACCTTGCCTAACCTCGTCGACGATGAATTGCTCGACACGATATAATCAGTATGTCTTACTTCAAAAATCAATAATCGAAACATGATACACAAAATCAGCGCTGAACATTTGACGATAGAGCGCATTGGAGAAATAATCAGAGAAAACTACCAACTGGAATTGAGCGACGATGCCCGCCAGCGCATCATCCGCTGCCGTCGCTATCTCGATGAGAAGATAGCAAGTCAGGAAGAGCCTGTCTATGGCGTGACCACCGGATTCGGTTCGCTTTGCAACGTGTCTGTCGGCAAGGATGAATTGTCGCAGCTGCAGGTGAACCTCATGAAAAGTCATGCCTGTGGCGTGGGTGAGCGTGTGAGGAAGGACATCGTGAGGATGATGCTTCTGCTGAAGATACAGTCGCTAAGCTATGGCTACTCGGGATGTAAACTAGATACGGTGGAACGGCTCATCGACATCTTCAACAACGACATCACGCCGGTCGTCTACCGGCAAGGTTCGCTGGGAGCCTCTGGCGACCTCGTGCCACTTGCCCACCTCACGCTGCCGCTTGTCGGCGAAGGCGAAGTGGAGATGCAGGGAGAGGTGATCAGCGGTGCGGAGATGCTTCGGAGAATGAACTGGAAGCCTATCAGCATGGCTTCGAAGGAAGGCCTGGCGCTGCTCAACGGTACACAGAACATGAGCGCCTTCGCCGTGTGGTCGTTGCTCGAGGCACAGCGCCTGTCGAAGTGGGCCGATGCTATTGCCGCGATGTCGCTCGATGCCTTCGACGGCCGCATCGAACCTTTCACGCACATGGTCCATTCGGTGCGTCCGCATCTGGGACAGATTGAAACATCGGAGCGCATCCGCCACCTGCTCGACGACAGCGAGCTGATTCACAGCCCGAAGGTGCATGTGCAGGACCCGTATTCCTTCCGCTGTGTGCCACAGGTTCACGGTGCTGTGAAGGACACGTTGCGCTATGTGAAGTCGGTCATCGACATCGAAATCAACTCCGCCACCGACAATCCGACTGTCTGCCCGGAGGAAGATATGATTATCTCGGCTGGCAACTTCCACGGCGAACCCATCGCGCTGCCGATCGACTTCCTGTCGATTGCGATGAGTGAACTGGCCAATATCTCTGAGCGCCGCATCTATCGCCTCGTGTCGGGACTGCGCGGCTTGCCTGATTTCCTCGTTGCCAATCCCGGCCTGAACAGCGGTTTCATGATTACGCAATACACGGCGGCGTCGTGTGTGTCGCTGAACAAGAGTCTCGCTATGCCGTCGTCGGTCGATAGCATTCCTTCGTGTCAAGACCAGGAAGACCTCGTGTCGATGGGTGCCAATGCCGCCATCAAGCTGCAGAAGGTCATCCTGAACACGGAGCGCGTACTTGCCATCGAGCTCTTCAACGCTGCACAGGCACTCGACTTCCGTCTGCCGAAGAAGTCGTCGACCGTTATCATGGCCATCCGCGATGCTTTCCGAGAGGAGGTGCCTTTCATCTCTGACGATGTGGTGATGTATCCGCTTATCGAGAAGGCCATACAATTCCTGAGAACCTATCAACTGAACTTCTAACTAAATTGCTTTCATCATATGCAAACACTCATCAAGAATATCGGATTACTTGCAGGCATTCAGGAGACACCGAAGCCGTTGTTGCGTGGTGCCGAGATGGCCGAATATCATACAATGAAGAACGCATGGCTGGTGCTCGACGACGGGCGCATCAGCGATTATGGCCTGATGCCAGACTATCCCATCCCTGCTGAGATGCAGATGGTCATCGACGCCGGCGGAGGTGCCGTGTTCCCATCGTTCTGCGACTCGCATACCCATCTGGTCTATGCGGGCAGCCGCGAGGGAGAGTTCGTGGATAAGATTCGCGGACTCAGCTATGCGGAAATCGCCGAGCGGGGTGGGGGAATCCTCAATTCTGCCGACCGCCTGCACGAAGCATCGGAGGAAGAGCTGTATGAACAGGCCATGCGCCGCCTGCGGGAAATCGTGATGAAGGGTACGGGTGCCGTAGAAATCAAGAGCGGCTATGGCCTGAACACGGAAGATGAGCTGAAGATGTTGCGCGTGATTCGTCGCATCAAACAGACGACGCCCATCAAAGTGATTCCGACGTTCCTTGGCGCACATGCTGTTGGCCGTGAATACATCGGCCGACAGAGCGAATACGTCGACCTGATCGTGAACGAGATGATTCCTGCCGTTGCTGAAGAAAAACTGGCTTTTTATATCGATGTGTTCTGCGACAAGGGCTTCTTCACGAAAGAGGAGACCTTCCGCATTCTCGAAGCCGGTGCCCGCTATGGCTTGCGAGGAAAGATTCACGGACAGGAGTTGGCCGACTCAGGCGGCGTAGAGGCTGCTGTGAAATATAATGCTCTTTCTGTGGACCATCTGGAGAGTATGACCGACAGGGACATCGCTTTGCTTAAGGCACAAACCGGAGTGGCTACCATCCCGACAGCTCTGCCCGGCACTTCCTTCTTCTTGAACATGCCGTTCGCTCCGGGGCGCAAAATCATCGACAACGGATTGCCTCTCGCTATCGCCAGCGACTACAACCCGGGCTCCACACCATCTGGCGATATGAAGTTTGCGGTGTCGCTGGCATGCATCAAGATGCGGCTCCTGCCTGCCGAAGCCCTCAACGCTGCCACCATCAACGGTGCTGCCGCCATGGGGCTGAGCGACGAATATGGCTGCATCCGCCGCGGGTGCATCGCCAACATCTTCATCACCGACCCCATTCCTTCAATCGACTACATCCCCTATGCCTATACGTCGCCTGTCATCCGACGGGTGTTCCTGCGAGGCGTTGAGATGCGTTGAGAATGCGCGGTTTTCCGAAGTGAGTTCGGAATTTGATGGGCTGCAGAGTTTAAAAAAGAATAAATTCTTTTGTACTACACTCAATTTTTACTAACTTTGCAGCCGAATTTAAAAGACACTGTAATGGTTTTGAATAAAAAGAAACGCTGGCGCTGTCTGCCAGGACAGGTGCCCACGGAGTTCGATCGGAAGATTATGAAGTGGGAAAGTCGTGGCAGGCTTGTGCCAACGCGCGACCTCATCAAGACGCCCGAGCAGATTGAAGGCATCCGCCGTGCCGGTGTTGTCAATACGGCTGTTCTCGATGAAGTCGCCAAACATATCCATGCCGGTATGTCGACACTTGAAATCGATGATATCTGCATGGACTATTGCAAAAAACACAACGCAACCCCCGCCTGTCTGAACTATGAAGGATTTCCCAAATCGGTCTGCACGAGCATCAACGAGGTTGTCTGTCACGGCATTCCCAAGGCTACTGATATCCTCCAGGAAGGCGACATCGTGAACGTCGACTTCACGACTATCCTCGACGGCTATTATGCCGACGCCTCGCGCATGTTTATCATCGGTGAGACAACTCCTGAGAAAGAACAGCTGGTGCGTGTGGCGAAGGAATGTCTGGAGATCGGCATGGAGGTTGCACAGCCGTGGAGTTTCGTCGGTGATATCGGCAACGCTATCGAGAAACATTGCAAGAAATACAACTACGGTGTTGTTCGCGACCTGTGCGGGCATGGCGTTGGCTTAAAGTTCCACGAGGAACCCGATGTGACACACTATGGAAAGAAGGGAACAGGCATGTTGCTCGTTCCGGGAATGGTGTTCACGATTGAGCCCATGATCAATATGGGAACATGGCGTGTATTCATCGACGAGGGAGATCCGTTTGGCTGGGAAGTCATTTCGGAAGATGAACTGCCCTCCGCTCAATGGGAACACACGCTGGTGATGACCGAGCACGGTGTAGAAATCCTTTCATATTGATTTGCCGATGAAAACAAGCGGTTCCGTCAACAACAACAGCCCTGTATATATTCTTGGCATCGAGTCGAGCTGCGACGACACTTCTGCTGCCGTGTTGCGCGATGGCGTGCTACTGAGCAATGTCACAGCTTCGCAGGCTGTGCACGAGGCTTATGGCGGTGTGGTTCCCGAACTGGCTTCGAGGGCACATCAGCAAAATGTCGTGCCCGTTGTCGATCAGGCACTCAAGCAGGCAGGCATCGTGAAGCAGCAATTGTCGGCAGTAGCCTTCACGCGTGGCCCTGGACTGATGGGCTCGTTGCTCGTGGGCGTCAGCTTCGCCAAGGGTTTTGCCCGCTCGCTGGGCATTCCTCTCATCGATGTAAACCACCTGCAGGGTCACGTGATGGCACATTTCATCAAGGAGAGCGATGACGACCAAAGTGCGCCGCCGTTGCCGTTCATCTGTCTGTTGGTGAGCGGTGGCAATTCACAGATTGTCCGCGTGAATGCCTATAACGATATGGAGGTTCTCGGACAGACCATCGACGACGCGGCAGGCGAGGCCATCGACAAATGTTCGAAGGTGATGGGGCTGGGCTATCCCGGCGGTCCTATCATCGACCGGCTGGCTCGTCAAGGCAATCCACATGCGTTCAAGTTTGCCGAGCCTCACATTCCCGGCTTCGACTATAGCTTCTCGGGCCTGAAGACTTCGTTCCTCTACAGTCTCCGCAAATGGATTGAAGACGACCCCGATTTCATCGCACATCATCTCGAAGACCTGGCGGCAAGCCTTGAATTCACCATCGTAGATATTTTGATGAAGAAACTAAGGATGGCAGTTAAGCAGACTCGCATCAAGCATGTGGCGGTGGCAGGAGGCGTATCGGCCAACAACGGTCTCCGAAGCGCATTCTATGACCACGCCAAACGTTATGGCTGGAAAATCTATATACCCAAGTTCAGTTATACAACCGATAATGCCGCCATGATAGGCATCACGGGCTACTATAAATATCTCGACGGGGAGTGCTGTCCAATCGATGCTCCCGCATTTTCGAAGGTCACCTTCGATTAGTCAAATTTGCAAAACCAATCAAGTAAAAAATAATGAGCTTAGAGAACAAAATCATCAGTAAGGAAATCCAACAATACCTATACGACCAAGGAAAAACGCTCGCCACTGCCGAGAGTTGCACGGGTGGGCGCATCGCCGAGGCAATCATCGCCGTACCGGGAGCATCCAACTATTTCAAGGGTGGCATCATCTCTTATACAAACGAGGTGAAGGAGCAGATGCTGAATGTCGATCCACAAGTGTTGGAGGAGAAAACGGCTGTTTGTGAAGAGGTGGCCGTTCAGATGGTGAAAGGTGTGTGCGATGCGCTGCATACCGACTATGCCATTTCGGCAACCGGCATCGCAGGCCCCGGTGGAGGTACACCGGAGATTCCCGTTGGTACAATCTGGATCGGTTATGGCAGTCGCGACGATGTCAGAACCATCAAGTTGACGGAGGATGAGGGACGCGATGTCAATCTTGCCAATGCCACACGAACAGCGCTAAAATTGTTCTTAGAGTTCCTGAAAGAGCACGATTTCGTGGAAATTGAGGACTAAAAAAGAAAAAAATCCTTAATTCTTCATTTTCTTTTAATAATTATTTTGTTTATTCGGGAATTATTTGTAATTTTGCACCCTGTTTGGAATAAGTATCAAAAAACGAAAACAAAAATTTAGATAGCGATGTCGAAAATTTGTCAGATTACAGGAAAGAAGGCACAGATCGGAAATAACGTGTCTCACTCAAAGCATCGTACGAAGAGAAGCTTTGACGTCAATCTGTTCAGCAAGAAATTCTACTATGTAGAAGAACAGTGCTGGATTAGCCTTAAGATCAGTGCCGCTGGTCTTCGTCTCATCAATAAAGTTGGTCTCGACGCTGCTCTGAAGCAGGCTGTTGCCAAGGGCTATGTCGATTGGAAGGACATTAAAGTAATAGGAGAGTAATCAATCATGGCTAAGAAAGTTAAAGGCAACAGAGTGCAGGTCATTCTCGAGTGCACTGAAATGAAGGCCAGTGGTCTGCCCGGCACAAGCCGCTACGTGACCACTAAGAACCGTAAGAACACTCCTGAGCGCATGGAGCTCAAGAAGTACAACCCCATCCTGAAGAAGATGACGGTTCACAAGGAGATTAAGTAAGCATATCGGATAACTATTTAATCAAGAAATAGAACTATGGCAAAGAAAACCGTGGCAACCCTCCACGAAGGTTCGAAGGATGGTCGCGCTTATACGAAAGTCATCAAGATGGTGAAGAGCCCCAAGACTGGTGCTTACATCTTCGATGAGCAGATGGTTCCCAATGAGGCCGTGAAAGATTTCTTCAAGAATTAATATTGAGAGATTCGTGATATTATAAAGGAGATTGCAGACTCGATCTGCAGTCTCCTTTTTTCGTTGTTACCGCCTAGCTAAAACAGATTGTCATTGACCTGATTTGCTGAAAACAATGCTTCTGGAACCTTAGAACATTGCACATTGTCGGTGCTTAAGGTGGGAGCGCAAGGAAAAAATAAATGAAAAAGTTGGCGTTTCCATAAAAAATGATGGGGCTGAAGTGTCTTATATATAGAAGTGCCCTATAACGGGGTGCGTTGATTTATTTGACTGATATGCTTGATAAGAGAATACTCGAACAGCTTTTCCGCCGGAACTACAGCGAGATGAATCATCTGGCCAGAGTCTTGTTGGGCGATGATGGAGAGGCTGAAGACGTGGTACAGGACATTTTCTTGCGAGTAGCCGATAGCGACATTCCACCCAAGAACGATTCCTATCTCTTAATTGCAGTGCGTAATGCCTGTCTGAACAAAATACGGCAAATGCAGCTGCATGAACGAGTGAAGAGCCTACTGCCCATAGAAGATGAGGCAGACCTGCAACCCATTGACAAGCACTTGGAACGGCTTGATGACATTACAGCCTTCGTGGACGCGCAGTTGGAAGAACCGCATCACAGCATCTTCCGTCTCCGTTTCTATGAAGACCTGACTATCTCAGAGATAGCCCGTCGGCTTGGCCTGAATCCGAATACCACTTACAAGTATCTCGCACAGAGCATTCAGCAAATCAGAAATCACTTCAAACGTTAAAAGATTATGGAAACGATTAACGACAACATCCGTCTGCTACTGGAAATGCTCGACAATCCCGATGCATACACCGAACAGGAAATCCAGGACATCATCAATCGTGACGAAGATACACGTGAGACATACCGCATGATGGTAGAAGCCAAACGCAGCAGTCGCCAGCGTCAGGCTGACAAGTCCATCGATGTGGATGCTGCATGGGAACTGTTTAATCAGAAGCTCCAACCCGAACAGCATGGTTCTAGCTGGATGAAGATAGCCGCCTCTTTCATTGGAGTATTACTTGCATCAGGTCTTGCGGTTGCTGCTATCCACATCGTCCGACAACATCAGAAACAGGATGCTCCCACAACTGAGATAAAGGAGAACGTGACAGAATCTGTTACTACCGTCCCTGTCGATACGCTTACCAAAGATACTGTCACCGTGCAGCCAGTCATCTACGACAACATTCCATTAGAGAAGATGTTGCCAGAGATTGCCGCTCACTACAATGCCAAGGTCACTTTCGCCAACGACGAAGCCCGACAACTCCGATTCCGCTTTGTATGGAATCCGCAGCAGGGCATTGACCAAGTAGTCAACGACCTCAATCAGTTCGAGCGTCTGACCGTAACTCTGAAGGAGAATCAAAATTCCGATTCAGAGAGTGCCGACCAAACTTACTTGAAGTCGGACGAGCATAAGCAATTTATCGAAATCACTGTAGAATAGTCAGGCGCCATGAACAGACATATATTGCTCTTCTTTCTTGCCCTGCTGCTGACAGTCAGCGCACAGGCACAGAAACGCATCTCACACGAATATAACAATGTGTCGCTCTCCGATGCACTCAACCAACTCGCTGAGCAGCAGACTGACTACGCCATCATGTTCCTCTACAACGAACTGGAGGACTTCCGAATCACCACTGCTGTCAACCGCAAAACTCTGCCTGATGCCATCCGGCAGATGATAGGTTTCTATCCTATACGCATGATTATTGACACGAGCAACCCAGAGGGAAAGAAAATCTTTGTGGAGTGTACTCACAAGACCGACCGACATTTGACGGGAACCGTCATCGACGAACAGGGGCAGCCCGTGGCTTACGCCAATATCGCAGTGCTCAATTCCGTCGATTCCATGCTGCTCTGTGGCGGTGTCTCTAACGAAAGTGGCTATTTTGCTATTCCTTACGAGCAAGAACAAATTCTTGCCCGCATCTCATACGTCGGTTACAAAACCGTCTATCGGCTCTGCAAACAGTCCGAGTTGGGAACTATACGGATGCAGCCTGACAACTACACCTTGAATGGTGTGGTGGTTCAAGGCGAGCGCCCTAAGGTGAAACTGGAGGGAAACACGCTCATCATGAACGTGGAAGGAACCGTGATGGAGCGGATGGGCACAGCCGAAGATGTGCTCTCGCGCGTTCCGATGATTGCTAAGCGGGGCGAAGGTTTTGAAATCTTAGGTAAGGGCGTGCCTTTGATCTACGTGAACAACCGCAAGTTGACTGACCTGCAAGAGCTGCGGAACATACAGTCGGACAACATCAAGAACGTCGAGGTGATTCAGAACCCGGGAGCTCGCTATGATGCTTCGGTTAATGCGGTCATCATCATCCGCACTAAGCGGGCAGCAGGCGAAGGTTTGGGTGTGGAGTTGTCATCGTGGTCTCGCGGTGGGCGCGGCTATGCCAACAACGAGCGCATCAACCTGACCTACAGAACAGGAGGATTGGAATTGTTTGCCAACCTCTTTGGGGCTTACAACAAACGATGGAGCCGTGATGAATTCGAGCAGACCGTCTTTGTCGACACGGTGTGGACCATCACTAACCGAAATAAAGAGGTTGTTCGCAATCCGTTTTTTGAAGGACGCTTGGGCTTCAATTACCAAATCAACGATAACCATTCCTTCGGCGGGTTCTACCAGAATACATACGACTACGTGAAGACTCGCAGCGAGTATGATGATGATTTGCTGGCTGACGGAAAGCCATACGACCACCTACAAAATAGTAGCGTCAAACGCGACAAAAACTCTCCCAACCATCAGGTGAATCTTTACTACACAGGAAAAGTGGGGAAACTCAGCATCGACTTCAATGCCGATTTTACTTCTCGCAAACAGCGGAGTATCAATCGACAGCTGGAACTTAGCGCCGAGTACGAAGACCGCAATGTAAATACTGAGAACCAGACACGCAGTAAACTGTTTGCTGAGAAACTTTTCGTTACCCATCCGCTGTGGAAGGGGCAGATAGAAATCGGTGAAGAATATACCAATACACGTTGGCGCAGCAGATTCGATAATCAGGAGGGATACATTGCCAATAGCAACAACGAGCAGCATGAAAGTAACATCGCACCGTTCATGGAACTACGCCAGCATTTGGGACACCTCCAGTTGTCGGCTGGTCTACGTTACGAACATGTGGAATCAGAATACTTTGCCAATGGTCTGCGTCGTGACGAGCAATGCCGTACCTACGACGGACTTTTCCCCTCTGTAGCCGCATCCACGTCTGTAAAGGATGTTCAATTATCCTTTAGCTATGCCAAACGCACAACTCGACCATCGTATTGGCAATTGAGTAGCGATGTTATCTATGAAAGCCGCTTGAATCGACAGACTGGCAATCCTTATCTGAAGCCCATCAAATACCATAACCTAAACGCAATGGCGATGTGGAAGTGGCTCTATCTGGCTGCGAACTTCTCTCATTGTGTTGATCCTATTCTCTACACGGCGAGCAGTCTGGAAGAAGATTCGAAAGTAAACTTCGTCACCTACAAGAACTACGACCACGCCGACTGGATTACTGTCACGCTCGGCGCACAGAAGAATGTTAAGCTGGGCCAAGCCACATGGACGCCACAATACAACGTGTCGCTAATGAAGCCGTGGTTCAAATCAACATTCCTTGACGAAGAAAAGAGTTTCAACCATCCTATGTTGGTTTTGCAGTTAGGGAATATCGTAACCTTACCTCACGACTGGTTGTTGCAAGCTGACTTCAATATGCACACGCATGGCTATCAGCAGAATGCTTGGTTCGACTGTACCAATGCCATACTCTCGCTCAGCGTAAGCAAGGACTTCTTCAATCGCCGTCTCAACATCAAACTGACAGGCAATGACCTCTTCAATGGCGGAATCAATCGCTTCACGCTATACAGCAACCGTTTAATGATTAGCAAAATGGAAGACAACGATTCCCGTTGCATCCAGCTCTCCCTGCGCTATCGCTTCAATGTCACTCCGTCGAAATACAAGGGTACTGGTGCCGGTAATGCCGAGAAGAATCGACTCTAATCCTCATAAGGTGTTCCTGTGGCAACATGACCTTACCTGCTTCATCATTACAAGGAAAGGAAATAACCATGGGACACCTCCCCGTGATTAACATAATATGGAAATGAAACAACAAAGAAAATACAATGATTTAAGTCCATAAGAATGCAGGATGCGCGAAAGAGATACACATCTCGAAGATAGTCTGCATATCAAAAAAACTCAAAAACATTTGGTTTTTTGTTTAATCTGCACTATCTTTGCACCTCAAACTATAATAGATAGAGCGACAGCTTTCTGAACGCTTTCAAAATCGTCAAATAAAATTAGTACACAGAAAGACTGCTGTTAGCTCACACCATATGGTGTGGGCTTTAACGGTATCCATCTGTGTACGAGGTGTTTGACGATACCCGAAAGCGAGATGTTCTTGCCGTTACTGCCCGCATCTTTTTTTATTGAAAGAATATCTATTATATTATTCACATAAATGTTATGAATATAAATGAAAACTATCCTGACAATCAGGAAGGTCAAGGCAGTCAGCCATCACCTGCAGAGATCATCAGGCAGATGATGGATAAACTCAGTGAACTGTTGCATGAGCGTCCGAGCAATGGCGGCATCACCATCAACTACTACAACTCTGTGGGGCAGCGCATCGATAGTGTGACCACTCAGAATTTCTCTTCTGACAAGTGGTTGAAGAAATCGTATCATGAACCCATAGACGGTGTGCATGCTCCCGCTCCTGAAACCATGGTGAGTGCGATTGAAAAGACGTCGAGCAGCGGACTGTGGTATGCCAGCACATCGTGGGCAGTGGTCTATCGTGTGTATCAGATAAAGGGCTACGAGAAAGGATTCAGCCAGTTCGTGAGGGATGTTTACACGTGGCCGTTTACTAAAAAACTCCCCTATGAGTGCAATTACGATGCCATACAGAAGCCCATCACGAGCGGCAAACTCTGCGGCATGCCAGAGAGCTGGCGCGACAATGGGGCGCACGAGCAGATGGTGAAGCTGGGCGTGGCTCTCATGGAAGAATTAGGCAAGAGTGGGCATTAGCGATTCTGAATGTTCTGAAAACGATTCTGAATGTTCTAAAAAAGATTCTGAATCTTCTGAAAATGATTCTGAGGCTCCGACAATTTTTGTCGGGGCCTTTTCTTTTGTTTACTTTTGGGCATTGTTGCACATGTGCCGTATTAATCTCTAATTAACAACAAAACCAAAAGAAAATGAAAAGAATAACAAACAACCCTGAAGAATGGTGGTGGCTGGCCACGCTCAGTGGCGGCCTCCCCCGACCCCTCCAAAAAGAGGGGAGCCAAAAATCCTTGCGATCAACAGTTAGTAACAACCAGCTGCATGCCCCCCTCCCCTTTGGGAGGGGCTGGGGAAGGGCCTTAATCATCCTCGCGCCATGAGCTGTAACAACTCCCGTTGCTCGAACAGCAACTATCCGCCGATGATGGATAGCGAGTGGAGAGAGGCCCCATTCAATCAAAACGACTGGGACTGGATCACTTCTCTTGAAACAAAGAAATCTAAAAAACAACTTCAACAACAAAGGACCGCTCGGCTCTGCCGCTTGCGTAGTATTACGGAGTAAGAACTCTTTATTAACCGCAGATTACGCAGATTACGCAGATTTCTAAGGAATCAAGGAATCGAGGAATCAAATGATGTGGATTTTTAAAGAAACAAATTAGGACAAATTAGAACAAATTAGAAAAAAAAGTTTTTAAAACGGATGAGACGAAAGAAATGGGACATAGGAGGGCGATTCCGCACGCGGAATCTAACGTTTGACAGAGCCGGCATTGACAAACTCGTTTGTCATGCAGTCTCTATCGAACGTGTGACGATGGTGAGAAACACCATCTCCTCCTTTGTCCCATTTCGTTCGTATCATCCGTTTCCTTTGATTCCTATGTTCCTTAGAATCTGCGTAAATCTGTGAAATCTGTGGTAAAACAAAAAAAGAAATGAATATGAATAGACAAACTATTGAGCAGTTTCAGCAGGAATTTCGCCTGCTGCTGCAGACAAACATTGTGACCTTCCACTACAGGAAGAAGAACGGACAGCTGCGCAAGGCCGTCGGCACCACATGCCTCGACTTCGTGCCTACTGATATGTTGCCGAAGGGCATTGGCGCACAACGCCCCGAAGGCTATGTGAACTACTACGATCTGACCGTGCTTGGCTGGCGCACCGTTCGCCTGAAGCACGTAACCTCCTATGAATTATCTGAATTATGAAAGCAATACCTTTAGACACTAACAACTTCAAAGCTGTGATGAAAGTGGTCTTTCAGCTCATAGAGAATGCCGACCAGCTGGATTTCCCAGCCTACCAGGCACAGCTGATTACCAACATCTCAAACGTGCTTGCACCCTTCGGCTTTGAATCAACGATGGACCATGAATGGTTGTTTAACAAGCAAGAACCTAGAATTCGTTGTTTTTTCATGTATTGGCCGTATTATGACGGTCCCGTATCACGCGCACCAAAACAGTCGGTTTCCTGCTTTGCATATTTCTTCTATGGGTTTTTCTCTGCTGCTGAGCACAAGGAATTGCTTCGCAAAGAGTTCTCGAAGTTCCAACAATCAATTCTTAATTACCTCATGATTCATGGCTGAAGAACGTTGGCATCATTGTGAAGTGCCCTACACTCGCTACGAAGTGAGCGACCAAGGGCGAGTGCGGAATGCGCACACAGGTAGGATATTGAAACCTAAGATGATATATAGTGGTTATCTTGTAGTTTGTTTGAATTACAAAGGCGAAAGCAAAATGAAATTTGTCCACCGCCTTGTGGCTCTTGCCTTTGTGCCAGGCTGGCGCGAAGGGCTGGAGGTGAACCACAAGAACGGTGACAAGACCGACAACCGAGCCGACAATCTGGAGTGGGTGACACATAGCGAGAATCATCGCCACAGCCGCGATGTGCTGCTGAAAGATGTGAAGCCCGTTGCCCTGATCGATGACAATGGCCACCTTCGTTACGTCTTCAACAGCGCTGAAGCCTGTAAGAGGGCGATGGGAGGAAGTGTTAGTGCTCATATTTCTACACGCTGTCGCTTTCATGGCTTCAAGCCTCTCTATATATCTGTGCCGATGTATCGTGAAATCGTGCATCTGGTCAACGTGCATCACTACACGCCCCACGGTGCATGGATAGAGGCGAATATAAACATCAATGGCGATGAAAGCAAGTAATTTCATTCTCTATTATTCCCAATGGCCTGCACTGAAGTCACTTTCAGTGCAGGAACTTGGTGAACTCCTGCAGGCCATCTTCCGCTATCTAGGCGATGAAGACGAAGAGGAAATTGCCAATTCTCTCAGTGAAAAAGCGCAGGTTGCCTTTCGGTTCTTATTGGTGCAAATCAAGTATGATAACGAGAAATATGAACAAAAGAAGGTGAAAAACCGCGAACGACAACAGCGGTTTTATGATAAAAACAAAGAACGCAACCTAACGCAACCTAACGTTTCTAACGCTTACAATAACAGTAACACTAACAATAACAGTAACACTAACAGTAACACTAACAGTAACACTAACAGTAACAAAAACAAAAACATTAGCAGCAAGGCTGCTATAGATATAAATAATAGTAACGGCGAGGCCGTTAATGAAGCAGTGGCGGCGGCCGATTTTTCTTCTTTTCTTGAAAGGATGAGAAAAGGCTTCCTGCCTTGGTTCAATAAAACTCTGGACGAACACAACAGCAAGATACCACGCATCAAAATCATCACCGAAGAACGTGCCAGGCGGATAAAGGTCATCATCGACAGTTATGGGCAGCCAGCCTTCGAGCAGGCCATCCGCATAGCTGCCGGCGCGGATTTCCTCAACGGACGAGGTGTGAAAAACAAATTCGTGGCTACGCTCGACTGTATCATCGACCCCTCCCATTTCCTCGATGTTTACGAGGGGAAATTCAGCGTGTAACTCAAAACAAAATGTTAAAGGATGTATATGCGATTTTCTAAAAGCAATGCTTTGAATATACTTTACAAATTGTGGTGGTTAATCTTTCTAAAAACCTTAGTTTTTATGGAGGGAAAACGATACGTATTTGGTAAAAATTTTGTAACTTCGCAGTGCAATCCTGAAGAGTGGGATTTGCCTCGTAACATGTTTAATTTAATACCATGAAAACACCATGTCAGTACGTTACAAACTGTATCAGGACAACCGCGCAGAGTCGACGACTCGCGGAAAGTGGTACGCCCGTGCGGTGTACAACTCCCGCCCCAAGACGCTCCGTGAGATGGCTCTGGAAATCCAGGAGAACGTCTCCGTGAAGAAGTCCGACGTGATGGCTGTTCTCGATGAGATGGTAGTCGTTCTGAAGAAGTGGATGCAGGATTCGAACCGCGTCAAGATTGAGGGCTTCGGCTCCTTCAAGATCGGTCTGAAGACCAAGCCTGCCGACACTGCAAAGGACTTCTCCGCCGCCAAGCACATCGTTGGTGCACGTGTCAACTTCCAGCCCGAAGTGACCATCGACGCCAACAAGCAGCGAGTCAAGAACCTCCTGCTCGGCCTCACCGTTGAGGAGACCAACCCCAACGATGTCGACAAGGACACCACCCCCAACAACCCTTAATCGTTGGGCAATGAGTAGCGGTGCTTAGGGCATAGCTCTCGCACCGCTACTTTTATGACTTCAGACGCTGGGGGCATTGCTTTGGCGGTATAAAAACAAGGATGTTGCTAATTGTATCATATGCACTAACCGCCTAAAAGCGACGCTCCGACTCTCTCGAAAAGTTGCTTCGGGGGCCTCACCCCAGCCCTCTCCGAAAGGAGAGAGAGAAAGAAGCCTCTCTACCTATAACCTTTAACCAAACACAGCCCAAGCCCCTGTTACGGCTTCCACCCTTTTGGGGGGATTAGAGGGGGGCTCCTAATATTATGAAAAAGAAAGAAACCATTAAGTACATCATTCAGCTCATCGTGGCGATTCTTACCGCCATCGGTTCGACGCTGTCAGTAACCACCACCGCTTCCGGTGCTCCCGCCGAAGGTGTTGCCCTCTTGGGCGGCACCATCGTCGGCACCGGCTGGCTTCATCACATCTCAACGCTGGTATGAAAATGAAATTATCACGGAACTTCACGCTGGCCGAGATGGTGGCGACGAGTCACAGAAAGCTGCAGGACACGCCGACGCTGGACGTCATTCAGAACCTCCAGAAGTTGTGTGTCCTAGTGTTGCAGCCATTAAGAGACAAGGTAGGCGCACCCGTCTATATCAATAGCGGGTACCGCTCGAAAAGACTAAACGCCAAAGTGGGAGGCGTACCGAATTCCCGCCATTTGCTAGGCAAGGCTGCCGACATTCATTGCGACAACCTCGCCTATGCAAAAGTGATCTTTGACATTTTGATACAAAACCCAAATGTTGACAAAGTGCTCATCGAAAAGAAAGGGCGCTATGTCTGGGTACATGTGCAGATGTAGCTGCGCGGAGCGCGGAGTTTATAGTGAATAGTGAAAAATGAAAAAAAAGGGGCATTTCTTGCGATTCAGCAAAAAAAATATTATTTTTGCACCACAAAACTATTCTATGACGATAATGATTAGCCTCGGGGCAATTTCCTTTCACAGACAAATGAGACGACTTCCCACGATATTGGCCATGCTGCTGCTGGTGCTCAGCGCATCAGCCGACGGCCTCGACGACCTGCAACAAGCGCTTGCCGAGAATGCGCAGGTGCAGGAGAAAGTGTATGTGCATACCGACAACACGTGCTACTTCATTGGTGACACGCTATGGTATAAGGCCTACGTGCTGCGTGCCGATAACTTGCAGCCCACCGACATGAGCCGAATGCTCTACGTGGAGCTGCTCTCGCCCGACGGACTTGTGGTGGAGCGACAGCGCATTATCGTGAGCGGCGACGGCCATACGTGTGGACAGTTCGTGTTGCAGGACTCGCTCTATTCGGGCTACTATGAGCTGCGGGCCTACACGCGGTGGATGCTGAACTTCAACGTCAGTCACCGACATTATACGCGCGACGACCGCCACCTGTTCTACAACAACCAGATGGCGAAGGACTTCTTCCGCGAGTGGGACGGCCTGTTCTCGCGCGTGTTCCCCGTCTATAGCAAGCCAGAGCACGAGGGCGACTACTTGAGCAAGTACATGTATCAGCGGCCGAAGCAGGACGTGCGCCGCGAGCCGAAGGAGGAGCTGTTCTGCCGTTTCTATCCGGAGGGCGGACAGCTGGTGGAAGGTTTGCCAACACGCGTGGCGTTCGAGCTTGCCGACCAGTATGGCAAGGCGGTGGACCTGAGCGGAACGCTGAGCGACGGCACGAAGATCAGCACCGACTACATGGGAAGGGGTGTGTTCCAGACGCATGTAGGGAAGGGTGACAACAGGCTGAAGGCGCGTTTCGAATGGCGCGGAAAGAACTATTCGTTCAACCTGCCGAAGGTGCAGCGCGAGGGTGTGACAATCAAGCTGGAGCCAGCTCTCGCAGGGGAGTCGCTACCACGGGTCACTCTCCAGGCTTCGGCCGCCTGGCAGGGGAAGCCGCTCGGCGTTGCTGTGCTCTGTCGCGGCCGCCTTATAAGCTTCCAGAAACTCACGTTGGGCGCAAATAATTATCAATTATCAATTAATAATTATCAATTACCCACCGGCATCAACGAACTCCTCGTGTTCGACGAAGAGAGCAACGTGCTAGCTTCGCGCCTTTTTTTCGTGAACAACCACGATATGGCGGTGGCGGTGAAGGCTTCCACGGGCGGCAAGACCGACTTCGACCCCTATGAGCCGATTCCGCTGGAGGTTGAGATGTTGAGAGGTTCAGAAGTTGAGGCACCCATCTCGATATCGATTCGCGATGCCCATACCGACGACGCGAGCTACAACGACGGCTCGATGCTGAGCGAGCTGCTGCTCTCGTCAGACCTTAAGGGCTTCGTGGCCTATCCCGGCTACTATTTCGAGAGCGACGATGCCGAACACCGCTCGCGCCTCGATCTTCTGATGATGGTGCAGGGATGGTGTCGCTACCGGCCGGTGAAGACGCTGCGCTACGAGCCTGAGCAAAGCTTTACTGTCGAAGGCTCCGTCTACAAGATGCTGGGGTTGGAGACGATGCAGCGCGACCAGATAGCAGGTCTCAGCGGTCGCGAGACTGTCTTCGAGGAACAGCAGAAAGTGTTGGAACGCAACTCGGGACTTTTTACGGGTGGAACCTTCACGGACACAGAAGGCGATATTAGTGCTGAGAGTGCCGACGATGAAGCTAAAGAGACCTCGGTAGGTGACGAGGAGGGTATGGTCTATGACGAGGGGTCTGTGTTGGGTGTAAACCATGGTCGGCTGAATCATGAGGTGCTCGTGGAGGCAGAGATTACCTCAGAAGGGGTGACGGCAGGTGCTGTCCAGCTGACGAAGGACGGCGGGCACTTCGTCTTCGAACTGCCTCCGTATTACGGCACTGCCATCCTGTTCATGAAAGCCTACGAGCGCCGCGACTCGCTGAAGAAATGCATGCAGTCGGTCTCCGACAAGGGTCGTCTTGATGAAGATGCCTATGCCGACTTCTACGTGAAGCGCGACTTGTTCTATCCCGTCTTTGCCCGCGAGTACAGCTGGTACGAGAAGCATCTACCCGACTATGTACCTACGGCTGGCGTCGAGGAAGATGTGGACCTGAGCGACTCGCGACTGGACGGCGACCACACGCTGGCACAGGTGAATGTGAGTGCACGTCGCCGCGGCCGCCGCGCCATCGACTACACAAAGCCAGCCTATGTGATGGATGCCTACGACCTCTATAACCTCGCCACTGACCGCGGACTCTCGTGGGGACTTGTCAATATGGGTAGGTTTCCTATGACTGCGTGCTTCACCCTCTATGGCAATATGGGCCGCTACCAAACTTACAACGTGCGGGCGAAGCTGGCCGAAGGTAATGAACTCGACCGCCAGTATACGTTCTACCAGAACTACCAGGCCCTGGAGGAGACCATCAAAAACCGAGCGGAAGGCGCTATCTTCAACGACCTGCACCTGAACCGCCTGAAGAACTTCCGCTTCTATACCGACTACGAGCCGCGCAACCCCGACTCGCTCTATGCAGAGAGTATGAACCGCGATGACATTACGCTCGTATACGAGACGCGCCCGAACAACGAGAAGCAATACACCTATCGTGACCGCCGCTATCTGCTGCCGGGCTTTGCCGAGCCTGCGGAGTTCTATCAGCCCGACTATAGTCAGGCGCTGCCTCTCGAGCCCACCGACTACCGCCGCACGCTCTATTGGAATCCCAATGCCCGCCTCGACGAGGAGGGCCGCTTCCGCGTCACCGTATATAACAACAGCAGCGAGACCCGCATCCGAGTGAGCGTTGCAGGAATAACGAAGGAGGGAAAGGTGATTGTAATTGATAATTGATAATTGATGGCCCCACTCCGACTCTCCCCAGAGGGGGAGAGAGGTAGAGAGGGTATAGAGAGTAAAGAAAGTAATTTTAAAATATATAATTATGATGAAACGTTTTGTATTATCGTTGTTACTATGTAACGTTGTGACTGTGTTGCTTTGGTCGCAGTCGGTCACGATTTTCGGGGACTCGTATTCAACCTACGAAGGATACATCTATCCCGCAACCAACGAATTGTGGTATTTCCAGAACAACAGCGATCCTAATCGCACCGATGTGGCCTCGGTCACACAGACGTGGTGGCACCAGCTGCTTACTAAGCAGGGGTGGCGGCTCTGCATGAACAACTCCTACTCGGGGTCCACCATCAGCTATAGCGGCTACAACAACGCCGACTACACGCTGCGCTCGTTCAACACTCGCATGACCAATCTCGGCTGCCCCGACATCATCTTCATCTTCGGAGCAACCAACGACAGTTGGGCAGGTGCCCCGATTGGCGAATACAAGTACGAGGGAATCACGCAGGCCGATGTCTTCCAGTTCCGTCCAGCGATGGCGCGCATGCTCGACTACATGACGAAACGCTACATCAACACGCGCATCTACTTCATCTTGAACGACGGGCTGCGCGACGAGGTCAACGAGTCGGTGCACACCATCTGTCAGCATTACGGTGTGCCCTGCATCGACCTGAAAGGCATCGACAAGATCTCCGGCCATCCCTCGGTGAAGGGCATGAACCAGATTGCCGAACAGATCACGCAGTTCCTGACCGCGAACCCCTGAGTAATTTGTTCAAAAAGATCTTGAATGAATTATAACATCGGAAATAAATGGAAATAATTCGGAAGAAACGGAAATTCTTGTTGTTCTTTCTGTTGGTGTCACGAAAACTTTCTGAAGTGACGGAACAATAACAATAAAAGAGGTTCCGTTTTTTCCGTTTGTTTCCGAGTTTTCCGTTATGAATATCGTCAGTTCGAATTATTCTTTCCCCGTTTCTCTCTGACTACACTGAACGTGGCTCCCCTCCTTTCGGAGGGGTAGGGGGAGGCCCCTTACCCAAACAGTGCACGGAGGGCTTCCTCAACCTTGCGGACGGGATGGAGTTCGATGCTGAACTTCGAGCGGTCGAGACCTTGCAAGTTGTAGCGGGGCAGGATGAAGTGGGTGAAGCCCAGCTTCTGTGCTTCGGCGATGCGGGTCTCGATGCGGCTTACGGGGCGCACCTCGCCGCTCAGTCCTACCTCGCCCGCCATACACCAGCCGCTCTCGATGGGGGTGTCGACATTCGATGAGAGGACGGAGGCGATGACGCTCAGGTCCATCGCCAGATCGGTGACACGCAGGCCGCCGGCGATGTTCAGGAACACATCCTTCTGCATGAGCTTGAAGCCGACGCGCTTCTCCAATACTGCCAACAGCATATTCAGACGCCGCTGGTCGAAGCCCGTTGCCGACCGTTGCGGGGTGCCGTAGGCGGCACTCGACACCAGCGCCTGCGTTTCCAACAGGAACGGGCGCACACCCTCGATGGCCGACGTGATGGCGATGCCCGAGAGCCCTTCGTGGTCTTGCGAGAGCAGCAGTTCGCTGGGATTCGACACCTGCCGAAGCCCCGTAGGCTGCATCTCGTAGATACCCAGTTCGGAGGTGGAGCCGAAGCGGTTCTTGATGCTTCGGAGGATGCGGTACATGTAGTGCTGGTCGCCTTCGAACTGGATGACCGTATCGACGATGTGTTCAAGAATCTTCGGTCCTGCCAACGAGCCTTCCTTGTTGATATGGCCGATGAGAATGACGGGGATGCCGCTGGTCTTTGCAAAGCGGAGTAGGGCGGCGGCACACTCGCGCACCTGGCTGATGCTTCCTGCCGAGCTCTCCACCTCCTCGGTAGCGATGGTCTGTATGGAGTCGATGACCACTAGTTGCGGTTGTACGTCGCGGATGTGTTCGAAGATGGCTTCCAGCGATGTCTCTGTGAGAATGAGCAGTTCGTCGGAAACGGCTTGTGGAGCCAGTCGCTCGGCACGCATCTTCAGCTGGTGGGCACTCTCCTCGCCGCTCACATAGAGCACTCGGCGGTTCTGCATGTTCAGGATGGTCTGTAGCGTGAGCGTGCTCTTGCCGATGCCTGGCTCACCGCCAAGCAACACGATGCTTCCCGGCACCAGTCCGCCACCAAGCACGCGGTCGAGTTCACCATCTCCCGTGCTGATGCGCGGTTCGTCCTTTGCCGAGATCTCGTGCAGACGCACAGGACGGTTGTGGTTCGACGACATCGCCGTTCGTACCGACTGAGCAGCCGAACGAGCCGCCATCGTGCCCGTATCTGCCGACACCCTGATTTCCTTAAAGGTGTTCCACTGTCCGCATGCCGGACATTTCCCGATCCACTTTGCCGACTCTTGTCCGCAATTGGAACATACATACATTGTCTTATCTTTAGCCATATCTCTTGAACCTTTGAACAGCGCCGCAGGAGCATTGAACTTTTTGAACCCCGCGAAGCGCTATCTTCTTCTAACCATAAAGAACCCGAGCCGATGGGTGACGCCCCGTTTGTTGACCGAGCGCAGCTGATAGAAGCCTTCCGGTACCTTGCTGACGTCGGCATATTTGCCAACATAGGGGAGCGAGGTCACCAGTTTGCCCTGCATGGTTTCGATGCACACAGCGCCTGCATCGAGAGTCGACGGCTTCTCGGGCAATGTGAGCTTTTTTCCGTCACACTTCAGTAAGTCAGCACTTGCAGCATTGATCACTCCACACCCTCCGCTTGGCATCTCCCTCTCCACGCTCTGCAGGGGTTTGCTCTCGTTGCCGTATCGGTCAACGGCGGTGACAGCGTAGAAGAAGTCGCCCTTCGGCGTGAGCGTGATGTAGCGGTCTGTGAGCCTCGTGGCGATGATGTTTCGGGCATCATTGATGTCGACGGGCCACGTGCGGCTCGCATATATATTATATAAGGTGGAGCGGGGCGATGCCTCTTCCGACTGCCACGATAGGGTGACGGTGCCGTCGGTGTTCTTCTGTGAGGCGAAGTGCTTTGGCGCATCGGGGAGGGCAGACGAGAGCCACGTCATTGGAGGCACGACGGCGGGCGTCTGGTTGAAGCGCTTGGCGAAGTCGTAGATGCCTTTCGTGTTGTCGGTCAGGAACTTACTGCGAAAGTGGGTGTGTCCCAAGCCGAGCGAGCGCAGCACGTGCAACTCTTGTGTCACGACGTTGAGCGGCCAGTTGCCTTCGTGTCGGTTCAGCATGTAGGTGCCCAGTCCCGGTGCCACGATTCTGCCGAACGACTGCTCTTGCCAGTCGATGGCGAACGGGTAGAAGTTGTTGTCGCGGAAGTACATCATCGGGAAGAGCGCGTCCATCACGCCTGTGCGCAGCCACTCTTGTGCATCCTGACATACCACCGTGCGGGCATTCCAGCCGCGCGATGAATAGCGGCGCAGGTCGTCGGCTTTGCCGATGGGCGAACAGCTCATCATCACCCACGGCTTCAGGCGCTTTACCCGCTGGCTGACGGCGGTGGCGATAGCAGTGATGTTGCGTCGCCCTTGTGCGCGCGAAACCTTTATCTTCCACGTCTCGGGATAGCGGATGTAGTCGAGGTGGATGCCGTCAACGTCGTAGTTGCGCACGATTTCCTCACAGAAGTCGGCGAGGTAGGTGCCCGTCTGCATGTTCTCGGGGTCCATATATCCGTCCTGCCCGATTTTCTTGATGAGACGCGGATAGCGCTTGCGCAGCTGCGTGCAACCTGCCGACGTCCACTTGCCTACTGGAATCGTCACCACCCACGCATGAAGCTGCATGCCTCGCTTATGGCATTCGTCGATAGCGAACTGAAGGGCGTCGTAGCCCGGGCTCTTGCCGGGATTGCCACTCAGGCAGCCGTCCCACGGCTCTAGGCTCGAAGGATAGATGGTTGTAGCGCGGACGCGTGTCTGCAGCAGCACGACATTCGTGCCCACTGCCTTCAGTTGGTCGAGAATCGTGGTGAGTTCGCGTTGCTGCCGCTCGATGCTTTCAGAAGAGCCGTTGGCATAGGAGTGTGGCCAGTCGATGCCTCCGATGGTGGTGAGCCACACGGCGCGTACCTCGTGTTTCGGCGAGGGTTTAAGATAGAGTGACGGCTGTGTCTGTGCCTGCGCCGATAGTCCGCTGAAGGCGGATAACAACGTGAGCAACAACGCGGCCAAACAGGTGGAAGATCTATATAGTATCATTATCGACAGGGTCTTTTTCAATATTTTTGCTACAAAGGTACGGCTTTTTTTCCGTTTTTCAAATAAAATGCTTACTTTTGCACAAAAGTTTTACATTCATAAACCAAAACACAGATGATTTCATTTATTATTGCACTATTGGCACTCGTAGCCGGCTATTTCCTTTATGGAAAGTTCGTGGAAAAGGTATTCGGTCCTGACGACCGGCCAACACCCGCTGTAGAAAAGGCCGATGGTGTCGATTTTATCGTGCTTCCAGGGTGGAAGATCTTCATGATTCAATTCCTGAACATTGCTGGCACGGGACCTATCTTCGGTGCCATCATGGGTGCGTGGTATGGACCGATGGCGTATCTCTGGATCGTGCTCGGCTGCATCTTTGCAGGTGCCGTCCACGACTATATGAGCGGTATGCTCTCCATGCGTCACGATGGTGCGGGCCTGCCTGAGCTGGTAGGCAACTACCTGGGTCAGCCTACGAAGCGAGTGATGCTGGTCTTCTCGGTGCTGATGCTGATGATGGTTGGTGTGGTGTTCGTCTATAGTCCGGCAATCATCCTGCATGGTATCTGGGGCTCGAAGCTGTTCTGGATCATCGCGATTTTTGTGTACTATATCATTGCAACGATGTTGCCGATCGACAAAATCATCGGTCGTGTGTATCCGCTCTTTGCCTTCTCGCTCATCTTCATGGCGCTGGCACTCCTGGTGGGCCTTCTTATCAAACAGCCCGTTATTCCTGAGTTGTGGAGCGATCTCTCGCAGTCGAACTTCAACGAGAATCCTGCATGGTTGGGACGTGAGACATTTGTCGGCAATAATCCTGTGTTCCCCTGCCTCTTCATCACGATTGCGTGTGGAGCCATCAGCGGATTCCACGCTACGCAGAGTCCACTTATGGCACGATGCGTGAAGACCGAGCGCTGGGGACGCCGCATCTTCTACGGAGCGATGATCACCGAAGGACTCGTGGCGCTGATCTGGGCAACCGTCTCGATGTATTTTTTCTATTACGGCGGATGGCGCGAGGTGGTGAATCCTGAGACCGTGCAGGCCTTCATCGATCAGTCGGAAGGCGGCAAGACGCTGATGCAGTCCTTCGATGCTCCCACCGTCGTGAAGGAAGTCTGTAACGGCTGGCTCGGCATTGCCGGCGGCATTCTGGCTCTGCTGGGTGTTGTGGCTGCTCCTATCACAAGTGGTGATACGGCCTTCCGTTCGGCTCGTCTGATTGTGGCTGAGTTCCTGAAGATGGAGCAGCACTCCATTCATCGCCGTCTCACGATTTGTATTCCGATGTTCGCGGCTGCCGTGTTGCTGTTGTTGTGGCAGATGAACAATCCCAACGGTTTCAACATCATCTGGCAGTACTTCGGATGGGGTAACCAGACACTGGCGGTGTTCACACTTTGGACCATCACTGTATATCTCGTTCAGGCAAAGAAGCCGTTCTGGATGACACTCATTCCGGCATTGTTTATGACCGTCGTGTGCTCGACGTTCCTGCTCATCTCGAAGCAGGCCTTCGGCTTGAATCCTACCGTTGCCTATACGGGTAGTGTCGTCGTGCTCGTGGTGGCTGTCGCGTGGTTCTTCAGATGGCTTAAGAATCAGAAATCGGACTAGGCTCTGCCACTTTCGTAATAAAATGGAGAAAGAAATCATAAATCCGTAAATCGTAAATCTGTAAATCCGTTAATCGTAAATAACACTCCTTTGGACCAGCAATATCCCTCATCGCTCCTTGAAAAAGCTGTGCAGGAGTTCTCGAAACTGCCTGGCATCGGTCGCAAGACGGCACTTCGCTTGTCGCTCCACCTGTTGCGGCAAGACACTGAGACCGTTGACGCCTTCGGGGAGGCTGTCGTGAGGTTGAAGCACGATATACGCTATTGCTCGGTGTGCCATAATATCAGCGACACCGATGTGTGCCCCATCTGTAGCGACCACCGTCGTGACCGCTCTATGATCTGTGTTGTGGAGAACATACAAGATGTGATGGCGGTTGAGAACACGCAGCAGTTCAGTGGGCTCTATCATGTGTTGGGAGGTATCATCTCGCCGATGGACGGCATTGGTCCTACCGACATCGAGATTGATTCGCTGGTGAGCAGGGTGGAGCAGGGCGGCATCAACGAGGTGATTCTGGCGTTGAGTTCAACGATGGAGGGCGATACGACCAATTTCTATATCTCGCGTCGGCTGGCTCATACGGGTGTGAAGATCAGCGTCATCGCGCGTGGTATCAGCGTAGGCGACGAGTTGGAATATACGGATGAGGTGACGTTGGGGCGTTCGATCCTCAATCGTACACCGATGACGAAATGATAGTGGATAGTTGAAAGTTTATAGTTTATAGTTGAAAGTTATGGAACGTGTACTAAAAATACTGATGATTGATTTCTGGTGCGCCATAGGTATGGTCGCGCTGGTGGTGATATTGGGTGAATGCAACATCGTGCCCTTTGAACGGTTTGATGGGGGAGATAAGACAGAGTTCTATCTGCTCACATTCATGGAACTCCTCACAATTGCGATGATTCCCCTTGCCCTGCGGCTTTTTAAGTTTCGCAAGGTGAAGGCGCAACTCGCGGAACAACGCGAGAATGCATTGACGAAATGGGGCGTGATCCGCATGGACATGCTCTGCATACCCTTGTTTATCAATGTGGTGCTATACTACGTCTATCAGCATGCCGCCTTCGGCTATCTCGCTATCATTCTGTTTCTCTGCCTCTTCTTCGTCTATCCCAGCAAAGCCCGTTGCCAGGCAGAATTGGATGTAGAAAATTAAACCTTTCAACTACTTGAACCGCGCCTCAGGCGCATTGAACTACTTGAACCTTTTATGAAACTCTCGGTCGTCATCGTCAGCTATAACGTGAAGCACTATGTTGCACAGTGCCTTCTCTCGTTGCGGCGTGCCCTGCAAGGCATTGACGCTGAAGTGATTGTTGTCGACAACCACTCGCACGATGGCACCGTAGACATGCTACGCGAACAATACCCTGAGGTCCAGGTTGTTGCCAGCAACCACAATCTTGGTTTTGCACGAGCGAACAATATCGCGATCGGGCAGTCGGATAGCGAATATGTGCTCCTCCTCAATCCCGATACCGTTCTGGCTGAGGAGACGATTGCCGAGTGTCTGCAATTCATGGAAGAACATCCTCGTGCAGGCGGGCTCGGGGTTCGCATGCTTATGGCCGATGGCAATGATGCAAAGGAATCGCGGCGCGGACTGCCCACACCAGCTGTAGCGTTCTATAAGATGAGCGGACTTTGTGCTCGCTTCCCCCAAAGTCGTCGTTTCGGTCACTACTATATGGGCTACCTGCCTTGGGACGAACCAGCGCAGATAGAGGTCATCAGCGGCGCGTTCTGCTTCATGCGGCGTGCAGCGCTCAATGAAGTGGGACTTCTTGACGAAGATTTCTTCATGTATGGCGAGGATATCGATCTGAGCTACCGACTACTCAAGGGCGGTTATGAGAACTGGTATCTGCCGTCTCGCATCCTGCACTATAAAGGCGAATCTACGCAGAAGTCGTCGTTCCGCTATGTCCATGTGTTCTACGATGCGATGCTAATTTTCTTCCGTAAGCACTATGCACACGCCAGTCTCTTCTTCTCGATACCCGTCAAGGCGGCTATCTATGGGAGAGCCTTTCTGGAACTATGTCGCATGCAGTTTAACCGTGCAAGACGCAGCATGGGGTTTGTCAGCAAGCATGCTTCACAGCCGGCATTCTATGTCTTCATCGGCACCGCAGAGCATCTTGAAATGTGTCGGAAACTTGCTGCGGCGAAGGGACTCGATGCCCAGTTCGTGGAGGGCAACGAGGAACAGCTGCCCGACGGCCATCTCAATATGTCGCTACCTGGCGAGCGCGATGTTTACGTGGTCTACGATATTGAAGCCTATCGTTTCCATTCCATCTTCCGTATCTTCTCCAGCCGGCCGGTGGAGTGGGTGGCAATGGGTACATTCCTACCAGAAGAACAAATGATTATTACAACCGAGGAGGTCATCAGATGAATACACCAACTATCACCTTGCGCGCACTTGAACCCGAAGACCTCGATGTACTCTATGCCATCGAGAACGATACTGAGATTTGGGATGTCGGACATACCAACGTCCCTTATTCACGCTATGCTCTGCACGACTACATCGCCCATGCCTCTGCCGACATCTATGCCGATCGTCAGGTGCGACTCGCCATTGAGAACGAGGAGGGTGTGGTTGTCGGACTGATAGATGTGATGAATTTCGAACCTCGACATCAGCGGGCCGAGGTTGGCATCATCGTCAAGAAGCCGTATCGCCATGTGGGTTATGCACATGCAGCTGTCGGACAGATTCTGCAATTGGCTCAAAACCATTGGCATCTGCATCAGCTTTATGCGATTGTCGATACTCGCAACACCGATGCACTAAATCTTTTTGCCGATCTCGGCTTTACGTCGGAAAATACCCTCCAATCATGGCTCTACGATGGTAAGAACTATCGGAATGCATATCTAATGCAAAAAATTTTGTAAAAAAGTGGCGGAAGATTTGGTGGAACAAAAAAATATCACTACCTTTGCATCCGCAATTCAGAATTAAGCCAAGAATGGTGCGTTAGTTCAGTAGGTTAGAATGCCTGCCTGTCACGCAGGAGGTCACGAGTTCGAGTCTCGTACGCACCGCTTTGAAAGCGGAAAGAATTCATAAAATTGCATCACTTTAAGGTGCGTTAGTTCAGTAGGTTAGAATGCCTGCCTGTCACGCAGGAGGTCACGAGTTCGAGTCTCGTACGCACCGCAGAAGCCTTCCCAAATTGGGGAGGTTTTTTTGTTTCAGAAAGCTACTCTCGCCCCATATTACTCTTTAAAGCGAAATATTCGGACGATTCTTGATAAAAAATCCTGAAAAAATTTGGCTAATTGCTTGATTTTTACTAACTTTGCAGCCGTTTAGCAAAATTGTACAATTAAAATTAGTTAATGAAGAACGACAAAATGAAGAATCAGTACCGCGTGAATGAGCAGATTCGCGTTCGGGAAGTGCGTATTGTAGGTGATGGCGGTAGTACCGTTATGCCTACTCGACAGGCTCTTGACATGGCTCATCAGCAGGGTGTTGACCTTGTGGAGATTTCGCCCAATGCTCAGCCGCCTGTTTGTCGCCTCATTGACTACAGCAAGTTCCTTTATCAGCAGAAGAAGCATCAGAAGGAGATGAAGGCCAAGCAGGTGAAGGTGGAAGTGAAGGAGATTCGCTTCGGACCCCAGACCGACGACCACGACTATAACTTCAAGCTGAAGCACGCCAAGGAATTCCTTGAGGAAGGCAACAAGGTGCGTGCATATGTGTTCTTCCGCGGACGTAGCATCCTGTTCAAGGAGCAAGGCGAGGTTCTGCTGTTGCGTTTTGCTAATGACCTGGAGGAATATGCCAAGGTGGAGCAGCTACCCCGTCTGGAAGGCAAGAAGATGTTCCTCTTCCTCGCTCCCAAGAAAGCCGGTGTGGCCAAGAAGAGTCAGCAGAAGCGCGACAACGAGCGTCGCGAAGCTGAAGCCAAGGCCGCCGCTGAGCAACAGGCTGAGGCCAATGCAGCCGCCAACGGTCTGCTGGCCAACGCCAAGGGTGGCGAAGACCTGCTGAAGAAATTGCAGGAAGGCGAATAAATCAATCGTAGAGAAATAAAGGTGCGTAACGCCCGGTATATGCGTTGCCGCCGCTAATAATAACAATTAAAAACAAAAAACAATGCCAAAAGTAAAGACAAACTCCGGTGCCAAGAAGCGTTTCAGCTTCACCGGAACAGGTAAAATCAAGCGTCATCACGCTTATCACAGTCACATTCTGACTAAGAAGACAAAGAAGCAGAAGAGAAACCTGGTGCATCAGGCCATCGTCGACAAGTCGAACATGAAGCAGGTTCGCGACCTGCTCTGCCTCCGTTAAGTGTTAACCCTTTTGTTGAACGTTAAAAGAAGAAAAGAACTATGCCAAGATCAGTAAATCATGTTGCCTCGAAGGCACGCAGAACTCGCATTCTGAAGCTCACTAAGGGTTATTTTGGAGCTCGCAAGAACGTATGGACCGTTGCCAAGAATACTTGGGAGAAGGGTCTCACCTATGCATATCGTGATCGTCGTAATAAGAAGCGCACTTTCCGCGCTCTGTGGATCCAGCGTATCAACGCTGCCGCTCGCATGGAGGGTATGAGCTACTCACAGCTCATGGGTGCTCTGCACAAGGCTGGTATCGAGATCAACCGTAAGGTGCTCGCCGACCTCGCTATGAACAACCCCGAGGCTTTCAAGGCCATCGTCGAGAAGGTGAAGTAATCAGTAGAAACACTTCTGAAAACTTAAAGGAGTTGCATCCACATGGGTGCAACTCCTTTTTTTGTTATTTGCGCATGCTTAGCGAGATGCGATTGCGTTGAAGATCAACTTCCAGAACCCGCACTTCTACATGCTGGTGCAAGTGAACGACTTCGTTGGCGTCACGCACGTAGCGGTTGGCCAGTTGTGAGACATGCACGAGGCCGTCCTGGTGAACGCCGATGTCAACAAAGCATCCGAACTTCGTGATGTTCGTGACGATACCAGGCAACACCATTCCTACCTTCAAGTCTTCTATCTCATGAACGGAATTATCGAACTCAAAGGTCTCAGCCTCACCACGTGGGTCGCGCCCGGGCTTCTCCAACTCACGCATGATGTCAGTCAGCGTGGGCATTCCCACTTCAGCATTCACATAGCGATGCAGGTCGATCTGTTTCTGTCGTTCCTTGTCTTGAATGAGCTCGGCTACGGTGCACCCAGAGTCCTTTGCCATTTGTTCAACCAAAGCATAACGTTCTGGATGTACGGCCGTGTTATCCAACGGGTTACGTGCACTTGGGATGCGCAAGAATCCAGCACATTGTTCGTAGGCTGATGGCCCCAGTCGTGGTACCTTCTTCAGCTGGGCACGCGAGGTGAAGGCTCCATAGTCGCGACGATAGTCGACGATGTTCTGTGCTAATGTCGGGCCCAGTCCGCTCACGTAGGTCAGCAAGTGTTGTGATGCTGTGTTGAGGTTCACACCCACCAGGTTCACGCAGCTTTCTACGGTCTGGTCCAGACTCTTCTTTAGTTTGCTTTGATCTACGTCGTGCTGGTATTGTCCGACGCCAATGCTCTTTGGGTCGATCTTCACCAATTCAGCAAGTGGATCCATCAGTCTTCTACCAATGGAAACGGCACCACGAACGGTGACATCCTCGTCGGGAAACTCCTCACGGGCGATCTTCGAAGCCGAGTAGATGCTGGCTCCGTCCTCACTCACTACATAGACACTGGCAGTATCGGCTTCTCGGAGGATTTCGGAAGTCTCGCGGCTGGCGGTTCCGTTTCCCACAGCTATTGCCTCTACCTGGTATTTTTCGGCGATGTCACGGAACTGAAGCATTGCCTGCAGGCGTGTGCCTCGGGGTGGGAAGGGATAGACCACTTCGTGGTGGAGCAAATTGCCTTGTGCATCGAGGCACACCACTTTGCATCCCGTGCGGATTCCGGGGTCGACACCCATCACTCGCTTCTGGCCAAGAGGTGCGTCGAGCAGGAGCTGGCGCAGATTCTCGGCAAATACGCCTATGGCTTCCTCGTCGGCTTTCACTTTGGCGGCTGCTGCAGTCTCGGTTTCTATCGAAGGTTCCAGCAGACGCTTGTAGGCATCGTCGGCAGCTTCGGCAACAAGGTCGCTACAGGGTCCGTAGCCACGCACGAACTGCCGTTGCAAACGCTCGATAGCTCGTTCGTCGTCGACGCTTAGTTTCACTCTCAGGAAACCTTCGCTTTCTCCGCGTCGCATAGCCAGCAGACGATTGCCCGAGCAGCGGCGCAAGGGTTCTGAGAAATCGAAGTAGTCGCGGAACTTGCCGGCTCCCTCGTCATCGCGTTTTGCCTTCACCACCTTCGACGCAATGATTGCCTCGCGCGAGAACGTATTGCGCAAGCGCTGTCGGGCTTGGGCGTCTTCGCTCATCATTTCGGCAATAATATCCTTTGCGCCTGCAATCGCATCGTCAGGAGTGGCAATCAGGTCTTTGTTGACATATCGACGTGCTACCTCCTTGATGTTGCGCTCACGCTGCTTAAGGATGATTTGCGCCAACGGCTCCAGTCCTTGCTCGCGAGCTATCTGCGCACGAGTGCGACGACGAGGCTTATAGGGCAGGTAGAGGTCTTCCAACTCAGTTGCGTTCCAGGTCTGTTCAATCTGCTTCTGCAGCTCTGGCGTGAGTTTCTCTTGCTCGCCGATAGTTTTCAGGATGGTTTCCTTGCGTTTGGCCAGTTCTTTCAACTTGTCGTATTGATCGCTGATCTGACCAATGCGAACCTCGTCGAGCCCTCCCGTGCGTTCCTTTCTGTAACGAGCGATGAAGGGAATGGTGGCGCCTTCGTCGAGGAGCGTAATCGTGTTGGCAACAGCCCCTTCGCGTAAGGAAAGAGCCTCCGCAATGATTTTCGAAAATATAGTAATATCCATAGGTTTGAGTTTCGAGTTCTTACTTCTTATGCTCTCTCTCCTTTAGTCGACTGGGGTGAGGCTCTTAATTCCCAGAAGGCTACGGCCGATGCCGCTGCTACATTCAGTGAATCCACACCGTGAGCCATTGGGATGCGCACTACGTAGTCGGCAGCAGCGATAGTGCTCTTAGGGAGTCCGTCGCCCTCTGTTCCCATGATGATGGCGAGTCGCTCCTGTTTTTTTAGAACAGGGTCGTCGAGCGATATGGAGTTATCGCTCAATGCCATTGCCGCCGTGCTGAATCCCAGTTGGTGCAATTCGTTGAAGTAACGGCGATCGGCATCTTCTTCGTCGATCCATGTCCAAGGAACAAGGAAGACAGAACCCATCGACACGCGTACTGCGCGACGGTTCAGCGGGTCGCATGAGTTGCGCGTCAGCAGGACGGCATCGATACCCAGTGCAGCTGCTGAGCGGAAGATGGCCCCGATGTTCGTGGTATCGCTTACTCCATCAATCACGACCACACGACGTGCCCCTTTCGTCACCTCAGCTACGCTTCGCTCTTTGGGACGGCGCATAGCACATAGAACGCCACGAGTCAGCGTGTAGCCCGTGAGAGAAGCCAGCAATTCGCGCGAGCCTGTGTAGACGGGGAAGGTGTGTTGTTTCTCCTCATCCTCTGTCCAGGCCCCGCTGATGATTTCCTTGGCGTCTCCCTCGATATGCTTCTTTTCGCAGAGTAAGGCCACAGGTTCGTAGCCGGCTTGCAGGGCAACTTTGATGACCTTTGGACTCTCGGCGATGAAGATGCCTTTCTCGGGTTCCAGTCGGTTGCGCAGTTGTGCCTCAGTCAGTGTGCTGAACATCTGTACCCTCGGATCTGCCAGTGAATTGATTTCTATCATTGGAAGAATATATAATGAGTGGGATGTGGCTCCCCTCCCTTTGGCGACTGGGGCCTTTAGAGCAGCCATCAGTATGGCTGCGGCCCCACAAAGGGGAGCAAATCCGCCATTTGCGACGGAGGCTGGGTTGGGGAGGCTCCTATTCGTAATGTCTGATGCGCACGTCGATGCCTTCCGCCTTCAACTGCTCAGGCAACTTCGAAACGTCGGTCTGACCAAAGTGATAGGGGAACATAACACGCGGCTTGACGACCTTCGCAGCATTCACAAGCTGGTCGGTGGTCATTGTGTAAGGCTGGTTGCAGGGTAGGAATGCGATGTCGATGTCCTTCACGTCGGCCATCTCGGGAATGTCCTCCGTGTCGCCGGCGATGTAGATGCGCAGGCCGTCGAGCGTCAGGATGTAGCCGTTGTCGCGTCCCTTCGGATGGAACTGTGTATGCCCCTCCGTGTAGTTGTATGCCGGAACAGCTTCCACCTTGATGTCGTCGTCCAAAGCCAGTTTGTCGCCGTTTTTCATTACATGACCGTAGCTAGCCATCTCGGCACAACGGGGATTGGTAATGAACTGCGTCTTCGCACCACTGAGTTGTTGCAGTGCACCCTTATCGAAGTGGTCGCCGTGCTCATGGGTGACGAAGATGTAGTCGGCCTTCGGAAGTGAGGTAAAGTCAATGGTGCGGTTGCCCAGTTTACTCACAGGGTCGATCTCGATTTCCTTTCCGTCGTATTCAATGCGGATGCTGGCATGTACGAGTGCATGAAAGCGTACTATCTTTCCACTCTTCGTGCGGAAGGCATCTACCTCAGCCATATCTTTCGTCACAGGACGGCGCTTGGCTTGCCAATCAACGATGCCTCCCAGCAGGTTCACCACCTGATAGCCTTCGCCGCTGAGCATCGAGGCAGCATCGGCCGACCTCCGACCACTACGGCAATAGACAGCCACCTTACGAGCAGTGTCGAGACGCGTCTTGGCTTCCTCCATGAATGTGCCTTTCTTCACGTCGATGTTCGTAGCGCCATCCAAGTGGCCTTCGGCAAACTCCTCTGCCGTGCGGACGTCTAACAGCTGCACGTCGGGGTTTTGTATCAACTCTGCAAATGCCTGAACATCTGCGTTCTCAAAAGCATGCTGGCTGCAAGCCGTACTTGCGTTAAGCCCGAGCATACCCAGGATAAATGCTAATGCCTTGTTCATAATTCTAGCGTTTGATGATTTTGGGGACAAAGATAATGAAAACCGAGCGCAGAACAAAATAAATCGCGATTTTTTTTTATGCTGAACCGATGGAGCAGCGAGACAGAGCGGAATTAATTCCAGCTATGTCGAGTCGTGACTGAGGTCGACCGAAGGTCAAGTGTATCTTATCTTCGGCGGAGCCAAAGAAGAGGAAAAATAATGAATATTTGACTATTGTGCATGAATTCTTCTTTTTTATCACCTTTTTTCTTCTGTAATTCATGTTTTTTCGCTACCTTTGCTAGCAGGATATGGGAATGACCCATTTTTCCTGCAAATACAAAAAAATACAGCTCACAAATGAACGTTTTTCAAAAACTTTTCGTATCTTTGTGCCGTGATTGGTCTTCATGACCTCTCACAGACATGATTTAGGAAGCGTTTAGCTTTTCCAGCTGGTAAACTTCGACAACTTACCTTTGAAAGATTGGAAAGCGAGGACGTTCTTCCCGTGCTATGATTGTACAGGTACAGCTTGTACCCTACATCATACATGGGTGTGAGCTGTTTCTCTCTAATCTATCTTTCAGGCAGTCGAAGGCCTACCAGCAGATTAGCTAGCGGGCTCACACCTTCTTTGTCGTGCCTAGAACCTAATAATTTAATAGATTGCTTTATTGAGCCGTAAAGTTAAGGAGATTTAAGTATGTTTACAATTTCAGATGAGGCAAAGAAAGCTTTTCTAGAGAGTCTGAATGATGAAGATCGGCAAAATCTGGAGTTGGTTAATCGTGTGTTGAACCAATTGGTAGGTGCTATGATGAACAGATCTGGAGAAGATCCCATTTCTATTGATACTGTAAGAAACATTGCCGCACTCATGACTGAAATCATTTAACTAAGGAGTAAGCAGGAAAACTTAATATTGAAAGAAAACTTTAACCATACAAATATGAATAAAGTAGGGAATAAAAAAGTTAGCTTTTGTAGGGTTCTATATGACATGCTAAAGCTTATAGGAGGGCGTTTTTGGATTTTAGTATTAGGATTGTTCCTTGTACTGTTATTTCTTACACTTCGTTATCAAATAGATTTTTGTTCGGAATGTTTTATAAAAACTATTATAGAGATAATACCAGAGTTACTGGGATTTCTTATAGCCGGGCTTGCAATTGTTATGGGATTTAATGATGGTACACTAAAAAGGTTATCAATAACGGCTGACGACGGGATGATTCCAATTAGGGTTGTAGTTGCAAGTTTTTCTGTCTGTTTTATTATCTTATTATTAACATTGGTATTGTCTGTTTTCTATGTTAACATAGATTTCTGTTGTCTAGGTTGTCGCAGATTGCTAGGTTTTTTAGTTATTTGGCTGGCAATTACATCTGCATTATCTTTGTTTCATGTTATATTTCATCTTTTTGCAATAAGTACACATTTAATAATTAAGTAGATAAACAGAAGAAATAAAGTGATAGAAATGGAAGAATATAACGACTTGAAAGTAGCTGTCATAAAGTGTCCATACTGTGGTGAAGTACTTCCACCATTATCTAAAGTATGTCCTAGTTGTAATCAAATAGTAGATAGTCAGAATGAAGCTGATAATGTTAATAACATGATGACTGAAATAGACACGATATGTTCCAAATATTTGAACACAAATATACGTGTTTACGACTATCTTTTACTATTAATCCCTATTGTATATATCGTATGGTTTTTTGTTGTCATTATGAAAATAATGAGGTCTAAAGCATTATACAATGATTTTTGCTCTTTAAGTTCCAAAGCTCAAACTTTGTATGGAGACAATTATAGTTTTCGCTCATATCTTGGACAAAAACGTACCGATATGCAAGAACTAATGAGAAAAAGTAAGAAGTCACATATTATAGTATATATAATAATGAGTGTGAATATTCTTTTACTAGTTATAAGTTTAGCAAGTTAAATTGGAGTTATGAGTATATTCGGAAGAGGTAAAGGCGGTGGATTCATGAATGTTATTCGCTGCGATGAGGAAAACTATTTAGTGTGGAAGTGGCGTCCTGAAGGTCAGGAGGTTAATTCAACTTCTCGTGAAAATGCCATCAGATATGGCAGTACTCTTCGTGTTAAGGATGGTGAAGTTGCTGTATTTACCTATATGCAGCAGAATGCCACGTTACAAGATTTTATAGAAGGGCCTTACGACCAAACGATTAAAACGGGTAATTTCCCTGTTTTGGCCAATCTTGTCGGAATGGCATGGGGAGGGGAATCGCCATTCCAAGCCGAAGTGTATTTCATTAATTTGGCAGGGAACAACCAAATACGATTTGGTGTGCCGTATTTTGATGTTTTTGATCCTCGTTTGCCAGATCATGGTATTCCTGTCTGTGTACGAGGGATGATTACTTTTAACATCACAGATTATCGTGGTTTTATCAAGCTAAATCGCTTGATAGAATTTGATTTAGATAGATTTCTGGAACAAATTAGAGCCGCATTGGTTAAATATGTAAAAAGTGTTGTGGCTAATATCCCACGTACAATGAATATCCCATTGGTACAGATGGAGACACAGATATTGGAAATCAACCAAAAAGTACAAGGCTTTTTGGCATCAAGGCTTAAAGAGGATTTTGGTGTCAACCTGAAGGCTGTAGATATATCTGCTATTGAGATAGACAAAAAAAGCCCCCATTATGCTGAGGTACGTCAGCTGACGGCAGGTAACACGGCAAGAACGATGAATGCTCAGACAGATGTAAATATACAGAATCTAAAAGATATGCAGGCTATAAATACAGAGAATGTTGCAGAATCATTGCGAATCCAACGTGAAGAAGGGCAACGTGCTCAACGCCTCCAATCCGAAACTAATTTCATCGGTGCCCATTCAATAGACAGGCAAGCAGAAGTGCTAAAAGTAGCAGCAGAAAATCTTGGTCAAATGGGTACGATGAATTTGGGAAATGGCGATGGTGGAGGATTGAATCCTGCTGGAATGATGACAGGTATGATGATGGGAGGAGCTATGGGTCAACAGATGGCTGGTATGATGTCACAGATGGGACAGACAGTACAAGGAGGTATGAATACACCACCACCTATGCCAACTGTTCAATATTTTACGGCCGTTAATGGCCAGCAGGCTGGTCCCTTTACTCTGCAACAATTACAATTATTGGTAGGGAGTGGTCAATTAACAAGACAAACATATGTTTGGAAGCAGGGGATGGCTAATTGGGAATATGCAGAGAATGTCCCTGAGGTTGCCTCATTATTCTGTGCCAATACTCCACCGCCACCTCCGCCTCCTGTACCCTAATATAAATATAATAATGTAGCTTATGGACAATAATGATTTCTTTTCTTTAGACAGATTGTTGGAGTTTGGTATTGGAATGGGAATGGCTCAGCAGATGATTAATATGATGAACCAGTCTATGAAATCTATGTATATACCAGGTTCTATCCAATCCATGCCACAACCTATTGCACATTTCTATTATGTTGCCATTGATGGTCTGCAAACAGGTCCTCTTAGAGAAACTGAACTAATGGAACTTATTAGAGGCAAAAAAGTCTCGAAGGATACATTAGCGTGGATGCCAGGAATGGCAACATGGTTACCTGTAGAACAAGTTCCTGCTATTCTTAAACTTATTGCTTTAACTCCACCACCATTGAATGTATGAAAATTAATAATGTTTTATCTTTGATAATACTCGTTTTTTCTTCGTTGTTAGGATACTGGGTATATTCTGTTGCGGATGCAGATTCTCATGCAACATTGGCAGGAATACTGTCTACAATCTGTTTTGCTATCCCGTTGATTATGGGCATTGGAGTAAGTTATAACACATCTGTTGCAATTGTTAACATTAGGACTTTATCATGTGTATTGTTCCTTTTGATGCTTATAATGCATTTCTATTATGCCAATACAGGTATAACAATGCCATATTATTTATTATTTACAGGTATTCTTCTTTGCATATATGCAGCGATAATATACACAATTATCAAATCTAAACAATAGAATATGAAGAAAAACTATATTATTTTTATCCTGACTATTTTTGTCTGCTTTTTCCCGTTGTCTTTGGAGGCCCAAAAGAAGCCTACAATCATGATTCTCCCAAGTGACAATTGGTGTGAAATGCGTTATTTCATGACTACCTATGATAATCAGGGAACAAAAGTCAAGACCCCAGATTATCAGTTAGCTTTCCAGCAGGATACGGAGATTGGGCCCGTTATCAGTAAAATCGGAGGTTTACTCACCTCTCTTGACTACAGCATTAAGGATGCTGAGCAGGAGATAAGGAGAATCAATTTGAAAACTGCTGAGGACAATATGACCTTCAGTAAAACAAGTGCTGCAAACTTGGTTGAAAGTCCTTTGGATTTATTGAAGAGAAGAATCAAGTCGGATATATTGATACAGATTTCCTGGCACCTGAATAAAGAAGAATTGGGGCGTTCTGTAACATTTAATCTTGAAGCTTTTGATACTTATACAAGTAAGCGGATTGCATCTTCAACGGGAACAACAATGGCATCCCAAGACCCTATTCCTGTTATATTGGAGCAGGCTGTTAAGGAGCGAATAGCTGAGTTTGATTCTCAGATGACAAAGTGGTATGTTGAACAACAGACTGATGGTAGGGAGATAGTCCTTACTATACGATGCTGGGATAATTGGGAGAACGATTTGGAGACGGAATATGATGGTGAAGAACTAACCGATTGTATTCAAGACTGGCTAAAACAGCATACCGTCTCTGGTAACTATAATCTTACTGATGGGACAGAGACATTTGCGCAGTTCGAGCAAGTGCGAATACCATTATTTGATGAAAGAGGCAATGCTCTCGATGCTCGTGGCTTCGCAACAGAATTGCGTAAGTATCTGAACAAACCTCCTTATAATATTACATCCAAAGTGATGCAGCGTGGTTTAGGTGAGGCAATAATTGTATTAGGAGAAAAGTAATGATGAAGAAAGGAGTTATTCTTATATTATTATTTATTGTATTTGCTGGTTCAATATATGCTCAGACGGATCAGTTATATATTAGCGTAGTACAACCAGATAGGGATGTAATTCCATCTGAGGCAGGAAAGCAATTGGAGCGAAAGATGACCCAATTACTGACAGCTAATGGCATATCTTCTTTAGATGCCAACAATCGCTTTGTAATAACTGCCAAGGCCGATGTTACGTCCAAAGATATTGTTGCGTCAACACCACAAAGGATTTCAGAGAAGATAGACCTTACACTCATAATTGGTGATATGGTAGAGAATAAGGTATTTGAAACGATTACCTTACCTCTTATAGGAATTGGCATCAATGAAAACAAGGCCTTTATTGCCGCTATTAATCAGATTAAGCCACAGGATAAAGACTTGGTGGCATTCCTTGATAGAGCAAAAGAAAAAATCGTGAATTACTATTCTGTCAGATGTTTACAAATCATCAAACAGGCTCAACAACTTGCTAGTAACAATGAATATGATGAGGCTATCTATCAGTTGATGCAAGTGCCAGATATTTGCGATTGCTCAAAAGAGTGTCAGGATTTGATGATTGAATATGCTATCAGAAAGAATAATGCGGAGGCGGCTCAATTATTAAATGAAGCAAAAGCGCGCTGGGCTGCTTCGCCTACGTCTGAGGGCGCCTCTCAAGTAGCAGATATAATAGCAAAAATGCCTGCGAACACAGACAGCCAATCAAAAGTGGAATCACTTATTGCTGCTATCAATAGAAAACTTCGTCAGGATGAGAAGCGCCAGTGGGATTTTAAGATGAAAAAGTATAATGATGCAAAAGAGCGGGAAAGGAGAGAGTTTCAGCTAAGAGTTGATCAGCAAACGGCTGATAATGAACTGCGGGCCAAGCAGGTTGAGGCCAATGTCCAGATCAGGAAAGAAGAGTTGGAAGCAAAGAAACGCCAACAAGCTGAAGTGCAAACAACTCGCAGAAAGATGATAGAAGCAGCTAAGAGTGTGGGACTGGGGTTTGCAAATAACCTACCCAAAACAATAACATATATTAAAAATGTAATGTCATGGTAAGATTATTAAAAAAGGTATTATTATTGGGTATTTTTACTTTAGGAGTAAATTATGCCAATGCTCAGGGGTATGATCAAGAGCGAATACAATTGGCCAATTTCATTGAGCGGATGTATAACAATGCTCCTTTTGATGGTTGCCGTATTATTGATGACTATGATAATAGCTACTTGCTGTCTGTTGTTGCTTTGGATAAGTCAAAATACAAAACAGCTCAGATAATGAATCGTGTGGCAGATGTTAAGTCTCAGCGCAATGCAGGGGAGTTCTTCAATGGTTCACATAGTTACACATCTATGACTATTAAAACTCCAAAAGGTGAAGAACACGAATCTGATATGACAGAGGTCTATGAACTCATTCGAGTAAATTCTATTGGTTATGTAAAGCAAATGCAGTTGTTAACGTCATTTGAAGATGCTAATAAAATGCAGGTCTTTGTTTATTACAAGAGAGTGGAAAAGAACACTATAAAACAGTAATCGTATGAAGAAGTATTTATTAATCTTAATTGCTGGCTTACTGTTCTCAGTGAATATGCCAGCACAAAACATTTTAAATACTATTGGCAGAGCTCTTAATGGGTTAAGCCAACAAGGTCAACAAAGAAATAACCAACGTTATAACAACCAAAGAACTTACCCATACAATCGAAGGCCTAACAGACAATATGGAATAGGCCAGCAAAGAAGAGAAATTCAACAGCGTAATATTTATCAACAGCAAGATAATACTGTTGAAAGAAATGAATCCCCAAATAGTGTGAATAATACTGTTGAAAGAGATAAATCATATAATAATGAAACCCCATCGGATATAAACAATCAAACTCCGAATAACGATAAAACAATATCCCTTGTTACTAGTGGAACTGGAAACACAAGGGAAGAAGCGATTCGCAATGCCTTAAGAAATGCTATAGAACAAGCATTCGGAACATTTGTATCTGCCAATACAGAAGTACTAAATGACGATTTGATAAAGGATGAGATTGTTACAGTGTCATCAGGCAATATTAAATCATATAGAGAACTTTCGGTATCTCAGTTGTCAAGTGGTCTATATGATGTGACCGTTCAGGCCGTTGTTTCTATTGATCAGCTAACTAAATTTGCACAAAGCAAGGGAATGCAAGCAGAATTGGCAGGTGCTTCATTTATGATGAATATGAAAATGCGCGAGCTTAATAAGAAAAACGAAGATGCGGCAATAAATCACATGATAGAAAAAACAAAAGCAATTGCGAGAAATGGTTTATTTGATTATAAGTTAGAGATAGGCGAACCTCAGTTGACTTCAAATTCAAATTATGCCGTCAAAATAACGATTCTATTTTGCGAGAATGAGAATACAAAAGCTTTCTATAGCACAATATATGATACATTTAAAGCCTTAAGTATGAATAAAACAGAGATAGCAGAGTACGAAAGGACAAAGATACCCTATTTTTTTTATGATGATCAATTGAGAACGACAAAGAAACATATCGGTGGTATAGGTGAAGTATATTATGATGGTGTATATGCTCTAAGGAATTCCTACGAAATGTTAGATCTAAGGGAGTCCTCTTATTCAGCGGTCAAAGCGCACACACATACATGGATAATGCCATTGCTAATGATATATGCGCTCAACTATGAAATAAAGGATAACCTTGGAAATATATGGAGTTGTGATATTAAAAAGAATAAAAAAGATTCGAATAATCGATTAATATGGTGCTATAAAACAGAATCTATAAATAATGATATAAATCAATATTATTATATATTGTCACCTTCTGATAGAATAGTAGAAGTTTGGGATGGTATTCATATGAGATCATGTGGATATGATTTAGAAGTTCCTATTCATGATTATAGAGGTAAGACGCTGCATTTTAATCCTCTGTTAGAAGATCGAACAATACATGGTAGTAAAAATAGTTGTCTTGAACGAAAAAATAGCGGTATTTACTATAGTCAAGAGTTTAATATTTTATATACTCCTGATGAATTATCTAAACTCAACTCTATAACAATAAATCATCGTCAGTAATTATATATCATTTATTTATTATGCAACATTATTATAAGTACAAAAGCCTAAGTGATAATAGTTTTAAGTATTTTGTGAAAACGCTAATCGAAAGCAAAATGCATGCTTCCACTTTCAAAGAATTGAATGACCCAATGGAAGGCGCATTTCTAACAAATGTAGATAATCAAACAATTGATGCTATTCGTAAAGGAAAGGAAGGTCTAAGAATTATTTCTATGATAGAAAAAAAGGAAGATAAGCCTTGTAACATGCTTATGTGGAGCCACTATACTGATGAACATCGTGGCTGTTGCATTGAGTTTCATTTTTCAGATGAAAAAGAACTAGAGAAAGTGCATAAGGTAGAATATGTGAAGAAGATAGAGATTAGTAATATTATTTTTGAAGAGGAAGTTTTATCTCGAAAGTTTATAGATTGGAAGTATGAACAAGAGGTGAGGCATCTTGGTCAAGAAGAGTCCGTTCCTATTGTGATAGATAAGATATATTTGGGAATGCGAATTGATAATATGTATAATGAAAACGATAACACTTACGAATCTTTTTATACAGACCTGATTAAGCGCATATGCCCAAATGTAGAGGTTGTAAAAATGCAAGCAGAGGATTTCGATGAGCACCATTTAGATACGCTAAAGAAATGCAATATAGTATAGGTATGAAGGCGAAGACACCAATAACAGAAACCAATCTTCTCGAATATGGTTTTGAGAAGCGCAAGTATGGTAGTATCGTCTTTTTTGTAAAGGATGAATTTGCGATTGTGCAAAATATCAAATGGCTACCTTGCAATATTTATACAGGAGTACCACTGAGTACAGGTCTATATGTTGATACAATGGAAGAATTGGAACAACTACTGATAAAATAAATGAACTAAAAACTTTTAATTAATTATAATACTTATATTATGGCAAATCAAGTAGTAAACATCACGCATGACAGATTTGAGAATTCAACAAATAGTGAATCAATTCATCTGAGGTATGACCTTAAACAAGGGTTTCTGCAATACGTTTACCTTCAATTATGGTTGCACTCCACAAAGGAAGGAGGGCGCGACAGTCTGTCAATTGTCGCTTTTGTGGAATCTGAAGATTGGATATTCCTTAGGAATGGCTCTTTATCACTAAGATTAGACGATCGAGAGAATATAAACATCGCAGCAGAATTAGTAGATTCAAGAGTGTTAGATGGTCATTGTGTAACGGAAGGAGTTGTTTATTCTATAAACAGAAACACTCTAAAAAAGATATGTGATGCATCTGTCTTGGAAGCTAAAATCACTGGTAGTCGAGGTAATTGGGAACTAAATCTACAAGATTTCTTGTCTGTTGCAAGAATCTTTTACAATCAGGTTTATGATAACAGCAAGTATACCAATGAACAATTTACAGTTAAGAGAGGATGCTTGGGCGTAATAATTGCAAGTATTATTATGACATCAACTATTGGCTTTCTTTTATTGTAAAGAGGGGATTGCTTTCCCTCTATAAAGAGCAGTAACTAATTTGCATTGGGGGATTCTTATGGCTTTTAAGTTCAACCTCGTTTACTCTCCCGATGGTCACACGTTGTTGAGGGTTCCGCTGGATGCAGAGACCTTCCGCATTCGCGAGGGAGTCTGGGGCATTGATGAATATGCTTTCGACGGTTGCTCGCGATTGCGGGAGGTGGACGTGCCTTATACCGTGACGTTCTTTGAGAATGGAAGACTGGCGGAGGATGCTTGTATGCGGCATGCTCCTGAGGGCCTGAAGTTGAATTTTTGGGATTGGCCTTACCCAAAGAATTGTGTCATAAGCGATGAGTTGAAGGAGGAAATCGCTAATGGCAGGATTGATGAGTATGGGTTTGTTTATAGCCAAGATGGAAAGCGTTTACTCAAGGCAGCCAAAAGAGTTAGTGAGTACTGGATACCTGAGAGTGTGGAGCGGATTGAGCGACTAGCCTTCTTGGGCTGTACATTCGATACGTTGCATGTACCAATGAGTTGCTCGTGGGAATTTAGGCCAGAGGAGGAATGGCCCATCTTCGGCAGTGAACGGGTGATGGGATGCATCGTGTTTTGGGAACGTCCCTATGCAGAGCAAGACATGGATACGGATGCACTACATGTGGCAGATGACGATAGGATGATTGACAATGAAGACGTGGCCTATACAAAGAACGGCAAGCGGCTATTGTACGCAAGGGTCGGTTTTAAAGCGACTAAGTACAATGTGCCAGAGGGAGTAGTTACAATCTGTGACTTGGCTTTTGCAGGGTGTGAACAGTTTGTCTCGCTGTATGTGCCCTCATCGGTAATAATAATAGGCGATAATCTTTTTGGGGAGAAGGGTGGTAGGATCATACGATTATAATGTAAAGTAGTCTCGGGTTGTCCGTTATGTATTCAAATACCTTTATTCCTAAGTATAAAACATAACCGAAAAAAAACTGCATTTCCTGCATTTCCTGCACCTGAGCCGCTATGCGGCGTGTAAGGTGCTTTGCCTGTGAAATTTTGTGTATTCTGTTGCAACAATGCCACACCTCGCGTAACAGATTGAAAAACAAATAGTTAGATGATGGCAGCAATATGGCAGAGTGGCAGCAAATCTCGAAAATGGGGCCTCCGCGCAAGCGCGAAGTGAAAAGTGAAAAAACTTACCCACAGATTGCAGATGACGCGTTTTTATTTGAACATCTATAAATGCGAATAGCACGAAAAGGACGATTTTTATCAGTCTGCGACGCTACGTAAATATGCGTAAATGGGTCGTAAATGAATCGTAAATATTTTCGATTATTCGCGTGCTATTAGCGGACATTATACGTGATGCCAAGGCAAAGAAACAACTCATACTTGAATGTTCATGAACAATTCAGGCGAAAGACATACAGAGGTTTTTGTCCACGGATTATACCGATTTCTCAGATTTCTAAGGAATAAAGGAATCGAGGAACGAATGCATAAGAAATTAGACAGAGAGACATAGAGTCGAACACTAATTGCGAATTGCACGAAGGAAATAGGACAGTGGAGGAGATGGTGTTGCCACCATCGTCACACGTTCGATAGGGTCTGCACGACAAACGAGTTTGTCGGTGCCGAACCTGTCAAACGTTATGATTCCGCGCGCGGGATCGCCCTCCACTGTCCTATTTCCTTCGTGCCATTCGTATCCTTCAATTCCTTTGTTCCTTAGAAACGTTGGTGTCATCTGCATTCATTCGTTGAATTCGCTAAATTCTTTCCTCACTACGTTATGAAAGCGGCAGAGCCGAGCGCGTAGACAAAAAATTAATGAGAATTTGCGGATAATTTGTGGGAATTTGTGTTGATAAAAATCGGTGGAATCAGTGGAATCTGTGGGGAAATAAAACTCTTTGTCTTTTTGTCGAGTTTTTACCAGAAACGGCACCGCATGCTGGTAATGTCATTACCGCTACGTGGTAACGCTTCTACCACTATATGGTGCGCTCATCACCGTTATACGGTAGTGAGATCGCCGCATATCGGTGACCATCGTAAAGCTATGGGTTTTCACTCGTAAAGCATTGAGTCTTGAGGCGTAACTCATAGAGTTTTGACCAAAAACAGGAGCCCACTGTCTCCCTACGGTCGTGTTCAAAAAGTTCAATTGTGACTTTGTCACGTTCAAAAGGTTCAAGATGCCCTTCGGGCGGTTCAATACCCTTCGGGCAGTTCAATTTTTCACCAGAGCGGTGTAGCGGGTGCAGCGGGTGCAGGTCTTTGGGGATTACTATGTGTTCAAATATAGTGGCTTTGGGGCAAACACGTGCAAAAATGGGCGGTTTCGGAAGGTTAACAGGAGTTAAAGATTGGCATTCGGTTGGAAAGATTCCGAAATAATGATTACCTTTGCGGCATATGAAACGGAGTGTTTTAAGTTTGGTGCTGTTCTGTATCATGATGCTTACGGCTCAGGCACAGGAGTTGAAGGACGCGTCGTATCGGTTTATGGGACGCGTAGAAACGAATGGGGTGGTGAAGGATGCGAACTATCGGATGATTGGAAAGATAGAAAGTGATGGCACCATCAAAAATGCAAATTATATGATGGTGGGGAAGATCATGTCGGATGGCACCATCAAGAACAGCAACTATATGATGATTGGGAAGGTTGAGAAGGATGGTACGGTGAAAAACCAGAACTATATGTTTATTGGGAAGGTGAAGTCTGACGGCACAATAGTCGATCAGTCGTACAAGATGATTGGTCATGCGAAAGGTGTCCCAGCATCGTATGCGGCCGTATTGTACTTTTTTAACCTGCTTAGAATGTGATTGTAAGAAATCATCAATAAGGTTTGCGTTGTTAGAGTGGTATTGAACATCTAGACAACATTCCTTTCAACAGAAATGGAAAAGGTTCTTTAAAAGGAAAGCCCTTATAAAGAACCTTTTATCATTGTTGATATCGACATCATCGTTTTATTTCGCGGAACTCATAAGAATGATATTTGTTAATGCTATGATATCGTATGTTGTGACTGCACCATCTTGGTCGACGTCGGCATTATTGTTCTCCTCGACTTCACTGCTTAACATGTAATTAACCAAAGCCGTCACATCTGCAATATCTACCAGTCCGTCACCGTTGACGTCACCGGGGATTCTCGATATGCATGATATAATGATGGGATCATTGTAGGTGCTCGCCATATCATCAGCAACGAAGTGAACTGATTTGCTGGCATATACATCGTAGAGTTGCTTCTCGTTTTCCAGATCGAAGACCTGGAATGTCACATCGTTATAATCGAGATTCCTGCTGTAGATGCGCAGATACCCATCGACGGCCACGCCGACACACTCCTCACCGATGAAGGCTCCGATGGCATAGTTGTCATAGTCGTCCACACGGACGTCGTCGATTACTAATTCCACGTATGCCGTCATGTCGTGCTGGAAATCGCCGTAGTAGAACAGCCACGGTGCGCGATGAATAGCCAGCGTGCCGCCCTCGCCGCTGACCTGTGCATCCGAGTGGAAGGGATTGCTGAGCGAGCCGTATGCGAAGATCTCGATGTCACCATCGCTGCGGGTAATCACATTGTCTGCGCTGACGGCACGGCATTTC